>DATEGO010000151.1:0-74528 GCA_035280065.1 Candidatus Acidiferrum sp.
GCTTGGCGCGAGCGCTTGCGGGCGGCAGACATATATGGTAAACGTTTACCGCACCAAAGGAATAGTATCTAGCCGACAATGTTGGCAACGCTGGGCCCCTTAGGTTGGCGCCGTGACCTTATGTTGCTCCCTCCAAGGAGCGCTTTTGCTCCGTCTTGAACAAGTAACAGGAGACCAAACATGTTTTCCGAGGATAGAAGGCGTTTCTTGCGCCAGGCTGTGAATGCGGGAATCTCCTGGGGCATGACTTCTGTATTGGGCCCATCTTTGCTTCGTTCCCAAAGCCCCTTGGGCCCTGGCGATCCCACCAAAATCTACTTGGATTTACGCCGCGTCATCGCCCCGCTTGACCGCAACCTTTTTGGCTCGTTCCTGGAGCACCTGGGGCGGGCAATTTATGAAGGCATTTACGACCCTGCTTCGAAGCTCTCGGACGCAAACGGTTTCCGCAAAGATGTTATAGACGAAGTGCGCCAGATGGGGGTGCCCATCATTCGCTATCCTGGCGGCAATTTTGTTTCTGGCTACAATTGGCTCGACGGCGTCGGCCCCAAGGAAAGCCGCCCTCGCGTCCTCGACAAAGCCTGGAATTCGACTAACACGAATCAGTTCGGTACCAATGAATTTATGGCCTGGTGCAAAGCAGTGGGAGCTGAACCTCTAATGGGCCTCAATCTTGCGACAGGAACTCCTGAAGAGGCCGCGGCTCTGGTGGAGTATTGCAACCTGGATCAAGGGACCAAATGGAGCGATCTGCGGCGTAAGCATGGATTTGCCGAGCCTTATCGAGTGAAGCATTGGTGCCTGGGGAATGAAATGGATGGTCCCTGGCAGATCGGGCACATGATGGCAACCGAGTACGGGATGAAAGCACAGGATGCCGCGCGGCAGATGCGCTACGTCGATCCTTCGCTGCAACTAATCGCCTGCGGGTCCAGCGGGCCGTTTATGCCTACCTACCTGGAGTGGGATCGCGAGGTTCTGGAGCAATGCTACGACTATGTTGACGGGCTTTCCTTGCACCGCTATTTCACAAACGCCCCCCAGGATACCGGAGGAGACAGCTCGAAATTCCTGGCCATGAATTTGAGCATGGAGCAGCAGATCGAAGAATCGCTTGCGGTTTGCGACCTGGTGCGCGGGCACAAGCGTTCGCCGAAAAAGCTATGGCTGTCCTTCGACGAGTGGAATGTGTGGTATCGGGCCCGCAGCGGCGACGCAACCAACGGACATCATCAGGAAGCGCCTCATTTGCTCGAGGAAGTTTACAACCTTGAAGACGCGCTGCTTGTCGGAGGCTTGGTCAATTCCTTGCTTCGTCATGCAGACCGCGTCAAGGTGGCGTGTCTGGCGCAATTGATCAACGTGATCGCTCCGATCATGACGAACGCAAACGGCATGCTTCGCCAGACCATCTTTTATCCCTACAACTGGGCGCTTCAGTATGCCCGCGGTTTAGTCCTCAACGTTTTGGTGGAGTCCCCAACCTACGAAGTTTCGAATATGGGCCAGGTTCCTTACGTGGACGCCGCGGGAACCCTGAATGCGCAAGACGGAAGGGTCACGCTTTTCGTCCTCAACCGAGACTTGGCGAAACCGCACACAGTAGAGATCAATTGGCAGGACAAAACGCCCGGGCAAGTGCTGGTGTCGACGGTGCTGACAGGCACGGATCTGAAAGCCTCGAATACCTTCGAGGCTCCACAGAAAGTAGTCCCTCAAACATTTACGAAACCCGCCACGAGCAATGGCCGGACCAAGTTTGAAATGCCGGCGCGTTCCTACGCCGCCATTCAGTGGTCAGCGTAACCGACTGTTCGTATCGATGCTGGATGATTTGTTTTCGAGGCAGCGCTTTCACGGCAAATAGCTGTCGACTCGCGCTCGATCAGCGCCGTCTTGAGCACATATTCAGACCCTTCCGGAAGCGGCTCCTCGCGTTCCACTTCGGCAAGTAGCGCATCGAACGCAAGTCTTGCTAACTCTGCTTGAGACATTTGCACCGTCGTTAGCGGCGGCAACATAAACTGAGCCAGGCGGATGTCGTCAAAGCCAATCACGGAGAGGTCCCTGGGAATAGATATTCCGTCCTCGTAACACTTCCTCATGACTCCGATCGCCGTCATGTCATTGGAGCAAAGGATTGCTGTGGGCTTTTTCGGCTGGGAGAGGAGGTGACCGCAGGCTAGGCGGCCCCCCTCCATGGTGTGGTTTCCTTCCACGATAAAACTCGTGTCCGGATCTCGCCCTATCTCATGCATGGCCTTCAGAAAGGCTTGTTTCCGGGCCATCGCGGATTTGAGGGTATGAGGTCCCGTGATAAACGCGATCCTTTCATGTCTCAGTGCCGCTACATGCTGCACGGCCTGTCGAATGCCGCCCAAGTAGTCGATGCGCAGGTTGCTGACTCGCGGGCGGCGGGGTCCAACATCAACAAAAACCAGCGGAACCTGGCGCAATTTCAAGTCTTCCAGCAGCGCTTCTTCCATACCGAAGGTCATGACGGCCACGCCTTCGACCTGGCGTTCGATCATCCGGCGGACGGAACTCTCCATCTGCTCCGGGTCATTCATCGTCGATGTCAGCAGAATCTCGTAGTGGTGCCGAACGGCTATGGTCTCGAACACCTGGACGATTTCCGGGAAGAACGGATTCGTTAGTTCGGAGACAATGAGTCCGAAAATTCTGCTGCGGCCCGAGACCAAGGCACGCGCCTGCGTGTTAGGGTAGTAGCCCAGTTCCTTAATGACCTTCCAGACTCGTTGTGAAAGCTTGGGATTAACTGTAGGAACGCGGTTGATTGCGCGGGACACGGTCGCGGTGGACACTCGCGCGCGTCTCGCAACTTCATGAATATTTAAGGCTTGTTCTTTCTCCCGCACGGATTTGGACTCGCAGAGCGAGCAATGTAGCATGGTTTGCCCGGGCTCGACTAGGTGCGTCCCCTTTTCTTTCGTGCTCAACCTTGTGCAGGCTGCGCGCTATGCGGTTACAATCTGTCACTCTTTGGTCGAGCTTTTCTGAGCTTCCCCCTGCCCCTCAACGAACTGCAAGTAGCGATCAATGGGGAGGTTCCTGAAGCGCTCCACGCGCCCGCTCGGCTGCGGCCACTTTACTTCGACCCAGTTCATCTGAGTGCGCTTGCCTATGCCCATGACTACGCGAGGGTCGTGCGACGCCATGTAGCTTCCTCCACCCGTTTTGAAGAGTGAGCGTGTCAGGTCTCCGGCCTGCCAAGTAACCAGCGCGCCGACAGCGTCCGGATTCGTCTGTTTTGCCACCAGCCTTGCTCCCAACCAATGGTTGCGCTGCCCCACCTGATTCCTAAGCAGTAGCGGCTGCCCGTCGTTGACAGTCACCAGCACGTCCAGCGAACCGTCGTTGTCAAAATCGCCGATGGCCATCCCACGCGCCGCGTAAGGTCGCGTGAAAAGCGGGCCACTGGTGGCAGTTACGTTCTCGAATCCTCTGCCGGTACCGTGAAAGAGCAACAAGGGCTCCCGGTACTTTACTCCGCTCGTATGCGCCTCGATTTTGTCGTCCGGATGGCCGTTGGCAAGAAAGAGGTCGGGTGTGCCGTCATTGTCGTAATCGAAGAATTTCACTCCCCATCCGCTCATCAGCCGCGTAACCTTGCCAATGCCATACGGAACGGCCATGTCATCGAAGGTTTCGTCACGATTGTTGTGATAAAGCGAATACATCTCCTGATCCACGTTTGAAACGAACAAATCCATCCAGCCGTCCTGGTCGTAATCAGCGGAATCCACTCCCATTCCAGACCGCGCTCGCCCTTCGGCGCTGTAACCAACGTTGGCCTGCAGGCCCATCTCTTCAAACCTCCCGTCGCCGCGGTTCACAAATAAGAAGTTCGCCACCGTATCATTGGCCACGAACAAATCCATCCGCCCGTCATTATTGATGTCGCAGGCGACCACACCCCAGGCCTTGCCCAAGAATTTTGCAATTCCCGATTCGCGGCTGACGTCCGTAAATGTGCCATCGCCGTTGTTGTGAAATAGCCAGCTCGGCATAGGATCGTAAACGCGCGGGATGCAATAGTAACGGAGGCCCGTTTCGTGGTTACCACAGAACTTGTTCTTGGATTTATTGAAGTCCACAAACCGGCAGATAAAGAGGTCAAGCTTCCCATCGTTGTCGTAGTCGAACCAAACTGCGCTGGAAGCCCAGCCTTCCGTGGGCAAACCGGCTTGCCGAGTGACATTGCTGAAGGTGCCGTCACCGTTGTTATGGTAGAGAATCACGCCGTTGTATTGCGTCACCAGGAGATCGGGCCATCCGTCGCCATTGTAATCTCCAACGGCCAAACCCATCCCATAGCCACCGCCCGCTACCCCCGCTTTTTGGGTAACGTCCGTGAAAGTTCCGTCGCGGTTGTTCTTGTAAAGGGCATTGCGCAGCGGGGGATTTGGATCGAAGAAATCACACGCCCCGCTGTTTACCAGGTAAATGTCCATCCATCCGTCGTTGTCATAGTCGATGAATCCACACCCAGCGCCCACAGTTTCTGGCAGGTACATCTCTGGTGAGCGTCCGTTACGGTGCGTCCAGGTAATACCGCTTACTGCGGGCGGAACAAGCTCAAAGGGAGACTTGCTGGTGCTCTGATGCATTGCCAGGCAGCTTTGCAGAGTAGAACATGAGAGCCCGCTACCGAGGAAGCTTGCGAGTAGACGCTTCAAGAAATCGCGGCGGGAGCCAAAATGTGCTCCTGTTTTCATGAGGATCAAGCTATTGAACTCCTCGATTAGCGGGAAAGGTCTGTGGCAGAGTAAGACCTGTCCGATCGCCAGTAGAATTTCTCCGCTGCCTGCAGGTTCAAATCTTTTTTTCGCGCCAGAGTAGACGTTGCCGCGGCTCTATGGGCTTGCTAGCATGTACGAACATGGGCAGCCGTCGCGAAACAGCTGATTTCCTTCGGCATCTTGCTGGCCACCTGCGAGGCCCTCTTAGCCGCTATGTATTCTGTCTTGCGCTCCCAATTCTAGCAAACGTCTGTCTTGCCCAGCTTAATCACATCGAAAGGGCAGCAAACCTTCTAAATCAGGGGCAAGTCGGCCAAGCGGAAACTGAGGCCCGGCAGGCACTAAAGGATCCATCCACGCGAGCCCTGGCGCTAGCGGTGCTGGGAACGATTCGCCTGCGCGAGGGCAAATATGGGGAAAGCGAGAATTTTCTGACCCAGGCGCTGACGGTGAACCCGCACCTGCTGGGGGCAAGGACCAGCCTGGGAAACGTTTACTTATTATTGGACAAGCCCGTTTTGGCAAGAAAAAGCTTCCAGCAAGTCCTTAAGCGGGAGCCTGGAAATGTCAACGCTCGGCTTGGGCTAGCCAAGGCCGAAGCATCTCTCCGCAATTACCAGCAGTCTTTGCGAGTAGCCGATCCCATTGTTAGCCAGCTAAGCAAATCCGATGACGGCATACTCTTGCTGGCAACCGACTATGAAGCGCTTGGAAAAAAGGAAGAACTGAAAGCTCTTGTTCGTAGCTGGCATGACCTGCCGGTGCCGCCGTCCGATGACCTATCCATCGAATTTGCCAAGGTCTTGATCACCTACGGGATGAACTCTGAGGCCAAAGAGGTTTTCGAGGATGAAGAAGCAAACATCGCTGTGCATCCGTCCGCGGCTATGGCGGTGAAGCTGGGAGAGGGTTACCTCTCGCTCGGACTTCTGGACCGCGCCGAGCAGACTTTTCAACTTGCGCTCACCTTGCAACCTGGTTGCGCGATCTGTGACCAGAACATTGCCGATATTGCGGAGAGACAGGGAAATAGCGAGAAAGCTCTTGCCTACTTGGTGAAAGCAAAACAGCAAGAACCCGAAAATCCACAAATCCTCTTCGATTTCGGAAAAGTGTGCCTCCAGCGGAATCTGCTGGAGGACGCTTTGCCCGCACTCGAAAAGGCCGCTTCACTGAAACCTGATTACGATCCGTTCGTCTACGTTCTGGCCTCGGCGCACGTGGCCAAAGGTAACCTGACCAAGGCCATCTCGCTACTCTCCGGGCTCGTGAGAAAGCACCCGCAGGATAGCGTCTTAAACTACGCAATTGGCGCAGTCTATTACTTGCAGGGAAATTACAGCGAAGCAGAATCCTCACTCAAGCAAAGCCTCAAGACACAACCCGATCAAGTGGCCGCTTCCTATTACCTAGCTCTTACGTATGATTCCATCGGCCAGGACGGCCAGGCGGTGGCCGTTTTTCGCGAGCTTCTCAAAAGCCATCCGGAACACGCCCCTTCGTACATTAAACTGGGAGCCATCCTCTTGAGACAGCATCAATATGAGGAAGCCCAGCGGGACCTGGCGCGCGCGGTCTCGCTCGACCCGCAGTCCGTAGAAGCCCATTATCAGTTTGGCTTGTTGCTGCGACGCCTCGGCAAAATCAACGAATCGGAGAACGAACTTGCAGAATCTCGCAAACTGGAAGCGGAGCGCAGTGCGCAAAGCGACGTGCGGCTCCGATTGCTGCTACCGGAATAATTGAAACATGCCGAATGACTCCCGGATCAGCAGAATCAGGCAGGATTTGATGGTTTCCAGGGAAGTATCGCGGCGAGATTTTCTCCGCCAGATCGGCCGTTTGGGCTCGGTTGTCCCTGCTTCCGTATTGTTGCCCGGGCTCGGAGAATTGCTTGCACTGCAAAGGTCGCCGGACTCGTCTGCAATTCGAAAACCAGGCGACAATTCTGGTCCCGTAGCGGGTTTTCAATTTACCGATGTTGCCGCACAAGCCGGGTTAAGCCGCGCACGCAACGTCTTCGGCGGTGTCACGCGCAAGCGGTACCTTCTGGAGGAGATCGGCTGTGGTCTCGCTCTTTTCGACTACGACAACGATGGCTGGCTGGATCTCTTCTTAGTCAATGGAACAAGATTCGAAGGCGTCTCGTCGGACGACCCTCGTGCGAAATCGCTGTTTCGCAATAATCGCGATGGGTCCTTTACCGATGTAACAGAAAAAGCCGGACTGATTCACTCGGGATGGGGCCAAGGGTGCTGCGTCGGCGACTACGACAACGATGGCTATGATGATCTGGCTGTAACCTACTGGGGTGGGATCGTCCTTTACCATAACAACGGAGATGGAACCTTCACCGACGTCACGGAGAAAGCCGGTTTAGCACAGAAAAGCCCGACACCACGATGGAATACCGGATGCTGCTTTTTGGACTACGACCGGGACGGCCACTTGGACCTGTTCGTCGCGAACTATGTGAATTTTGATCCGCAGGCAGCCCCTCAACCTGGCGACAATCAATACTGCCGGTACTTTGGCCTGGCGATCGGCTGCGGACCGCAAGGGCTCAGTGGCGGGACGAACATTTTGTATCACAATCGGGGTGACGGAACGTTTGAGGATGTCTCTGACCGATCCGGCATTGTGATTCCACGCGGCCCTGCGACACCCACTTTTGTCAGCGAGCAATGGATGCCCAGGGGCTCTTACGGACTTGGCGTATGCGCTGCGGATTTTGACAACGACGGTTGGCCGGACATCTACGTCGCCTGCGACTCTGTCCCAAGCCGCTTGTACCATAACAATCATGATGGAACCTTCGAAGAGATCGGATCCGAGATTGGCTGCGCCCTGAATGAAAATGGCGTGCCACAAGGAGGGATGGGAGTTGGAGTGGGTGACTACGACTGCGATGGCTGGCTCGATATCGTCAAAACCAACTATTCCGACCAAACCGCGAATTTGTACCACAACAACGGCGACGGCACGTTCTACGATGCAGTCTTTCAAGCGGGATTGGGAGCGAACACCAAGTATCTGGGATGGGGAGTCGGCCTTTTCGATTTTGACAATGACGGCTGGCCGGATATCTTTATGTCGAATGGGCACGTGTTCCCTGAAGTGGACACCAAGAAGCTGCACGTTACCTTCAAGCAGAGAAAGCTCTTGTATAAGAATCTGGGCAACGGGCGGTTCGCCGAGGTTACTTCGGTGAGTGGCCCGGCCGTGACTCAACCTCGCCCTAGCCGCGGGGCGGCCTTCGGTGATTTCGATAACGACGGAGACGTCGACGTTGCCATCATTAACATGAACGAGCCGCCCTCGCTGCTGCGCAATGATTCGCCCGCAAAAAACAACTGGATCAAGGTCAAGTGCATCGGCACCAAGTCCAATCGGAGCGCCATCGGCGCGCGTGTGCGGGTCGTCACGGGGCGGCATGCGCAAATGAATGAGGTTCTCAGCGGCTCGAGCTTCTTGTCCCAGAATGACCTTCGACTGCACTTTGGGCTTGGCCGGGCCAACCAAGTGGACTTGCTGGAAGTGCGCTGGCCCCTCGGCCTAACGGAATCCTTCAAGAACATTGAGGTGAATCAACTGCTGATCGTGCGGGAGGGGCAGGGCATTATCCGACGCGAAAGATTCGGTCGGGGATAGACAGGCCGAGCCGCGCAAATACTGCCGCGCACATTCATTTCTCTGCGCTCGGATTCTCCATGGTAGAAACACTAACCATGGATGGTCCTTCCGGACCATCCATGGAAGGCATATTCCCGGGGTGACCTAGAAGAAGATTTGGAGACCGAGTTGGATGCGCCTAGGGATATTGCACTGGCTATGGGTCAGGCCGAAGTTGCTGTTGCCGTTGTTCGACAGCCAGAACGTATCCACGGGGCAGAAGAAATGCCGGTTGAACATATTGCCTCCATCGGCTTGGAACCGCACGTACCGGCCCTCACCGAAGTAGGTGTCCTTGGAGAGTGAGAGGTCCTCGTTATAATACTTGAAGCCGCGGACGCTGCCGTCTTCCCGGGGAGCGTTGCCAAAGGCAAGCGGTCCAGGATCGGCCCATCCCGACTGATTGAGGTACGGGACAGTGTTAGCATGCTGGCCGTTTCCGCCAGCCAGCCCGCTGCCGACCTTGTTCGGGAACTTGTTATAGTTAAACAGGAACCCGCCAAGAAGACCGTTGTCGGTAATAATGGAGAGAGGCCTCCCCGACTGGTACGTTTGCGTTGCCGAGAGATGCCAATTGCCGATGACCTTATCCAGAGGCCCGGCGGCGTTCCCGCCGACCGGCTTGCCCTTGCCGAATGGCAGCTGGTAGATCCAGCCAAACGTAAAGATGTGCGGCACGTCATCGGAACTGACACTGTTAAGGTTGCGCATATCGCTGGGATTTTGAACCGGAGGTCCCCCAGCGCCTAACCCCGTTTCCGAGCCGTTGTTAAATAGTCTGGAATAGGTATAGGCGGCACGCAGTTGCAGCCCGTGGCTCATGCGCCGGTCAAAGCTTGCCTGAATTGCGTTGTAGTGGCTACTGCCATTGGGGAAATAGCGCCAGTTGATTTGGTGATACTGCGGCCACATCCTCAAGGACTGCGGCACCGTTCCTGTGAATGCCGCGTAAGGAGCTGTAAGTCCCGCTCCAGCTGCTATCGCGTTAGGAACACCGTTGGTGAAGAAGCCATTTTGGAGAACATTCTGGCCCAGGGATAGAATGCTGCCGGCGTTCATATTGTCATAGACCCCGGCGGAGCTGCGGCCATCGATTAGCCGCGTCCCGTGGTTACCCACATAAGCAATATCGATCATCATGTTCTCGCTCAACTGACGCTGAAACGAGATCGACCAGTTCTGGTACCGGGGCATCGTGTAAGTATTCGGGGCCACTCCCACGGGAGTCGCGTTGTTCGACACGTCAGCTTTCAGCTGTGGCGGGAGGACGATTGACCCCGCCGGCCAGCCACAGCCAAAGCTTGCTTGCGAGTTTGTGGCTTGGGTTGCAACCTGGGCAGGGCACGCGCCGTTTCCGTTGAAGTAGAACGCCGGGGTTAGTCCGTTGGTAATGTTCGGCGCAGTCGGGTTCGTCTGATAACCATCGACCGCATAAGGATCCCAAGAGTCGGCTTGTGCGCCGGCATAGTACATTCCATATCCGCCGCGGATCACGTTCTTGTTATTCAGAGCATAGGCAAACCCGAAGCGCGGACCTACACTCCAACTGCTGTTGCCGTTTGCCTTGCTGCTGCCGAATATCGTCGCCCCCAGATGGCCGACGGGGTTCTGGGCCGTGGGATCGAACGTGGAAAACCTCCCGTATTTCTCAGAAAGGCCCGATTGCCGGTCGAATCGCATGCCAAAGGTCAACGTCAGCTTGGGAGTTAGCTTGAAGTCATCGTTGATCCAGGGAGAGGCATAGCTCATCTGGGGCGTGTAGTGGAACGGCGCGGAGAAGTTGGCCGTATGCACCTGGCCTAAGATTAATGAAGCGAACGCGTTCCCGGTCTGCGCGCTCAGGTTAGCACCCGAAGCGGCATATCCGGCCGTATCTTTAGCGTCGAAATTGAAGTTGCCTCCGGTGTTTACGGCCCAGCCGGTTTGCGGGAAGTCCATACGCCGGTATTCAATGCCAGCCTTGATGGTGTGCTTGCCGGTAATCCAAGTGACGTCATCGAGGAATTGATAGCGATTGTTGATGTCGCTCCCGCCGCTCGCCCACGGCGTCCCGTAGGCAGTATAGCCAATCGGGCCACTGAAATTGATAGAAGGAAAACCCGCATTGTTGAATACGGGCTGATTGGGCAGTCCAAGCGCTAGCTTGCTGTTCCAACCAACGCCTCCGGACAACTGGCTGCCCTGCATGTGCCAGCGGTCGTAGGCCAGGGTGGTGTGGTTGAATAGGTTCGGCTTGATCACCCAGTTCATCTGCAAGTGCTCGAAATGGTTGGTGATGCGCTGAAAGAATCCCTGGCCGATGTACGTGTCGTTCTGGGCAGAATCCGTTATTCCGTTATGCACGGTGTTGCAGCCCTCTGGCCCGCCGCAGTGAGCGATGCGCGGCCGGTTGTTCTGATAATATGTATTGCTGATCGAGAACTTACTGTTGAACGTGTGATCAATTCGGAAAAGCCAGGTTCGCACGTTGATCTTGTTGTTGTCGTCCGAGGTCCCGCCGTTGCCGTTCTGACGAACTCCTGGGCCATCAACAGCGGGGATGTTGGGAATCATAAACGTCGCCAATGAGCTGAATAGGGGATCGTTGGCGGGAATTATGTTTGCCTGGCCAGCAATCGGCAGACCCGTGACAGGGTCAAATCCATAGCCGTCACGAACGGGTACCCCGCCGACCAGCCGCGTAGTGGCAGGGTTGAAGATTTCACCCTGGTAGATGGGCCGGCCCAGGGCATCATGCGCGACAATCGTGTTCGTGTCCAAAATCCCCGCCTCGCTAAAGTTGCCCTGCTTTTGAAGCGCCGTCGGGAGTGTGTTGACAAGACCCGTGTTGACCGTGCTGTGATAGTCCAAGCCGTCCACGTTGAAGAACCAGAACGTCTTGCCCCATTTGGTGATTTTTGGGACCGGCCCGCCCACGGCGGCTCCCCAGTTATCCTGGTTGAGCGGAAGCTTTTTCGCCCCGGTTGCTGAAACCAGAGTAAAGAAGTTCCCTGCGTCCAGCTTGTCGCTGGTGAAAAAATTGTATACGTTGCCGTGCAGTTTATCGGTGCCGGATTTCGTGGCGTAAGTGATAAAACCACCGCTGGTATGGCCGTACTGCGCGGAAAAGGTGTTCTCGACGACGGTCATTTCCTGCACTGACGGAAACGGTACCGAACTTTCTTGCGTCCCCTGGTGGCCTTCCGCGTAGCCGAAGGCCGCGCCGTCAAACCAGTTCTCGGTCGCCATCGTCTGACCGCCATTGATCCGGGAGGTAAATTGGCTGCCGCGGAAGATGGCGTCGCCGTTCGGCTGCATGGGCACAAAGCCAGGCTGTAGTTGCAATAGGGACTCTGCCAAGCGAATGTCCGCCCCCATCACGTCCGGAAGGTCTCGATAATAGGTAGAACCAATGGTGTGCGACACCGTCGCATTGTCTGCGTTAATCTGCTCGACGCCGCCCTCGACTGTGACGGACTGGGTCACGGCGCCCACTTCGAGCTTTATGTCCTGCCGATTCGTTTGTCCGCCGGACAGCACGATACCCTTCGTGGTGGAGAGCTTGAAGCCCTCTTTTTCGACCTCCACAGTGTACGTGCCCAAAATGAGAGGTGGCGTGCTGTAGTTGCCGGCGCTGTTCGTGCCAACCACGACCTTCGAGCCGGTTGCCTCTTCGATGACGGTGACCTTCGCATCCGGGATGGCAGCCCCGGAAGTATCCGTGACAATTCCTGTAATCACCGCCCGGTCGATCATTTGGGCGTGCGCACTTTGCGCGATGAACACCACTAAAGCGCACAACAGCCACATGGCGAGAGAAAATGCCCGTCTCATTTTTTGCGCCTCCCTCAGATGCAAGCGCTGAAGCGTAGCTTGGTGTGAAAGTGCGAGGACAACCGGAACGCCAGGCATTCCTCGTTTCAGCGACGGCAGCTCTTAGAACGACCACAACTAAGCACTTCAGGCTAGTTTGGTTTTTCTGAACCGCCGATGCGGATTCTTCAATGCCTTGGTCCACCCCCGCCAACTTCCACTCGCAGACGTTCCATCTCAGAGCAACGACCTTGCTTCGAGCGCCCCCAAAAGTGTTGGTCAGGAATGCATCTACCAGCGTTCGGTTCGGTAAACGTTTTCCCGAACAACTCCGCAGTGAATACTATCATGCCCCGATCAAAGTCAAGAACTTTCTCGTTTCCATCAAAAAATTTCCTGCTCTCCGTAGGAAATTTCCCACAGACAATCGAAAAACGCTCCGGTAATGGTTCGAAAACGCAAGCCAAAGCCTACAGCTGGCAAGGCATGTATACAGTATACGTTTATCGGTATGCGTTTACACGAACCTCATTTGGCGCTATCCTAATCCCGAATTTCTTCAGAGCCTTGCTTTGCTGAGCAAACTTATCCTTTCCTTCGCTTCACCACTGGCGCGATTCATTTGCGTGAACGTTCGCTGCAACTTGACTTTGGCTCTGGGCTTCAGCGCTCTGGTCATAAGTCCCACGCTCCCGCTCCGGGCACAAACGGCGGGCACGCCTGCGGCCTTGCCGAGCCAGATTGAAGAACAGATCAAACTACATCCCGAAAGCGCCAAGCTTTACGTGACATTAGGCCTGGCATTTTGGGACCGCAACGATTACCCGCATGCATTCGAGGCTTTTCAACACGCAGTGAAGTTGAACGTGGCCTCACCGGAGGCACACAACTGGCTAGGCGCGGCCATGATGCAGAAGGGTGATTTTCCGGCCGCCACCGCGGAATTCAAGAAGGCTATCTCCCTCAACCCGAAATACGCGCGAGCGTACACGAATCTAGGGTCGGCGATGGCCAAGAACGGCGACGTGGCGGGAGCCGTGGGTGTTTTTCAAAAAGCTCTGGCCCTGCAGCCTAACAGCGTGGCGGCGCACTTGAATCTGGGAATTGCTCTCCGCGAAAAGGGCGATGCCAAGGCTGCTCTCGCGCATTTTCAGTTTGTTACTAGGCGGGAACCTAAAAACATCCCGGCACTGCATTTGCTCGGCCAGGCCTTGCAACAGAATGGGGATCTTCCAGGGGCTATCGAAACTTTCGAAAACGCGCTGCGCATCGATCCAGAGTTCCGCGATGCTTACTATTCCCTGGGCGTGGCGCTGAAGCAGCTGGGCGCATCGCGGCGCAAACCATTGCCGTTTCCTGCCAGCCCGGTGGACGAGTTATATAGGCTGGGACAACAAGCCGCCGCCCGGGGCGACCTGAAAGAGGCTCAGCAGCTGCTTGAGGAGGCGGTTCAAAAAGACAGCAATCAGGCGCATGCTCAGAATCTGCTTGGTTTTGTATTTGGCCAGCAGGGAGACTTGACTTCCTCTTTGACCCACCTGGAGCGTGCCGTCGCGCTGCGTCCTGACCTGGCTGAGGCCCACTACAATCTCGGCGTGGCCCTTTGGTACAGCGGCTCGCCAACTAAAAGCATATCCGAACTTCGAGAAGCCGTTCGCCTCGATCCGGCGGCAGGTCCTAGCTACGCCTTTCTGGGAACCGCGCTGCGTGAATCGGGGGAACTAGATGAGGCCCGACGAAGCCTGCAGTGCGCCATGGCTCTCCTGCCATCGTTTCCCGCGACATATATTGATCTCGGAATCGTCTACCTTCGAAGCGGGGATTTGGACAGAGGCATCGGGCAATTTGAAGCCGGCATGAACATCCCAGTTCCGTCCGGTCCGGCGCCGGATTGGGATGGAGCGATCAAGGCCCTGCGTAAAGCTTTGACTGCGAAACCGGACTCGCCTGAAGCGCACAACGTGCTGGGATTACTTCTTGGGCGCAAGGGAGCCAACAGCGACGAAGTCGTGGCAGAATTCCGCGCCGCCACTCGTCTGCAGCCTGATTATGCGGAGGCTCACAATAGCCTCGGACTTGTGCTGGCTCAGAACAACGACGAAAAATCAGCCATCGCGGAATTTCGCGAGGCTTTGCGCATAAGTCCAAATTACGCGGATGCTCACGCCAATTTGGGCGCCGTGCTCACGACGACCGACAGTGAAGAGGGTATCCGTGAGCTTGAGAAGGCCACGGCCATCGCGCCCGGATTCTTGAAGGCGCGATTCAATCTAGCTATGGCTTACGGTGCGAATGCGAACTATGGTCCCGCCAAAGAAATCGAGCAATTACGCAAATTGATTGCCGCCGAGCCAAGTTTTCCTGGTGTGCACCTTGCGCTCGGCAGAACCCTTCTCAGCGTCGGGAAAGTGGCGGAATCCATCGACGAACTCCGGGAGGCATTGCGCCTCGAGCCTCAGAATCCCCAGGCAATCTACCAGCTGGGACTGGCCCTGGGCCGGGCAGGGCGCAAGGACGAGGCAGTTGCTGAGTTGCAGAAGAGCCGTGAGTTGGTTTCTGCGGAGGAGAGGAAACAGAATGCTGATTTGGACATTGCTGAAGGCCGCGTTGCGCTCGGCAAAGGGGAGTTGGATGACGCTCTAGCAAAGTTCAAGCACGCTCTTCAGTTGCAACCAGGTTCTTCGGATGCGCAGCACCTCCTGGGCGCTGTTCTCGAAAAGCAAGGGGACGCTGACAGCGCATCTGCCGCCTATCGAAAAGCGTTGGAGCTCAACCCCGGTGACATAGAAGCAAGGGAGAAGATCTCTACACTCTCCAACAGCATGGGTGCCGTAGACGACCCGGAACGCGTTCGCCAATTCGAAGAATATATCCGTGAGGAACGTTTTCAGGACGTTGAGCCTCTACTTGGCGCTTACGTAAAAGAGCACTCTAAATCGTCCTGGGGTTGGTATGCGTTGGGGTATAGCCAGTTTGCGCAAAGGAAAATCGGGGATTCCATCCAAGCACTGGCGAAGTCGCTCCAACTCGACGTTCGAAACGCGGAGGCCCACAAAATTCTTGGCCGCGACCTGATGATTGTAGGAAGACTCGATGCGGCTCGAAAAGAGTTCGAGCAAGGAATCCAGTACAAACCAGAGTCCGCCGAGATGTATTTCAACCTGGGCAAGCTATCCTCCATCCAAGATAACTGGGTCGACGCGCGAAAGGAATTTGAGGCCGCTCTGCGGATAGATTCTTCCTACATGGAAGCTTGGGATGCGCTGGGATTTGCCAAGGAATCCTTGGGTGATGGGACTGGAGCGGTCGAGAGCTACGAGAAAGCCATAGCACTCAATGAAGCCATGAAGGGGAAGTTCGTCTCGCCTCATGTGAACCTGAGCGCGTATTACAACCGCAAGGGCGATACCGAAAAGGCGCTCGCGTATGCTCGAGCAGCGCTGGAATTAGATCCTAAATGTGATGGCGCGTGGTTCCAGCAGGCAAAGGCAGATGAGGCACAAGGCAAGTTCGAAGATGCTGCCGAAGCCTTGGACAAAGCGGTTTCCCTCAATCCTCGAGCGTCTTCTTATTATTACATTTTGGCGAACGTCTACCGACGGCTGGGAAGATTAGAGGAAAGCAGGAAGGCATTGGATACGTTTATGCGTCTCCAAAAGGAGACGAACGAGATAGAAGAGAAACGGCGAAGTCTCGCCGACCGCTCTGCTTCCACGCCTCCGCCCAAGACGCATAACTAGCTGCGCCTTCTCATCAAGAGGTACAGGCTGCTGTTGTGGCTGCCGGGCTGCCCCGCGCGGGAGATACGAGTCCTCAGCAAGCCGGAAATTTAGCTTCTCTTACGAAGTTCCAAAACTGTGATACTTTCGTGGCGGAACGAATAGTTCAGTTTCCCACCATCCACTCTAACGCTAGCCTCACGAGGAAGCACAGCTTCTGGATGTGCCTCATCGTTTTTGTCGTAGACGCTCGGCGCAGAGAGGGTCTGCGCGAAGCCATCCGGCGCCGGTGCAAAGCCGGTAATGGAAATGTGAGCCACAATGTCTTGTGTCAGGTGACGATTTACGCAGAAGACTGTAAGTCTGTCTCTTGCATCATTGACCGCCGCTACCACGTCAAGATAGGGAACATCGGGAATCGACGGCAATCTGACTGAGCCTTGCTCGACGCTGTACTTATCCACTTGCGTTCGCACTTGGGCCGGCTGGCTGACGTCGGCGTTAGAGTACATTCGAAACACCCAATACGACGGCGTCCCGAACGCGCGGCTACGCTTCTTCCAAATCCCGCCAAACTCAATGATCCCGGTCATGTTCGCAACGGGCACGATATCAGCCACGCGGAGAAGCATATTGAGGAATCCCGCTGTACAGAGCGCTCCTCCCATGTTGTCATAGCGAGGCACGTCACCCTGGCGCGCCCAGAACAACCACTCAGTAACAGCGATCTCCACCTTGTCGCGCGTTTGCGGGTTATCTTGAATTTGGTTCGACATTTCACGGAGCCTTCGCTCTAGTCCTGCTGGCAAAGCAAAATCGGCCTGGCTGATGAACTCCGGCGAAGCCCTCTCTCGAACCATGCTGTCGTCGGTAACAACGAAATGCGTGGAAAGGTAATCGAAAGCGCCAGGATTTGTTAGTTGTGCTGCGTTCCAATCCCGATAGGAGTCCTCGTCCCCGCCTGTCGCAATCAGTTTTGCACGAGCATCCACGCTGCGAACCGCATCACTGACGGCTTTGGTTCGCTCCGCAACGCGCCGCCGCGTCGGATGACCCACTTGAAAAGCGCCCCACAGCTCGTTCCCCAGTTCCCATAGCAAACCGCCCGCGTGGTCGCCCCAATGTTCATTGACGTACCTGACCCATTCCGCCGCTTCTTCGGGCGTGCCGCTTCCAAGGTTCAGCGCAATCTGTGGCCGCGCCCCAATGAGTTCGCAGAAGCGCAGGAACTCGTCTGTTCCAAACGTGTTGTATTCGGGCATGCCCCAGGCGAGATTCAGCATGCTTACGCGTTTGTCGCGCGGCCCAATGCCGTCGCGCCAATGGTATGCCGACGTAAAGTTTCCCCCGAAGCGAACGACAGGTGACTTCATCGCCTTGGCCATTGCGATGATCTCGGGGTCCATTTCATCCACGTTGTCGGCTGGCATCAACGATACTTGGTCCAACAGCACGCGGCTTTCGTTCCCCGCGGCAATGACAAAGTCGGCTGGATCGAGCGGCGCGACCTTCCCTTCAGGTATATCGAGCCGAAACTCATAGCGTTTCCAGTCGTTGCCCCCGAGTGAGATCACGCTGCGCGCAAATATGTTTTCCAGCTGATTTCGCTGGCGAAGGGACACTTCCATCTCAGGCGCACCGCTTTTGTGCTTCGCATACAACCTCCCGACGTAGTGAAGTGTTCGATGAACTGGCAGATAGACCTTCTGACGCACGCCGACTTGCTTGCCGGGCAATCCCATAACAAAGAGCGAACGAAAAGAATTGACCGCGTCGTTCCAACGCGGCTCATAACGATTACCCTGTTTGTCATCGAGTGGCTCCCAGGGCAGCGGAAGACCGAGGTCCGAAGCTCGTGCCAATCCGGGCTCGTCGGTGATCATCCTCTGAATCGTGGGGGCACTCCAGAGGTTGTCTTCGAAACTGGGGTTTTCCAAAATCTCCGCCCATAATCCCCCGTAAATCGAATGGCCAATTGGCTCCAGAAAGCTGCCGAAGATGGTTCGCGGGATCTTGCGACTAAGAGGTCTCGAAGCATCGATTTCGATTACCGCCTCCGTGGCTGCGTTCTTGGACGGACCCTCCTGGCGCCAACCCGAGAGCAAGGTGAGGCAGAGAAAGCACAAGAAAGAGAGCCAGGCCATTTTTTCCGTCATAGTGATGGACCTCCGCCGTGTTGAATTCCCTTGGTCCCAGGTCTTCAGAGGAGATACGCCTAGCTTTGAATCGTAGATTTCGCTTATATCATACGGAGCTCTTCGCCTGCGGACACATTGTGGGCCAAATTCAGGCCCTTATGCGGCGCCGTCGTGCTCCTGGGGAGTTTCAAACTCGAGAACATCCGTTCAGACATTTTCTTTCAGATTCCGTATCCGCTCCGAGCAATTTGAGTTCATCACATCGACAAACTGTTACGCGCGCTCGCTGATCGCACTTACTTCGAGCCGAACAAAGCGAAGTTTCCATGATGCCGAATCGGGTGGGGATCGCGGGCGCAACAGGGAGCTTGACACTGTTGCAAAAGGCGCTATAAGGTCGGGATGCAAGCGTTTGCAGAACCGCTCTCTAGTGAGGAATCGATAAGGAGTAGCCACCTTGAGGGCACTGTTGAAGGTGGCGGACTTTTGCAGGGTCAGGGCAACACCCACGATGTTCCTCGTGTGGGACAAGAGCTGGAAGCGGCTAGGTGTGAAAGTCTTCTGAAGGAGGACCGATCATGAAAAACCCTTCTCGACGGAGCTTTTTGAAGCTAAGTGCAAAGGCCGCGGGAGGCGCCATCGCTTTTCGCTCTGTTCCTGCGTGGG
This sequence comes from Candidatus Acidiferrum sp., assembly GCA_035280065.1. GTDB lineage: Bacteria > Acidobacteriota > Terriglobia > Acidiferrales > UBA7541 > Acidiferrum. The sequence continues at coordinate 18,754 of DATEGO010000151.1, forward strand.
CAGCTCCGGCGGCGGCTCCAGTCGTCATTCCTCCTCTTTCTCAATTCGAATATTCGCAGGTTCAACTGTTGGAGGGACTCTTCCGGGCACAGTTTGACCACAACCACAAATTGTTTCTTGGGCTGGATGAAGACGCTTTGCTGAAACCATTTCGGCAGCGCGAGGGAATGCCAGCGCCTGGCCCGGATATGGGCGGGTGGTACGACAATGCAAACGACTTCAATCCCGCGAATAATTTTCATAGCTTCATCGCCGGACACAGTTTTGGACAGTATGTTTCGGGGCTTGCCCGCGCTTATGCAGTAACAAGTTCAAGACCGACGCAAGAGAAAGTGCAAAGGTTGGTTCGCGCGTATGCGCAGACGGTTGATCCGAGCGGCAAGTTCTACGTGGACTATCGCCTTCCGGCTTATACTTTCGATAAAACCAGCTGCGGCTTAATTGATGCGCATGAATTTGCGAAGGATCCGATTGCGCTGGATGTGCTCTGGAAGAGCGTTCAAGCGGTGCTGCCCTATTTGCCAGAAAAAGCATTGAGCCGGGCGGAACAGCGTGCGCGGAAGCACAAAGATACTTCTTATACGTGGGATGAAACCTATACGCTGCCGGAGAATTTCTTCCTTGCTTACCAGCGCAGCGGAGGAGACCAGCGCTATCGCGATTTGGCGGTTCGATTTATAGAACAGGACTACTTTGGCCCACTTGCGGAAGACAACAACGTTCTTCCCGGCGAACACGCCTACAGCCATGTGAATGCGCTGAGTTCCGCGATGCAGGCCTATCTCGTTCTGGGCGAGGAGAAATACTTGAGAGCGGCGCGGAATGGTTTACGGATGGTGCAGGAACAGAGTTACGCCACGGGGGGATGGGGACCTGATGAGGCGTTTGTGGAACCGGGGAGGGGCGCTCTGGGGGCCAGCCTGGAAAGCACGCACGCCAGCTTTGAAACGCCCTGCGGGGCGTACGGCCACTTCAAGATTACGCGCTACTTGCTGCGCGTGACGCGGGATTCGCGCTACGGAGACAGCATGGAGCGTGTTCTTTACAACACGATTGGTGGCGCGCGATTAATTCAGCCGGATGGGATTAGCTTCTACTATTCGGACTACAACGGCCACGAAGCCAAGAAAGAATGGTATAGGGACAAGTGGCCATGCTGCTCGGGGACATTTCCACAACTGACCGCTGATTATGGCATCAGTTCGTATTACCCGAGCGAGGACGGCGTTTACGTTAATTTGTTTTTGCCGTCGAAGCTCACCTGGAGCCGTGGCGGGACACAACTTACGCTGACGCAAAAGACGGAATATCCGAAGAAAAATACAATTCAACTGGAATTGGGGGCGGCGAAGCCGGAGGCTTTCACGATTTATGTACGAATCCCGGAGTGGGCTGGCACCAAGACGATACTGTCTGTGAACGGCAAACGTGCGGAGGGTGAACAACTTAGCCCTGGGAAGTTTATGGCGGTGGCGCGAACCTGGAAGGACGGAGACAGAATCGAGTTTGAGATTGAAATGCCAACACGCTTGGAGCCGGTTGACGATGCAAATCCCAACACTGTGGCGCTGATGCGAGGTCCACTCGCACTATTTGCCGTAGGCAAAACCGTACCGGACGTGACACGCGAGCAATTGCTAGCGGCGGCGTCCACCCAATCTTCGGATGATTGGACGGTTCGCACCAAGGGAGGAACGATGACGCTGCGGTCTTTTGCCGGAATTAAAGACGAAGATTACCGCCTCTATCATAAAATAAGCAGCTAGCCGCGGAATGACAGTCCGCGCAAGAGGGCTATGTCTGCTCTGGGAAAAGTAGTTTTCTTCTTCGTGCTTTTGTTTCTAGTTTCGTCGGTTCTTGCACAGACGCGCGAGAGCCCTCTCGAACCCATCCGCTCCGCGCTCCGCTCCAAGGATTTCGATAAGGCCATCGAATTGAGCCGGGCGGCACTCCAAAATTCGCCGAACAATCCACAGCTGTTGACGTTTGAGGGAATCGCGTTGGCGAGCAAAGGCGACAGCAAGAACGCGCTATCTGCTTTCACTCAAGCGCTGAAATTTTCTCCCAATAACATTGCAGCTCTGGAGGGAGCAGCGCAGATCGAATATCAAGCTGGCAGTCGGGCGGCGGTTCCACTGCTCGAACGCTTGCTCCGGCTAAATCCGGAAGAGCAGGTGGCGCACGCCATGCTGGCGGTGCTGAAGTATCGCGAAGGGAATTGCGCTGGCGCTGCGTCTCACTTCGAAAAGGCCGGCGAACTAATCAACTCACAACGCGACGCGCTGCATGCATACACTACTTGCCTCGTAAGGGGCAAAAAGCTGGATCAAGCCGAAGAGGTTTTTGAACGAACGGTTGCGCTGAACCCGGATGATCCGCAGGAGCGGCGGCTGCTCGCTTCGTTGCAGCTCATGCTGCACCGGCCAAAAGATGCGCTCGAAACTCTGCGGCCGGTGATTGAGGCCCGCGATCCAAACGCAGACGCCTTGAGCCTTGCTTCGTCGGCTTACGAAGACGCGGGCGACACGCCAAACGCGGTGAGTACCCTTCGGCAGGCGATTTTGCTGGAGCCGCGCAACGTGAGCCTTTATCTGGATTTCGCCAACATCGCCTTCGCGCACGAGTCTTTTCAGGTGGGCATTGACGTGATCAGCGAGGGCTTGACCTTGCAGCCGCAAGCCGCACAGCTCTACCTGGCGCGCGGCGTGCTTTACGTGCAACTGGCGCAGTACGACAAGGCCGAAGAAGATTTTGAGAAAGCGCAACAACTAAATCCTAACGAGTCATTGGGCACAGCGGCGCAGGGGCTGGCCGCGGTGCAGGCGAACGATCCGGAGCACGCGCTGGCCACGGTGCAGTCCAAGCTCGCGAAAAAACCCAACGATCCCGTTTTGCTGTACTTGCAGGCGGACGTGATCACACAAAAGGGTGCGGAACCGGGCACGCCGGAGTTTCAACTGGCGATGCGTTCGGCAAGGAGAGCTGTGGCTTTGCAGCCATCACTGGCCCCGGCTCGAGGCGTTTTGGCCAAGCTTTATATGGACGCGGGGCAGTATCAACAAGCGGCGGACCAGTGCCGAAAAGCTATCGAGATTGATCCAAAGGACCAGACTGGGTTGTACCGGCTCATTCAGGCGCTGCGGAAAACGGGAAATAAGGCGGAGATCCCTGACTTGCTGAAACGGCTCGCATTGCTCCGGGAGCAGGAAACGAAAGAAGAGAGAGAACGCTATCGCTATAAGTTGGTGGAAGAGGATCCCGCGGCGAAACAGCCTGCTCAACCATAGGATCAAAGAATGTAGTACGGAATCCAGCCGGCGGCAGCCTAGGATTGTACCTTCTTGCCGTAGGCTGGTTGAGGGTTTCACGCGACACTGAAAGAGCGAGGGGAGAAGTCTTTTCGAATGATTTTCACGCGGCGCGCGTTTGTGCAACTCTCCCTGGGATCCGTGTTCGCTAGCGCCAAGCGGCTGTTCGGGCAAGGCGTGGCCACGCACACGGCAAAACCTGTGCCGAGGCCAGCGCCTTCCGGGCTTCCTTTCAACGCTCATTTTGTGGATGTGGCCGAAGCGGCAGGGCTGCGCGCCCCGGTAGTTTACGGCGGCGTGGAGAGTAAGCGTTACATCTTGGAGGCTACCGGCTGCGGATGCGCGTTTCTCGATTACGACAATGACGGCTGGATGGACGTCTTTTTGCTTTCCGGGACGCGGCTTGACGGCAATCCTCCGGAGGCGACGAACCGGCTTTATAAGAACAATCGCGATGGCACCTTCACCGATGTAACCGAGAGAGCCGGCTTGCAGGCTGTTGGCTGGGCTTGCGGCGTTTGCGTGGGAGACTACGATAACGACGGATTCGACGATATTTTCTGCACTTATTTCGGGCAAAATCGGCTCTATCACAACAGCGGAGACGGGACTTTCACGGATGTGACGAAGACGGCTGGGTTGTGGAATGAGCAGCCGCGGTGGGGAGCGGGCTGCGCTTTTCTGGACTACAACCGCGATGGGCACCTCGACTTGTTCGTTTCAAATTACGTGCGATTCTCTTTCGAGCACGCGCCTGTGCCGGGAGCCAACACGAATTGCAATTGGAAAGGCATCCCCGTTGAGTGCGGCCCGAGAGGATTGCCGACCGGGAAGCACTCGCTCTATCGAAACAACGGCGACGGGACCTTCACGGACGTAACCGAACAGGTCGGAATCAGCAAAGCCACGCAGACTTACGGGATGACCGTGGTCGCGGCGGATTTTGACGAAGACGGCTGGCCCGACATCTACGTTGCGTGCGATTCGACGCCCAGCTTGCTTTTCATGAACAACCACGACGGAACGTTTCGCGAAGAAGGCGTGGTGCGCGGTGTGGCCCTGAGCGACGACGGCATGGAGCAGGCTGGCATGGGCGTGGGAATCGGCGACTACAACCTGGATGGGCATCTGGATCTCTTCAAGACGCATTTTGCGGATGACGCCAACGTTTTGTATCGAAACGACGGCAAAGGGTCCTTTGATGATGAAACACGGACGTCGCGCGTGGGCGTGGAGACTCGCTATGTCTGCTGGGGCGCAGGGATCATCGACCTTGACAACGACGGCCTCCCGGATCTTTTTATGGTTACCGGCAACGTCTATCCGGAGGTGGAAAAGAAGCTGCCGCAGTATGCCAACAAAACGCCGCGCGCCGTCTTTCGCAATCTTGGTAAAGGTATTTTTGAAGAGCTAACTGAGGCGGCGGGGCCGGGTGTGGTGGACGCGCATTGCAGCCGCGGATGTGCCTTCGGAGATTTCGACAACGATGGCGACGTGGATGTGTTGGTTGTCAATCTGAATGAGCCGCCGTCGCTGCTGAGGAATGATGTCCGGGGAAAAGCCAACTGGCTCAAGGTGAAACTGGAAGGCGTAAAGTCCAACCGAAGCGCGATCGGAGCGCGCCTGCTGGTTCATTATGGTACGACGGTGCAGGCGCAGGCGGTCGTGAGCCAATCCAGTTTTTACTCCTGCAATGACCCGCGGCTTCACTTTGGCCTGGGGAATTCTTCGAGTGCGGACGTGGAGGTCTTCTGGCCGAGCGGATTGCATGAGAAGTTTAAGGGAATTGGCGCGAACCAGTTAGTCACGCTCAAGGAAGGTGTAGGGCGAGTTCCCAATCGCGGCTGGCCGAAAGCAAGCTGAGCACTAAGTCGCTAAAGCGGGGCCTCCTGTTCCTGGCCGTTGCCTGCCCTCCTCAAAATTCTCATCCTTGCGATGAATTTTCTTGACACCCGCAAATCGTCCGTGCTATTGACGATATCATGCAAGCGGTTTCGCTTGGGGTGCCGTTAGTCAATTCTCTTAAAAACTAGGATTTTGTGTGCGTCGAGGAGTCGTTTCTGCAGCAGTTGCGAGTTTAATTGCAAGCGCTTGCATGTTTTGAGCAAACGCTTTCGGCAGAGGAACGGAGGAAGCGAATATGAGGATGAGGCGAGCTATTTTGTGGGGGAGTTTGCTTTTGGCAGCCGTTTTGTTTCTGGCGGGCTCGGTTTGGGCACAGTTTACCGCCAGTATTCAGGGCACTATTGTGGACCAGAGCGGCGCCGCCGTTGGGCAAGCAAAAGTGGACCTCGTCAACACGGTTACACGGGTCACTGCCACCACCACTACCGACGCTTCAGGGAGCTATCGCTTTCTGAGCTTGGCGCCGGGGTCCTACAAGATTACGGTGGAGGCCAAAGGATTCTCGAAATCAGAAACGAGTTTCACTCTGGAAACGAATGAGAACTTAAATCTGCCAATTTCGCTCAAGGTTGGCGCGGCCACAGAATCGGTGGTTGTAACCGCGGAGCCACCGTTGTTGAATACCGCTGAGACGCGAAATCAGCAGACCCTGGAGGCTCAAGAGTTGTCGGCTTTGCCCCTGCCAGGGCGCAATATGCTCGCTCTCATAAGCGTAGCTCCCGGCGTTTCAGGGCTGGGGCTCGCCGGCGGACCAGGCGTGGCTTCAGGCACACCAGGATCGGGCGTGGACATCTTCTCCACGGAGACCGCCGCCGACATCAGCGCCAACGGGCAAGGCACGGTGGCGAACATGTGGGTTGTCGATTCGCTGGACGTTACCAGCAACATTCGCCAGGGCGTCTTAAATCTTGTGCCCAATCCCGACGTGATTCAGGAAACCACGATTCAGGTCAACACATTTTCATCTGAATACGGCCGGGGAAGCGGCCTGCAAACGACGCTAACAACGAAGTCCGGGACAGATACTTTCCACGGTCTAGCCAGCGACTATTTCAATTACCAGAAGATGTTTGCGAACACGGAGTTCACGGGCGGCAAGACCTATCCGGGTTTCCATAGCAACAATATTTCGGCAACCGTCGGCGGACCAATCATTCCCCACCATCAATTCTTCTTCTTTTTCGGCGTGGAACCTTTGCGTTCCTCCGCCTCGACGGGGGGGCAGTCGCTAACATTCGCAGATCCCGCATTTGCGTCGTGGGCCAAGACCAATTATCCGAACACCTTCGGCACTAAGATTTTGACAATTTACGTGCCTACCAATATCGTGGGCACAGCCGTCCGGAAAACAGCTAACGATATCTTCCCTGGCACATGCGGAACGGCAGCGACAAACAATTTGCCGTGTTCAACTCCGATGGTTGATTCTGGGGCTTTCAACGCCACCAACTTCCGCAATGGCACGCAATACTTCGTCCGCGTGGACAAGTACCTGAAGAACGACCGCATTTACGGCAGTTTTTTCCGCACCTTACTAAGCAACGGCGGGCCTCCGGCGATTCCCCAATTCGCCACTACAAATAACACCTGGGAACGCGCTTTTCAGGTCAATTGGACGCACAGCTTCAACCCCACACTGCTGAATGAAGCTGTCTTCGCCCAGAACCGCATCGAAGGCAAGCTTGATGAGACCGGGGACTTCAGCATTCCAGGTATTTCTGTCAGCGGCGGCATTGGGTACGGCCTTGGCTTTTCGCAAGGCGACTTTATCCAGCACAACTATCATTGGCGCGATGTTCTTACGAAGATCCGTGGCACTCACGCCTTGAAAGTGGGTTACGACGGCTGGTTTGGAGATGACGTCGAGCCTTTCCAGGGACCTTGGTCTCACCCCTCTTTTAACTTCGATAACCTATTACAGCTGGCGCAAGACGCCCCGACATCGGAAGGGGGTGTCATGTATAACCCCGTCACAGGTCAGCAGCAACTTTGGGATTGGAATGCCGCTTCCAAGACATGGGGAATTTTCGCCGAGGACACGTGGAAGGCGCGTAAGAGCCTTACACTGACGCTCGGCTTCCGATTCGACGATCAAGGGAATCCGTATTCCCGCTCGACATCGACCGTGTTTGGCAATTTCTACCTCGGCGCCGGTTCGACTTTCGACCAGAGAGTTGCCACTGGTTTTGCAAAACCCACGCAAAACGCCGTCAACCATGCTCCCAAGGCTTACACTCCACGAATCGGTGCGGCCTGGGACATCACTGGGAAGGGCGATTGGGTCTTACGCGGCGGATTCGGCACGTATTCCAACTGGCTCACGCCCGCAAACATCCAGGAGGAATTCCGGGGCAATCCGCCTGGTCTAATCCTTCCTGGGTTTGTTTCAACAAACGCACCCGCCAATCGGCCTGTTTTTGTGCAAGGCACGAGCAATAAACCGCCCTGGGGATTCACCTTTCCAGCTTTGGCGGGCACGCCCTTGTGTCCCACCGCTCCGTGTCTGGATGCCGCGGGCGGCATAGTAGGCGGGAACTTGTCGATTGGAGGAATCGATCCGAACATCGTGTCGCCAACAGCGTATATTTTCGCTACCACCCTGGAGCATAAGCTAACCAGCCACCTTGTTGCCAGCGTGCTTTACAGCGGATCACACACTTCGAATCTCGTGGGAAATGGCAACCTAGGAGGCGTGGTCTCCTACGGTGTGGACATCAACGCTCATGCTGGGGATCTGATAGGAACGCCGCCAAATACCGCTCCCAAGCGGCTGAACCCCAGCTTTGGTTCTATCGCTTATACTCAGAATGATCGAGTGGCCAACTACAATGGCCTGACATTCGACCTGCGTTCGAGAGTGGGGCGTGGTTTCTTCGATGCTTCGTACACGCGCTCTTCTTCCAAAGATGACGCAAGCAGATTCCCAACGGCCACGAATCCTCACGCGTACTACGGTCCCTCGCCGTGGGATGTCCCGAACCGCTTCTCTCTCAGCTTCAACTATGAACTCCCGGGCCTAAACAATGGTCAGGGGTTTGTGGGGCGTGCAAGCGGAGGTTGGGGACTGAGCGGGACCAGTATTTACCAGACTGGTTATCCCTTCACCGTCTTTACCTCGGCCTCCTTTTGGAACGGCGGCGACTACAACGCCGATGGTGACCGGTTTGACTTTCCGACCGCTACGAGCTATCAGCAAGCGACTTCACGGAGCGGTTACCTAAGCGGAGTCTTTCCGTCCAGCCAGTTTACTGCGCCCGCGCAAGGCACCGAGGGGAACGAGAAATTCAACCAATTCCGCAACCCGAGGTTCATCCAGACCGATTCGACAATTTTCAAGAACACACACATCACAGAAAGGCTGAATTTCCAGATTCGTTTTGAGTTCTTCAACCTTTTCAACCATGCGAACCTTCAAAACATTCAAGGCGATTTGAGCGCCGGGAACTTTGGCAAGGTTCAATCCCAAACGCTGCCACGGTGGTGGCAGATTGGCGGGAAGCTGACTTTTTAGTTGTTCGTCGCCCCAATCCTGGGACCAGTGCTTACACCCCGGCGGTGGTCTCAGTTCGTTCATTGTAGAAGTTTGTCCGGAGACGCTTTTAGCGCGCGTCTCCAGTCAAGTCGCTAGCTGCTGTTACTGGGTTTCTTTGTCCTGACTAATGGCCCCGCGGGACCTTGGTGCCGTCGATAGTCGAGGCTAAGGCATGATTGATCTTTCCTCTTTGGAAGCTTGGTTTGTCACCGGGAGCCAGCATCTTTATGGGCCAGACGCGCTGAAAGCGGTGGAGCAACATTCTGCTGCCATCGGAGACGCTCTCACAAAATCATCCGTTATCCCCGTAAAGATTGTTACGAAACCGGTCGTAACAAAGAGCGAGTCCATCGAGCAGTTGTGCCTGGACGCCAACAGCTCGCGGAATTGCATCGGTGTGATCACGTGGATGCATACTTTTTCGCCGGCACGGATGTGGATCGCAGGTCTTCGATCGCTCGCGAAACCCCACCTTCACCTGCACACGCAATTCAACGAGGAACTCCCGTGGGCCACGATCGACATGGATTTCATGAACCTGAACCAGTCGGCGCATGGCGACCGGGAATTCGGATTCCTCATTTCCCGAATGCGTCTTCCACGCAAGGTGATCGTCGGCTCCTGGCGCGACCCGGACGTTCACTCGGAGGTTGCCGGCTGGACTCGCGCTGCCTGTGCTTGGCACGATGCCCAGCAATTGCGAATCGCGCGGCTCGGGGACAACATGCGGAATGTTGCAGTGACCGAAGGCGACAAAGTCGACGCGCAAATCAGGTTGCGTTACAGCGTCAATGGCTATGGCATCGGTGAATTAGCGCAGCGCATGGGCCAGGTGAATGACGCAGAAGTTGAAAAGCTCGTGGCAGAATACGATCAAAAATACTCCATCGCCGAACCGTTACGGCCCAAAGGCTGCAAGCGCAAATCCTTGTTGGACGCTGCGAGAATCGAGCTTGGTTTGCGGCATTTCCTTGCCGATACCGGAGCGAACGCATTCACCGACACCTTTGAAGACCTGCACGGCCTGGCGCAACTCCCGGGAATCGCGGTGCAGCGCTTGATGACCGATGGGTATGGCTTTGCCGCCGAGGGTGATTGGAAAACGGCCGCTCTTGTGCGAGCCATGAAGGTCATGAGCCACGGCTTGAGGGGCGGGACATCGTTCATGGAAGACTACACCTACCACCTGAAAGACGGCGGCCAAGTGCTAGGTGCTCACATGCTGGAGATATGTCCCTCGATCACAGGAGACCAGCCTTCAGCTGAGATTCATCCTCTCTCTATCGGCGGCAAAGGAGATCCGGTCCGATTGGTATTTACGGCTTCGGCTGGGCGGGCTGTGAATGCTTCTATCGTCGATATGGGCAACCGCTTTCGTCTTATCGTGAACGAAGTGAGCCTGATACCGCCCACAGAACCTCTTCACAAGCTGCCGGTCGCCAGGGCCATCTGGGTGCCCGAACCCAACCTCAAGATTGCGGCAACCGCTTGGATCCTAGCAGGAGGCTCGCATCACACAGGGCTTAGCCAGGCTTTGACGAGCGAGCATCTCCGGATCTTTGCGGAGATCTCAGGCGTCGAGTGCCTCGTGATCGACCGGGACACGAAGCTTCGAGATTTTATGAATGCGTTGAAATGGAACGACGCCTATTATCATTTGTCGGATGGATTGAATTAGTTAAGGCTGCCTTGTTCAGAAGAAGAACTCGCAGTTTTTGATTTCTTCATATCTCTGACGTTCTACATGCAGTGGGAACGATTCTGGGATTTGTCACCGAAAAGATGTCGCGACAAGGCCTCTCCTGGCAAACCGCCGTTCATCTTCGCAATTTGATGAGTGGTACGCTTGAGAGGGCAGTGCAATGGGGATATTTGGAAGCAAATCCCGGTCGGCGCAAAACGGTCGTATTGACTCGTGAGCAGCTGACCAAACTCCTGCAGTCCCTTCACGAACCGGTGAAGACGCTCGCTGTCACTGTAGCCATGACGGGCTTGCGAATCGGCGAAGTGCTCGCGCTCCGCTGGAGGAACGTGGACTTTGAAAAGAGCCTTATCCACGTTCGCGAGGCGGGGAATCTCTCTTCTCCGAATTCAAAAAGCAGTATTCGTGACATTCCAATTGGACCGTCCCTGCAACAATCACTCCCGCCGACGCATTTGTTTTTGCCAGCAGGAACGGCACGCCACTGGACTCGCATAATCTCTTAGGGCGCGTCCTGAAACCTTCTTGCGAGCGGGCGGGCTTGCCTTCCATTTCGTGGCACAGCTTCCCGCACACACACGCAACTCTGCTTAGCGATCTCGGCGAGTCACTCAAGACAGCGCAAGCACAATTGGGTCACGCTCGATTGAGCACGACGGCAGAGATCTACACACATGCAGTTCCGGCCTCACAGCGAGCAGTAGAGAAGTTGGAAAAAGCGATTTGGACAAATCAGTTGGACCCAGATGGACCAAATCAGAAGGGCGGCAGAGACTCGAGAGCATGTTAATCCAGTGATGCGTCAGGATTTAAGTGGCGCGCCCGGGGAGACTCGAACTCCCGACCCTCTGCTTAGAAGGCAGACGCTCTATCCAACTGAGCTACGGGCGCACAAATTCATTCTAAGAGATTTGCGCCTTGTGAAACCATATTTTGTTGGCGTGAATTCTGCTCACGAGGGCAGGCCGAGCTCAGCTCGCGTGATGAACGCTCAAGACATCTTTGCTTATATTTCGAGAGCCACCGCGGCTGTGAATGGGCGGGAGCGCACTTTTGCCGGAGTTGGCGTGTTGTACGGAAGCAGGGCTTGCGTTCTCCTTCAAGGAAGCATTGGTGTCGTTGGAGGGGCGTGGAGCTTCGGCCGCAACGAATGCCCCCAAAACGAGGAAGGCGAGAATTGCAATTAGCACGACGTTCCAGCGCCGGAATTTTGCGGCAGTCCCCGGCGCTGGCGAAGCTAGGCCGCACTGCAGAGGCCCATAACTGCCCCTGTGGATTCTCAACTCCGTTTTGTCAGGACCGGTCTTCACAAATCCTCGAGCACTGCGGCAACTGGGGCTTCTACTTAATTAAGACGTATCGCATTATCATATGGTTGCAAGGTGGGCGAGGGCGAATACCATGATCGGATACGCCAAATTCTCTTCCCCCTTGTGTGCCGCGCCCGTGCTTGTTCGGACCTGAGAGATTTCTCGGCCTCACCTACATTGGGAGGGTTCGTAAAGTCTCTCCTTGACAATCTACCTATCTGTAGCTTATATATGTCGAGTGTCTAGGAGGAGCGCGATGCCGATTGACAAATCAGACTTGCTGCAGGGCACGCTGGACATGCTGATTCTGAAAATTGTGACGCTGGGCCCGATTCATGGCTATGGGATTTCGCAGCGCCTGCGCCAAATCTCCAAAGACGTGCTCCTGGTTCAGCAGGGCTCCCTCTATCCAGCTCTTCACCGCTTGGAAAAGCGCGGCTGGCTCGCAGCCGATTGGGGCGAGTCCGAAAACGGACGGCAGGCCAAATTCTACAAGCTTTCGGCGAAGGGCAAGGAACAACTGAGGAAAGAGGAGTCCAACTGGAACCGTTTGGCCGGAGCCGTCGCCAGCATTCTTCAGACCGCGCAATAGGAGCCTCTCATGCCCTTATGGAAATTTCCTTCTCGCAAGCGCACGTTTGATCCGCAATACGACTCCGAACTTCGGTTTCACATCGACAAGATCACCGAGGAAAATATTGCCGCCGGCATGACGCTAGAAGAGGCTCGGCGGCGCGCTGTGCTGGAATTCGGCGGCGCGGAGCAGGTTAAGGAAGAATTGCGCGACGTGCAGCGCATTCCCATCCTGGAAACCACGCTAAAGAATTTCCAATGGGCATTCCGCTTCATTCGCAAGTCTCCCTCTTTTTCCATCGTTGTCATCCTTACACTCGCTTTGGGCATTGGCGCAAACAGCGCCGTTTTTTCTGCCATCGACACGATTCTGCTGCGGCCTCTGCCGTATCCCGAAGGCGACCGGCTCATGGAGCTTCAGCAAATGAATCAAAAGGTGCAGAAACCGCAGACGCGCCTGGCGCCACCTCGGCTCGAGGATTGGAACCGGCTGAATTCCACGTTCGAGGCGATTACGGGCTACTACACAGAGGACGATTCCGAAACTTCCGGAAGCTTGCCAGAGAAAATAAAAGTTGCATACGTTGCGCCGCGCTTTTTCCAAGTCTTTGGAGTGGCGCCGGCTTTGGGAAGTGACTTTGATTCCGCGGAATGGCACTTCGGCGGCCCGGACGCCATTCTGATCAGCGACCGCTTGTGGCGCCGCCGCTTTGCCGCCGATCCCAACGTGCTGACTAAGCAGCTGCGATTTCATGACACTTCCTGGTCCATCGTCGGCGTTATGCCTGCCTCGTTTGCGTTTCCGGACCGCGACACGGAAGTCTGGTTACCGGTCGCACCCGACGCGCCATATGCTCAACACAGAGAGTGGGGTTGGTTTCTAGCCATCGGACGCCTCAAGCCTGGCGTAACTGTGGATCAAGCGCGGGCCAATCTTGAAACCGTTCAAGTGCAACTCGGAAAACAATTTCCGCAAACGGATGCGGATTTGACGGCAGGAATCGTGCCGCTTAAGGAAACGACCATCGGCGGCGTACGAAGTTCGTTGTGGATGTTGTTCGGCGCGGTGTCGCTGCTTCTCCTGATTGCTTGCACAAACATTGTCGCGCTACTGCTGGCGCGAGGAGTGCAACGGCAGCACGAAATTTCCGTACGCCTGTCGCTGGGCGCTCCGCGCATCATGGTGATTTGCCAGTTGCTCACGGAATCCTTCGTGTTGGCGCTCACGGGCGCCCTGCTTGGCCTGTTTGTGGCGGGCGCCGCTTCGACCGTGTTTCGGACACTCGCCAAAGAGCTTCCGCGTGTAGAGGAAATTCACCTTGATGCGCGGATCGTACTTTATACGTTGGGATGTTCCGTCCTCGCGACTCTTCTTTGCGGTTTGTTCCCTGCCATTCGCGGCACGCGTGGCAATCTTTCCGGAGCGCTCACGCAGGCCAGCCGCTCGCAGGTGTCGTCACGCACTCCGCTTCAATGGTTCCTTGTAGGCGTGCAAGTTGCTCTGGCTGTGACTTTGCTGGGCGGCGCGGGATTGCTGTTGCGCAGCTTTCAAGCTCTCGGGCGCGTTTCCCCTGGATTTGATCCGCAAAATGTTCTCACCTTTCATATCACAGGTTCGTACGGAGAAACGGTGGACCTGAAGAAGCTCCGAGCCAGAATCTCGCGGACGCTCGATGAATTGAGGGCCTTACCTGGCGTCGAGTCTGCGGCAACGTCGTTGTTTTTGCCTGGCGTGCCGGTCGCGTACGAAAATGAACTAGCGGTGGCCGAAGGAGCGGTGGACCCGAATCGCAAGATTTTGGCCGAGACGCGCTTAGTTTCCCCAAGCTATTTTGCGACGATGAAGATTCCGCTTCTAGCCGGAGAGCTTTGCCGCGAAGACGGCAATTCCCCCGAAGCCATGGTGAACCGCAGCTTTGCCAGCACTTATTTCCCGGGAGCAACGATAATCGGCCGGCACCTACAAGAAAAAGGAAACCCGCTGCTCCCCGGAGGCGAGATTCGCGGAATCGCGAATGATGCGCGCGAGGAAGGCCTGAATCGCGAACCGGGCCCCGCCGTATATTGGTGCATAAGCGCTCCCGACCCCGATCCCTATTACCTCGTACGCACGCGCACGGAGCCGACCGCAATGGCCGGAACTTTGCGCCGCAAAATCAAAGAGATTGAACCGGCGCGCTCGGTGTTCGACATCATCCCGCTGGAAGAGCACTTGAACGACGCTTTTGGGGAGAACCGTTTGCGCACGATTTTGCTTACGTTTTTTGCGGTGACTGCGGTTTCGCTGGCGTGCATCGGGCTGTATGGAACACTGAGCTATTCTGTGACCGTGCGGCGGCGAGAGGTTGGCTTGCGTCTCGCACTCGGTGCGTTGCAAGGCCAAATCGTGAAGCAGTTCCTTGTACAAGGACTGGCCGTGACTTTCCTGGGCTGCCTTGTTGGGTGGGGACTAGCGGCAGCGTTTGCGCGTATGCTCTCTGGAATGCTCTATGGCGTCTCAACCTCGGATGCTGGAACACTCTTGTCGGTCGTACTTCTCATGATGCTTGTTGCCGCCGTTGCCGCGCTGATTCCATCGCTGCGAGCGGCTCACGTCGATCCTATACAGGTTCTGCGCGAGGAGTAACCTCGAGGATGCTGGGCCTCGCTACGTCCTTGCTTCTTTTCCTTTGCGTTGTGCAATACGATTTTTTGCGATGACGGGAATGAGGATTCGACCTATACCGCTGTCGAAGGACGGTTTTTCGCGGGCATGAGACACTTGAAATCGAAATCGCTTATTTACGCGAATTCAGGCAGGACATAGCGCCGACTTTTTCTTCCGCCGTTTCGTAGCTTTTGCCAGTCGCATCTTTCATGGAGAGAAACACCCAGTCGCTTTGTTCTTCCGCTGTCCGGCTGAATTCGAAAGTGTAAGTTTCGTCCCGGCTGATCTGGTAGACCATCGTGCGCATGAGGATCGGATACAAATTCCGGGTCGTGTCTTCCGCCGGCTGCCCGCAACGCGCAAGAAGGTGTTCCGGAGTCACGCTGGCCACCGCCTGTTCGTGCTTCCGCTCGCGCGATTTACTGAACCACTCATAACCGCGCTGTGCCAGTGTAACCAGGACGATTAATCCGACAATCGCTCCGACGACCATCAGCCAAACGCGCTTGGTTTGCTTCAGGAAATCCACGAAATCGTTAGCGGGCCATGACCCGCTGGCCGCGCTCCCCGGTACCGCTACCGGCGAGTAGCGCGAGGCTTTTCTACGTTCTGCGGCGTGCGTGCCTGCAATAGACTGCGCAATCTCTCTTGCCTCGGCCTGCCGCTCGGCAACAGCTGCTGAAGTAAGTTCGCCGGAGGAGGGTTCGGCCTGTTTTGTATGGTCCATATTTCCTGCCTTTTGGCTGTGCTTTCATCATCAGCCCGGGCGGTTCTGGCGGCGCCATATTTTTGCGGAATTTTCCCAGAGAGTAAGCCTGCACTCCGGGACAGGTGGCGCATGCTTGGGCTGGCTCGCGTAGCCGTGACGCACTAAGCGCTCTTTCGCCTTAGCTCTGTTCCGAATATCACGGTTACGGCTCCCACAATCAGCCACAAAACTAACGCATAGATCGCATACCACATCGTTTCTTGCGCTGCCGTAACGCTGGCTGGGCTGAGCACGACCAACGAACCTGTCGAGCCGGCGTGCATCAACTGCGCGAGCGCTACACTTTTCGTGTTCGCGTAAATCCAGCTAATCAGCACCCGCATAGCGGTCATGGCTGTGGTGAACGCGAGAAAGTAGGGCAGCCAGTACGCTCCGTGCGGTGTCGCCGTTCCTAGGTAATCGATCACAGGAAGGTGCCAGATTCCCCACAACACGCCGAGCGCCATAGCTGCTCGCAGCGGCTTTGCGATTTGCGACATTTTTGGAAACGCATAGCCCATCCAGCCAATTTCTTCGAAAAATCCGGCAACGATTCCAAAGGGAGCTCCAACGAAGAAACGGTTTGGCACAAACACCGGTGAAACGAAGGTCCTTAAGCAAAGAAGCACAATGAAGATCGTTGCTGGGGGAATGAGTAGTGCTGCATACCATCGCGCTCCAAAGCGAATTCGCCGCATCCTCGAAAAAAGGTCACGCAGACCGCTTGGCCCATCCACCACGCGGGTGAGCAGGATTCCACTTATGAATGGCCCCACCAACATCACGGGGAACATCAGAATCCCGGTGAATTTGGGAATGGTCTCTCCGCGCAAGAGTGTAGGTGCCACCAACGCTAGAGCGCCCAGCCAGGAAACGGCGAACGCCATAACAAAATACGCAGGCGCAGGATGCCGCCTCACAAAATTGGCCTCGGTTTTTGCTTCCAACGTTTCACCTCCGCACAAAGAGCCTAGACTCTCGCCGTTTTGGAACCAGGTAGTAGAATCTCGTTTTCTCTTGGCCTCGGTTGCCCGCAGAGGACGCCAAGAGAGTACACCGGGGCACGGACCGAATGGCAGGCGCGTTCAAAGGAGAAGAAGTAGGCGGGCTGACCTATGCGAAAGCGTCGGTTGAGAGGGCGTACGGCCGCGTGGCATCGAGCTGGAAAATTGCTGACGGCAAATTCATGCTGACGGTCGAAGTGCCTCCAAACACGACCGCCACGCTGCGTTTGCCGAAAGCGAAGCTTGAGCAGACTACGGAAGGGCAAAAGCCTGTGGCCCGCCGAACGGACCTGCTCAGTGCGCGTCAAGCCGGCGACGCCGTGCTCGTCGAAGTAGGCTCGGGAACCTATGTTTTTGAAAGCGCATTGAACGGTACGAACTAAACCGTTAGCGAAATTCAGCGGGCACGCCCGGCCGCGCTACAATGTAGAAATGCAGCGTAAAATCTTTTGGACCGTGTTCATCGCGCTCGGTTTGATCGCCGATGTTACGCTGCCGTTCTTGTGGAGTTTGCTCGCCACCATCCCCATCGGCATCCTGAGCTGGTGGGTGGCCTATCGCAGCGATTGGTTCTAGCGCTCGCGGTTTGTCATGGGACCCTTGCCTTAGTCTCTGCGGAGTTAACGCTTTCCAGACCGTCCGCATCCACGGATCGGGACATATAGTAATAGGTCGTGCCACTCTTCACATCGCGGTCCTCATACCTGAGTCCTAGCACGAGGTTGGGATTAATTCTCAAGTACGGTCCCCCAGACTTAGTAGCGCGGTAGAGGTTATATCCCTTCACTGGCGATTTGCTTTCCTTCCATGTCAGTGTTACCGAATGGCCCCTGTTGCTTTGCTGAGACTGCGGCACGGATGAACTTCCGACGGTCACGCGAGCCCACAGCACACAGAGCAACACTGCAGAAAGAGTGGCCAATCCCGTCCCGACTCTCTTTCGGAGAGGAATGCCTCGATCCAAAGCGACCAGGACCTGTGCAACGATCAGGAGGATCGTAAACACGCTGATCGCGAGCAATGCCAGGAACCAGAACCCGCTCAGTGGTTCCGGGGCCAGGTTTGGAATGCGCGGCAATTTGTTCCTCAACCAGGGAGCGACCCAGATATTCTCGGCCGTGAACAGGACAAGCAGGGACGCGACCAACCAGATGATCCGCATCACTCTCGAGCGTGAAGCGCCATGTAACGTGGAATCCTGGGTCATCAATGGCCCTCTCGTTCAAGTCCCATTCCAGTTTAAATTAGGTCGACGCCTTTCACGTGTTTCGATTGCCCGTCAGTGAGTCAATAACGGGGCTGGAGGCCAAACTGTTACCCGAAACTCCGTTGGAGGTATAGTGGTTTGTCCAAATTGTTGTTGACCTGAGTTGCGTTTAGAAAAGCGTGTAGGAAGAAAGAGAAATGGCAATTGCAACAGTGAATCCGGCGACGGGACAGGTGCTGAAGACATTTGAGTCGTTGTCCGACGCGCAACTCGAAGTGAAGCTCCAGAGAGCGGCGGATACGTTTTCGAGTTACCGCGAAACGCCGTTCGCCCAACGCGCACGGATGATGGTCAAAGCCGGGGAAATCCTGGAAAGCGAGAAAGAGCGTTGTGCCCGGATGATGACCACGGAGATGGGCAAAACGTTTCGGTCCGCTGTGGACGAAGTTGCGAAGTGCACGTGGGTTTGCCGCTACTACTCGGAAAACGCGGAACGGTTCCTGGCGGATGAAATTGTGGAGACGACGGCGAAGCGCAGCTACATTCGCTACCTGCCACTGGGGCCTGTGCTGGCGGTGATGCCCTGGAATTTTCCGTTCTGGCAGGTGTTTCGGTTTGCGGCTCCAGCACTAATGGCGGGAAATGTCGGTTTGTTGAAGCACGCGTCCATCGTGCCGCAATCGGCGTTGCTTATTGAAGAGATTTTTCAGAAGGCCGGTTTCCCCGACGGAGCGTTTCAAACGCTGCTGATTGGTTCCCAAAAAGTGGACCGCGTACTGGGCGATCCGCGCGTCCCGGCCGCTACGCTTACGGGGAGCGAGGGCGCGGGCGTTGAAGTGGGCATGGGAGCCGCAAAGAGAATTAAGAAGGTCGTGTTGGAGCTGGGCGGCAGCGATCCCTTCATCGTCATGCCCAGCGCGGACCTGGAGGCCGCCACGGCCACGGCGGTCAAGGCTCGCATTGTCAACAACGGACAATCCTGCATTGCAGCGAAGCGCTTCATCGTGGCGGAAGCGGTTGCGGGCAAATTCGAAAAGGTGTTTGCCCAAAAAATGGGGGCGTTGAAAGTGGGAGATCCGTTTGACGAAACGACGGAGCTAGGGCCGCTCTCAACGGCGCAAGGGCTGGAGGATCTGGAGCGCGACGTGAAGGCTACTGTGGATGCAGGGGCGAAAGTGTTGACCGGCGGCAAGCCCCTGGATCGGCCCGGAAATTTCTACGCGCCGACGGTGTTGACCAACATCCCGAAAGGATCGCCAGCTCACAAAGAAGAGTTGTTCGGGCCGGTGGCAAGCGTATTTCGCGCGAAGGACTTGGATGACGCCATTCGCCTCGCGAACGACAGCCGGTTTGGGCTGGGGGCCAGCGCGTGGACCAGTGATGACAAAGAACGCGAGCGCTTCATCAACGAACTCGAAGCGGGCATGGTTTTCATCAACAAGATGGTGGCGTCCGATCCGCGGCTTCCGTTCGGCGGTGTAAAGTGGTCGGGACACGGGAGGGAACTGGGAATTCACGGTATTCGGGAGTTCACCAATATCAAGACCGTTTGGATCGAATAGGAATAAAACGCAGAAAAGCTAAAGGACCGGGCAAACCGAATTCGTTTTGCGATCTAGCCACAAACACTTGCGACAGACAAGGATCGGTCGGAAAATTTACGAATGAGGAGGGCTCATGGCGAAAACACTGGAAATCGAAGTCAACGGGAAGCGCTACGCCGTCAGCTACCCTCCCGACACGCCACTTTTGTATGCGCTGCACGATGAACTCGGCCTAACGGGCACCAAGTATGGTTGCGGAGAAGGGCAGTGTGGGGCTTGCACTGTGCTGATGGGAGGGGCGCCGAGGCGTTCCTGCCAGATTCCAGTCAGAGCGGCAGCGGCAAAACCCATCACGACCATTGAAGGTCTCGAGAAAGATGGCAAGCTCCATCCCGTGCAGCAGGCATTTCTCGACGCGGGCGCGTTTCAGTGCGCGTTCTGCACTTCGGGCATGGTGATGAGCAGCGTCGGATTGTTGCAGGCGAATGCCAATCCAAAGCGTGAAGACATTGTTCAACACTTGCAAGGCAATGTCTGCCGGTGCGGCACCCACCTGCGCGTCATCGAGGCTGTGCAGCACGCCGCGAAAATCATGCAGGAGCGTGCGCGATGAATACCGCGCGACAGAATTTCGACATCGAACCGGAACGCTTCGAATTTAGCGCCGTGCCACTCCATAAATTCGACCTGGCGCGCCGCGAGTTCTTCGGAATTCTTGGCGCTGGGATCGCCATCTTTGTTGTTGCGAAAGATGCCCTCGCGGCACAAGAAACTCCTGCCGGATCGCGCTCATTCCACAACGAGGAGCTGCCGAAGGAAATCACTTCCTGGCTGCACGTTGGCGAAGACGGTGTCGTAACCAGCTTCACCGGCAAAGCCGAGGTGGGCCAGAACATTCGTACTTCGATGTCGCAAACCATCGCCGATGAACTGCGTGCGCCGTTCGACAGTGTGCGCCTGGTAATGGCGGACACCAGCCTGACGCCGTTTGACGCCGGTACGTTCGGCAGCCGGACCACGCCAACCATGACGCCGCAATTCCGGCGCGTCGCTGAAGCGGCGCGCAATTTGCTCATCGGAGTTGCGGCCAAGGAGTGGAATGTTGCGCCGGAAGGATTAGTCGCTGCCGACGCGAAGGTCACCGATCCAGCCTCGAAGCGTTCCCTTAGCTATGCAGAACTCGCACGCGGCAAAACGCTGGCCCAGAATCTTCCGGCCGAGGACCCGATCACTCCCGCGACGGAATGGAAAGTTGCGGGGCAATCCCTTCCCAAGGTGGACGGACGCGCGTTCGTCACCGGAAGTCATCAATACACCAGCGACATTCGGCTAGGAGGCATGCTTTACGGCAAAGTGCTACGGCCGCCGTCGTTTGGCGCGACGCTGGCTTCGTATGACGATAGCGCGGCGAAAGCCTTGAATGGGATCACGGTCGTGCGCGATGGCGAATTCATCGGGGTAACGGCTCCGAGCGTGCATGAGGCCCAGAAAGCGCTCGACGCCATTCGCACCCAGTGGAAAGAAGTTCTGCAAGTTTCAAGCAAGGAAATCTTTTCGTATCTCAAGAAGAACGCCGAGCCTTCCAGGAACGAGCGATTCCGCCACGCAAAGGGTTCTGTAGAAGATGGCCTTGCCGCTGCAGCGCATCGTATCGAAGCGACCTACAACGTCGCGTACATCGCGCACGCTCCCCTCGAACCGCGCGCGGCAGTAGCCCAATGGGTCGATGGCAAGCTCACGGTGTGGACAGGCACTCAACGCCCATTTGCAAATCGCGACGAGCTTGCGAGCATTTTTCACATTCCCGAGAGCAGCGTTCGCGTCATCGTCCCGGATACGGGCGCGGCCTACGGCGGAAAACACACTAGCGACGCGGCGCTTGAAGCAGCGCGTTTAGCAAAGGCGGCCGGAAAGGCCGTAAAGGTTGTCTGGACGCGCGAAGAAGAATTCACTTGGGCCTATTTCCGGCCGGCGGGAGTGATTGAAGTCAAAAGTGGCATGTCCATGGACGGAAAACTGGCCGCTTGGGAGTTTCACAACTATCACTCCGGTATGTCAGGGATCGAAACGCCATACGACGTTGCGAATCAACACACCGAATATCACCAGGTGCCTTTGGTCTTGCGCAGCGGGTCTTATCGAGGACTGGCCGCCACTGCAAACCACTTCGCGCGCGAGTCGCACATGGACGCTCTAGCGCACGTCGTGCAAATGGATCCTCTGGAGTTTCGCCTGAAAAACCTCTCCGACGCACGAATGCGCGCCGTTCTGGAGGCCGCCGCAAAATCCTTTGGTTGGCCGCGCAAGAAAACAGAAGCGGGTCAAGGGTTTGGCATTGCCTGCGGAACGGAGAAGGGAAGTTACGTTGCAACGTGCGCCGAGGTTGCTGTGAACCGCGCTTCCGGAGACGTGCGGGTTGTGCGCGTGGTCGAAGCTTTCGAGTGTGGCGCGATTGTCAATCCTGATGGCTTGCGCAATCAAGTGGTCGGCGCCGTCATTCAGGGCCTGGGCGGAGCGCTCTTCGAGGCCGCCGAGTTTGAGAATGGGCGAATCGCGAATTCCCATTTTGCAGCGTATCGCGTGCCGCGCTTCCGCGATGTGCCCGAAGTTGAAGCTGTGCTCCTCGATCGAAAAGACATTCCATCGGCGGGCGCCGGCGAAACGCCAATCATGACGATCGCCCCGGGCGTGGGAAACGCGCTGTTCGATGCCACCGGGATTCGCCTCAACAATTTGCCAATGGTTCCGAACGGCTTGCGCGCAGCTTGAAACAAATCACCGTAGGCATTCAAACACGCGAAAGGATCTCATGAAGCGCATCCTCCCGGCCCTCGGATTGGCCGTTGTGCTCGTCGGCCTGGGCGCCTGCAAGAAACAAACGAACGACAACGACGCCATTCGCGTGGGAATTCTGCAGCACCTGACTTCCATTGGCACCCTCAATATGAGCGCGATGGACATGGACATGCGCAGCGTTTCGGTCAGAGGCAATCAGGCGCACGCGGAGGTCGAGTTTCGCGTCAAAACCGGCGGCGCCCCAGTCGGCGCTGGAATGCAGGTTGCCTATGACCTCGAAAAGCGCGGCAGCGTCTGGGTCGTCCTGAAAACTCAACCGCTCGGGGGGATGCAGCATCCCGCTACAAGTCAGAACTCAGGCGCAAATCAGCCTGTTCACTCGATGCCCAATTTCAACGAACTCTTGAATCCTTCGAGTGCTGCGGCGCAGCGCGCCCTTCCTCCAGGCCATCCACCCCTTAGTTCATCGCCAGCGGTATTGCCGTCAGCCCCGCAGGCTCCACCGTCCACCACGAAACCACAGTAATCCAGCTAAATGGTTTTATCCTTCGCGTAGCAGAGCGATTCCATGTTGCATTCGAGGCATTTCGGTTTGCGCGCTTGGCAGACTCTGCGACCGTGCCAGATGATCTGGTGAGAAAACTGAATCCACTTCTCTTTCGGAATCACTTGCATCAGGTCCTGCTCGATTCTCTCGGGATCTTCGTTGCGGGTCAGATCCAGCCGGTTGGCGATGCGCTGCACATGCGTATCCACGACAATCCCGCTCGCGATGCCGTAGGCCGTTCCTAGCACCACATTGCCAGTTTTTCGCGCCACGCCCGGCAGCGTGAGGATTTCCTCCATGGTTCGCGGAACTTCTCCGCCAAAGTTTTGCAGGATGCCCTTGCTTGCGCCCATCACGGATTTGGTTTTGTTGCGAAAAAATCCCGTGGGGCGAATCTCCTGCTCCAGGTCGCTTGGTGTTGCGTAGGCAAATGCTTTCGCGTCGGGATACTTCTGGAACAACGTCGCCGTGACCTGATTCACGCGCACGTCCGTGCATTGCGCGGAAAGAATCGTCGCAATCAGCAGCTCAAACGCGTTCTTGTGATTCAGTTCGCAAGTGGCGTTGGGGTACGCCTCATCCAGCTTCGCGAGAATCGCCGCCACGCGCTTGGGATCGGTCCCTGCGGTACGCCCAGGCTTTGCTTCTGAGACTGGCTTTGATGGTTTCGCCGCCCTCGTTTTTGCACGCGCTACTTTCTTTGATACAGATTTCTTTTTCTTCAGCTTCATCGCCATGGGAGCAAGACTATAGCATGGAGGAAAGCGCGGCGAGCAGTTTGCGAAAGGCCTTGCCGCGATGGCTGTACTGATTCTTTTCTTCTGAAGAAAGTTCCGCAAAACTTTTCTTCAAGGCACGGAAGTAAAACACTGAGTCGTAGCCAAATCCTCCCGAGCCACGCGGTGATTCCAGAATTTCGCCGTCGACGCGGTCCGTAACCACCGCCAGCGCTCTTCCTTTTCTCGCCAGTGCAATAGCGCAAACAAAGTGCGCGGACCGTTCATGGCCCGCTTTACCGCCCATTTCCTTCAAAAGTTTTTCGATGCGCTGCGAATTTGTTGCCTCCGCGCCCGCGTATCTTGCCGAATGCACCCCCGGCGCGCCGCCAAGAGCAGGCACCACAAGCCCGGAATCATCGGCGAAAACCAATCCTTCGCTCCATCGCGAATGATGCAACGCTTTGCCCGCTGCATTTTCCGCGAACGTTGGCGCATCCTCCGGAAATACTGGAAATGTTGGAAACTTCGGCAGCAAATCCAACTCGACAGAAATAGGCGTTAACGGTGCGGCTTTCTCCGCCAGCACACGATACTCCTTCAGCTTTCCCGGATTCGACGAGGCGAGATACATCTTAACGGGCGCGCGCACTGAATTTCAGAGGCAGCACGGCGCGCTGTTCTTCGGTGAGTCGCCGAATTCCGGCAGCGGCGAGCGCCAGCAAATCCTGCATTTCACTCCCGCTGAACGCTCGGCCTTCCGCGGTCGCCTGGATTTCTACGAAGTGCCCGCTCCCGGTCATAACCACGTTCATGTCCACTTCCGCGCGTGAATCTTCTTCATAGGCAAGGTCGAGCAGCGGGCGATCATTCACAATCCCAACGCTCGTGGCCGCCACCGTGTCAATCAGCGGAGAATTCTTCAACATTCCCGCCGCCACCATCCGCTCAAACGCCAGAGCCAGAGCCACAAACGCTCCGGTGATGGAAGCCGTGCGCGTCCCGCCGTCGGCTTGAATCACGTCGCAATCGAGCCACACGGTGCGCTCGCCCATCGCTTCCTGGTCGGTCACCGCGCGCAGCGAGCGGCCGATCAATCGTTGAATCTCCAGCGTTCGCCCCGACTGTTTTCCTCGCGTTGCTTCGCGCGGGGTCCGCTCCTCGGTGGCGCGGGGCAACATTCCATACTCGCTGGTCACCCAGCCTTTGCCGCTGCCCTTCAGGAAAGGAGGCACTCCATCATCCACCGTGGCTGTGCAAATCACGCGGGTATTTCCCAGTTCGATCAGCACGCTGCCTTCGGCGGTCGAGATGAAATCCGGTGTGATCTTGAATGGGCGCATCTGATCCGGAGCCCGGCCGTCGCTTCTCACTCGTCCTCCTGCCTGGTTTACTCAAGCGCTCCGCAACAACCTTTACCGTCGAGCCAGTGTGACGGCGCTGTTGGTTGCTGTCAACGGCGGCACAACTAAGGCTCCCACTTTGCCTGCTGCGGGTGCAGCAACGGGATTCGCGGGCGACTGACTTGTATCCACCCGCACCACAAATGTTCCCGTCAAATCTACGTGTCCAGCCAGCGTCTCCGATTCCTGGCCATGAATCAGGATTTTCAGCCGCCTCACTTCCGGAACATTCGTTGCGAGCGTTTGCGCCATGGAATCCACTGCCAATTGTTCGCTGGCGATTCCGGAAGGTATCGAAGTTGCCAGCGCTTCGGAAAAATCCGCGATCGCCGTCCCGTCCGGCAAGATATAAAACGCGAGCAGGACTGCATCAGGTGGAAGCGTGCGCAACTCGACGTCCACCGGGCCAGCCAACAACGTGTTCAGCACCTCCTTTGAGCGAAGCACCGGATCGCTTGATAGAGGCAACTCGACTGTGACTGGCGCCAGTACGGAATTGTTGGCATCGGAAAGCCAAAAAAGTTTCGCTTTCGCCAGCGGATCCCCGGGGTTCATTGGAACAGGCTGCGTTAATTCACGCCGCGCTTGTTCCGCGCTTTGCTCCTGCAATCGCGCGGCGCGCTTCATGCTCCTGCGAATGATGGGAACCGAAATCGCCGCGCCCACCACGACGAACACAATCAGCGCGGTCAGCCAGAATTTCCACTTCTCCCTTGCGGATCCTGGTGCAAGATTAGTTAAGGAACCGATCGTAGGGTCCGTCAAGGCGACCCTCCGCCGGTGCCCGCAATCACATACAACGGTTTGAAGGCCGCCACGCCGCGCGCGATGGCATCCGCAACTCCGGGCGCCATGTGATCCAGGTCAGCGTGGTCGTTGACGACCACGCTTGACACTTCCACGGCAATCGCGGGCGCCGCAGTGGTCCGAAGTTGGCGTATCGTTGCGGTCTGCGCAGTATCGGGAGAACCCTTGAAGCGTCGAGTTAGCATTCCCTGTACCAAATCGCCAAGTCTTCGGCTAAGGCCAAGAAACGGAGCCTGCGCGCGGTCCCAGGGGATAAGCCCGCTCGCCGTTGTTACTGCGGGCAGGTCCGAATTTACATACACGCGCACAGTTCCTGGCAAACCTGTCGACGCAATGTGCAAAGCGATGAACACCGCATTTCGTTGCGCATTCGCAATCGCCGAGCGGTCGTCGAACGACGGGTTATCATTGGCTTGTCGCGTTTGCACTACTTGAAATCCCTGTTGCTCCAAAGCTTTCCGCACCTCTGCGGCGAACTCCATGACGATGTCGCTTTCCTGTATTCCACCGGTTCCGCGGGCTCCAAGGTCAGTTCCACCGTGCGCTGGGTCCAGGACAACAACAGTGAGTCCGCTTTGCGAGTTTTGTGTGCCGGATGAAGGGCCCGAAGGAGCAATCGTTGCGCTTTGTCCTGGGGGCGCGGTTGATGCCTGCGGCACGCTTGGGGCAGGTTGTTGCGTTTGCGACGGAGCTTGCAAGGCGTGCGTGATCATCGCGCCCGCAAGAAACAGGAAAGCTATGCCGCAAAAGGTGAGGAGTTTTAACCGCCTGGAGTTTCCCACATCGAGCAGCATACCAAATTCACCGGCAAATTCGCGGAGCTTGATTGGTGTAATGGTTGCGGATCAAGAAGGGCATGCAAAAACGCCGCGCTTCTTTGAAGGCTTCTTCGCGAGGTTCTACCTTCCCGCGGGCATTTCGGTGGTGGCCACAGGCTTCAGGTTCGCCTTTTGCAACACGGCATTGGCGTCGGCTAAGTCCTTGTTCTGAAAGTCGGCCCAGCGCGCCAGCACTTCTTTCGCGGCCTTGTCCCACCTTTCATGCGCAGTAACGGCATCGGTTGAGGGGCCGACATCGGCACTCTCCACGATGCTGAGCAAGCCGTTGAGTGCTGACGCAGCTTTTGTCAGAGACTCTGGCTCTTTCTTGGGAAACACCAAACCATACAAACCGAACCCGCCGTCGCCGTCCGAGGCAGTCATTGTTTCCAATTTTTGATTTAGCTCGTCGAGCGTTTTCGCCGCGTCGGACTTCTCGCTCGCCTCCTTCTTGCGTACGCTTAGTTGCTTTTGCAGCTCTGCGATCTGTTGAAGTGCTGTCGAAACCTCGCCTTCGCGCGCGGAAATTTTCGACGCCAGTTCGAACTGGCGCTGCAGCCCGTCCTGAGGCGTCTTCACGCGAGGATCCATTTTGATGATCAGCGGTTGCGAACTGCTTCTCCCATGCGCTGTAAGTCTGGCGGTGTAGTTTCCGGGCAAAGCCAGCGGTCCTGAGGGCCTCCGGAAGGATGTGCGCACGCCTTTTGGCAACTGGTACCGCAAATCCCACACAAATCGATGCATTCCAGCCTCGGCCGAGAGCGGCGGCGTCTCGCGAACCCAGGAAGCGGGAAATGGCAGATCGTTCGGGTTCAGCTTGCGTGACTCGTCGCCGCTGGCAAACCGACGCACCAGCCTTCCGTCCCTATTGAAAATCTCCAATTGCACCGGGGCATTCGATTTTTCCTTCAAGTAGTAATCCAGGACTGCGCCGTTCGGCGGATTGGCAGCCACGGGCTCGTCGTCCGGCATCGGCGTACCCTGATCGCTTCCCGGTCGAACGCGATACGCTATCTCCGGGCGGTAAAGCCAAACATCGGCTGCGGCCGAGCGCGAATCGATCTGCCGCAGCGGCGTCACGTCGTCCAGGACCCAGAACGAGCGGCCAAATGTGGCAATCACCAAATCGTCTTCATGAACGACCAAATCGCGAACGGAAGTGGTAGGGAGATTCAGTTGCAAGGGCTGCCAATCGTCTCCGTCATCGAATGAGATGTACACCCCTTTTTCCGTACACGCATACAGCAATCCTTTGCGAAAAGGATCTTCCCGGATACAATTGAGAAAACTTCCATCGGGGATTCCGCTCGAAACACGCTGCCAGCTTTTCCCGAAATCGCGCGTCCTGTAAAGATAGGGTTGATAATCCTCCAGCCGGTGACGATCCACGGCGGCGTACGCAGTCCCTGAGTCGGAGTGCGAAGCCTCGATGTGTGTGACTTTGCTCCACGGCGTCAACTCTTTTGGCGTGACGTTCTCCCAGCTTTTTCCTTCGTCCTGGGTTAACTGGATCTGGCCGTCGTCTGTTCCCGCCCAGATTTCTGCCGCTTTGACATACGATGGGCCAATGGTGTAAATCACTCCGCGCCGTTTGCCTTTCGGAGCGTCCGCTGCTGTCGCTGGGTCGAGATTTGCGGGCACTCCTGGATCTTCACGCGTCAGATCCGGGCTGATCGCTTGCCAAGAATCTCCGCCATCCTCGGTTCGAAACAGAATTTGCGAACCGAAGTAGAGAACATGCCCGTCGAGCGGAGAAAACACCAGCGGCAGCGTCCACGTGCGCCGGAACGAGCCGTCTTGCGCAATCGTTGGCGGCATCGCCTGGACCTGCTCGTTGCTTAAATCCTGCCGATCTACAAACCCGCCAAAGATCACGCCCGGATTCAGGGGATCGGGCGCGATGTATCCGTTTTCGTCGCCTGCCTCGAGCGGACGCCAGTCGTGGAAATTCAGGAAGCGATATTTGCCGCTGCTGGGCGTTGCGGCAGGTCCGCTATCTTGCTGCGCCCCGTACGCCCAATACGGAAACTGATTGTCGGTGATGACGTGATAGAACTGCCCCGTCGCCTGATTGAACCAGGAACTCCACGTCTCGCCGCCGTTATGTGTCACCACCGTGCCCTGGTCGCAGCTCAGGACCATTCGTTTCGAATCGTCCGGATCAATCCACAACTCGTGGTAGTCTGGGCCCGTCGGGTCGCCTTTGAAAACGCTGAAGCTTTTGCCGCCATCCACCGACCGGTAGATGGAAGTGTTTGGCACGTAGACGATGTCCGGATTTTTTGGATCGACGGTAACTTCGTTGAAGTACCAGCCGCGGCCCCAAATGCGGTGGTCTTTGGAAACTTGTTGCCAGTTCTGCCCGCCATCGTCTGAGCGGTATAAACCGCCTTCTTTGGCGTCGACGACGACATAAATCCGTTTCGCATTGCTCGGCGCAAGTGCGATTCCGATTCGCCCGAGGCCTTCGGCTGGCAATCCGTTGCCTTTGACGGCTTGCCAATGGTCTCCGCCATCGTTCGAACGATACAGTCCGCTGCCCGGGCCATTCGATGGCGGATAAATGCTCCAGGGCGGCCTGCGCGTTTGCCATAGCGCGGCCAAAATCGTCTTCGGATTTCCCGGCTCGAACGCGAGATCAATTGCGCCAGTGTTTTCGTCGTGGAAAAGTACTTTCTGCCAATGAGAGCCTCCATCTTTCGAACGAAATACACCGCGGTCTTGGTTCGGTCCATACGCGTGACCGAGTGCAGCAACAAAGACACGGTTGGCGTCGTGCGCATCCACGAGAATTCTTCCAATTTGCCGCGAGTCGCTGAGCCCAATCTGCTTCCAGGTCTTTCCCGCATCGGTAGACTTGTACATCCCATTTCCTACAGAGATTGACGACCGCATGTCTGCCTCGCCAGAACCCACGTAAATAATGTTGGGATCCGATGGCGCTACGGCAATCGCTCCGATGGACGCCACCTGCTGCGAGTCAAAAATCGGCTTCCACGTTCGGCCCGCGTCGTCTGTCTTCCAGACTCCGCCGCCTACGCTTCCGAAATAGTAGATGTCGGGTTGACCGCGCACGCCAGTGACGGCCAGCACCCGGCCGCCGCGAAATGGCCCAATCGACCTCCAGTGCAGCTCCTGGAAAAGTTTCGGATCAATCTGTTTTGGCGTGTCCGGCCCGGCCACTAACCGAGCAGACACAACACCCAGAAGCAAAAGTGATAGGGGAATGAAAACGATGTGGCGCGGTTTCACAGTGCTCTCCCAAAAGAATCCATAGCGAATTTAGGGTGTTCAAATGAGGGTTGAGTATATCTCACAGTCTCAAGCGGCAAAGCGTCATGGGAGTTTTTTGCTATGCAAATGGCCACGATTGATTGGCGAGGATACTTTGTCGAACAAATTACTCCATTCTGTAAATTAGCTTGCGGTGTAGGCTAGCTTACAGTTTTTTCTGCCCTCCAATCTCATTTGCAACCTATTTAGAATGAACGAGATACATTCGGGCTTACCTATGCCGCTTCGAATTCCTCGGCCTTTCCAGCCGCCACCGGTTTGACGTGCAGGAGTTTTAGCTTGCCGCTCACGAAGTAAACCACAAAGCCGGCCAGCATGATCAGCGCGCCAAAGAGAAGACCGTTCATGCCCAGCACCGTTTCGTGATTGCTCTCGACCACGGCGAGCAGAAGCAGCAACAACGGAAACACGCCAGTTAAGACGGCTCCTATCAGGCCACCGGGAACGCGGAATCCCCGCTTGAGGTTCGGTTCTTTGATGCGCAAGACGACCAAGGTGACGAACTCAAGCACCAGGCTTGCCCCATAGAGCATGATGTCCAAGGTTACCAGGCGCCGGAAGCCCAGCCCCAAACACAACGCCCAACATGACGCGCACACGACGATAGCGAACCAGGGCACATTCGTGCGGTTGCTCGTTTTGCCGAATAGCTTGGGTAGCATCCCATCTCGAGCCATCGCCAGCGGCAAACGCGAGTAACTCATCACCAGCGCGTTGAACATTCCGAACGCGCTCATCATGCCGCCGAGCACGATTAAGAATTGCAGCCACTCGAATCCGGCGATACTGCCCCCGATTGCTCCGGCGACGGTGGCCCACGAGCCATCTTCGCCGAAAAGGGACGAGGGCGCGCCGGTCAAGTAAACCGCCGCAAAAGGCAGCACGTAGCTAAGCGCAACAAGAATCACCGCGGCAATCATCGCCCGCGGATAGGTTCGCTGCGGTCGCTCCACTTCCTGCGCGATGGTGGACGCGTTGTCCCAGCCCATGTAATTCCACATGGCGACCAACACACCGCCGATTAAACTGAGGGCCGTCGCCGCGGGCGCAGCGTGCGGATTCGCCAGTGTTCCTGCTTTGAATGGAGACAGCACGACGACCAGCGCGAACGGCGCGGACAACAGGAAAAACAGCCACAAGGACGTCATCCCCACGACACGAATCCCAGCAAGGTTCAGCGCTGCGCAAGTCACGACCACAAAAAGACCGGCATAGATTCCATGATTCCCGGAGCCAAACCACGGCGACATTTGCCTTAAATAAAACACAAACAGCGTTGGGTAAATCGCCATGTCGAAAATGCTGGCGGCCAGCGACAGCCAGGCTTCCTGGAAGCCCCAGAAGTTCCCCATGCCTCGACGGACCCAGGCGTAGTAGCCGCCTTCCGCGGGCAAAGCGCTCGAAAGCTCTCCGATCATGAATGCGGTCGGCAGGCTCCACAACACGGGCAGGATAAGCAGAATCAGGATTCCGCGGCCGTAGCTGGCGCCATGAATGATTTCTTCCGTGCCGTAAGTGCCGCCCGACACCATGAAGAAAGTGGCCGCAACGAGAGGCCAGAGCGTCAGTTTCGCAACTCTTTTTTTGGTGGTTGGGATTACCTGGGGAGGGCATTGCGCTGGAACTGATAACGAACTCAATTCTTACTCTCGTCCTCCTAAACGATCCTCGCTCTCGCGCTGCGGTGAAGCGAGTTCGCAGGTGCAGAATACAGGAGCCGCCTCTGCATGCAAGAGAAAAATGCATGCGGACGAAATTTTTTTTCAATTCGCTAAACGGACTTTCGTGTTACTCGGCGGTGTCATCGACATGGTTGGGTTTGTGTTTCTCTACGAGAAGGCCTACGGTAGAAACGAGTATTCCGTCTTCGTAGCTCCTAAATTTTCGTGTAACTGCCCCGTGACTTTTGGGCTTTTCCATCGTCCTATACCCAGGGAGGGTCGAGATGTCCTCATTGTGGAAGGACGTTCGATACAGCCTGCGGCAGCTTGGCAACAGTCCTGCCTTTACCTTTATCGCCATTCTGACGCTCGCTTTGGGCATCGGCGCCAATACGGCGATCTTCCAGCTGATTGATGCCATCCGGCTCCGCTCCATTCCGGTCAAGAAACCCGAAGAGCTGGCAACGGTGCGCATTGCGGACCGTCACTGGGGCTCCGGCCAGTTCTCCAGCCAGTACTCCCAGCTGACTTTCCCCATGTGGGAGCAGATCCGCGACCGCCAACAGGGGTTTGCACAAATTGCGGTGTGGAGCAACCAGTTGTTTAACCTGGCGACGGGTGGAGAGGTCCACTACGCCAAGGCTTTGCGCGTCAGTGGCGATTTTTTTCGTGTGCTTGGCGTTGAGCCGTTCCTGGGGCGCCTGCTCGGACCAGACGATGACCAACCGGGCTGCGCCATCGGCGGAGCGAACATCAGCTTTGCCTTCTGGCAGCGCAACTTTGGAGGCGATCCCTCAATTGTGGGAAAGCGATTCGCTCTCGACGGAAATTCCTTTGAGATTGCTGGCGTAACTCCTCCGGGCTTTAACGGCATTTCGGTAGGGGACACTTTTGATGTGGCAGTGCCGGTTTGCATCGAACCCATCGTGAGCCCGCGGAATAACCGGCTGGTACTTCGCCACGCATGGTGGCTGGCTTTCATTGGACGGTTGAAACCAGGCTGGACAGTGGAACGCGCCAATGCACAGATAGGCGCTGTCACGCCGGCGGTCCTGCAGGAAACCATTCCCCCGGTGTATGACCCCGAGAAAGTGAAAAAATATCTCGAATACAAATTGGGAGTGTTTTCCGCAAGCACAGGATTTTCCTCGTTGCGCCGTGATTCGGAGACGCCGCTTTATCTCCTCCTAGGGATTTCCGGACTGATCTTGGTAATCGCATGTGCGAACCTGGCCAACCTGATGCTGGCGCGCGCGGGAGCGCGGGAGCAGCAGATTACGATTCGCCTCGCGCTCGGCGCTACTCGAGGCAAGATGATTCGCGAACTGCTTTCGGAAAGTGCCCTTCTTGCGGCCGCGGGCTCGATTTGCGGATTGTTTCTTGCGTTTGCCATCAGCCGGTTGCTGGTGGCGTTCATCAGCACCGGGGATTCACAGATTTTGCTGGACTTGGGGATGGACTGGCGTGTGCTGGGATTTGCCACGGCGCTCGCGGTTTTGACGACAATTTTGTTCGGTTTGGCGCCAGCGTTTCGAGCGACGCGCGTGGAACCCGCGTCGTTATTGCAATCCGGCAGCCGGGGGATGACCGGAGGCCGCAAGCGGCTGGGTCTGCGGCGAATTCTGGTGGTTTCGCAAGTCGGACTTTCGGTGGTCCTTCTGATGGGCGCGCTGCTCTTCGCTCGAAGCCTGCGCAACCTAACTACGCTCAACATTGGGTTTCAGCAGAACGGCATTTTGGTGACGAGCGTCAATTTCAAGCGCGTACAACTTCCGGAGGCCAGCTTCGTCGAGTACAAACGGCAGCTTGTCAAGTCTGTGAAGGCCATCCCCGGCGTGGAATCTGCCGCCCACGCGATTATGGTTCCGTTCGGTGGCGAAACCTGGAACGACGACGTCATCTTAGAAGGATCGGAGCAAGACGCAGGCGTCGTATGGGAGAATTTTCTTGGGCCGGGCTATTTCAAAACGCTCGAGACCCCTCTTCTCGCCGGGCGAGACTTCGACGATCGCGATACAGTCACCTCTCCCAATGTAGCCATCGTCAACCAAGCCTTCGTTCGAAAGATTCTCAAGGGCGCAGATCCCATGGGAAAGCGATTTCGTATTCACGAAGCGCCGGGAAAGCCACGCCCTCTTTATGAAATTGTCGGCGTCACCGCAGACAACAAATTTCAGGATATGCACGAGGAATATCTTCCCTTCATGTATTTCCCTGCAACGCAGCAGGAGAAACCCGGTCCCGACGATCAAATTATTATTCGTTCCTCGCTTCCGCTGGGCAGCCTGATGGCCTCTGTTAAGCAGGCGATGAACGCCGTGAATTCAGGAATCGACCTGGAGTTCAAAGTGTTCAAGACGCAGGTTCGCAATTCGCTGGTGCAAGACGAATTAATGGCCACGCTTTCTGGTTTCTTCGGTTTTCTGGCTGCGTTGCTGGCGGCCATTGGGCTTTATGGAGTGATTTCGTATATGGTTCTTCAGCGCACCAAGGAGATTGGAATTCGCATGGCCATCGGTGCGGGGCGCACTGACGTCGTAGCGATGATTCTGAAAGAAGCCGGAATCTTGACGGTCGCAGGCCTGGTGATTGGGACGACTCTGGCCCTTGTTTCCGCGCAAGTTGTGAAGTCGCTGCTTTATGGATTGAAGCCACGCGACCCGCTGACCTTGGTTTTGGCCGCGGTTACATTGGCGGCTGTCGCGGCGTTTGCCAGCTTCCTGCCGGCGTATCGCGCATCGCGTCTCGATCCCCTGAAAGCCTTGCATTATGAATAGGTGAGCGCTTCAACGACAGGCGCTCGGACACTCCTTTAGCATTTTCTCAAAGCGACCCGCATCATTCCTCTGCTACACTACGTGCCCGTCATAGCGGCAAATCCAATTTCAGGAGTCTCCGCATGAAGTTTGCATCCCGGCTTGCCTTTGCTCTTTTTTTCTTCGTGCCTCCCACAGTTGCTCAGGACCAAACGCAAAAAGCCCCGCGAGCGATTACGATTGACGACTTTTTCGCGATTTGCGATGTATCGCAGCCCGAGTTGAGTCCCGACGGGCAGTGGGTTGCGTATGCCGTTCGAACGAGAATGCTGAAAGAGGACAAGAACGAGCAGCGATTGTGGATGATTTCGACGCACGGCGGCGACCCTCTGCCCTTGACCGCAGAAGGCGTCTCTTCGGGTCATGCGCGCTGGAGCCCCGACGGCAAATACATTTCATTTTTGTCTGCGCGTGACGGAGGAAAGGCGCAAGTGTGGCTGCTGGATCGCCGCGGCGGAGAAGCGGTTCGCTTGACCGAGATCGCGCAGGGCGTTGACGATTTCGAATGGTCTCCCGACAGCACCCGGCTCGTTCTCACTCTTCGCGATCCCAAGCCGGAGGATCTGGAAGCTGCCAAGAATAAAGAAAAGTCTGCTTCCGCCACACCGCCTAAGCCCAAGACGCCGCCTCCCTATGTCATTGACCGTCTGCAATTCAAGCGTGACACCGTGGGCTACCTAGACCGCCGCCGCACTCATCTCTATGTGTTTAATGTGTCCGCGAAAACGACGACGCAAATCACTTCCGGGGATTTTGATGACAATGAGCCGGCGTGGTCGCCGGACGGCAAGTCTCTGGCTCTCAGCAGCAACCGCTCGTCTGATCCGGACGCAAATTATGAAGCGCACATTTGGGTCGTCGCAGCGGACAATACGGACAAGGGAGCCCACCTTACGCAAGTCAGTCCGAAGCCTGGCCCAGATTCCTCACCGGTTTGGTCGCCTGACGGTAAATGGATCGCCTATGTGACCGAGTTGGA
Organism: Candidatus Acidiferrum sp.; assembly: GCA_035280065.1. GTDB lineage: Bacteria > Acidobacteriota > Terriglobia > Acidiferrales > UBA7541 > Acidiferrum. Next base: position 54,071 of record DATEGO010000151.1, read on the forward strand.
CCCGCACCTCTTCTATTACAACACGCGGCACCTGGCCGTCGTTCCCGCGACGGGTGGGCAGGCAAGTGTTCTAACGCGTGCTTTTGACCGGAGCATTCACCGCCCGCGCTTTTCGAGCGATGGCAAGTACATTTACTTCACCGCTGAAGACGATGGCGTGCAGAATCTTTGGCGCATCCCTGTAACGGGCGGCGAAGTCACGCGGGGCATTGGTGGCCGCCTAGTTGTAGGAGCCTATTCCCTCGGCAAAGACGACTCCGTCGCCGCGCAAATCACTACGATCGATCGCCCCGATGAGATCTACTTCCTCGCCAAGGATTCGAAAGAGCCCACGCGCCTAACCAAAACGAATGACGCGCTATTTGCCCAACTCCGCCTAGCTCAAGCAGACTACGTGCACTTCAAGAGCAAGGATGGCACTCCCGTCGCGGGATACTTGTACAGGCCGCTTGATTACACGGCAGGGAAGAAAGTGCCCACCTTGCTGAATCCTCATGGCGGCCCGGTGGGCCAGTACACGGCCTCCTTCTATCACCTCGCCCAACTTTACGCCGCGAATGGTTACGCTGTTTTGCTTCCAAATCCACGCGGCTCTTCGGGCTACGGTCAGAAATTCTGCGCCGCGATTTATGCGGACTGGGGCAACAAGGACTATCAGGATGACGTGGCCATGGTGGATTATGCCGTCGCGCAAGGCGTAGCAGATCCCGACAAACTCGGCGTTGGCGGATGGTCTTACGGAGGGATTTCAACTGATTTTATTATCGCTCAGACCAAGCGCTTCAAGGCAGCCGTTTCGGGCGCCGGCGTTGCGCTGGTAACCAGCTTCTACGGTCACGACCACTACCAGCGCGATTACGACATTGAGTTGGGCTATCCCTGGGAGCACAAAGAGGCGTGGGAGAGAATCTCGCCCTTCTACCGCGTTGGAGACATCACCACGCCGACGCTCTTCATGGGTGGGGATCTCGATTCGAATGTGCCCATTCTCGGTGGGGAACAGATGTACCAGGCGATGAAGACACTTGGGCGCACTACGGAACTTGTCGTTTACCCTGGCGAGTATCACGGCTTCACTGTGCCATCGCACCTCAAAGACCGTATGGAGCGTTACATGGCCTGGTACAACCACTATGTCAAAGGAGATTCCGCGCCAGCGCGCCCGGCGCAGCCCGAGATCAAGACCGCCGGAGGTGAGTGATGCGCCGCAGCTTCGCGGCTTTTGCGGCACTGTTCGTGATGCTTTTCTTTTGCCCTTCACTGCGGGCACAACAATCTTTCACGGTCGGCACGGCTTCCGCAGCGCCCGGGCAAAAAGCGACGGGCTATCTTGAAGTTCCGGCAGGTGTGGACGCGGCAACCAATATCCCCGTGGTAGTGGTGAATGGGGCAAAGACAGGAAAAACCCTTGCATTGGTTTCGGGCGCGCATGGCACGGAATACGTTTCCATCTTTGCGATAGAAAAACTCATCGCGCAGATTGACCCGGCGCAGCTTACCGGCACGGTCGTTCTCGTTCCGCTCGTCAATATCGCTTCATTCGAGCAGAAAGTGCCGCACGTCAATCCTATCGACAACAAAAGCATGAACCGCTTTTATCCGGGCAAAGCGGATGGCACGCAAACCGAGCGCGCGTCGTTTCTCATCACGAAGCAAATCGTCGACCGCTGCGATTACCTGATCGACTACCACGGCGGCGACCTCGACGAGAGTCTTCGTCCCTATGCGTATTGGGGTCCGACTGGACATGCGGAGCAGGACCGCATCTCGAAGGAAATGGTTCTGGCGTTCGGCCTCGACCACATCATTATTTGGAGCGAGCGGCCTACCGATCCAAACGCCACGCGCTACTTGGACAACACCGCGACAGTTCGCGGCAAGCCGTCCATTGTTGTAGAGGCTGGCCACGCCGGAACGGTCGAGACCGACGATGTCGCGCTGCTTGTGAACGGCACGCTAAGCACCATGCGCGTGCTGAAAATGATTCCGGGCGAGCCACGCGTCATCGAAAATCCGGTTTGGATCGAGAAATTATCCGATGTCCTTGCTGACGGTCCCGGCATCTGGTATCCACTCGTGAAACGAGGAACTTACGTTTCTGCGGGAATGAAGCTTGGCACCATCACGGATTACTTCGGGAAGGTCATTGCTGAACCGCGCGCTCCCGTCACGGGCGTAGTGCTCCACGTCAACGCCGTACCTTCTTTGAAGAAAGGCGACAACATCGCTGACCTGGGAGTTGTTGCCGTCCGCGCACCTTGATTGAATGTCGGCAGTTTCGTTTCAAACAAAAACGGCGCTTGCACCCTCGCGAAGCGCCGTTCGTTCCACTTCAAGAAATTCGCTAACTTAGTTCTTGCTGGCTACCGCCTCGCGGTGATCTTCCCGGGGGGTCATGGAAACAACGATGTACTCGCGTTCCTTGTCATCGCCTCCCTCTGAAATTCTCAGGATCAGCTTGTCCTTGTGAAGGCGAAACTGCGCGGTCTCTCCGATAGGCAGCAACACAGGATGCTTGTCATCGTTTGGCCGGATGCGGTAAATCACTTTCTCCGCTTGCAGCACATATTCCTGGCAGAGCACTTCCTTGGTTTTCTTGCTCTGCGAGTCCGTGCCTAGAATTTCGCCAGCCATGGACTTCCCGCCTTTTTCCTGCATGCCACAGGGTGAGGATTCCATTTTCAGCAGAGTCCCTTTTTGATAGTCGTTGTGCTCTTTGGCGGTGCAAACCCCAGCAAGCAACAGGCAGCCCGCCAGCGTGAACCACTTGGTGTTCATAGGCTTTTCCCCTTTCTTCACAAGATAAGGGGTGAGGCCAAGCCCGAAAATAGCCCGGAAGTCCCTGTGTGCTTAATCTATTAAGCTGCGAATAGGGGGGCTGTTGGGGGCGGATTTCGATTACTCTGGGAAGGCGAGGCTGGGCGCTTATGGGAAGGGTCTGGCTATTTGGCTTGGTTATTCTTCTGGTCGGCTTAGTCCTTTTGTTTCTGGGACATCCGAGGGTTGGGGAGCTGTTTCACAGGCATGTGCAAGATCGCCCGAAGCGGCGTCTGTTCCTTGCTGCAGTGGGATTCTTTCTGACCCTGGCTTTGGCGCGTGGAGCGGCCTACGCAGCTGGTCGCGGAATACCTCCATTCCATTACATCTATATTCGCGGGATTCACGTTCACCACTTGGTTGGGGGAATTTTATTATTACTGGTCGTGGGTTTCGGCTGGCTAATCGAGATCGGCACGGGAACTAAGGGGTCCTCGTTGTTCGCCAGCCGCTTGATGTCGTTGCTTTATGGCGTGGGCGTTGCGCTTACCCTGGACGAGTTCGCGCTATGGCTCAATCTTGAGGAAAGGGTCTACTGGACACACGAAGGCCGCGCGAGCCTCGACGCCATTCTCCTCTTCAGCGCGGCGCTGCTCATCGGTATCTGGGGCCGTAACTTTCTTAAGGCGCTTCCCGGCGAACTCTTTGCCCGGGCCAACAAGAAAGTGAGATGAGAGTTCTTTCGTTCACTCGGTCTGATGCTTGTGCCACCACTCACGGAGTTGTAGGCACTTTCCGCGATGATCCAAGGCGATGACGAAGATTCCGTCAAGCTTGGTTTTGAGCTGTTGAGGGACGATCACGAAGTTGGCCCACCATTGGGCAATTCCATGCTGCGGCGTCGAGGCGAGGATTTGGTATCCGAATTGAATGTTTTCTTCTGTTCGTGCGACATGCTTCCAGTATTCGAGGATGGCCGGACGCCCGCGCATCGGCTCGAGAAGCGGAGTGACTTGGTAGGTTCCGTTTTCCGCATAGAGCTCAGTCGCCGCCTTGGCATCCCGCGCTTCCCAGGCCCGTCCGTACTGGTCCATCCAGGCTGCAAATGCTTCTCGTGTTAAGGCCATTTGCTCTCCGTCCAGCGCTTGTCGCGTGAAGCACTTTTGCACAGGCGTGCACAGGTTTCCACAGTCGAATTTTCAGATTTCTCTTGCCAAGAAAAAGCGCCGGGTTTATCGTCTCGGACAGATTGAGCCGGGAAGCTTTAAAAACTTAACGGCGCAATTGAAAGAGGGCGCAGCAGCCGCAAGGCTGTTGCGCCCTCGATTGTTTGGCCCTACTTCGGCCGCTCCGCTGTTCGCAATCTTTCAGCAAGAATTTGCTACCGCTGGTTTGGCAGAGTATCCTCTCCGATTTCGGGGAGGTGTCAGATGCTTTGTCTTCTTCAGCGTCGTGCGGTGACGACTTGGTTGTCTAATGGAATCGCAATTGGATCCGCCCTTTGCGGGCCCGCTTTGGTTCCCGCGTTTGCCCACCACTCTCACGAAAAAGCACTTACATCTTCCGACGCGCAGAGCGGTTCACCTTTCGATCCAAAGCTTTTCGGCGAGATGCGCTGGCGCTGCATCGGACCTTTTCGCGGCGGGCGTACCGTGGCGATTTCTGGGGTGCCGCATCAGCCCAACGTTTTTTACATGGCTGCGGTAAACGGCGGCGTCTGGAAAACCACGGATTTCGGGAACACTTGGAACCCGATTTTTGACGATCAACCTACCGGCTCCGTCGGCGCGCTTGCGGTGGCTCCTTCCGATCCGAACGTGATTTATGTTGGCAGCGGTGAAGGTTTGCAGAGGCCGGATCTGGCGACCGGCGACGGGATTTACAAATCCACCGACGCTGGGAAAACCTGGAAGCATCTCGGATTGCGCGACGCGCAGCAGATTGCTGCCATCATTGTCGATCCGAAAGATCCGAACCGACTTTTTATCGCTGGCGTGGGTCATCCTTACGGCCCTAATGCCGAACGCGGCGTTTTTCGCTCGACCGATGGCGGTCAGACTCTCCAGAAGGTCCTATATAAGGACGAAAACACCGGCGCTGCCGACTTGGTGTTCGATCCTTCGAACGCGCAAACGGTTTATGCCGTGCTGTGGGCGGCCCGCGTCGCGCCGTGGGAAGTCCGCAGCGGCGCATCCTTCATTACTGGCGGAAGCGGGATTTTCAAGTCCACGGATGGCGGAACGAACTGGCACCCATTAACAAATGGATTGCCCACCGCCGCTGACGGTATTGCCCGAATAGGGATTGCCGTTGCGCCGAGCGAGCCGAGCAGGATCTATGCGTCGGTGGAAGCGAACAAAACCGGCGGCGTATATGTTTCGAGTGACGCCGGAGAATCCTGGAAGCTTATCAATTCCGACCACCGTATCGGCGGTCGCGGCCCTGGGGCGATGGGGATTGCCGTTGCCCCGGACAATCCGGAAGTTCTATACGTCGCGAACACGACGACTTGGAAATCGACGGATGGCGGAAAAACATTCGTTGGCTTCAAGGGCGCGCCGGGCGGCGACGATTACCAGCGCATCTGGATTAGCGGGGAGAATCCCCAGATCATTGCGCTCTCGAGCGATCAAGGCGCGGTGATTAGTGTGAATGGCGGCACAACGTGGAGCACTTGGTACAACCAGCCGACCGCCCAGTTTTACCATGTCACGACGGACAATCGCTTTCCGTACTGGGTGTATGGTGCGCAGCAGGAGAGCGGATCGGTGGCGACGCTGAGCCGCAGCGACTTTGGGGAGATTACCTTTCGCGACTGGCATCTTATCGGCATTTTCGAATACGGCGACATTGCCATAGATCCTCTTGATCCGAATATTCTGTATGGCGACTGGCTGACGAGGACAAAGCAAGGCATCGGCGAATATGCAAAGGTCACTCCCGAGCCGGTTCGCCGCGGCGAATACCGCTATGTGCGCACGCTGCCCGTGGCTTTTTCGCCGCTCGAGCCGCATACGTTGTACTTTGCGGCGAATGTGGTCTTCAAAACCACCGATGCGGGAAACAGTTGGCACGTGATGAGTCCGGATTTGACACGGGAGGCCTACGAAATTCCCGCAAATCTTGGCGTCTTTGCGGTAAGCGATCCGGAAAAAGGAAAACATCGCGGCGTGATTTACGCCGTCGCGCCTTCGTTCAAGGAAGCGAACACGATTTGGGCCGGCACGGACGATGGGCTGATTCATATTACGCGGGACGGCGGGAAGTCCTGGCAAAACGTGACGCCGCCGCAACTGAAGCCTTGGAGTAAAGTTTCCATCATCGAAGCTTCACACTTCGATGCAGGAACGGCATACGCGGCGATCAATTCATTCCGCTTGGATGATTTGCGAGCGCATATTTATCGCACGCGGGATTTTGGAAAGACGTGGACAGAAATCACCAAGGGAATTCCTGACAGCGGCGCGAGCAATGTTGTGCGTGAAGATCCAGTTCGCAAGGGACTGTTGTTCGCAGGTACGGAGGGTTCTGTCTCTGTTTCCTTCAACGACGGCGACGATTGGCAGCCGCTGCAACTCAATTTGCCGCACACGTCGATGCGCGACCTGGCGATTCATGGAGACGATTTGATCGTTGCCACGCACGGGCGGTCGTTCTGGATTCTGGATGACATCACGCCGCTGCGACAACTGAATGTGGAAGTCGCGAAAGAGGGCGTCCATCTTTTTGCGCCGCAGTCGGCGATTCGTTTTCGCTGGAACCGCAATCCTGATACGCCGCTTCCACCGGAGTTTCCTGCAGGGAAAAATCCGCCGGATGGCGCAATCGTCGATTATGTTCTGGGATCTCCAGCGAAAGTCCCATTGACGCTGGAAATTCTAGATGATGAGGGGCGCTTGGTGCGCCGGTACTCCAGTACCGACAAAGCCGAGCCATTGGAAAAGATTGCCAGTGAACATCCGATTCCGATGTATTGGGTTCGGGGCACGCAGATTCTTTCGGCGGAGGTGGGGATGCACCGGTTTGTCTGGGATATGCACTATGCGCCGCCAGAGTCGCTCGAGCACGAGTTTCCAATTTCCGCGATCTATCGCGACACGGTGAAGTATCCGCTCGGCGTGCGGGCCTTGCCTGGGAATTACACGGTGAAGCTTACGGTGGAGGGCAAGAGTTACACGCAGCCGCTGGTCGTGAAGATGGACCCGCGCGTCACGATCTCCTTGGCAGACGTGCGCAGACAGTTTGAAATGGAGAGCGGCTCAGTCGAAGGGATGAATCGGAGCTACGAGGCGCTGGAGCAAGTTCGCTCGGTGCGCACGCAATTGAAAGAGCGGGCCGCGAAAGCAGGGAAGGGTGGGCTCGCCGACGCCATTGTTGCGCTGGACAAAAAAGCCGGCGAGCTGGAAGGTGCAGCGCAAAGCAGCTTCTACGGCCTCCCGCCGGGCGGAAAGCCGCGGGAGAATCTGTCCACACTAAACCAGCACTTTTCCGGACTTCTTGGCGTTGTCGACAGCGCAGATGCCGCACCGACAACTCAAGCTGAAGCCCTTTACAAAGAACTCAAGGAATCACTCGCGACGCTATTGTCCCAATGGAAAAGGACCAAAGAGCAGGACCTCGCGGCATTGAATGCCGCGTTGAAGAAGGCCGGCATGATCGCAGTTGATCCAAGCAAAGAACCGGCCGCTGCTCCCTCAGCCGATGCCGAGGGGAATGACGAACCATGAAATGTGACCACTCTCGAAAGATGACCTGGGCAATCCAAGTCGTGGTAACCCTTGTGTTCCTTCTATTCTTGGGAATCTTTTCCCAGGAAGCCGGTAACGCACAGGACATTCCTCCTTCACTGTACTCGGAAATGAAGTGGCGGATGATTGGGCCGTTCCGCGCGGGTAAGGTGAATGGAGTAGCGGGCGTGCCTGGGAACGCCGCTATCTATTACATGGGGGCGGATGGCGGCGGCGCTTGGAAAACGACGGACGGAGGTATGACGTGGAAGCCGATCTTTGATACAGAATCTGCGCCTTCCATTGGGGCGCTGGCCGTAGCGCCCTCGAATCCAAACATCATTTATGTGGGAACGGGCGTAAACACCATTCATGGCGATGTGACGTATGGAAATGGCGTCTACAAATCGACGAACGGCGGAGAAACCTGGCAACACCTGGGATTGGAAGATACCCGTCACATCGCGCGGATCATAGTGGATCCGCGGAATCCGGACATTGTGCTGGTGGCCGCGCTGGGACACTCGTATGGGCCCAATGAGGAACGCGGCGTTTTTCGTTCAACCGACGGCGGGAAGAATTGGAAAAAGGTTTTGTACAAAGACAACACGACAGGAGCCGTCGACCTGTGCTTTGAACCTGGGAATCCAAAAGTGGTTTACGCGACCTTCTGGCACATGATCTGGAAGCCAGAAATAAAAGATCAGGCGTTTGATCCGGGCAGCGGGCTCTACAAATCGAAGGATGGCGGAATCACGTGGACGCAAATCACCGGCAATGGCCTTCCCACGGTGAACTGGGGGCGCGCCGGCGTTGCGGTAGCGCCGGGAACGCGTGGGCAGCGCGTGTACGTAATCATTGAAGCGAAGGAGAAAAAGGGCGGCCTTTTCCGCTCGGACGACGGAGGAGCAACGTGGCGAAGAACTACCGAAGATCCGCGGGTCGAAACATCTTGGTACATGGGCGAACTTTTTGTTGACCCGAAAAATCCGGACATCGTCTACGTACCGTTACAGAATTTCTACCGTTCGACGGATGGAGGAAAGAGTTTCACGGCTATTAAAGGCGCGCCGGGCGGCGACGATTACCACACCATGTGGATCGATCCCACGAATCCGCAAAGAATGATTCTTGGCACCGACCAGGGAGCGACAATTACGATGAATGGTGGCGAAACATGGAGCCCCTGGTACAACCAGCCGACTGGTGAATTCTACCGGGTCGCAACAGATCATCGGTTTCCCTATTGGGTTTACGGACCGCAGCAAGATAGCGGCACGGCGGGAATCGCGAGCCGAGGAAACAATGGTGAGATTACAGAGCGCGACTGGTATCCCGTCGGCCCGGGAGAAAGCGGCTACACGATTCCCGATCCACTGGATCCGGACGTGGTCTACAACGCCGGTCCCGGCGGCAGCTTAATCCGTCTCTCCAAAACCACTGGGCAAGTGCGTGATATTTCACCCGCGCCGATTTCTCAAGGAAGCAAGTACCGGTTCAATTGGACGATTCCTCTGGTTTTTTCGCCGCAGGATCCGCACCTGCTTTATCTCGGCACGCAATTCTTGATGAAAACCAGCAATGCCGGCGCGAGTTGGGACGAAGTCAGCCCAGATTTGACGCGAATCCGTGTGGATGAAAAGGACACCAAGAAGCGGCGTGGGACAATTCTGACGATTGCGCCATCGCAAGTAAGGGAGGGGGTGATTTGGGTAGGGACCGACGATGGAAATATTCAGATCACGAAAGACGGCGGAAAGACCTGGAAAAATGTCACGCCGCCTGTGCTGACAGAATGGAGCATCGTAAGCATCCTTGAGGCTTCGCATTTCGAGGCCGGAACGGCGTACGCCGCTGTGAATCGCAACAATCTGGATGATCTTCGTCCGCACATTCTGCGCACGCGCGATTACGGAGAAAACTGGCAGGAAATTGTGAGTGGGATTGAAGCCCAGCAATTTGCCCGCACTGTACGCGAGGATCCCGTCCGCAAGGGCCTGCTCTACGCGGGAACGGAAAAAGGCGTCTACGTCTCCTTTGATGATGGCGACCATTGGCAGACGCTGCGGTTGAACCTGCCAGTCGTATCAATTCATGATTTGGTGATTGAGCAAGATGATCTGGTCGCGGCTACTTATGGCCGTTCGTTCTGGATCCTCGATGACGTTACGCCGCTGCGCCAGATGAATGCCGGAATGGCTTCCGGCGGGGCACATCTCTTTGCGACGAGGGCCGCGGTTCGCGTCCGACGCGATGAAAATCAAGACACGCCACTGCCGCCGGAGGTTCCAGCAGGGAAGAATCCACCCGATGGAGCGATCATTGATTACTATCTGCCGCAGAATTTTTCCAGCGACGTTCAAGCTGAAATCCGGGACGAAGCTGGGAACTTAATCCACCGCTATTCGAGTGCGCCAATTCCGAAGGAAGAAGGCGAGCTGCCCTTCGTGGCGGAATACTGGATCGCTCATCCGCAGTCACTTTCCAAAACGCCGGGAATGCACCGCTTCGTCTGGAACTTGCGTTACACCGACCCACCCGCCACGCATGTGCAATCTCCTTACAACTACCCGATTGCGGCGATTGTGGGTGCGACACCGTTGCCACCCGAAGGGCCGCTGGTGCTGCCGGGGAAATATGAAGTTCAACTCAAGGCGGCAGGGCAAACACTTCGGCAATCTCTCGAAGTGAAACAGGACCCCCGCGTTCACGTCGCGCGAAACGAGCTACAGAGCGCCTTGGACCTGCAGCTGAAGATTTCGGCGGTATTGGGAAAAAATTACGAAGCGCATCAGCAGGTAAAGCAATTGCGCGCCCGCCTTAGCGAATTGATAAAGCAGCGCAAGGATGATCCAGTGGCCCTGGCGGCGAAGGCGTTGGATGAAAAGGTAGGCACGTTGGAGGGTGAAGCCACGCCGATTCTGGAAACGCCGAAGGGGATGACCTTGATGACGGTGAACGACAGCTTGACGGCCCTGATGGCACTCGTGGATGGAGCGGACTCTGCGCCCTCGGAAGAATCGTTCGCGGCTTTTCGACGCGTGTGCCAGGGATGGAAAGAACAAGTCGGCAACTGGGAGCAGCTAAAGAACAAAGAAGTTGCAGCGTTCAGCTCGCTGCTCGGAAAAAGCAATCTGGCGCAAATTCCAAGCATGCCGGCCGTGCCGGCTGACGTTTCTTGCGGAAACGAATGAAGCGCGTGGTCGCGCTAAAATCTCTTTACTCTTTTCTGTGGGTAGATTCCCGCCCATGGCCGCTACCATGCTTTTTGTAGTCCTGCCAGGTCCGCCAGCACTTCCGCGCTGTGCTTTGAGGGATCAACCTTCAGGTAAACCTTTCGAATGACGCCAGCAGGATCAATCAGAAACGTGTGGCGGGCAGAAAGCCTGGCCACGCCCAGGTCCACAATCGAGCCGTAGCGCGCGGAAAGCTCGCAGTGGGCATCCGCGAGGAGTTTGAAATGCAGACCCTCGGCTGTACAAAACTTTTCGTGAGACACTTCATCCTGTCCGCTGACGCCCAGGATGACCGCGTTCTTCTGCTCGAAGAGCGCCAGATCGTTCTGGAAATTGCGCGCTTCCTTCGTGCACCCACTGGTGAAATCCTTGGGATAAAAGTACAGAACTACCCACTGGCCGCGGAAATCGCGGAGGCGGACTGGCTTACCGTCTTGCGCGTTCAATGTGAAGTCCGGTGCAGGCGTGCCGGCGACAGGCGCTTTTGTCGTGTTGTGAGACGCGCGAGCCGCCACGAGACCCACCAACAATAGGATCGCAACGATAACGGCAATAGAGATGGTCAGCATTTTCATCGCGCGCTATTGCTTTTGACTGAACCAGCCGAAGCCCAGTCGCAGTTGAACTGTATTGATGCCAGGATTGGGCGTCGCGAGGCCAGCGTTGGAAATGTGCATGTAGCGTAGCTCGGCGCTGAAGTTGCGTTTGCTGCGGAGGAAGTGCAGGCCGATGGCGCCGCCGGAGGTGAAATTGATTCGAGAAGTTCCCACCGGGACCTGGGTGTTTGTGAAGAGAGTGCCTCCGCCAACTTCGAAGTAGGGAACGAAGTTACCGTGCGTAGCGAGAGCCCATTTAAACGCGAACGGATTCACGCCCGCGCCGTAAGCCGTATTTTGCTTTTGAATGACGACGAAGGCCGGCACTGCTTCGACGGCGTACTCCAGGCGGCCACGGAGAAAGCCAGGGCCATGAGGCTTCGTGAGAATCAAACCGTAGCGGAAACCAAGATTCCAAACACCATCGCTCGACTGGCTGCCGTTGGTGCCGTGGCCTCCGCCGGTCCAAATCTGGATTTCATGCTCTCCTTCCACGGGACCTGCCTGTGACCAGGCAACAGGAACGCACAGAAAGAGCGTGAAAAGAGGAATTGCGGAAATTGTGCTTCGCAAAGAAGACGTCTCCTCAGCAAGACTCGATTCCGGGCCGCAGAATTGGATGCTCAGAAGATATAGAAAAATGAGCGGAAAGGCGAATCCCTTCTGGGTCGATAACCGCGTTCATCAAGTGTTTAAGGAAGACGGTATAGCCTAGGATGAGAAGCGGAGGCGTGTGAGTAGTGGGTCATCTAATAAGACTGCGAAGAATGACGAAGGGTACCTCCACTTTTTTCGCCGGATTAGTGGCATTGGTTGGAACGACGAAAACGTTAAGTGCCCAGGAGGAGACCAAGAGTCCGGCAAAGGTCAGCGCCCCAACGGAAGCCGAAGATAAAGACGACCGTGCGACCACGATGCTTCCGCACTTCGAGACAGACCGCGTTTGGCTTACCGGCCAGGCGAATTTCATTTTTCAGACGCATCCTCCATTTCATGCCGCCTACAGCGGAGAGAACAGCCTGAGTCCCACTTATGAGAAAGCGACGTCCCGTGTTTTGACGCTGTACACGGGAGTACGGCTCAATGATTCAACGGAATTTCTCCTCGACATTGAGGAAGCAGGTGGGGCGGCGCTGAGCACAGGCCTGGGCTTAGCCGGCAACACAAATTTGGACATAGTGCGAAACCCTGCGTTGAGCAAAGCCCCGTATTTAGGCCGCGGAATAATCCACAAGGTGTTCGCCCTAAGCAAAGACAAGGTCGACAATGAGCGCAACTTCTTGTCGCTGTTCAAGGAACTGCCGCGCCGCCGCTTGGAAGTCCGGTTCGGAAAATTCAGCGTGGTGGATTTCTTCGACCAGAATTCCGTCGGCTCGGACACTCACTTCCAGTTTTCAAACTGGACGGTCGACAACAACGGCGCCTATGACTATGCCGCCGATACGCGCGGCTACACGGTAGGTGTCACCGCGGACTATGAAGACCGCAATTGGGGATTCCGGTTCGCCGAAGCGCTCATGCCCAAGGTGGCCAATGGAATTGACTTAGTGTGGAAGCCCTGGCACGTCCATGCCGAAAACTTCGAGTATGAGTTACGCCACGGTGTCATCCCCAGGAAATCAGGAGCGGTCCGTGTGCTGGCTTTCACGAACTACGCAAACATGGGGATTTATCGCGATGCGATAGCCCAATTCCAAAACGGCCTCGTTCCCAGGCCGGACATCACTAACCATCCTTGGCACATCACGCGCAAGTACGGTTTCGGCATCAACCTGGAGCAGAATCTGACGGGCAACTTCACCGTATTCGGCCGCTTTGGCTGGGATAATGGCAAAACGGAGTCGTTTGCATATACAGAAGTCGATCAGACCTTCGCCGGGGGGTTGGGCGCTAAAGGCGGATTGTGGCATCGGCGCTTCGACCGGGCCGGCGTCGCTTTGGTCACCAATGGCATTTGTAAGGATCATCAGATTTATCTTGCCGATGGCGGATTGGGCTTTCTACTAGGTGATGACGCACTTCGTTACGGCCGCGAAAAGATCGTGGAGTCTTATTACACCGGGCATATTTGGCGTGGAATTTACCTGGCCCCGGGCGTACAACACATTAACAATCCCGGATATAACCGCGATCGCGGCCCGGTGACAGTGCCGACACTACGGCTGCACGCGGAATTCTAACCAGAACACACTGCTTTGTCGCCTCGACCGCCATCAATCGCGGAATTCTCTTGGCATACACATAAAAGTTTGCTAACTAAGTGTGGCCGATTTTCGTCCGTATAGCAAGGGTGTGGTGTCCAAGTCCTTCCGCTGGATGCCTAGTACTTAGCAACTTTCTTGGGGGAACGTATGAGAGCAGATGCCCGTCCGGCCCTCGCCGCGAAATTCATCGACGTGTGCAAATTCCTTCTGCCGGCACTTTTCGTGTTTGCGATGAGCGCGAGCATAAACCGAGCCCAAACTGTGGATGAAATCATTGCCAAGAACGTTCAAGCGCGTGGCGGACTGGAGAAACTGAAAGCCATAAAGAGCCTGCGCACAACAGTCAAGTTCAGCGACGGCTCGTTTCGTGCGGAATTCCGCCAAGAGAACAAGCGGCCCGGAAAAGTGCGTGAAGAGTTCATCATTCAGGGCATGGCGCAGATCCAGGCGTATGATGGCAAGACGGGCTGGCAGATTTCACCCTTTGGCGGACGGAAGGATCCTGACCTGATGTCGGCAGACGACATGAAGAGTTTAATCGTGGACGGTGACGTTGACGGCCCGCTTGTGGACTACAAAGAAAAAGGCCACCGGGCGGAGCTAGTCGGACACGATTCGATGGAAGGGACGGACTGCTTCAAGATCAAGCTCAGCATGAAGAACGGCGACGTGCGCTACTACTACCTAGATGCGGATTCCTATCTTGAACTGAAGATTGAAGTGCAGACCACGATTCGCGGCGCCCTCCAGGAGTCGGAGTTATATTACGGAGACTACGAGCTGGTGAACGGAATCTATTACCCGTTCGCCGTGGAGCAGGCGCAGAAGGGAAGTTCTTCACGCCAGCAATTCTCAGTTCAAAAAATCGAGCAGAACGTGGATTTGGACGACGCCTTGTTCACGATGCCGGCGGCAAAAACGGAAGCTAAGAAACCATCGGCCGGAAACTGATTTCATTAGCATAAGAATTCTAGGATTTACCCGAAAGGTTAGGAATGTTTCAGCTTCAAATGATGGTTGAGGATGCCCGCAGTCATGCATAAATCAATTCGCTGTTTCGTCGCCGTCATGATGTTTCTTGCAGCTTCGCTGTTTCTTGGAACAACCGCGCGAGCCCAAGATGCTAAGTTTGATTCAGACACCATCTCCGGCCTGGGCGCTCGGAATATCGGCTCGGCCGCCATGAGCGGCCGCGTCGCGGCAATCGCCGCAGTCAAAGAGAACGGCCGGCTTACCGTCTATGTGGGGGCGGCCAGCGGCGGCGTCTGGAAATCTATCAACGGCGGGACGACCTTCAAGCCTGTCTTCGACAAGGAAGCGGTGCAGTCCATCGGTGCGATTGCAATTGATTCGCAATCGCCAAAGACCGTTTGGGTGGGCACTGGTGAAGCCTGGACGCGGAACAGCACTTCGATTGGCGACGGCATCTACAAATCAACCGATGGCGGCGATAGTTGGCACAACATGGGATTGCCCAACTCAGAGCGCATTTCGAAGATTCTGGTTGATCCAAAAGACAGCAACACGGTTTACGCATGCGTGCCGGGGAAGCTTTGGAGCGACAGCGACGACCGCGGCCTCTACAAAACCACCGACGGCGGCAAAACCTGGAACAAAATCCTGAAAGGTCCAAATCCCTCGACCGGCTGCTCGATGATTTCGATGGGTTCGCAAGACTCAAAGGTTCTTTTTGCGGGAATGTGGGATTTCCGGCGCAAGGGCTGGACGTTCCGTTCGGGCGGCGAAAGCCCGACATCTCCGAGCGGCAGCGGTTTCTTCAAGACCACCGATGGCGGAGCAACTTGGCAAGAGCTGGACGAAAAGACCGCCAAGGGTTTGCCGCCAAAGCCCTGGGGGCGCATTGGCGTTGCGGTCGCTCCTTCGAAGCCGGACGTTGTTTACGCCATGATCGAATCCACGCGCAGCGCGCTGTTTCGTTCGGACGACGGTGGAAAGAGCTGGCAGGAGGGGGACCGCAGCAATTGGATGGTGTGGCGGCCTTTTTATTTTGCGAATCTAATCGTCGATCCCAAGAACGAGAACAAAATTTACAAACCTGATCTCACCCTTATCATGAGTGAGGATGGCGGCAAAAGCTTCAGCGGCGTCGGCAACGCAGCCCACGGAGATTTCCATACTGTCTGGGTAAATCCTGACAATACAGATCATCTCATTGCCGGTGATGATGGCGGTGTTTGGTACTCCTACGATGGTGGCAACACCTGGTGGAAAGGCAATAACCTGCCGATTTCTCAGTTCTATCACGTGAGCGTCGACAACGACGATCCTTATCACGTTTATGGCGGGCTGCAGGATAACAGCGTGTGGATGGGCGACTCGCAATATCCCGGCGGAATCTCCAACAGCCGCTGGGAAAACCTGGGTGGCGGAGACGGCTTCTGGGCGTTTGCCGATCCCGCCGACCCCAACTACGTCTACGCCGAGTCGCAAGGCGGCTTCATCGCTCGAGTGAATCGCAAGACACTGGAAGGGCGTCCGATCAAGCCGGAACCGAATTATGGGGAAGGAAAGCTTCGTTTCAATTGGAACACCCCGGTCCACATGAGTCCCAACGAGAAGGGCACGATTTATATCGGAGCGCAGTTTCTCTTTCGTTCGCGCGATCACGGCCAAACCTGGGACCGTATTTCTCCGGACCTGACTACGAACGATCCTGAAAAGCAGAAGCAAGAGGAGTCGGGCGGCGTCACCGTGGACAATTCGTTCGCGGAAATGCACACGACCATCTACTCAATCAGCGAGTCGCCTCGCGATGGCCAAACCATCTGGGTCGGTACGGATGATGGCAACTTGCAGTTCACGCGCGATGGTGGGAAATCCTGGAATAATGTTGTGGGGAACGTGCCAAACCTTCCGAAGTTTTCGTGGGTTTCCTGGGTTGAGTCAGGGCTCTATGATGCCGCAACAGCTTATGCGGCTTTTGACCGCCACACGTTTGGAGACATGGAGCCGCACGTTTTCAAAACGTCGAACTATGGAAAAACGTGGACGCCCATCGTTGCTGCCGATAGCGGCGTGCGCGGCTACGCGCATGTGATTAAGGAAGATCCCGTGTCCCAGAACATGCTTTATTTGGGCACGGAATTTGGTCTATGGATTTCCCTGGATAGCGGAAAGCATTGGGCTCAGTACAAGGGGCATGACTTTCCAAAAGTGGCAGTGCGCGACATCGTTGTTCAACCGCGCGAATCGGACCTCGTGCTTGCCACTCATGGTCGCGGCATCTGGATTATTGACGACATCACGCCGCTTCGAAAACTTACTCCCGAGGTTATGGGACAAGAAGCCGCTTTCCTTACCGCCAAGCGTTCGCAGCAAAGACTGGAAGCCAACGGCGGGTGGGTGGACGGAAGCGCGGTGTACACGGGGCCGAATCCGCCCGATGCCGCGGTCATCACTTATTATCAGGAAAAGCGTCATATCTTTGGAAAGATGAAGCTTGAGATTTTCGATGCGCAAGGAAAGCTTGTGGACACCCTTCCGCCCAACAGCCGCCGCGGCATCAGTCGTGTGGAATGGCCAATGCGCATCAAGGCGCCGCGCGTTCCGCCCGCTGCCACCGCCGCATTCGAAGCCGCACAAGGCCCGCGAGTCCTGCCTGGCACCTACACCGTGAAGCTGACCCGCGGCACGGAAACCTATACGACAAAGCTCGATATAGCGCTTGACCCACGCGCGAAATTCAGTCCCGATGACCGCAAGCTCAATTTGGATGCCGCCATGCGTGTGTACAATCTGCTAGGCGACATGAGCTTTGACGTCGACCGCATCAACGGAATGCGCGATGCTCTGGCCGAGCGCAGCAGCAAAGTGAAGAACGATGCAGCCTTCGCGAAGCAGTTGCAAGACCTGTCAGAGAAAGCCGATGAGCTGCGCAAGAAAATTGTTGCTACGAAAGAAGGCGGGGCCATCACCGGCGAAGAGCGTATCCGTGAAAAGACTACCGGCCTGTACGCCGATTTCGTGTTTTACGAAGGGCGTCCCGCCGATTACCAGATGGCGCGCATCGACTCGCTGAAGAAGGAATTGGGTGATGTGGAGACAGAATTCGACAAGTTTGTCGCCAAGGAACTTCCTGGTGTGAATAAAATGCTAACGAAGAAAAAGTTGACCGCCATCGAGCAACTTACTCGAAAGGCCTGGGACACTGCCAACGGAGATTCGGCCGGAGCGTCTGCCTCTGCAAGTGGCGCGCTCCTCCAAAAGGGCCTTGCGAGTTTTAGGTCTCTCCGGCACTAGCACCGTCAATTTCCTAAGGCCTTTGGTCGCGTCGTAGGCATTGGATTATGCTGTTCATGTACAGCGTCCGTGACCAATGCTCCAATCTGTGTTTCGAACCATACGCGAAAAGAAGACCACCGCCGCCATATGCTTTGGCATTTTGTGCGTCATGAGCGTCGCTGCGTTCTGGCCCTTTAAACTTCACCCGATGAACCATGTGACTTGGCTAGGGGACGAAAATGGCATTCGCTTTAGCGGTGGCGGGATCGTGCTGAGTCAAAAAAGCTTCAAGTTTACAGATTCTCAGACACCGCCAGGCGCAAGTTTGGAGCTATGGCTCGAACCCTCTCAAGAAAAGTATTCCACCGCACTCCTGTCTTTTTCGTCCACCGAGAACCCGGATCAATTCCGTCTTCGCCAATCCCACGACTTCTTGCTGATTGTGCAGGAGTCTCTTGCTACAAGCCGACACACGGCAGCAATGTGGTTGTGGGTCGCACATGCTTTTAAGGCTCGCAAGCGACGATTCATCGCCATTTGTTCCGGGACGAAGGGCACGACCGTCTACGTAGATGGAATTCCCACTGGGAATTCTCCAATGTTTAAGATTACGAGCAAAGATTTCTCCGGCCAGCTCATTGTGGGTACTTCTCCGACCGTATACGACACTTGGCGCGGCAATTTGTTTGGACTTGCGCTATTCAGCCGCGAACTAACGCCAGCCCAGGTTTCGGAGCACTTTCAAGCCTGGCTCAATGGGTGGCCAGAGGAGGTTAAGAGCGATAATCCGGCTGTGCTGTATACCTTCGGAGAACGATACGGAAACGTTGTGTACGATCAAATCGTTTCCGGGCCAGAGCTCGTCATTCCTGCTAGCTACCGTATTCCGTACAAGCCATTTCTGAAATCGCCCTGGCGAGAGTTTTATCCGAACCAAGCTTATTTTCGAGACGTTCTTGTCAACGTCGCCGGATTTGTTCCTCTGGGCTTCTTCTTTTGCATGTTTTTCTCTTCTGACGAGGCAAGCCGAAAAGCGATGGTCGCTACGATTACCCTAGGAGCGCTCTTTAGCTTGACAATTGAAGTCCTCCAGGGGTTTATCCCGACGCGGGATTCCGGCACAACCGACATCTTAACGAACACTCTCGGCGCCGCTCTGGGGGCCATGCTGTATCGCGGTGGAGCTTTAGAAGTCTTGCTTCGTCGGCTTGAGTCGCGAGCATTCCAAAGCGCAGGTTCTGAGCGACCCTAACTTCCGCGACGATTTCGTCTCGTCGGCTGAACCTGTAGACCGTCAATCGGCAATTCCTTTCCAGGCCCCAGAGCCCCCTAGGGGATTCGCTTTCCCAACGTTAGGTAAATCACTGTAAGCAATGCACCTACAGCGAGGACAATGCCCGTACCTGAACCAAAACTGACCCTCACGACACTAGTTTGCCGCAATTCCTGTGCCTAGTATGGATGACTTAACCCTTAGTGCGGGAAGTTGGGAACCTGGCAGCAGCCTAAAGTTAGCTCTCAATGCTGCTTCGAACGTTGGGAAGATAATGCAAATCAGAGAAACCGGGCTCACACGCTCCCGGTCAGACTACACACGTTTGTATTCAAAATGTGTCGCGATATCGATTTCGTCCTTCGTGGTTATCTTTGCCACTATAGGTCTATCCGGTTGCGCCGGCTACACGACGGCGAATACACAGTCCACGGGTTCAAAGACTCTGTCGGCAACCCCGACGAGCATTAGTTTCGGGAGTGTCTCCGTAGGAGCGTCTTCCACCCAGAGCGTCATCTTGAAGAGCGGTGGAACCGCCTCAGTGACCATTTCCCAAACGACATTATCCGGTTCCGTATTTTCCATAACCCAAGGAACTCCCTTGTCTTCCATTGCTGCGGGCCAGAGCGCGACCTTGCAGGTTCGTTTTGCGCCATCTTCTTCAGGTAACGTAACAGGCAGTCTCACGGTCACCAGCGACGCGAATGACTCACCAACGACCATTTCTCTCTCCGGCTCAGGGGCAGCCGGCACGTCACAATTGACCGCAACTCCGAACAGCTTGAGTTTCGGAAATGTAAATGTAGGCGGAAGCAGTTCGCTGGGTCTAACGCTCACCAACAACGGAAACTCCAACGTGACTATTTCGAGTGTTAGCGCTTCCGGTACGGGATACAGCGCCAACGGAGTCAGCGCCAACACCACGCTCACGCCGGGACAGACCGCAACGGTGAATGTGACTTTTGCCCCGACTGCGGCGGGGAGTGCCAGCGGAAGCATCTCTGTGGCCAGCAACGCCAGCAACTCCTCCGCAACAATCTCCTTGACCGGAAACGGTGTGACACAGTCAACGAACGTCCCGGGTGCACCTGCTTGCGGCATTTCCGGAGACAACTCGAACCACATTCCGACGGATTGGAACACGTTTACGCCGCCTGCCAAGGGCCAGAGCTACGTCGATCCGACTTTCGGCTGCACGGTCACGCGCATCACGGATGCTTCCAAGGACGCGTGGAGCGGGTCATTCTATCTACCCCTCAGTCATGGGTATTCCACAGTTTCTCCGTTCAACGCCAACGACACGTATCTGCTGTTGTCGGATGGGTGGGGGCGGCGGTATGTGACGGACCTGAAGGGGAACATCATTGTTCCGATTGGGAATATGCCGACGGGGACCAATGACGGATGGTACTTGTGGGATGCC
>DATEGO010000152.1:0-29099 GCA_035280065.1 Candidatus Acidiferrum sp.
TGCAGAGGAGGAAGTATGAAGAAGCTGCTTGGTGCTCTGACGCTCGCAACGTTCCTGTGTGTTTCCGGCGCAGCCTATGCGCAGGACGCCGCGAAGCAGGACGCGCCGAAGGAAGACACCGCCAAGGACAAGAAGAAAGACTCCAAGATGAAGAAGGACAAGAAGAAAAAGGACGAAAAGAAAGACGAGAAGAAGGCAGACGACAAGAAGCCCAGCTAAGGGGCTTTCTTTGCGTCGTGGTTCCAGGCAGCCGCCACGCGATCAGCGTATCGGCTGCCTAACTTGTTTCTGGAACCCAAAGACTATGCTTTGGGGCGCACGAAAAAGGAGGGATAGCGAAATGACATGGAAATGTGGATCGATCCCATCGATGGCAATACTGGCTGCAACGTTCGCGGCGGGAAGCGCTTGGGCGCAATCAGCGCCGGCCACTTCAGCACAGGAGCCGGCCAAGCTCGCGCCGGCTACAAATCCGGTCAGCAGCGCCGTCAAGGCTCAACTGCCGCGCTTCTCAAAGAACATGGTCGGCGCCGCCGAAGCCATGCCTGCGGAAAAATACAATTTCAAGCCCACCCCGGAGATGAACTCCTTCGCGCACCTGGTGATGCACATTGCGCAATCGAATAATGGCTTGTGCTCGAAAATTTCTGACTCACCCGCGCCCGAGGCAAAGCTGGCAGACACCGATCCCAAGGACAAGCTCGTGGCAGGCTTGAAAGCTTCCTTCGACTACTGCGCGTCCGCGCTCGAGAAAGTGGATGACTCCAAACTTGGCGACCAGATGATGCTGTTCGGTAATCGCCCGTTTTCCCGCGCCGCTGTCCTCATCATCTTGAGCGACGATTGGTACGACCACTACGGCGCGCAAGCCACCTATTTGCGTCTCAACGGCATTCTGCCCCCAACCGCACAACCCGCCCCCAAGTAGGGCGCGACGAGCATGCTTCCGAATCCCCGTCAGTCAGTGCCTAAAAGGCAGAGCGGGTTATCTCATTTTTGCCTCTTAGGCCGAACTGGTTAGTAGACGCATACCTAATGCCGCGCCCGCTTTCACGCAATCCCAAAGCGAGCCTTCGCCGATGTGCGCGGACAGGAGCCGGCCGAAGAGTTTGGGATTTGCGGAAAGCGTCGAAAGAGCGCGACGACGGAGCCAAGGGCGGCCGTCCATGCTGAGGAGATGAAAGCCCAGAAAGGTCGGAACACGCGAAAGGCGGCGATGTGCCTTTTGATAGAAATGCAGATCATTGTTTTTCAGAGCGCTCGCGAGAGCGAAAGCCTGCTGGAAACTGAGGCAGATGCCGTCGCCGGTTATGGCGTCGACCCCACCCGAGGCGTCGCCAATCAGGGCCACGTTGTCGCGATACACGCGCCTGAGGCGATGCATCGCCGTAATAGCTCCTCGTTCGCTGCTGGTAGGCACAGCTCCCTCGAGGCGAGCGCGCAAGTCAGGAAAAGCGGAAAGCACGTCCGCAACGCGAGTAGAAGGGCTCGTAGAAACACACGCCAGGCAGATTTCGGAATCGCTGACGGGCGTGACGTAAATTTGGGCACGGTCTTCCCAATACACCTCGACACAATCGGACCATGGACGGAGACGATAGTGTTGTCGAAATCCGTAGCGACGTAGATAAAAGGAGTACGGGTTTAGACCGACCCACTGGCGCACGCGCGAGTTAGCTCCGTCGGCTCCGACGATCCATCGAGCGCCAATGATGCGGTCACCCGCGATTACGGCGCGGTCAAGCAACCCGCTCACGTCGGTGCGCCAGAGGAACTGCACACCGCAATTCTTGGCAGATTCCAACATGCGAGCCTGCAGCGTCGTGCGGCGAACGCCGAGCGCCCTGAGCCGCGGAAAGTAAGCCTCGACCGCAGACTGGTGATCGGAGAACCGAATGCCGTAAAAGGGATAGCCGTCGCTTGAATCGAGGTGAACGTCGAGGCGCTTCAGCGCATGCAATGTGGCCGGTAAGAGGCCTTCACCACAGGCTTTGTCAATCGGGGGTTCAAGGCCGTCCGCGACCACGACTTTGAGCCCTCTTTTCCGCGCAGCAATAGCCGTAGCCAGACCCGCGGGGCCTCCGCCAACCACGAATACATCGAATTGTTCTGCCATTGTATTCGGCCGCGAGCGGTCGCCGGTAGTACGCCGCCCCAGCTCAGATTAGATGTCAATGGGCGCTTCCAGGATGTCGGCGACAACAATGATTGTTCGAGTCAGAAGTGGAACCCCAGCTCCGCGGTGTACGCTCGTGGCGTCACGAAGTGCGTTCCGCTAAAGGTAGACAGGAAGTTGTAGGTCGCCACTTTGTTCGTCAGATTGATAACCGTGAGGCGCAAACTCCACTTGTAGCGGTCGTTGTGAAACAAATCGTCGTCCCCCACGCTCGCGTCAAACAGGTTGCGTGGCTTGACGCGGGACGGATTATGGTCCGGGTCATTTGTGCCAGGTGCCGCAAGGTTCAGCAGCGTCGATCCAAACGATGTAGCTCCCGCGCATCCCGCCGGGGTCAGCGCGAAACCGGCCGGATTGGCAGGCGTGGGCGCTTGGGCAACAAGGTTGCCGCAGAACAGTCCAATAGCTGCTTGCTGGTCGGCATCCAAACCGGGGACGCCTGCCATCGCCCCAATGGCGGTCGGGAAATCCGCCACCGACGGGTTGCTGGCCACTAGACCGCTGTCATATCTCCAGTTGAAGGCAATCCAGGGCAACCTCTGATAGGGTTGATACTGAAAATGCGTCGTCTGATTGAACGCCTGATCATGATCAATGCGAAAGACTTCGCCGCCATTCACAGTAGCTCCCAATCCGCCTACTTGCGGAGGAAAATACCGCGCCCGGACATGCGCCAGCACAGCCAGCGCGGTAAACCCGTGGTAATTGGGCATGCTCACACGCACCGAAGGCCCGTCAATCTTCGAGTTCTTCCAGGCGATGGGAAAGAAAATCGGCGTGTTAGCAAACGCGCTGAAATCGTAGGCGTTATGCGTATACTTCCAAAGGTAGTCGGCGTCCACGACGGCAAACTTTCCAAAAGCTTGCTGAAAGCCGACGTTGAACTGGTTCCGCTGTCCGGAGCGAATTGGCGCCTCGAGGCTCGTGCCTCCAATAACGTCCACAATCACAGGGTTAGACGCCCCCAGGCTCGCCAGGATCAAGTTCTCGTTGAAGGGAGTCTCCAAAATTCGGGAATAGGAAAGGCGGAAAACGGAATTCGTCTTTTTCAAGTTGTATGCCAGGCCTACGCGCGGCTCGGGTTGCCAATCATGAACAATCCCGCGATACAAATCCCCTCGAATCCCGAGATTGAAAGCCCAATTCCCCACCGTAACGGTGTCCTGAAGGTATAGCGCCAGTTCCTTTATGTCCGTGTGGCCGCGGAAGGGGAATAATCCCACCCCGGCATGAGGGTGCGACAGGTCGAAGGGAAACAGATCCGTACAAGGCGAGTCGATTGGCTGATTCGTGACGGAGTTCCAGCACGGATTACCATTTGCATCGGTTTGGGAGGGAAGGAAGTTAGGATCGGTAATCCCGAAATTGAAGATCTCGTCCAAGAATGTATGCTGAAATGTCGCGCCCGCCTTGATGTTGTTTATCCCCTTGACGTAGCTGACATCCGTGCGCAGCCCGGCGTTGGTCAATTTCCGGTCCTGATTGAGCGTTGCCGAGGAGCCGTTCGGAATTAGACCCGTGCCGTCCGCGAACACATTGCCGCTCGGGTAGTAATTGAAGTGGTCGTGACGCAGGAAAGCTCCAAAGGTGAACAGCGTCGTTGTGCTGATCAAACGGGTCCATACTGGCGCGACGTTGAAGGTCTTGATCAGCGCGCGTTGATCCTGCACCGGCAGGGGAGCGCCGGTTAGCGGGTCAGTCACCACAGGATTTAGGACGCCATTTAAATTGTCGATCGTGTTTGGTGTCTGGAACCACGAGCGCGTGTACTGAAAATTCGTGTGAATCGAATCCGCGCCGCTCAGCTGGAAATCCACGCGGTCAAACAGGTTTTCCTCGTTGCCCTTGTCATGGATCGCGTGCAGTTCCGGTGGATCGAGGAACCGGCTCGTATTCAAACCATTCGCCGCGATAAAGTTGCCCCACTTCTGGCCGCCGTAGGCCAGCCGAAAACCGCCCGCCGCGGAACCAAAGCTGCCGTACGACGAATAAATCGTACCTGTCGGTTTAGTCACGCCCATCCCTGAGCGCGTGGTCACCTTGATGACCAAGCTTGTCTTGTCGCCATACTCGGCTGGCGGGCCTCCGGATACGGCTTCGAGCGACTGAATCGAGTCCAGGGGAATTTGGTTCGAGAAGACTTTGCTCTGTTGATCGGTGATGGGTTGGCCGTCCACCGAAAAAGAGTTTTCCGCATGATCGCCAAGCCCATGGAACAACCCGTTGGAGTCTGCCACGACACCGGGTGTCGCCAGCGTCACCAGCGAGCTAACCGAAGACGACTGGCTCTCGAGCGGCATCCGGTCCGTCAACGATGTGTCTACGTCAGTATGAAAGCTCGGGTCCTTCTCGACCAGGTCCTCCCCTTTAGCTTCGACCCTCACCGTCGTTGATTCTGAACTGAGCTTAAGGCTAATCGCCAAAGTCATCGGAACGGCGGAACGCACATCCACGTCTTGCGTGGACGGTGCAAATCCCGCCGCAGCCACCGCCACGTGATACGGATTGAACGGGATGTTCGAGAACTTGAAGTTTCCGTCTGCGTCTGTCGTCGCTTGCCGCTGGAAACCGGTCACCGGATTCGAAATTTCCACCGTCGCACCAACCACCACTCCGCCAGACGGATCTTTCACCACGCCTTCAATCGAACCCGAATTCCCCAGCTGGGCATTAATCGGGCTAGGCGCCAGGCACAGGATCAATCCCAAAACAAGAGCCGCGTAAATGCTCAAACGCTTCATCATTTTTCTCCATCCCTTCAAGGTAAGTAGGCTGTGGGTGGATAGAAACCGCCCTATATAGATGAGCGGCTGCGCCGATCCCTCGCGGGCCGGCGTTAACGGGAACAAATCAGATGGAGTTCTTTTGTGTTACGCGGTAGGAGGCGCACGAGACGGGGAATCGTGGAAGAAAAGCTCTTCATGCAGCGCGGAAAGAAAGGGTTGAACGTATCCCATCGCCGGGAGAGGCGCATGAAGCAAGAGAATCCCCGCCTGAGGAGCAGGGCCAAGATGCGCAGCCTGGCAGACCTGGCAAGTGGCTTCGTTCTGTCCCTTCGCGTGCGAGTGGGACGCAACCTGCGAGACAAATACAACAAAAAGCACAGCCAGGCTGAATGCGAGCAGCCTCGCAAGCTTCCTTCGCGTTTTTGGCCGATGGACCATGCGAGCTTTTTAGGTTACCCCAAACTCAACTTTGACGCCACTTCCGTTCCGAAGGGCCAAGACTCAGCGCGGCCAACCTCGGCACGCTGCCGCTGAACAAGCCTCCGCGCGGCTGCGAATCCCTGAACCTTCTGGCCGTTGACGTCGGCATCTCGAGCATCGCGTCTACACCTGCAAAACGTCGCCTTCGCGCGCCACGACTTCGTACAACACTGGGTTGACGAAAAACCCGAGGAATAACCGCGAAATCAGTCCCGCAACCACCACAATCGCGAAAGGCTTTTGCGTGTCGCTCCCCACGCCGGTGGATAGCGCCGCAGGGAGCAGCCCGAGACATGCCACCAGCGCAGTCATCATGATGGGGCGCAACCGCAATAGCGAAGCATCAAGCGTGGCTTCGCGAATCGTCCGGCCCTCCAGTCGCAGCTTGTTGATGTAGCTCACCAGAATGACCGCCGTCTCCACGGATACGCCGAGCAGCGCGAGCAACCCCAAAATGCTGGAAACGCTGAGCGGTGTGTGCGTCAGCCGAAGCGCAATAAGCGCCCCCACAGGTTCGGTCAGAACCACTCCCAGAGCAATGGTGACCGGAAACTTGAAGTTGCCGTACAGCGCAAAAAGAATCAGGAAAATAAGCAAGACCGCCAGCGGCCCGATGATGAAGAACTGTGCCTTCGCTTCCAGCAACTCGCTGTACTCTCCGCCCCAATCCAGCCTGTAGCCTTCCGGGATTTTTACGTTTTTGGCAACGGCGGCCTGGCCGGCATTGACGATGCCTTCCAAGTTGCGTCCGACAATCGAAAACTGAATCCCGATATACCGCGAATTGTTTTCGCGATAAATGAACGATGCCCCGGAACTTTCTTTGATGTTGGATAGCTCGGACAACGGAATCTGCTGTCCGGCGGGAGCGGGCACGAGAAGATCGCCTATCTGCTTGGCGCTGGAGCGGAATTGCGGCTCCATGCGCACGATGAGGTCGAACAACTTCTCACCCTGAATCACCTGCGTGGCTGCCTGCCCTCCGATGGCCGCCTGCACCACCGCCTCGACGTCGGCGACGTTGATCCCGTAACGCGCAATCTTCGCGCGGTCCGCGTCAATGAGCAGGCTGGGCTGTCCCAGTTCGCGCACCACCGTTAGTTCGGTGAATCCCGGAGTCTTGTCAAGCACATTGCGGATTTCCACGGCCTTCTTTTCGAGCACCGCGAGATCGGGGCCGAAGATTTTTACCGCCAGCGCGCTCTTGAGCCCAGTGAGGGCCTCGTCCACGGCGTCTTCGGCAGGCTGCGTATAGTTGAAGATCACTCCAGGATAGGTTTCCAGTTTCCTCTCTACGTCCTCAATCAGTTCTTCCTTCGAATGAATTTTGCCCTGCTTCCACGAAGCGTCGTTATACGGCTTCAGGCCCACATAGAATTCGCAATTGAAAAAGCCTGTAGGATCCGTGCCGTCATCGGGCCGCCCGAGTTCCGAGCCCACGACGGTGACCATGGGATATTGGTTCAGTAGGGTTCGGACTTGGGGAGCAAACTTCGCGGCTTCCTCGAAAGAAATCGTGTATGGCATGGTCGCGCGAACCCACAGCGCACCTTCGTCCAGATGCGGCAGGAACTCGCCACCAATAAAGGGAAGGAGCAGCAAGGTCGCTCCGAAAATGATCGCGGACCCCAGGATGGTGGTTTTGGGATGGTTCAAGCACCATTCGAGGCGCCCGGAGTACGCGTCTCGAATCCAGTCGAAAACCGGGTTGCGCTTCTCTTGTACGCCTCTCTTGAACCAGGAGTAGGCCAGAACGGGAACTAACGTAAGCGTGAAGAACAGTGCGCCTAGAAGCGCGAAGCCCATCGTGTCCGCCATCGGGTGGAAAAGCTTTCCGGCCGGGCCGCTGAGCGCATAAATCGGAAGGTAGCCCGCGATGATGACTGCCACCGAATAGAAGATGGGGCGGTCCACGTCGCGAGCCGCTGCCAGAATCACTTCCTTGAGGTCGTATTCCTGCCCTTGGCGCAGGCCAAGCTCGCGATAGATGTTTTCGACCATCACAATGGTGCCGTCAATGATGATCCCGAAGTCGATCGCTCCAATGGACAGAAGATTTGCTGCTTCCCCCGTCAAATGCAGAAAGATAAATGCGAACAGCAGCGCCAGAGGAATCGTGAGCGCGGTAATGATGGCGGCGCGGAAGCTGACGAGGAAGAAAATCAATACGAGGACAACCAGAATCATCCCGCGAAGCAGGTTCCCCTCCACCGTGTCGGTGGTCACGCGCACTAGATCGCTCCGGTCGTAATAAGGGCGGACCTTCACATCTGGCGGCAGCAAACTGCGGTTGAGCTCTTCCGTTTTTTTCTCAACGCCTGCAAGCACATTTTGTGTTTGCTCGCCGCGCCGCATCAGGATCACGCCTTCAACGGCATCATTGTCATTCTTGGATTTATCCTGAAAGCCGAAAATGCCAAGCCGCGGCGCGTGACCGATCTCGACGTGCCCAATATCCTTCACTCGAATAGGGACGCCGTTCGAACTGCCCACCACAATTTCGCCAACGTCATCCGTGGTTCTAACCAGACCCAGCCCGCGCACGTAATAAAACTGCCCGCCTTGCGTGTAAAAGCCGCCGCCGGTATTGGCGTTGTTCGCGGTGAGAGCGTTCAAGACTTGAACAACCGGCAAGTGATAGTTGTAAAGTTTTACCGGATCGAGCAGGACGTGATACTGCATGGTCGGCCCGCCGAAGCCGGAATCGTCGGCGACGCCGGGCACACTGCGGTAGGCGCGCTCGATGATCCAGTCTTCGTAAGTGTGCAACTCCATCGGAGTGCGGTCCGGGCTCTCGATCACGTACCGGTAGACGAGTCCGCTTGGACTGAACAGCGGAGCCATGCTGGGAGTCACGCCCGTCGGAAGCTGCGCGTCGCTCAGGCGCTCGAACACAACCTGCCGCGCGAAATACGAATCCACGTCTTCTTCAAAAGTCAGGCGCACATCGGAAAGCCCGTAAAGCGAAATCGACCGCATGACCGCGAGATGCGGCGTACCGTTCATCGCAAGTTCCAGCGGCAGCGTCGTCAGGCGCTCGACTTCTTCCGCCGCGTGGCCGGGCCACTGCGTAATCAGCTCGACCATGGGCGGCGACAAGTCCGGGTAGGCATCCACGGGCATGCGCTGAAACGAAATGGCGCCTGCAAAAACGATCAGCACGGTTACCATCAGCACCAGAAAGCGCTGATTCAGTGAGAATTGGACAATGCGATGGATCATCGTGGGATCTCTCGGCTCGTCTCCGCCTAGTGCTGCAGGGAATTTTTGAATTGCAGGAACAGGCTGCCGTCTCCCACGACACGCTCGCCTTCTTTCAGGCCCTCTGTGATTTGCGTGCGGCCGTCCTGGCTTTCCGTGGTCTTTACCAGGCGCCGTGCAAACTGGTTGGCGCCCGACTGCACGTAAACGAACGGCATGTTTTCCGTATCGCGCAGAACGGCTGCGTCAGGAACGGTAAGCGCATTCTGAATCGTCCCTGCTTGCAGCACTGCCGTCACATACATGTCCTTCTTCAGGATCTTCCTGGGGTTGCTGGTCACGATGCGCGCTTGTAGCGTCCGCGTGTTGGGATCGAGCGCCGGCGCAACGTAGGAGATTTTTCCGTGGAATATCTGCGGATACGTGTCTGTGGTGATGTCCACGGAATCGCCCACATGCACGTACGCCACGTCACTCTGATAAACATTCACCAGCACCCACACCGTGCTCATGTCCGAAATCGTGAACACTTGTGTCGCGCCGGCCTGAAGCAACTGCCCTGGCCCAACGAGGCGCTCCACCACTTCGCCGCTCACCGGAGCGGGCAGCGGAACTTGAAGCGTCGTTTTCGGCGGGTTCTTGGCCATGGCTTCCGGGTCTCTTATGCCCAGCGCGCGAAGCATGTCCTCGCTGGCTTGCAAATCGGCTTGCGCCTGTGCGCGGCCAGATTCGGCTTGCTGGAGGTCTGCCTCGGCGATGGCGCCGTGCCCATAAAGGTCCTGGGAGCGCGTATAAATCTTGTCCGCAAGAAAGAACGCGTCGCGCGCCTTCAGGTACGCCGACCGCGCCGCCGAATAGTCGGGACTGTTCACCGTAAGTAACGCCTGGCCTGCGGCAACGGTTTGCCCGGGAGCTACCAGAATTTCATGCACCGGTCCCCCAATGGGGCTGAACACCGGCGTCGTCTTGAAAGCGTTGTACGTGACGTTGCCCGAGAAGCGCAGCCGCCGCGGCAGTTTGCTTTTCTCCACGGCAACCACCTGCACGTGCGCCATCTGGTCCTGCGGCACGGTAAAGAGCGACGCCGTGTCCGCCTTGGTTTCCGACGCAGAATAGGAAGTCATTTTCGACTCGGCTGCCCCCGGTCCGGCGCCGCAGCCTGCGAAAGCAAACGCCGCTGCAAGTCCGGCGGCCATAAAAATCGGTATCTTTACTTTTCTCATGGCAAATTCCTCGTGCCCGCGGCTTGGCGCATTTGCTCAAGCGCGGTCATGTAGTTCGCAAGCGCCTGACGGTAGGCAAGTTGATTCGCCCTATAAGTGCGCTCCGCATCGAGATAATCAAGCAGGCTCGCGGCGCCGCGTTTGTATGCGTATTCGCTGATGTCCCGCGACTTGATGGCCTGATCGACGTAGCCCCCCTGATAGAGTTGAACGATCTGCTCGCTGGTGCGCAGGTTTTGATAGGCGTTTACCACATCCGTAAGAACCTGCTGTCCCGTCTCCGCTGCCAGTTGTTGGTTTTGCGTGATGACATGCCGAGTACGTACAATCTCGCCCTGATTGCGGTCGAAAAATGGAAGCTGAATATTGAAGAAAAACGCGCCCGTATTGGTGGACGCCACATGCGAATAGGTGAACGTCGTCGTGAGGTCGCGCTTGCGGTCCACTACCGCGAGCAATTCCGCGCTCTGAGCCGCCGTCACGTTTTGCTGCGCCGCCCGCAAGTCAGGGCGCGTTCGCAGGGCCAGCGCCTTCAAGTCATCCAGCCCTGCGTGCACCGTGACGTATTCAAGCGTGCCTTCCACGTCGTAATCGTCGGGAACCGATTCGAATCCCAGCAACTGCCGCAGCGCCGAAAGCGCCTGGATCTTCGCGAGTTTTGCGCTCAACACATCATTCTGGAATTGCAGCATCTGCAATCGAATCTTCAGCAGGTCGCCTTCGCTAATCGCTCCGGCCTTGTAGCGCGTTTCGCTGATATCCACGGTCTTCTGGAAGCTGTCGAGGTCCTGCTGCGTGAAGTCAATCGTGGATTGCGCCAGAATCGCCGTCACAAATTGCTGCCCCACATTGAACGAAAGCTGGCGTTCGTTGTCCTCGACGGTCGAACGAGTGGCCGCAGTCACGTCGCGGGCCGCCCTCAGCCGATGCAGCCGCTTCCCGCCGATTTCGAACGTGTAGCCGAAACCGAGATCGAATTGCGCCTGGCTGTCAAGGTAGTCGGCGCTGAATTTGCTTGGCTCAAAAATCGGGAGAAACTGCGCGTCCCAGGAGAGCGTGGGATTCGGCCGAAGATTCGCCGTGGTTTCGAGTGCCTGGTTCTGCAAAATCGTGGTGCGCGCGGCCAGAAGCGCATGATTATGTTGCACCGCCAGGCGCAGCGCCTCCTCAATCGTGATGCGCGCCGACGGCGGCGCACCCGGAGCCGGTCGCGGCGGCATCGCGGGAACCGCAGCCGGCGCGTTTTCCTTTGTTGGCGCAGGCGGATTTTGCTGTGCAGGCGGATTCTGTTGCGCCAGAACCAAAGCCGGCACAGCCAAAATCGCAAGTCCTAATCCAAACGCTAATCTCAAGTGGTACTCCTCGCGCGTCCCGTCAAAAAGCGGGCGGGACAACTAGCAACCGGGTAAGGGAATCAACCAGGGATAAACGGGCTAGTTAGACTGCGGGAGGCGCGCGCGGAGAAGTAGCGTGCGGAAATGCGGAGGAAATAGCAAACACCGACGAAACCACTTCCAGCCAGTTCGCTGCGGGAATCAGGGCTACGGTCGGCGACTGTGTCGTGACGGCCGACCCTACCACCGAGCAGACCGGACAGAAGTGCGTAGCCGAAGGCGAAGCGGAAGCCGACAAGTCCGTGCAGAAATGGAATTGCGCCCCGAGAAAAATAACCCCCAGGAGCAACGCCACTACACGGACACGAAATGCCTTGCCACGCATGTGCTTAATAAGACGAAGCTTATGCCTTATTGGTTGCAGTGGTCAAGTGGCCCGGCGCGGTTCCGGTTCCACCTCAGCAACGGCAACGAGCACCTTGTGGCGGCGCGATGTCAAAGGCCCCGGTCCGATGGGGACCGAAGATTCCGCAGCAGCAGCCTGTCTGCCGCAGGCTGGCCGGAACACGGTGCTCTTCTCTCCATGCCCCGGCACCTTGCAAGCTTTTCCGGGCTGGCCGTTCTATCTCCAAGCGCAAACGTCCCCGGAATTCGCCTGCGCTTTGGAGGTTCCCATGCCGTCCCAGATTATTTGGAGGATATCGCTTGCCGCGAGCTGGTGTTTGCTTGCAGGCCTCGTAGTCGTGCCCCGGCCGGAAACAAACCAAGCCAAAGGCCCCGCCCCGGATGCCGTTGCCGGGGCAAAGGAGGCTGCCGGCGGCGCGGCCAAGACCCAGGCACCAGTCAGGCTGGCCGACGGATCCGCCAAGAATGCAGCGCAAAAAATCGACTTGCGGGCCGCAATGAATGTGAACCTGCCCTCCCCTGCGCGCGATCTGGAACCTATTTTCTACCGTACCCCCGACGGCAAGACCGGCTGGGTTCTGCGCCTGCCCGGGAATCGTCCGATCGCCACGCCCGCTTATGCCGATGGCAAGCTTTTCGTCGGCGGAGGCTACGGCTCGCACGAGTTTTACGCCGTGGACGCCGACACGGGAAAAATCATCTGGAAAATCCAGACCGGCGATGACGGCCCGACCGCCGCGGTCGTGGCCGGCGGGATGGTCGCGTTCAACACGGAAAGCTGCACGCTGGTCATCGTAGATGAAAGGACAGGCCGGGTAATCTGGCAAGAGTGGCTCGGCGATCCGCTGATGAGCCAGCCCGCGATTGATAATGGCATTCTGTACATGGCCCATCCGGCCGCCACCGGAAGGCCGGCCAAACCCGCCGAATTCCATTCGCGTCCCGCGACTCCACGCGGAAGTCATCGGCTACTCGCGGCGGAATTGAGCACGGGCCGGCATATCTGGGAGCAGGAAATTGCCGGCGACGTCATCACCGCACCGGTGATTTCCGATGGGACCGTATACTTCACCACCTTTGGCGGCACTTCGTACGCATTGAATGCGGCGGATGGCTCCGTGGTCTGGGTGAAGGCCAATGCGGCAACCAGCGCACCGGTCATCGCCAACGGATTGCTCTACGAAACCCGCAAAGAGCTAGCAGGCAAAGATATCGTCGAAGGCTTGGCGCGCGTGGACCCGAAGAAAGGCGAAGCGCGCGATAAAGAGTTGATCGCTAAAGCAAAAGCCGACTACCTCAAGGCGGGAAACGGCGGCGGCGTGGCCCTTTCTAAGCCGGAAGTGCAAAACTTGGACTCCTCGGTCGGTTTCAGCGCGGCACCCGCGACGGCACAGTTGGCGGTGGCCAACGATGCCGTGGGCGTGAATTCCGTCGTAGGCGCTTGGGCCTATCAAGGTTCGCGCGCAACCGTAAGCAAAGGACAGATCCTGAACGCGCAAGGAAATTACATCAATTCCGTGCGCGCTTCCGACGGCAAACAGTCCTGGCAAACCGAAGTGGTCGGAGCGCGTTCTGCGGGGGGCGGTCAGGTCTTCTCTCCGCCGGCTGTGGGACATGACTACCTGTACCTTGCGAGTGCCTCGGGCTATCTCGTTTCCGTGCGCCAGAGCGATGGCGGTGTGGGCTTTTCTTACTCCGTGAAGGTGCCCATTGCGTTTCAGCCGGCTTTGGCGAAAGGCAATCTCTACGCCGGAACCTCCGACGGCCGCCTGATTTGCCTCAAGACCGGCAACAAGGACGCCGACGGCTGGTACGCCTGGGGCGGCAACGCTCAACACAACAAGATTCAGTAAGTAGCACAGGCACTCTTGCCTGTGCGCTTTTCTCTTGTAGGGCGCAGCAATGCTGCGCCCGCCCATCGATCTTTACTTTTGCGCGCGATAGGTTTTGGCTTCCGCCAATTCCGGGCGGTCGGCGGCAGGCGCGCAGACCGAAGTGAGCTGCGCGTAAAACGTTTGCGCAGCGGTGGCATTGCCAGCGGCTTGCGCCGAGCGCGCTGCGCCAAGCAAACTGTCGAAGCGATTCGGGGAAATCTTCAGCGAAACTTTGTACTCGGCCAGCGCGTCGACGGGGCGCTTCAGTTCGAGCAGCATGTCGGCAAGCATCTCGCGGGCCGGGATGCCGACGGATTCGCCGCCATTTTTGTCCTCGCGGTCAGCGGCGGAGCGCAACTTGGCAAGAGCTTCGTCGGATTTCCCTTTGGCGAGGGCCAGCCACGCTTCGGCTTCAGCGAGATCCGAAGCCTCGCCGGACATCTTGTAGCCTTGCTTGCGTGCGCGTTTTTCGTCATCGGCCACAATCTCAGCAAGCTGCTTTATGGCAGCTTCCGCCGCCGTAACGTCGCCGCTGCGCGCGGCGCCAATCGCGCGCGCCCAGAACGTCGAGTCGTCCCAATTCTTTCGGTCCCCGGGAACGGGAAGCTCGGCCGCTTCCTTCCAGCGATGCAGCTCCAGAGCGGTACGCGCGGACAGATAGCCGCGGTCGCGCGCCTTCATCTCATCGGTGGCTCCCACCACATGGCCGGTGTGCTCAATCACTTCACGAGCTTTTGCTTCTTGTCCCGACTGTAAGTAGGAGTAGCTTAGAAAATCCATCGCGTGCGTCTGATAGTGGTATTCGGCCGTGTGCATCTCCGCGGCGTGCGCGCCGGAAGCGTTGGCGGCAATGTTGGAGTTGATGGAATCCTGCCACAGGCCGAGGCGCACGAAAATGTGCGACGGCATGTGAATCGCGTGCGACGAATCCGGCGCAATCGCGGCGTAGCGGCGCGCGGCTTCCAGTCCTTGCGAGGCAAGTTCGGGGCGGTCCGTGGCATGAATCAAGTAATGCGCAATGCCAGGATGATCGGGGAACTCTTCTAGAAGGGGTTTGAGCATCGCGATGGCCCTGGTGCGGTCGGCCAGGGTGTTCGCGTCATCTTCGTAGGAAAGTGAGACGAGCGATAGCGCGTAGAACGAGCCGATTTCGCTGTCTCCCGGATTCGCCAAATAGAGTGTCCCCATCGCCGACGAATACGCCTTGATGCGGTCGCCATGCGACATCGTCTTTTTTTGGAAGAACGCGGCGGCCGCAGCAACAAATCCCTTTTCGCGCGGACTGACGGCGCGGGAGACTTTCTGCGCCTGCTCAACGTCCTTGCGGCCTTCCTTCAAAGTTTGGTCCTGCGGAAAATCCCAAAGCTGGTGATACAGCGCCATCGCTTTGCCCCAATGCGCCATACCGCATCTCGGCTCGCGCGTCGCCGCGTCCGTAAACGTCTGCTCCGACTCCTTGTATTGGAACGAGTGCAGCAGCGCCACCCCCTTCTCGATCGCCGGCTGCACCTCGCTCGAACAAGTGGTGGGGAAAATCACCTTGCCAAGCTGATCTCCCGGCGCCGCCGACAAGCAGGAGGTGCACAGCAAAAAGAGAAGACCGAATACTGAGGTGGGGGCCTTGAAGGGGTGAGCGTTACGCATGGAGTGATCCTCCCGGATGGAGAACGATTCTACTCCCAAGGGAGGTTTGCATGTTGAAGGTTGCAAGGTTGAAAGGTTTCGGGAACGGGCAACGGCCGAGTCCCGTTTTGGGAAGAAACCCCCTACACCCCGGCAGTTTTTGTAAGAGTGGCAAACAAAGGACTTAGAGCATACGGAACATGGAAGAATATACGGAAGACTGGTCAACCTCCTGCAAATTTTAGCGAAAGCGACGATTACACCTTCGCAACAAAAAACGCTCCGAGGTGTTTTACCTTTGTACGATAGAATGACGGACCCGAGCCGGAACACGCCCAGCTTCTGTGCGGCCCAGCCAGTTACACAGATCAATTGAGGTAATCCGAGGTAACCCCAGGTAACCGCTGCGATGCTTCAGGAGCGCGGAGAGAGGCAGGAACAAATGAAACTCAACTACAAAATGTGGTTAGGAATGCTGCTGTTCGCAGGCACACTTTTTGTCGGCGCGCCTGCAGCACGCAGCCAGGTTTCCATCGGAATCCAGATCGGCGCACCGCCCGAACCGCGCGTGGTAGCCGTTCGCCCGCCATGCCCCGATCCCAACGATCCCGCGTACGCGTGGGTGGACGGCTACTGGTATCCGGTGGACGGTCGCTATCGCTGGCACGCAGGCTACTGGACGCGTCCGCCGTATGCCGGCGCCGTCTGGGTCGTTCCACACTATGAAGGGGGCCGCTACTACGGCGGCTACTGGAACGGTGAGCACGGGCGCTTCGAGCACGACCATCGCTGGGACCGCGGCCATGACCATGACCGCGACCACGACCGCTGGCACGAAGACAACGGCAAGCACAAAGGCCGGGACAAAAGAGATCGCGACGACCACGATCGTCAATAAAAAATAGATTCATTTCGGCGGGGCACTTTCTTCGAGGAAGTGCCCCGCTTTGTCTTTGAAGCCGATTATGAGCACGAGGGGGAGCCTCGCAGGGAGCGCCTCTTTTTGAGAGGCAACGGCGGCGGAGGCGTTTCACTTTGCGGGAAGCAACCCTGCTACAATGGGGCGCGGAGCGGTACTTCGACGCAGGTGAGGGCGCGAAAGCCGTTTGAACCGTAACGAATCTCTGGGGTGCTGCGGATAGACAGCCTGTGAGCATGGCCTGTCCCGCTGGCGCGCCGATTCCGAAGCGTTTGCCGTTTACAGTTCGCTGTTCACCGTAACAGAAAGCAATTCAGTCTTTCTGCACCTAAGACGGACGACTGGCAACGGAACACTTTTGAAGATGCCGAAGCGTTTTGCAGTTTGCCGTAAACCGCTTGCCGTAAGAACAAGAAAAGATGGATAAAGCATTTCCCGTGCTTCCTCTTCTCAACGACGGACGGCAAACGGCCAACGGCGAACTTCTTAGGAGCGGCGGGCGAGCGGGGCAGGAAAGCCTAAGGGTTGGCTCGTGGCGCCCACCTATTTCAGAGGTTCACGGCCTAGCTCCCCACGGCCAAGCAGTCCGCTCCGTTTTTGCATTCTGGAAGCGTGCCCGTCAGAAGGATGTAGCGAGCGAGGGGTTTTCCCGCCTAGCGCGAGTCGACAGTTTACAGTTAACCGTCGACAGTAACACCTGTAGTTGCTCGGAGCCGTCGACTGTGGACTGATTTCATGCGCGTACTTTTTGTGGGAGACATTGTGGGGGCGCCGGGAAGGCTGGTCGTGCGCGACCGGCTGGCCGACGTGGTGTCGCAGAGGCAGATTGACCTGGTGATTGCCAACGGGGAGAACGCCGCTTCGGGATTCGGCATCACGCCCCGGCTGGCGGAAGATTTGTTAAAAGACGGCATCGACGTGCTCACCGGCGGAAATCATAGCTGGGACCGCAAAGAAATTCTGGAGTATCTGCCGCACGAACCGCGGCTGCTGCGGCCGGCGAATTTTCCGGAAGGCAATCCCGGCAGCGGCTTGTACGCCGGAACGGCCAAGAACGGCGTGAAGTACGCGGTGCTGAATTTGCAAGGGCGCGTGTTCATGACGCAGATTGATGATCCATTTCGCAAAGCGGACAGCGAGCTCGCGAAAATCCCGGAAGACGTGGCGTTTGTGCTCGTGGACATGCACGCGGAAACGACCAGCGAAAAAGTGGCGATGGGCTGGTACCTGGATGGCCGCGTGACGGTTATGGTCGGCACGCACACGCACGTGGCTACGGCGGACGAACATGTTTTGCCGCAAGGCACGGCTTACATCACGGACGTGGGCATGACCGGGCCGCACGGCGGCGTCATCGGGATGGACCGCGAAGGAATCGTTCGCAAGTTTCTGAATGGCCTGCCCGCCAGGTTTGAAGTGGCCTCCGGCGACGTGCAGATGAATTGCGTGCTGGTGGAGACCGATGACCACGGTCTGCGCAACGCCGACGGCCGCCTCCGCGCGCGCACGATCGAGCGCCTGCGCTTCTGCATCGACTGAAGCGGTTCGCCTCTTAGGTGGGTTTCTGCGCAAAGCCTGTACCGCAATTAAGCGGCGTCGGCCCGATCAGGCCTCGCAAGGCGACGCATCAACCACAGAGAGCAAGCTCCAACAATGGCAACGACGGCGCACCAAACCGTAGGCCAGAACATCTGGGGAAGGTAGAGGATTCCTACAAAGTCAGGAAATCCGTAAACGCCCATGAAGAAAGGGCCAAAGTTTTCTTGCAGATCTTGCGTGGAAGCATAGTGCGCGATGGAGCGCGCGTAAGGGTAATAGCCAAGAAAGAGCGCCAAGCTGCTCAAGAGAAGAAGAAGAGGAGCAGCGCCGAGGAGGGACGCCAAGCGATTCAGACCGAGGCCCAGATCCGGCTTCCATCTTAAGGCACCTAGAGCCATCAGCCACACAACCGTAGCGACGAATAGGAGAGACGCGCACAAGCCAGAGAGCTGAACGACGTGCCCCGAGCGCTCCCCAACTGCATAGGAAACAAAGAATGGACGCCTTTTGCCAGAGAGAATCTCCAACTGCGCGGCTAGCTCCGATTCGAGTGCCGATGATTGTTCTGCGCGGCCCTGGCTTCGCACGATGGGAATCATCTTTTCGTACGCCTGTCTGCGGTACTTCGCGGAGAGCAGTTCCATGTTGTATGAGGTTTGGCTCTCCAAACGTTCTCCAAAGCGAGCGACTCTCTCGTACGTGGCGAAGGCGTCACCTGTGTGTCCGGATTGTTCTGCGTTCGCGCCAACATCATTCAGGAGGATGTCCACGTAGAAATTCATGGCTACAAAATCCGGCATCGCTTGTGACCACATGCCGACGATCAGAATGTCGGGCCGATCGAAGCCCTGCTCTTGGAGGACTTGACGGTCAAGGGCGAATTGCTGCGCAGAATAAAAATCCATGCGCGGAGCGGCGAAAGCCTTCTCCATCGGAATGCGCCAACGAGGTTCGGCCGCGAGGTCTCGACGTACTCCTCCTTTTGTGGCGCTATGACTGGTCCAGGGTGGTTCCCACCAATGGACATTGGCGTCAGCTTCGAGCAGATAAGGAAAGCCGTTCTGCGGATCCCACGCTTTTAGTCGCTCAATCCATGGGCGAGGGTCATAGCCGGGGAACGAATAGGTTGCATGGCTGACCTTCGCAGAGATCCAAGTGAGCTGGGGGTCGAGGGCGATGGCTTTTTCCGCTGCCTGAACGGCGCGCAGCTCGTCCTCCTTGGGACTGTGGAGGGCCACGAACGCTAGAGCGCGAGCGTATTTTTGTTTATCCTCCGACTGCTCGATGCGCCGCAGCTTCTCTTCGGAGAAAACTCGCGAACTCCAAGTCGTGGGGTCACTCCCTGGAACAGAAAGAATCGTCAGCGCTTGCCGGAAAGAGGGCGTGGCGAGGAGGGTGAGCGTTAGCGCAAGTGCAATCCACACGGGAAGGCGGCGTGGCGCGAAGAAACCATTTTGTTCCCAGACTGGGAGGCGGGCGCCTTCGACGGACTGAAACACTTCGCTGCGAAGCTTTTCCCAATCTTTGAATTGCGCCAGGCTGCGGCGCATCGCTTCCTGTTCGTTGATGCCTTGCGCGAGCGCTTCATCGTAAGTGGACTCGAGTTGGTGGGCGAGTTCTTCGATGACTTCGTCGCGGCGCCCGTTGGTGAGCGGCAAGGTTCCCAGTTTTTCGCGGACGATCTTTTTCCAATCAGGCATGACGCACCTCCACGATGCGGTTGACAGCTCCCGAGAAAGCGCGCCAGCGGGAGCGCTGTTCGGCGAGAATTTTGCGGCCGGTAGGCGTCAGCCGGTAGTAGCGCCGGCGGCGGCCTCCGGCAGGTTCCCATTCGCCCTTGACCCAGCCGCGGCGCTCGAGGCGATAGAGCAGCGGATAAAGGGAAGCGACGTGGAAGCGCAGCACGCCTGCGGAGCGCTCGGCGATGAGTTTGCCGATTTCGTAGCCGTGGCGGGCTTTCTCCTCGAGCAGAGCAAGGATCAGCAATTCGGCGTTGCCCTTTTTGAGTTCCCTATCAGGTGCAGGTGCCATATATAGCAATACAACATATCGAGACGAGGTCGTCAACATTTGTTTTTGTGGTGTGCTGCTAAATGTTTACCCTCAGGTTGGTAGGATGCGGCGCTTCTGGACTATTCTTTTTCGCCGTTGAAATGCTTGTCGAAGCCGATGTAGATGCGTGCGTTGGCGGTGCGCGCGAGTTCGCGCAAGGTTTCCAGTTCCTGCAAGCGCAACAGAGCAGGGTGCGTCGTGTAAGCCTTTGCAGCTACCTC
The DNA here is from genome assembly GCA_035280065.1 of Candidatus Acidiferrum sp. Lineage (GTDB taxonomy): Bacteria > Acidobacteriota > Terriglobia > Acidiferrales > UBA7541 > Acidiferrum. The sequence goes on from DATEGO010000152.1 coordinate 19,774, forward strand.
CCTCTCCTTGAGAGCTTTGATTTCCGCCTCGGTCTTGACGCGATGCGATTCGGCCGCGGCCTCTGCGACGAGCTTTGCGGTTGCGGCTTGCGCCTCCGCCTGCACGCGTTGATTTTCGGCTTGGACTTGCGCTTCAATGCGCTGCACTTCGGACTTAGTGCGCGCCTCGACCAACTGGGCTTGGCTCATACGCTCGGCGGCGAGCACGCGATTCATGATTTCCTGCAAGTTGCCAGGAAAGACGAGATCCTTGACGTCCGCACGCAAAATACTGACGCCATAAGTCGTCGCAGCCTCCTTAACGTCACGCAGGATCTCGTTGCTAAGGCGGTTCCGGTTTGTGAGGATGTCTTCGAGGGTCATAGTGGCAAGCGCACGACGCGCCGCCAGTTGCACATCGCTGTACAGGCGTTCCTCAAAACTCACGACTGCGTGCAGGGCTGCGGCCGGATCCGTCACCCGAAATTGCACGACAATGCTGACGCGAATGGCCACTTTATCGGCCGTAAGGATTTCCTGGCCTTTGATTGTGAGCTCGCGTTCGCGGACATCCACCAAAACCACTTCCACGCGTGGGCGGCGATAGAAGCCAAGATTAAAGTAGCGTGGTCTGACGTGGCGCCCCGGTTCGAGGACACGCTTTAGCACGCCGTCCTCGTACCAGAGCCCTCGGTGGGTAGGCTTGATAATGACCTCGCGTTTTTTAAAGCTCATTTCGTGTGGCTGGAGCATGGCTCACCTAAATTCTTGGGCCCCGGACCGCGAGTCCATGTGGAGAACGACTGACCAGATGGGTTACACAGACCCAAAAAGTGGGGGATTCGAACCCCCTGGATGTGCATCCTGATGCCATGTCGCTCCTTACTCCGGCGGAGCCCGATTGAATATCGCGCAGAATCTCAGTTGGGGCAATAGGGCAACCGTGGGGCGGTCGTAGTAATCTGAGGAAGTCATGCGCATACGGGTGGATTCGAGAAGTAGAGTTCTTGCGACTTCAAGACGGCGAATTTGGCAGGCAGTGTGTTTACTCGGCTTTGGCTGTGCGTCGGCGGGCGCAGCGGCGCGGGCGCAGGAGCCGGAGGATATCGATCTTTCCGCGAAGCAGCGAATTTTGCCAACGATCGGTCCGGGGCTGCGCGCGGTGCGCCAGGGAGCGGACGGACGGCTGTACGTGCTGGCTTCGCCTTCGCCGGGGCTGGTGGTCGTTGACACCAAGGGCAAGCAGCTCCTGTCTATCAACGAAACGCCGACGGCGGCGGATAGCGCGGCTGCAAGCCGCAGCTTGATTGCCTTCGGCGACGACTGCGACGTGGATGCCGACGGAAAGATTTATGTCGCGGACCGCGGCGCAAATCTCATTCGCGTTTTTTCCGGTGACGGCCCTCCTCTCGGTTCGTTTGCCGTGAAGAATCCCGTTTCTGTTGCAGCCATGCCGGAAGGGGAAATCGCCGTTGCCACGCTGCGGGAGCCGCACCTGGTCATGGTGTTCGACAAAAATGGCAAAGAGGTACGGGAGTTCGGTGACCCGGAGCCGCTTTCCGAGCGCGCGGATCTGAATCGTTTCCTGAATATCGGCCAACTGGGGACGGACGCGCAGGGGCATCTTTATTATGCGTTCTGGTACTTACCCGAGCCAACCGTGCGGCAGTACGACCATCTGGGTTATGCGGGCCAGGATATTCAATACACGGCGATTGATGCGCTGCCGACCGCCGTGGCGATGCGGAAAGAAATCGAGCGGCAAGAGCAGAAGACCAAAGAGCCGTTCTTCCGGCGCGTGCTGACAGGATTGGGAGTGGACCATTCGAACGGAGAGGTGTGGATGGCGCTGAACAACAACCTTCTGCACTTCGATGCGTCGGGCACCCGGCTCGCAACTTACAAAATTTACACTCCGCAGGGAGCGCGCCTGGAGGCCAACACGATTCTCATCCAGAAGGATCAGTTGATTATTGGAAGCGATCCTTTAGGTCTCTACCTGTTCGAAAGGCCAGACAAAAAAAAGACGAAGTGAGGGAAGATTTCCTCAGGCTGTCTGCAGGACCCCTGTGCAAGATTTTCTATTCGCAAAAAATTCTGGAGAGGAATTCCCTGAAAAATAGAAGGTTCGTGAAATTTTGCGGGAGATTTGTGACTGTGGAAAACTTGTGCATGGCATGTGCAACACTTCCTGGACATTCGCACACTTTTCGCTTGCCCTTGGCAATTCAATCGGAGACAATCCCGCGGTCCCAAAAGCGGCTGCATGTGGGCCGACAAATCCTAAAAGGCCACGCCCGGGGCACTAGGGGAAATAGCGGCCAGCGTGACCAGGAATCCAGAAGCGAAGAAACAATAAGGCGAGCGTTGCTTTCCACAGCTTTTACACATCTGTGGAAATAGTAGAGGGCTTCCTTTTTGTCTTTACCTATGACCACAGCCACGCAAATTGGACGCGAACGCGAAACAGCAAACGCCTGGGACAAGTTCCTGGAGCACGTCAAAGCCAGGGTGAGCATCAACACCTTCACGACGTGGTTCCAGCCTGCCAAGCTGAGCCGGGTCGAGGGCGAGACGCTCTACATTCAGATTCCCAGCGCGGTGTTCCGGCAGGTCCTGACGCGCACTTACGGGGACATCATCAAGGCGGTGTTCCATGAGATTGGGACGCCCAACGTAAAAGTGCAATACGTTTCCGGCGACGACGAGCAGGCTCAAGCCGCGACGGCAGCGGCACCGGCCAAGACGGGGCAGGCGAAGCTGGATTTTGAAAGCAGCGACCATCAACTGAACCCGCGCTATACGTTTGACACGTTCGTGGTGGGCAAGTCGAACGAGTTTGCTCATGCTGCTTCGCGCGCGGTGGCCGAGCAGCCCTCGAAAGCGTACAACCCGCTGTTTCTGTACGGCGGCGTGGGCATGGGCAAGACGCACTTGATGCACGCCATCGGGCACACCATCAAGAAGCGCAACCCGGCGATGCGGCTGAGTTACGTGAGCGCGGAAAAATTCACAATTGAAGTCATCAATTCCCTGCGCTTCGATCGCATGATCAGCTTCCGCGAACGTTTTCACACCGTGGACGTGCTGCTGGTGGACGACATTCAATTCATCGCCGGCAAAGAGCGCACCCAGGAAGAATTTTTTCACACGTTCAACGCGCTCTACGAACAGCAGAAGCAGCTTGTGATATCGTCGGACTGCCTGCCGAAAGACATCAATTCGATTGAAGAGCGGCTGCGCTCGCGGTTCGAGTGGGGATTAATCGCGGACATTCAGCCCCCGGACCTTGAGACGAAGATCGCCATTCTGCAAAAGAAGGCGGAGAACGAGCGCTTCAGCTTGCCGGACGACGTGGCGGAATACATCGCGAGGGCGATCAAGTCCAACGTGCGCGAGCTGGAAGGCGCGCTGACGCGCTTGATGGCTTATGCGTCGCTGACCGGGACTGCGATTACCCTTTCGAGGGCGCAGGAAGTACTGCGCAACATTATCGCTTCGCAGGAGAAGCGCGTCACGATTGATCTCATTCAGAAGCGCGTGAGCGAGCATTTTGAATTGCGCGAGCAGGACTTGAAAGTGAAAAGCAACACGCGCGCGATTGCCTTTCCGCGTCAGGTGGCCATGTACATCGTAAAGCAACTGACTACGGCTTCGCTGCCGGAGATTGGCCGCCAATTCGGCGGCAAGCATCACACCACCGTGCTCCACTCGATCAATAAGATTGAAGAGTTGCGGCGGTCGGACAAAGACCTGAATCGAACCATTACGCGGTTGATGGACGCGTTGCAGTAGATCACCAGCTCTTCGCTCTCGGATTTAATTTATGGAACGCGGCCCAAGCTCAAACGGGCCGCGTTTCCATTTTAGGCCCAGGGCAGTAGTTACTCCCCTGTGTCGCGAAAATCTCTAATCAAACCCTGTGGAGATCAATTGCAAAAGATGCGCGGAATCTGTTGATGAAAGTGGATGAAATAAGGGAGAGTCTCGGTGATCCGCTTGAGCTGCTCTACTTTTCCACTGTTCTCACAAAAAGGCGCTGGGAAATCGACGCTACAAGTGAAGGCGGAGAAAAGGTTTGGCGCGGTTTCCACAGATTCACAAGAGTCATCACAACAACAAGGTTTACTTTTTGTTTTTCAAGATTAAGTCTCTTGCAGAAGAAGTGGCGGTTGTGGATTTTGCAGCGAAGACGAAAGCTGAAGACGGATTTGGCAGCGACAGGAATCGTAGACGAAGCACATTTCCACAGTACCGCATGCGTGCCGGGCTTTATACTTTTCGAAAAAGCGAGTAGAGTACGTGCCTGACGACAGTCAGGCAACAGCAGGACGTTAGACGGAAAGGGCGCTGTTCCCCGCCCAAGTCGAGGGTAAACTTCTATATGACCGCACCAGGAACGGCACGCGAGGAATATCAAGCGATGGAATTCAGCGTTACAAAGTCGGCGCTGTTGAATGAACTGAGCATGACCCAGGGAGTCGTGGAGCGCAAAACCACCATCCCCATCCTGTCGAACTTGCTGGTCGAAGCCAAAGGAAGCCAGCTCACTATTACGGCGACAGATCTGGAGCTGAGCATCCGCACGTCCTGCGAGGCGAAGGTCAAGAAGGAAGGCGCCGGGACGATTCCCGCCAAAAAGCTGCTGGAACTCGTGCGCTTGCTGCCAGAAGGCGAGATCAAGGTCAAGCTGCTGGAGAATCACTGGGTCGAGATCACCAGCGACAGAAAGAAATACAAACTGGTGGGCATGGCGAAGGAAAATTTTCCGGCGCTTCCGGCAATGCCGCACACGCTGGTGAAAATTCCCGCGGCAATTCTGCAGAGCCTGATTGCCAAGACCAAGTTCGCGATCTCGATGGAAGAGTCGCGCTACACGCTGAATGGTGGGCTGTTGATCTTGCGGCCGGACACTCTGGCGATGGTGGCGACCGACGGCCACAGGCTGGCGCTGGCAGAAACAGACCACAAGCTCTCTGGAATGAACGCGGAATTGAAAGTGCTTGTCCCGAAAAAAGCGATGGATGAAGTCGAGAAGCTCTCGGGCGCGGCGGGTTCTGATGCTCAGTTTGAGTTTGCCAAGGACGAGAGCCATCTCTTTTTCCAGGTGAAGCACCGGCTTCTGATTTCGCGGATTCTGACCGGGCAATTCCCGAATTATGAAGCGGTGCTGCCGCGCGACAATAACAAACACGTGGTGCTCGAGCGCGGCGAGTTGACCGATGCAGTGCGCCGCGTTTCGCAGCTTGCCGACCAGCGCTCGCACGCCGTGAAGTTTGCGATCTCGACCGAAGGCATCGAGATTTCCGCGTCGAGCCCCGAGTATGGGGAAGCCAAGGAAAACATCGAGAAGGAATACAAAGGCGATCCCATCGCCATCGGATTCAACTCGAGCTATATGCTGGATTTTCTCTCGGCGGCGGCAGACGGACCGGTCAGCATCGAACTAAAAGACGAGCAGTCCGCCGGGCAATTGCGGCCACTCGCCGATGAGTCTTACCGCTATCGCTACATCATCATGCCGATGCGGATTTGATGAGGAAGGCAGTAAGGCGGGCGCTGGCAAAGGTGGCCGCACCCATACTTTGGGAGTGTCAAATCCTGCAAAGAAGCTCTCGAGCAGCCGCTTACACTTGGCCTGGAATGGTCATAAAAAACGGAAAGCCTAGGCTAGCCGAAAACTGATTTCGCTTCCCTCTACTTCAGTATTTTGAGTCCAATAATAACAATCTAGGTAGGTCGTAAGTTATTGCAATCACTTCAGTTATCCCACGCCTGAGGGGAATCTCCTTCTTGAGAAAAGGGTCTGAGCGGAGTATAATTTGATGTTGTCGATTCGTTGTGAGGGCTCTTCCAAATCGACACGTCCGCCAGGCAAAAGTGACCCGGTCATTGGCTCTGCGCCAGGAGCTTTTGCGGCCACCCCGCCTGGAGAACATGAGTCTTCGCCACGTCTCGCTGCGCGGGACGGGATGGAGCAAGAAACTCTACGAGTTCTGGATTCGCCCCAGCGACGCCAGGACCAAAGGGTAAGGCGACGCAAAATCCGCAAACACGCCTTCCTTGCTTCAAAGAAAGTGGTTTTCAATGTGCGGACCATAACTCCGGTTGGCTCGGAGTCCGTTCAGCGCCGCAGATTTTCTGACAGAGTTGCCGCATGGGGAGTGACGATGGGTGATAAAGAAAACGTGAACGCCACGCCGCAAGGCGCAGGCCACAAGTACGACGCGAAGTCGATCAAAGTGCTCGGCGGACTGGAAGCGGTGCGGCTGCGTCCCGCAATGTATATCGGTTCGACGGGAGAAATGGGTTTGCACCATCTCGTTTGGGAGGTGGTGGACAACTCCGTTGACGAAGCCCTGGCCGGCTACTCGGATGAAATCAATGTGACCGTGCACGCCGACGAATCCGTCACCGTGGTGGACAACGGCCGCGGCATCCCTGTGGATATGCACCAGACGGAAAAGCGGCCTGCGGCCGAAGTCGTGATGACGGTGCTGCATGCGGGCGGAAAATTCGACAGCGACACATACAAGGTTTCGGGCGGTTTGCATGGCGTCGGCGTTTCCGTGGTGAACGCGCTTTCGGATTGGCTGGAGCTGGAAATTTCGCGCGACGGCTCGGTGTGGGAGCAAAGCTACGAAAAGGGAAAGCCCACGTCGAAGCTAAAGCAGACCGGCAAGACGCGCAAGACCGGAACGAAGGTGACTTTCCATCCCGATCCCAGCATTTTTGAAAAAACGGTCTACAGCTTTGACACGCTTTCGCAGCGGCTGCGCGAGCTGGCCTTCCTGAACAAGGGGTTGAAAATCACGCTGAGCGACGAGCGCACGGAAAAGAATGCGGAGTTCCGGTTCACGGGCGGCATCGCGGAGTTCGTGAAGCATCTCAACCGCGGGAAATCCACGCTGCACGATTCGCCGATTTACATGGAAGGCAAGCGCGGGAACGTGGAGATGGAAATCGCCCTGCAATACAACGACACTTACGGCGAAAACGTGTTTGCGTTTGCCAACACCATCAACACCGTGGACGGCGGCACGCACCTTTCGGGGTTCCGTTCGGCGCTGACGCGCTCCATCAACAATTTTGCGTCGTCTGCGGGAATGCTGAAAGAGCCGAAGGACGAAGTGACGATTACTGGCGATGACGTGCGCGAGGGATTGGTCGCCGTGGTCAGCGTGCGCCTCCCACAGCCGCAGTTTGAAGGGCAGACCAAGGGCAAGCTGAACAGCGACATCAAGGGTGACGTCGAGCAACTTGTGAACGAAAAGCTCGGCGAGTGGTTTGACAAGCATTCGACCGTGGCGCGGCGCATCATCAGCAAGTGCATTGACGCCGCGCGCGCGAGAGAAGCCGCACGCAAGGCCCGCGAGCTGACACGGCGTAAGTCCGCGATGGATTCGAGCGGGCTGCCGGGAAAGCTGGCCGATTGCCAGGAACGCGATCCGGCGCGCTGCGAATTGTTCGTGGTCGAGGGCGAATCGGCGGGCGGCTCGGCGAAGCAGGGGCGCGACCGCAAATACCAGGCGATCCTGCCGCTCAAAGGCAAAATCCTCAACGTGGAGAAAGCGCGCTACGACAAGATGCTCGGCCACGAAGAGATTCGCGCCATTATCACCGCGCTCGGCACCGGCATCGGCAAAGACGATTTCGACGCTGGCAAGCTGCGCTATCACAAAATCATTCTGATGACCGATGCGGACGTGGACGGTTCGCACATCCGCACGCTTCTGCTGACGTTTTTCTTCCGCCACATGAAAGAGCTGATCGACCGCGAGCACATCTTCATCGCGCAGCCGCCGCTCTACCGCGTGAAGCGCGGAAAGAGCGAGAAGTACATTCGCGACGAGCGCGACTTCGCGCGCGAGTTGATGAAGCGTGCCACCGAAGACCACGTGGTGAAGGGCAAAGAAGGCGTGGCGCTGCAGGGTGCGGGATTGACCACGTTTTTGCTGAACGTGCAGGAGTACGACGCCGTGGCGGCGAAGCTCGGCCGCCGCCTCCGCGACAGGGGCCTTGTAGAAGTGCTGGCGGAGAGCGGCCTGGACAAAAAAGCGGAATTCGAGGAGAAGAAATCGCTCGAAAAACTCTTGAAAGACGTCGATAAAGCCAAGTTGAAGCTGGAAGGCAAAGTTGCATTCGATGAAGAACACAGCCTATACGAGATTCAGTTTGGCGCACCACACAACCAGAAAATCAATTGGGCACTGGCTTCCACGGCTGAATACAAGCGGCTGCGCGCTCTGGCAAAGCAGGTAGAAGAGTTCAACAAGCCGCCCTTCACTATTTCGCGCAATGGCGACAAGGCCACGAAGGAAAAAGCTCAGGACGTGCTGAGCTACGTGATGGAAGACGCGAAGAAAGATTTCACCATCACGCGCTTCAAGGGGCTCGGCGAAATGAATCCCGCGCAGCTCTGGGAAACCACGATGAACGCGGAGACGCGCACACTGCTCAAGGTGAAGCTCGAGGACGCTGTTGCCGCAGAGGTTATTTTCACGACGCTGATGGGCGAAAACGTAGAGGCGCGCCGCAAGTTCATCGAGGACAATGCGCTCGAAGTCGTGAACCTGGATATTTGATGACATTTGATTTTTTGGTGGCGCGAAGCTGATGGCCGAAATTGCTCCCAGATCGATTCGAGATGCCGTTCGTTGGGGCTTGTTGCTGTCAGCGGTCGCCGTTGCAGGATTTCGTTTGCCAAGCACTTATGGCTCGTTTCGGGACTGGCACGCCGCTCGAGTTTCGGATCCATCGGCAGCGGAGCTGTATCGGCTCGGTTTCACGGCCAACGCGGTGGGGATCGCAATTGTTCTAGCCGTGGCCATAGGAGTGTTTTACTTCCTACGGCCGCGAGCACCGAAGCAGCCATGATGTATCAATTAGGCTGGAGCACCCTGCCAGGGCTGCGAGGGTTGAGCGTAAGCGATTTTCGCGCAACGCCGACCGATGCTCCCGATAATGAGCGCGGCGTCGCGATGGAATTTGCCGGCGAAGACGACCGCGATGCGTTCATGCGAGAGATGGGAGCGGCGTTTGCAACAAGACGCTTTACGAATGCGGCGGATGCTTTCGACACGGTGAAGGCTTACGCCCTCGAGCGCGCCGCGAAAAGACTTTAACGTGTCATCCTGAGCGAAGCGAAGGATCTCAACCTAATGATGGGCCGAGGTTGAAGGTGACGTTGAGATTCTTCGGGCTGCCAAAACCACAGCCCTCAAATGACAAACGAAAAACTGAGGACACATGCCTGACGAACAGAATCAATCGATCCTGATTCCGGTGGACATCGAAGCCGAGATGAAGAAGTCCTATCTCGACTACTCGATGAGCGTGATCATCGG
>DATEGO010000153.1:0-38662 GCA_035280065.1 Candidatus Acidiferrum sp.
GAAAGAATCGAACAGGAGCTCTCCGCCACCGCGGTTCCGGCCTGACGGTGGCATGGAGGAATCAGCTATGGGCAAAGTCGCATTTGTGTTTCCCGGACAAGCTTCGCAATACCCGGGCATGGGCAAGGAACTCGCGGAGAAATACGCTGTCTCCAAATCCGTGTTCGATGAAGCGGACAAGGCGCTGGGCTTTTCGATTTCCAAGCTGTGCTTCGAAGGTACGGAAGAGGAGCTGAAGCTCACGGCCAACACGCAGCCGGCGATCCTGACCGTTTCTGTGGCCGCGGCCCGCGTGCTTGCGGAAAAAGGCTTGGAACCGGATTTTGTGGCGGGTCACAGTCTTGGCGAATACTCCGCGCTGGTCTGCACCGGTTCGCTGAAGTTTGCGGACGCTGTGAGGCTCGTTCGCAAGCGCGGCACTTACATGCAGGAGGCGGTTCCACAGGGCGTAGGCGCGATGGCCGCGATTATGGGCTTGTCTCATGCCGTGGTTGCGGACGTTTGCAAGCGCGCCGCGGATGGCGAAGTTTGCGCTCCGGCCAATTTGAATTCGCCGGAGCAGACGGTCATTTCCGGTCATGCGGGGGCCATTAAGCGGGCCGTTGAACTGGCTTCGCAAGCGGGAGCGAAGCGCGCCGTCATCTTGCAGGTCTCTGCGCCCTTTCATTCGGCGTTGATGGCCCCGATGCAGGAGAAGTTCGAGCAGGATTTGCGCGGTGTGGAGTTTTCGAATTTGCGCGTGCCACTTGCGACGAATGTCGACGCGGACACGATTACCACCGGTGCTGAGGCACGCGAGGCGTTGATTCGGCAGCTTTCCATGCCGGTGCGCTGGGAAGAATCGGTAGGCCTGCTGATTGATGAGGGCGTGAACACCTTTGTGGAAGTGGGTCCGGGCCGCGTGCTGACCGGGTTGCTGCGGCAGATCGAGCGGTCGGCGGGAGCTTTGAACGTCGAGGACGAAAAGAGCCTCGCAGCCACGCTGGAAAAAATTGGAGCAGCGCGCTCGGACGCGGCATGAAAAATCAGTTCTTAGTTTTTAATCGTAAGTTCTAAGTAAAGAAAACGGCAAAGAGGTTTGGAAACAATCGAAACGAGATTCGAGGAGAGGGTTTTAGGGGTCCTTGGTAATCCTACCTCTCTGACAGCGTCCTTTTTTCCTTTCTTCTACTTAGGACTAAAAACCTATAACTAAGGACTTTCCTGAGCATGTTCAGCTTGAAAGACAAAGTAGCGCTGGTCACTGGTGCGTCGCAGGGCATCGGCCGCGACACGGCGCTGGCGCTAGCGGAATCTGGCGCAAAAGTTGCCGTTGCGGCGCGCAGTCAGGAAAAGCTCACGGCGCTGGTGAAGGATGTTGTCGCGGGGGGCGGCGAAGCGTTCGCGGTAAAAATGGACGTGGCCGAAGCCGAGCAAGTGAAAGCGGGATTCAAAGCTATCCTCGAGAAATTTGGCCGCCTGGATATTTTGGTGAACAACGCGGCGATTACGCGTGACGGCTTGGCTTTGCGTATGAAGGCCGACGATTGGGACGCTGTGATTCGCACGAACCTAACCGGCGCGCATCTCTGCATCCAGCAAGCTCTGTCCACCATGATGCGTGCGCGTGCCGGCCGCATCATTAATATCGCATCGGTGGTCGCGCAGATGGGCAACGCGGGCCAGGCAAATTACGTCGCCGCAAAAGCCGGCCTGATCGGGTTGACCAAGGCGATCGCCATGGAAATTGCCTCGCGAAACATCACCGTGAACGCCGTTGCGCCCGGCTTCATCGAAACGCCCATGACCGACGTGCTTTCCAGCGAGGTAAAAGAGAATCTGAAAACGCGCGTTCCCCTTGGCCGCATGGGCTGTCCACGCGACGTTGCCGCCGCCATCATTTTTCTCGCCAGCGACGAAGCCGGCTACATTACAGGTCATGTCTTAGACGTGAATGGCGGCATGTATTTGGCATGACGGCGTCGCGTAGAAGTTAAGCTAACGTTTCGCAGGCACGCTTTCTCTCGAGACGGACTGCTTTCAATGGCTTTGGTTATTGCATGGATTATTGGGACCAGCAAGTTGTGCAAAACTCCAGAGGGCACTGTTTGCGATCTTTCTTGGTACCTGTTGGATATCTTGATGGGACCTGTCAGATTTATGTCTGGAAAGTCCATGGATTTGGTTTTCAAGCTAACGGGGATAGTCCCTGGTCCCCTGGGAAGCCAAACAACTCATCCACGAATGGATGTCTTATCGGTAGGCATAGGGCTTTCGCTCCTATTGCTCTATTGGTTTCTGCTCGGCGGCGTTGTTTGCGTGTTCTGGCGCATCATGCGCAGGCGAATTAAAAAAGCGTTTGCCTAACGTGGTACTCCAAACGTGGTGCTCCAAGTTGACCTTGCGGAGTGCCCTGACTAGAATGGGCAGGTTATCCGGGGGCGTAATCTCAAGGCGAACTGGCTCGTAACCGCGGCAAGGGGCGGCGAATCGGACAGTACGGGCCCGAATACACGGTTTTCGCGCGGCTGTACTCCGCGCAAGCAGGGCAGGCTCTTTAGCCTGAGGCAGCGGACCAAATAGCACTTACACCGATTTAAATCGCGGAGGACACGGATGGCCAGCGTAGAAGAGCGCGTGAAGCAGATTATCGTCGAGCAGCTCGGTGTGGATGAAGCGGAAGTGACGCCCACAGCGTCGTTTGTGGACGACCTTGGGGCGGACTCTCTCGATCAGGTAGAATTAGTGATGGCGTTTGAGGAGGCCTTCGGCATCGAAGTCCCCGATGAGGATGCCGAAAAAATGACCACGGTGAAAGACGCCGTCGATTACATCGACAAACACGCCAAGGGTAAGTAACCACGAAACGACCACCTCAACAGGGAGCTTGGGAACTTTGACGCGCCGCGTAGTTGTCACGGGTGTTGGATTGGTCTGCGCGCTGGGCATCGGCACGGAGGAAAGCTGGAGAAACCTCGTTGCTGGATGCAGCGGCATCGGTCCGATCACGCAATTCGACACCAACGGCTTCGACTGCAAAATCGCGGGGGAAGTGAAGAATTTCGATCCCCTCCAGTGGATCGAGAAAAAAGAAGTCAAGAAAATGGCGCGGTTCATCCAGATCGCGCTGGCAGGCGCGGATTTTGCGGTGAAATCCGCCAACTGGAAGCCGGAAGATTCGAATCTCGATGAAGTGGGCGTTTACGTTTCGTCTGGAATCGGTGGGTTCGACATCATCGAACGTGAGCACTGGAAACTCGTTCAAGGCGGCCCGGGCAAGATTTCTCCCTTTTTCATTCCTTCCGCGATCGTGAATCTGGCTTCGGGACAGATATCCATTCGCTATGGCGCGAAGGGACCGAATTCCGCTACGGCCACAGCCTGTTCGGCTTCTGCCCATGCCGTTGGCGATTCATTCAAAATTATCGAGCGTGGCGCGGCGGAAATGATGATCTGTGGCGGCGCGGAGGCGACCATTACGCCGATGGGCGTCGGCGGATTTGCCGCCATGAAGGCGCTCTCTACGCGCAATGAGGATCCCCAGCATGCGAGTCGCCCCTGGGACGCGGCCCGCGATGGGTTTGTCGTCGGCGAAGGCGCGGGAGTTCTCATTTTGGAATCGCTCGAGCACGCGCAGAAGCGTAACGCCCCGATTCTTGCGGAAATTGTCGGCTATGGAATGTCCGGCGACGCTTTCCACATGACGCAGCCGGAAGAGAACGGCGACGGCGCTTATCGCGTAATGATGGCCGCCGTCAAAGACGCAAAGCTTTCCCCCAACGACATCAGTTACGTTAATGCGCATGGCACTTCCACGCCCATCGGCGACGTGATCGAAACACGCGCGCTGAAGCGCGTCTTCGGTGATCGCGCTAAGATGTTTCCGATCAGCTCGACGAAGTCCATGACCGGCCACTTGCTGGGCGGCGCTGGTGGGTTAGAAGCAGGCATCAGTGTTCTAGCTCTGCGCGATCAGACGCTCCCGCCCACGATTAACCTCGAGAATCCCGATCCCGAATGCGATTTGGATTACGTTCCGAATCATGCGCGCAAAGCGTCTGTCGAATACGCGCTTTCGAATTCCTTCGGATTTGGCGGCACGAACGCCGCGCTCATTTTCCGGCGCTGGTCGGGAAACTAGAGTAATTTCTTTCTGGCGGCGCTGTCCTCCGTGGGTCATCCTGAGCGAGCGCGCCTTTTGCGCTCCGGGCGGTTTTACGGAGCGAATGATCTCAACTTCGACATGGGTTAAAATTCGAGTCCATGAAGAAATCACCCTGAAGGAAACCTCTTGTGAACATCATCGTGTGTATCAAGCAGGTTCCCGCGAAGGACGCGCCGCTGGCCATCGCCGGAAACTGGATTAAGGAAGCCGACATCGGCTTCGAGATGAATGAGCCGGACAGCTATGCGCTGGAAGAGGCTTTGCGGCTCAAGGAAAAGCATGGTGGCGAAGTGGTGGCCCTCTCGATGGGGCCGGAGCGGGTGAAGCAAACTATCAAGGAAGCGCTGGCGAAAGGCGCGGACCGAGCAATTCACATCACCGACGACAACTTCGCGCAGCTCGACCCGCTGGGCTCGGCAAAAGCACTCGCGGCCGCCATTCAGAAGGAAAAGGCAGATCTCGTTCTCACCGGTTTGCAAAGCGACGACCACGGCTTCGGTCAAACTGGCGTTCTGCTCGCCGCCTTACTCGACCGCCCGCACGCCACCATCATCATGCACATCGAGGTGCAGGACAGAAAGATGAAGCTCAAGCGCGAGCTGGAGGCCGGGTGGTTTCAGTGGATGGAATGCCCGTTGCCGGCGGTGCTCACGATTCAATCTGGCATCAACAAAGTGCGCTACGCCACATTGAAGGGCATCATGGCCGCGAAAAAGAAGGAGATCGCAGCCGTCTCGCGTGAATCGCTGGGCGTTTCGTACGAACCCACACAGAAGATCGAAAAGATTTACGTACCAACGAAAACGAAGAAAACAGAATTCCTGACCGGCACGCCCAAAGAAGTGGCGACGAAGCTTGTTGAAAAACTTAAGTTTGAGGCGAGGGTGATCTGACATGAAAATCCTCGTCGTCACCGAACAGCGCCAGGGAAAATGGAACAACGCGAGTTTTGAAACACTGGTGGCTGCGCAGCAAATCGCCAAGGACACCGCGAGCGCTGTCAGCGCGCTCGTGATCGGCAAGGGCGTTTCTTTTTTCGCGGACGAGCTGGCTGCGAAAAACGTCGCCGAAGTTCTGCGCGTCGAACACGATCTCCTAGAAGCTTACACGCCTGACGGTTTCTGCATCGCTCTAAAGCAAGTCATCGAATCCGCGAAGCCCGACTTGGTTTTGTTTCCGCACACTTATCAAGTCCGCGACTTCGCCCCCAAACTCGCCGCCATGCTTGGCAAGGGCATGATCGGCGACTGCATTGGCTATCGTAACGAAGGTGGAAAACTCGTCTTCGTGCGACAGATGTTTCAAGGCAAAACCGCGGCGGACGTCAAATTTACTAGTGCAGCGCCGTGGTTCACGTCGTTTCAATCGGGTGCTTTTCGTGCCGACCTGCTTGCTGCGCATCCTTCGGGCAAAGCCCCTGTAAGTGCAGTAGATGTTAGGCTGAACGCGGAACAAATTCGCACCAAGCCGCTCGAGCTTTTCAAGGAAGCGAAGTCCGCCGTCGACCTCACGCAAGCGCCCCTGATCGTCTCCATCGGGCGTGGCATCAAAGCTCCAGAAAATATTCCGCAGGCGGAAGCCCTAGCAAAAGCGCTCGGCGCGGAGATTGCCGCTTCACGCCCAATTTGCGACGAAGGCTGGCTCCCCATGGAGCGCCAGATTGGCAGCTCCGGACAGACCGTTGCTCCGAAGCTTTATCTCGCGCTGGGGATCAGCGGCGCGATTCAGCACGTTGTCGGAATGAAAGGCGCGCGCACCATCGTGGCCATCAACAAAGATTCGAACGCTCCCATTTTCGAAATCGCCGATTACGGCGTCGTCGGCGACATCTTCGAAATCATGCCCGCCCTCACCGAAGTTCTGGAAAAGGCAAAATCTGCTTAAACCTTGACATTCAATTGCGGTTGAACAGGTCTTCTTTTCAATGCGATAGCAGGTGACACGACAATTTGGCCCTATGCTCTTCAGAATTCTTGTTGATAAATGTCGAAGAGTCACGAAGTGGAGGGTCTATGGCTAATGTCGAAAGCTTTCCGTACGAAACGAGACTCAACATTCTTTGCCAGCCTTTGGAGGTCATCGACGAACGCGCCCTCGCCGACGCCTGCACTTACACATGGTATAACCAGACACTTTGCCAAGTGAACGGGTCGGTGGTGCGGCTCGGTGTCGTGCAAGGGGAATATCACTGGCACAAGCACGACAACGACGACGAATTCTTTTACGTCGTCGAGGGAAAGCTCCTGATCGACCTCGAAGGGCGCACGATGGAGCTCGGTCCTCGGCAGGCCACGGTTGTCCCCCAAGGAGTCCTGCACCGCACGCGGGCGCCGCAAAGAACGGTTATCCTCATGGTCGAGAACGCCGGAATCACCCCCACCGGGAACTGAAGATCGAAAAGGCCAAAGCTCACAGAAGCTTTGCTAAGAGCAATACAGTTTTCAGATTTTGTTAAGATGAACAGAATAGATGACTATCCAGCGTGAACAACTTGAAGCCGATGTTCTGATCGTTGGCGCGGGCCCAGCGGGCCTTTCTTGTGCGCTGCATCTCGCCAATCTCATCAAGAAGCACAACGCTTCCGGGGCGAAGCCCGAGCTTTCCACTGAGAACATTTACGTCCTCGAAAAAGGCCGCGAAATTGGCGCGCACCAGCTCTCCGGCGCGATCATGAATCCCAAGGCGCTCGCCGAACTCGTTCCTAGCTTCCAAAACTCCGCTCCACTCGATACACCTGTCACCGATTCTGCGGCTCTGCTCTTCACGAAAAAGTCTTCCGTCCGGTTTCCCATCACACCGCCGCCTTTTCAAAATAAAGGCAACTACGTCGTCTCGCTGAGCAGAATCACGAAATGGCTGGGGGGACTTGTCGAGGCGGCGGGCGTCAACGTCTTCAAAGAATTTGGCGGTGCGGAATTGGTTTACGAAGGCGATGGAATCGCCGGCGTAATCACGGAAGACAAGGGCGTCGATAAAAACGGCAAGCCCAAGGGCAACTTCACTCCCGGCTACGAACTCCGCGCGAAAGTGACCGTCCTAGCCGAAGGCCCGCGCGGCTCGCTCAGCAAAAAACTGGTCGCCGCAAAAAAGCTCGACAACATCAATCCGCAAAGCTATGGCATCGGCGTCAAGGAACTCTGGGACGTTCAGGCAGGCCGCGTTCAGGCAGGCTACGTCGCACACACACTGGGCTGGCCGGTTTCAACCGACATGTACGGTGGCGGCTGGATTTACGGCCTTTCCAACAATCGCGTTTCCATCGGTCTCGTCATCGCGCTTGAATACGCCGACCCGCAGTTCGATCCGCACGCTGCATTTCAAACCTGGAAAACGCACCCCTTTCTGAAGAATCTTCTGGACGGCGGCAAACTCGTTCGCTACGGCGCGAAGTCGCTTCCTTACGGCGGCTGGTACGCCATGCCACGCACTTACGTGGATAGGGGCCTCATTATCGGCGATTCCGGCAGCTTTCTCGACTCGCAGCGGCTCAAAGGCATTCATCTGGCGATGAAAAGCGGCATGCTCGCGGCGGAAACAATTTTCGAAGCCCTGAAATCCGGTGACACTTCCTCAAAAACCCTGAGCGCCTTCCCAAAAAAAGTCGAGCAGAGCTACATCAAAAAAGAACTCTGGCAAGTCCGTAATTTTCACCAGTCGTTTCAGCACGGAATGTTTCGCGGATTTTTTCACACCGCGTTTCAGCAAATCACTGGCGGCCGCGGCCTGATCGATCCCATGCGCGCGCATCCAGGCTACGAGGCCTACAAAAAAATCAACGGCCGTCCCGGCGCCCTTCCAGATGAAGCCGCTCCGAGTAAACCCGAACGCTTCAAAGGCGACGGCAAGCTCACCTTCGATCGCCTCACGGACGTGTATCATTCCGGAACACGCCACGAAGAGGATCAGCCCTGCCATCTTCGCGTCGCTAACACGAACATCTGCTCGACAAAGTGCGCGATCGAATACGGCAATCCCTGCCAGTATTTCTGTCCCGCAGCGGTCTACGAAATGGTGAAAGAGGCAAGCGGCCCACCGAAGCTAAAAATCAACGCTTCGAATTGCGTGCACTGCAAAACCTGCGACATCGCCGATCCCTATCAGATTATTGACTGGGTCGTTCCCGAAGGCGGCGGCGGGCCCAACTACGAAGGCATGTAATCCCTCATCCGCAAGAAAACCCAGTCTTGGATGGGAAAGCCACCTCAAGAGAGGACCCAGCTGTTTGCTACGATCCGCGCGACCAAAGCTTGCGGACGAAATGAACGACGCGGTCCACAACCGAGTCGCTCGCCGGATTATTGGTCTTAGCCTCAGGTTTTGGTGCGTTTGGGGCGGCAGGGCGGGGCGGTTTCGGAACAGCTGCCGTGGGAGGATCGGTGGTTGGTAATTCTCCTTCGACGCGGCCCTGGAAAATCAGCGTGGGCCGCACGCGCACGCGCCGCAGCACCACAATCTGGCTGGTGTCCACCTCGGGCTGCACTTCCGCGTTTGCGTTGTAGATCAGCGGTGGCACGAGAATCTCGTAAATCGGTCCTTCTTTAGTCGCCGGCTTATCTACGGGAATCGGCGAAACAATCTCTCCAGACCCTAGAGGTTTTGCGTTTGCATCTTCTGTCGGAGGGGCTGGAGGAACCACTTCCAGGTGTGGTGGAGCTGCGTATTTGGTGAGTTCCGGATCGCACGCGCACCGGTCACCGCCACTGCGAAGTCCGTCCAGTTGTCCATTGACGAGCAAAATGTCG
Source organism: Candidatus Acidiferrum sp. (assembly GCA_035280065.1). Classification (GTDB taxonomy): domain Bacteria; phylum Acidobacteriota; class Terriglobia; order Acidiferrales; family UBA7541; genus Acidiferrum. The sequence goes on from DATEGO010000153.1 coordinate 8,887, forward strand.
GACGACTGGGGAACCACAATATTTTGACTGGTGAGTTGCTGCTCCAGCCGCACCGCGCCGCGATACGCCCGCACGCACATCGCTCCCGTAGCATCAAAGCCGACCAGCGCATCCTGAGGTCCTTCGCCAATGGCAATAGGCTGAATTTGAAGAAGCGGCGTGTAAACCGTCACCGCAGGCCCATGCTCAATGGACAAATGAATCGTGCCGGTATCCAGCGCCAGTGTGAGCTGATTGCCAACTTTGAGAACGGAGAAATGAGCCGGCCCGCAGATGCTAATGGTGCCGCCATCGGTGAGATCGAGCCGCGCCGTCCCGGACTTGATAATCACGTCGCTGCCGCTGCGAAGGACCGTTCTTGGAAGACCGTGCGAAACATCAATACGCATGGGGCCGGTAACCGCAACAGCTGCTCCGTCAATAATGCCGACCGAGTCCGTGACCGGCTCATCGGAGCGAGCCGTCACCGCCGTGAGGACAGCAGCGCCGGCAAGCACAATTATGGCTGCAACCAGCCAAAGGGCGCGATGCCTTGGTTTCAGTGGGAAGGGAAGCGGCACTCCGTCGTACTCCTGGAACAATCTAGCGGGCTCTCACCTATACTATACTTCGGCGCGATGGCCCGTGCACGTGAAGATGTGCGCGGATCGCCGCGCAAATATTCATGCCGCAATCAGATAGATTCCTGGAACCTGCAAAGCAATCCGAGCCCGAGTCGCTCAATCTTCACTACGATACGCGGCTGCCGAAACTCCCTTGGACGCGCCGCATCCAGATTCCGTTCATCGCGGCGGCGGTCTACAGCGTCATTCGAACGCTTGGGCCAACCCTACGCTACGAAGTCCACGGCTGGCAACATGCGGAGAAAGTCCATGCTTCGGGAAAACGCATTATCTGGGCCTTCTGGCACCGCATCATCCTTCCCATTGTCTGGTGGCACCGGAATAACGGCGTTGTGGTGATGAACACCACCGCCTTTGACGGTCAGTGGACGCGCCAAGTCATCGAGTGGCTCGGTTTCGGCACTGCGCAGGGAAGTTCCTCACGGGGTGGATTGCGCGGGTTGGCGGTGATGGCCAAGCGGCTCGAAGAAGGAGTGGACTGCGCGTTCACGATTGATGGGCCGCGTGGACCGCGCTACGTGGCCAAACCCGGTCCGGTCATGCTGGCGCGCAAAAGCGGATGCCCCATCCTGATTTTTCACATCGGCGTGGACCGCGGAAAAACATTCACAAAGACCTGGGACCACTTCCTGTTCCCCATGCCTTTCGCCCACGCTGTGATTTTGTTTGCCCCGCCGATTTATGTTCCAGGCGATGCTAACGCGGAAGTCATGGAGGCGAAGCACGCGGAAATGCAGCGCGAACTCGAACGCGTCCGTGACATCGCCGAAGGCTGGTATCTGCTGAGCCCCGACGCCCGCAAAAAACACCGCGCGGAGTTCAACCACTCATGACCTAGAAAATAGAAATGGGAGTAGAAAATGGACGTTGTTCTGCGAAGGTCCATTTTCCCTTTTCTATTTTTCAATTTCTTCGCTCAGTTTCCCTCGCGTTCGCCCAGCTTCACGGGAATGTCCATTTTCTTACCGCCGCGATAAACGGTTACAAGGACGGTGTCTCCGGGACGGTGGTGGTTAAGGACCAGATTCACGTCAAATTGATTCGTAGCTTTCTGTCCGTCGATGGCTACGATGACATCGCCTCCGATATAGAGGCGCCGCATGCCGGCCAGGACGGTGCGATCACCGCCATGGATTCCTGCCGCCGCCGCGGGACCGTCCTTGGTGACGGTTTCCACAAGCAAGCCCTCCTGAACTGGCAAATCCAATGCTTCGGCGAGCCCACCCGCTAGCGCCAACGTCTCTACTCCCAGGAAGGCGCGGTGTACTCTGCCAGACGTGATGAGATCGTTGGCAATACTCTTCGCCGTGTTGATGGGGATGGCGAAGCCTATGCCCGCGGTTGTGCCGGTGGGCGTGTAAATCGCGGAATTAATCCCAATCACGTTGCCGTGTGTATCGATAAGCGGCCCGCCAGAATTGCCTCGGTTAATTGCCGCATCCGTTTGAATAGCTTCATCAATGAACGTCGTCTGGCTCGTCTGCACCGTGCGGCCAACGGCGCTGACCACGCCGGTTGTAAGCGTGGACTGGAAGCCAAACGGGTTGCCTATGGCAAGAACCTTTTGCCCGACTTGAATCGCGCTGGAGTCCCCGAGCTTCAAAGTGGCAAGTTGCTTTCCTTTGGGATCGATTTTGATGAGCGCGACGTCGTTGCGTTGGTCCGCGCCAATGTATTTGGCGGGGTGGCGCGATTGATCCCCCAAAACTACTTCAATGGACTGCGCACCTTCTACAACGTGATAGTTCGTCAAGATATAGCCGCGCGGATCCATGATGAAGCCGGAGCCAGCACCCTCAACAGGAACAGGATCCATGAAGAAGTCGTATTCCGTTGCCTTGGTCAGGATATTCGCCACCGCCGGCGAAGCCTGCCGGTAGATGCGCACGTTGATGGATTCATCTTCAGTGAGAGGAGCCTCCTTCTCGGAGGCAGTGGCGAAAGGACCGCTGCGGGGCACAGCTTCAACACTCGTAGGTTGACGCGGACCGAAACGGGCGCCAGCCCAAAATGCGCCAAGAATCAGGATCAACGCGGCAATGATAACCCGTGCCCGGTTCGATGTGCTGCCAATGTTCATTGATTCGTGTCCCTTCTGCTTCCTCGATGTCCTTAGTATAGGCAAATTAGACGCAGATGGTCATCGTACGGCTTTGCTGCGGTGAAGCCGGGCGCCCAGCGCCTCCACCTGCCGGCGAGTCTGTTCGAGTGTGCCGGAGCAATCGATTTTCTCCGTGGCATAACGCAGCTTCTCTTCAACGGGCATTTGTGACGCGATGCGCCGCCGCGCTTCGTCTTCGCTGAGGCCGCGCGCGGCCAAACGTTCGAGCTGTTGTTCTGGTCGGCACCAGGCCACTACCAGCCCGTCGAGATGTTGGTGAATCCCGGATTCGATGAGCAGAGCGGCTTCGACAAATGCCGCATCGCGCGCACCTTCGCGTTGCCATTCGGCGAACTGTCGAAGAACGGCTTCCGCAACGCGCGGGTGGACGATAGCGTTCAGGCGCTCGAGCTTGGCGCGATCGGCGAAGACCAGCGCGCCGAGTTTGGCACGGTCCACACGGTCGTGGCCGTCGGTAATGGCAGAACCGAATCCGCGAAGCACTTCTTCGTAGGCGGGCTGGCCGGGCTCGATTATTTTGTGGGCCAGGGAGTCGGCGTCAAGAACTGCAAAGCCAAGTTCGCGCAGCATCGCCGCAACGGCGCTCTTGCCGCTGGCGATTCCGCCGGTCAATCCGAGTCGCAGCATTTTTCTTATCACCGCGCCGATGCGGTTGATTGTGTCGCGGAAACTCTTGGGGAGGCGCGGCGGAGGCGCGCAGCCTTTACCGTGTTGCTCATCAGCATCGTGATGGTCATGGGGCCGACTCCGCCGGGGACGGGAGTGAGCGCTCCGGCAGTGTTCACCGCATCAGGATGAACGTCGCCGACAAGGACGGAGCCTTTGGAGCGGAACTTTTCGAGCCGCGCGGGGAAATTGCGGAGAAGTCGCTCGGCTTCGGCGGCATCCTTAACGGTAATCGTCCCGACGTCGATAACGGCCGCGCCGGGTTTGATCCAATCCGCTTGCACGAACGCTGCTTTTCCCATTGCGGCAACGACAATGTCCGCACGGCGAACGATTTCAGCAAGACCGCGCGTCTTGGAGTGGCAGATGGTGACCGTGGCGTTCGCGTGCATAAGCAGAAGTGCCATCGGTTTGCCGACGATGTCGCTGCGCCCCAGAACGACTGCGTTAGCGCCTTCGATGGGAATGTTGCTGCGGCGGAGGATTTCCATGCAACCCGCAGGCGTGCAAGCTACGAGTCCCGGGCGCCCACTTACCAAACGGCCCAGGTTGACAGGATGAAAGCCGTCCACATCCTTGGCTGGATCGACAGCTTCGAGAATGCGCTTGGTATCCACTTGTTGAGGAAGAGGAAGCTGGACAAGGATTCCGTCCACATTGTTGTCGCGGTTCAAATCTTCCACCACGGCGAGCAAGTCGAGCGTGGTCACTGTTGCAGGAGACGTGAGGAGTGCGCTCGCCAATCCGAGCTGCTCGCAGGCCGCGATTTTGCTTTTCACATAAAGCTGCGAGGCAGTGTTTTCGCCAACAAGGACGGCAGCAAGTCCAGGTTGGACTCCCGCCGCGGTGAGAAGGCGTACCTCATCCTTCAGCTCGGCAAAGATTTCATCCCGGATTTTCAGCCCGTCGAGAATCCGCGCGGTCATGAGCGCTCGCTTTCATGGAGCGAAAAGAAAATGATAGCACACGGAAACAAACCCTCGTGGACGAGCACGCATTCGCCACGGCAAGGTCATTCACTTAGTCGCAAATCATGCGAATACTCTGCGCGCCTTTCAAGTATGATGGCGCATCTAGCAAGGCATGCCGGCGCGCGGAGAGCGGTCCGGCGAGGAGGGTTTATGGCGGCGCCAAGCGCAGGCACAAAGATTGTTTTGCAAGTAGGCGAAGAGCTTCGAATCCGAAACAACGGCGACATCATCGTGGATAATCCAGAACTCGAACTGCAGGGAGAGGACCGCGCTGCAGACGCCGTGCTGCTGTACCGCTTTGACGCGCAATCCGGCGAACATATTTTGCGGCTCCTGGATCCGGTGGCGGATCACAAGCACGTCAAAGTGCATCGCCGCGACGATTGAAATTCTTCCAGCTGTTCGAACAACGGAAACAAAAAAGCCCGGCGAAACTAGTCTTGCCCGCCCTTGAAAGCTTTCGCCAAATTCCATGTAGGACGAGTGTAGGAATAACTCACACGCACCGTGTAGGAGAAATTCAACTGTCCCTCAGGACAGCTAGGCGCAAGGTCTGCGCTATGCCACAGTGAACCCTGCAAGGGGGTCATAATGGACGAAACGATTGATTTCGATTTGACCATGCCTGTGCCCGCCGCGGACAAGCAGCATCAAATCAAGGAAGATTGCAAGAAAATTGCTGACCTTTTCGAAGCGAGTGCGACGGCGATGTTTGAAGGCCAGGACGGTTTGATCTTTCACCTGGAATTTGATGACGCCGCAAAGTTTGGGAAGTTCGCCGAATACCTGAGGGCCCACGGTTTGTTGCGCGTGGACCGCATTCAAACCAAGAGCGACAAAGTGCACTAACCCCCTGGGCCAGGGTGGGTCCTCGAAGTGGTTTTTCATTGGCCCACACAAAGCCACCCGGCCCGCAGAATTTCCTCTCTCTCCTTGAACCGAAGCCTTGGTCCCTTTCGCGCAGTAAGCGAAGGGGATCAAGGCCTCTCTGTGTTTGCGTGAACCGAAAGAAACTCGCGAAGTCGCGAAGCAAGCTCGTCCCGCACCCGGCAAAACGCGGCGAGCCTCTCTTCCACGAGATCCGCAGGCGCTGCCGGGATCCCAGATACTCCAATGAATTCGTTGCGCGTCCGGAAAAGCAGGGCACTCTTCCGCCGCTGAATCGCAAACAGTAATGACCGTGTCGAATTTTTGCCCTTCGAACTCCGCAACGGACTTGGAGCGATGCCCGGAAATGTCGATCCCAATCTTGCTCATCGCTTCAATGGCCATCGGGCTGACATACCCATTGGGCCTGCTTCCAGCGCTGTGCGCTTCATAGGCATTCCCTCCAAGCTGTCGCAGCAGCCCCTCAGCCATTTGGCTGCGCACGCAATTTCCAGTGCACAGGATTAGAACGCGATGCGTCATGACTTAGTCCCGGCCAAGACTCACGCGCAGCAACCCGGCCCGCAACATGCGGGTTTTGTCGCAGGCTTCACAGCGCGCACAAAAGCGCTGATAAATTTCCCGTCAATCTGCGGACCCGCCATTTCTGGGTCCAGTCCAGCAGCTTCTAGAAATTCGCGTGCCTCTTCGACGCGATAATCGCGAGTAGGCTCCACATCAATTGATTCGAACCCCGCGCGCCCCAGCTTTTCCCGATATTCGTTTTCCTCCAGCGCCCCCGCAATGCAACCCACCCAAAGCTCCATGCTCTTGCGTATGACCGCAGGAACCTCGCCGCGCACCACGACATCGGAAACAGCAAACCGCCCTCCCGGTTTCAGCACGCGAAAGGCTTCTGCCAGCACGCGGTCCTTGTCTCCCGAAAGATTGATGACACAGTTCGAGATGATGACGTCTACCGAGTTATCCGACAGAGGCACGTTCTCAATCGCCCCCTTCAGAAACTCCACATTCCTAACGCCCGCCTTCTTCTGATTTTCGCGCGCCAGCGCCAGCATCTCGTCCGTCATATCCAGCCCGTAAGCTTTTCCTGTCGGACCAACCCGTTTGGCCGAGAGAATCACGTCAATCCCACCACCGGAGCCGAGATCAAGCACCACTTCGCCGGGTTGCAATTTCGCCAGAGCGGCGGGATTCCCGCAGCCCAGCGAAGCCGCCACAGCTTTTTCCGGCAGCGCGTCTTTTTCAGCGTCGCTATACAAATCTTGCGTGATCGGGTCGCAGCCGCCCAGCTCCCCGCCGCCGCCGCAGCAAGCCGTCCCGCCGCTCGCAGCCCGCTTCGCGGCCGCACCGTATTTTTGTTGAACCACTTCATGAATGTTGGCATCGCTCATGATTCCTCGCTTCATTTCAAGACTTCACTTTGAAATTTGCACTACCGACTCCGCCGGAACCGCTCGCGACCGCGTGCAGCACTCCTCGTACAGAAAACTCAAGACTTCGCGCAAGGCGTCCGTGTCCGCCGAATACCACAGGTACGTGCTTTCCCGGCGCACTTTCACCAGTCCCACTTGCTTCAACTTTTCCAGATGATGTGACAGCGTCGAGGCGGGAATTCCCAACTCTTCCTGGACTTCGCCTGCAACCATCCCCTCCGGGTGCGCGGCCAAAAGCAGCCGAAGAATCTGCAACCGACAATCAGCGCCAAGCGCGGAGAAGCGATCGGCTGAGCGCGTAACCAGTAAAGGATCTGGCCTCTTCATATTTCGATGATTGCAGAAATACAGAAAGATGTCAAACGCAAGAACAAGCGCGAGAAAAAGTCATCCCCACCCGCCGCCCCCAACTCTTTTCCCCTCCACCGCATCCCAATCAACGGGGTTCGCAAGCTCTGCGAACCGGCAAGCTCATTGGAAACGCTTTGGAATTCACTTTTGACCCCGTTTCAGCTGCATGGGATACTTTTAGATTCTGGGGCAACCATGAAAATCGATCGGATAACCCTATTTTCAATATTTTTGGGAGTTGCCGGTGCTCCGGCCATCGCGCAGACACCGGGGAACCCTCCCGCGGCAGAGAAAAAGAGCCAGCCGCAGGCTCCGGCCCAAGGCGCACTCAAAGATCCCTTCGCTAACCCCAAGCCTGTCAACTCCGAAAAGGATTCCCCGCGCGCCGAAGCCTATTTCAATTACACGATGGGCCACATTTACGAACAGCAGTACGAGGCCACCAGCAACGCGGACTACGCCACCAGGGCCATAGACGCGTACAAAAAAGCTTACGCGCTCGACCCGAAATCGCCCGTCATTGGCGAGCGCCTCGCCGAAATGTACTGGAAAGCGCAGCGCACCAAGGAAGCCGAGACAGAAGCGAAAGACATTCTGAAGCGCGATCCGAACGACGTTCAGTCGCGCCGCTTGCTGGGAAGGATTTATCTCCGTAGCCTGGGCGACGTGAACGCCGGGACCGGCCAATCCGAAACCGCGAACAAGGCCATTGAACAGTTTCGCGAAATCAATCGTCTCGACCCAACCGATACCGAATCCGCGCTCTGGCTCGCGCGGCTCTATCGGCTGAAGAACGAGCACGACAGAAGCGAGCAGGTTTTGCGCGGCATCCTGAAAACCGATCCCGAAAACGAGCAGGGCATCGAGCAACTGACGCAGCTCTTGATGGATGAAGGTAAGTCCGAAGAAGCCGTGAAACTCCTCGAAGGAATTACGGAGCATTCTGACGCCCCGGTTCTCCTGGATTTGCTTGGAGACGCCTACACGCAGAACCACGAGCTGCCGAAGGCAGAAACGGCTTACCGCAAAGCGGCGGGGATGGATCCTTCCGAGCTAAGTCATCAGCGCGGCTTGGGACAAACCTTATTGTCCGAGGAAAAATACGCCGAAGCGTTGAAGGTGTATCAGAAGCTTTCTGATTTGATGCCCGATGACTCGGACGTCTATCTGCGAATCGCGCAAATCTATCGCGAGCTTCATCAGCTCGACAAAGCCGAAGAAAACCTGGTGAAAGCGCGCCAATATGCGCCCGGCAGCCTCGAAGTCATGTACAACGAGGGAATGCTCTACGAATCGCAAGGCCGCTACGACGACGCGATTCGGGTTCTGTCCGATGCCGTAACTGGGATCAAGGGACAATCCGCGACTATGCCTTCGCGGAAGCGCTCGCTTTCGATTTTGTATCAACAGCTCGGGCAGCTCTATCGTGACGTCCAGAATTACCAGGCGGCAATTTATACCTTTGAAGAGCTGGGCCACTTGGGCGACGAAGAAGACCGTCGCGCGCGCATGATGATCATGGACACCTACCGCGCCGCCAAAGATTTGCCGCGCGCGCTGCAAACCGGCAAGGAAGCCATGGCCAAGTACCCGGCCGACCCCGGAATTCGCACCAGCTATGCCCTACTGCTCGGCGAAAACTCTCAAACGGATGACGCGGTAAAAATTCTTCGCGCGCAGTTGCATGGAGATACAGCCGACCGCGACACCTATCTGAATATCGCGCAGGTTTACGAACGCGGCCGACGCTACAAAGAGGCCGAAGAATCCGCGCGCGCAGCGGAAGTTCTGCCGGGCCAGCCGCGCGACAACGAAATGGTCTGGTTCCTCCTCGGCGCCATATACGAGCGCCAAAAGCTTTACGACAAGGCCGAAGCGGAGTTCAAAAAAGTTCTAGCTGTGAATTCCAAAAACGCCCCGGTGCTGAATTACTACGGTTATATGCTCGGTGACCTTGGAATCCGCCTGGATGAAGCGCAAGCCCTAGTCGAACGCGCGCTGAAGGAAGAGCCTTACAACGGCGGCTACCTCGACAGCCTCGGATGGGTTTATTTCAAGGAAAATCGAACTGCGGACGCGGAAGCCACGCTCCGCAAAGCGCTCGCCCGCGAGGGTCACGATCCTACGATTCACTCGCACTTGGGCGATGTCTACTCCAAGCGCGGCCGGCAGGATCTGGCTGCGGCGGAATGGGAGAAATCGCTCACCGAATGGCGCAGATCGCTTCCGGCAGACGTTGAAAACGACAAAGTGGCCGAACTTGAAAAGAAGCTGTCGCAATCGAAGCATCGCGTGGCGCAAAAATCCTCCCTGTCCGACACCAAGCCGTAATTCACGAATGACCGAAGTTCGCATCCCAGCCTTCGCGAAAATCAATCTGCGCCTCGACATTTTGGGTAAGCGCGCAGACGGATATCACGAACTGCGTACTATTTTTCAAACCCTTTCCTTGCACGATGACATCCACCTACGAACATCAAAGCGTCCAAGCATCTCACTGACAATTCAAGGAAACGCTGCGCTAGCCTCGGAGCCAGTGCAAAAGAATCTGGTCTACCGCGCCATAGACGCGATCAAGCGTAAGCTCAAGATCGGGGGCGGTGTGGAAATCCAGCTCAAAAAACGAATTCCTGCAGGTGCTGGCCTTGGTGGTGGCTCGAGCAACGCCGTCGCCGCCATACTAGGCTATCTTCAATTGACCAGGAAGAAGCTGCCGACAACGCAAATGTTGGAGATCGCCGCCTCTCTCGGGGCAGACGTGCCTTATTTCCTTTTCGGCGGCCGAGCTTTAGGTGTGAACCGCGGGGATGAGATTTACCCGCTCCAGGACGTCCCGAAAATGGATCTCCTTGTGGTAGTCCCGAATGAGATTCGCGTGCCCACACCGGACGCTTTTCACTGGGTCAACGCGAAACCTGTCGGTTTGACAAAATCTGCCACAGACCCTAAACTCTTACAGTTCTGTGCTCTATCCTGGAGCGCGCAGGGCAACGGCCTTTCGAATGATTTTGAGGGGCCGGTGTTCCGGCGGCACCCCCGGCTTGGTCAGATCAAGCGGGTTTTGCTCCAAAAAGGAGCGACAGAAGCCTCGCTGGCGGGTAGCGGTTCGGCGGTGTTTGGAATTTTCCCGAGCCCAGCGATGGCGCGCCGAGCCGCTGTGGGGTTTCCGCACGATCAGACCTTCGTTTGCGAGACTCTTTCGCGCGACAGGTACGCTCGTAGGATGCGCATCACCGGGTAAATCCGCGTGCGCGCGAAGTGGAATCGACCTTCAGCGTCTCCAGCAGAAGTAGTCCGTCAACAGTCAGCGGTTTAAGCATTCCACGGTCGCTTTTTCGGTTGGAATGATTTAGTCTGCGCGTCTCAGCTGAGCGCCAAAAACAGGGGAAGGCTGCAAGGACTCAGCTGTGCAGGAGAGCCCGCGCTGTGAATGACGACCGGTTTAAGATTTTTTCTGGCACGGCGAACCCCGTGCTCGCGGAAAGCATCTGCCGTCATTTGGATGTTCCGCTGGGCAAGGCGCTGCTGGGCCGGTTCAGTGATGGCGAGATTTATTTCCAGATTCTGGAAAACGTCCGCGGCGCAGATGTCTTCGTCGTACAGCCGTGCCATCACCCGGTGGACAACCACCTGCTCGAGCTGTTGCTGATGATTGACGCGTTCAAGCGCGCGTCGGCTTGGCGCATTACCGCGGTACTGCCGTATTACTGCTACGCGCGACAGGACCGCAAAGACAAGCCGCGCGTTCCGATCTCCGCGAAGCTCGTTGCGGATTTGTTGGAAACGGCGGGGGCAAGCCGGGCGCTAACTCTGGATTTGCACGCGCCGCAGATTCAAGGCTATTTCGACGTGCCGGTGGATCATTTGTACGGTTCGCCGGTCCTCGTCGAATACTTCCGGCACTTGAAGCTGCCGAACTTGACGGTGGTTTCGCCGGATGCGGGTGGGGTGGAGCGCGCCCGGTTTTTTGCCAAGAAGCTCGATGCGCCCTTGGCCATTGTGGACAAACGGCGCGTGGACGTGGATGTGAGCGAAGTAATGAACTTGATCGGCGAGGTGCGCGGCCGCAGCGCCCTTGTGGTGGATGACATCATTGACACTGCGGGAACGCTTGTGAAAACCGCTGACGCGTTATTGCGTGAAGGAGCTACACAGGTGTACGCGGCCTGCACGCACGCAGTGCTGTCCGGTCCGGCGGTTGAACGGCTCCAGAAGTCGAAGATTTGCGAGGTCGTGGCCACCGATTCCGTGCCGCTGACGGAAGCGGCAAAGAAAATGGGCAAGATCAGGGTTCTAAGCGTGGCGGATCTGTTGGCGCGCGGCATTCGCTCGATTCACGAGGAAACCTCGATCAGCGAACTGTTTATTTAAGCTACTTAAGGTGGGTTACGTTTTACCAGTCACGCATCACCACCAGTCACGGCAAAGAGCTTTGAAGAGTACGAGGAACCAAGAATTAGGAAGGGAAGAAGGCCATGGCACAGAAGGCAGACCAAATTGTAGTGGAAAGCGCCCCCCGAGCCACTCGGGGCAAGAACGAAGCCCGTCGGCTCCGGCAATCCGGCAAGGTTCCCGCAGTGTTGTATGGCGGCAAGAGCGGCCCGATCACCCTCTCGGTGAACGCCAAGCAGGTGAGCTCGATTCTGCGCTCGCCGACCGGGCATAACACGCTCTTCCAGGTGAGCCTTGGCGGCAAGCAGGAGCCTGCCATCGTGAAGGATTGGCTCGTCGATCCGATAACGGGAACCCTGTTGCACGTAGACCTCATGCGCGTCGCGATGAACGTCCGCATGAAGGTCAAAGTGCCCGTCCACACCTTCGGCGAGCCCGCTGGCGTAAAGGTTCAGGGCGGCGTCTTCGAGGTCGTGACGCGCGAAGTGGAAGTCGAGTGCTTGCCAAGTGACATTCCGACGGAATATCGCATGGACGTCAGCGAGCTGATGCTCGGCAAGCAGTTGCGCGTGGGCGATCTGCCGATTGACGCCGCAAGGATAAAACTTCTTACCGAGCCCGAGCGCGTGATAGCTCACGTCGTAGCCCTAAAGGTCGAGGAAGAGAAGCCCGCGGAAGCAGTGGCTGCCGAAAGCGCAGCTCCGGCCGAGCCCGAAGTCATCAAGAAGGGCAAGAAGGAAGTGGAAGGCGAAGAAGGCGCGGAGGAAGTGGAAGCCAAGGCCGAAAAAGCGGAGAAGCCCGAAAAGAAAGAAAAGAAGTAAGGATTGCGTGGGCTGGAGTCTATGTTCGCCTCACCAGTCACCAATCACCAGCCACCAGTCACTTGCAAGATGCTGGTCGCTGCTTATCGTCGGGCGTGCTGACAGCTATGCGGCTCATTGTCGGACTTGGGAATCCCGATCCGGAGTACCAGTGGACGCCGCATAACCTGGGATTCATGGTCGTGGACGAACTGGCGAATCGCAACGCGATTCGCGTCGAACGGCCGGAAGGCAAGGCACTGGTGGGCCGCGGCAAGGTCGCAGGAGAAGAGGTACTCCTCGCCAAGCCGCAGACGTACATGAATTTGAGCGGCACCTCGGTTCGAGAGCTGCTCGCAAAATACGAATTGGATGCGGACGCTCTGCTCGTGATGTGGGATGAAGTGCAACTGCCCTTGGGCACGATTCGCATTCACCCCGACGGCAGCGCGGGAAGCCACAACGGCGCGAAATCAGTGATTAGCGCCGTGGGCACGCAGAAGTTTACGAGGCTGCGGCTCGGCTGCGGCCCCGAGCATCCGCTCAGCAGCCGCAGAGAGCACGTGCTGCGGCCGATGAGAAAACCGGAGCTGGAAGCGGCGTCAGAGATGGTGGGCGAAGCCGGCGATGCCGTAGAAATGATTCTGACGCAGGGCTTGGACGCGGCAATGACAAAGTACAACCGCCGCAAGCCCGCGGAACCGGAAGACACCGTGTAGCGGCGGGTTTACCCGCCGCGGTGATGCTGCGGCAAAGATTGGACAAGGTCTTCGATCCGTGCGCCAAAGAGGTACGGATGAAAGAGTTGAGAGAGGAAAAGAGGTCATCATGGAAGAGCGTCATTACGACTTGATTTTCATCGTCCGGCCAGCAACGCCGGAAGACGAGATCAAGAAGATTCTTGGCGTCATCGAGCACACCTGCCAGGAAAAAGGCAGCAAGATCGAAAAGACCGAACAGTGGGGCACGCGCAAGCTGGCCTATCGCGTCCATAAGCATCGCGAAGGCATTTACGTGCATCAGGAAATTCGCACGAACCACGGCGAACTGATTGCGGAGCTGGAGCGCCGCCTGCGCGTGCAGGACGCGGTGATCAAATACCAGACTGTTCGGCTGGACGAAGACTTGAAGCGCCAGAAAAAGCTTTCGCTGAAGCGCGAGAAGCGCGCCGCGCGCCGTCCGCGCCGTGCCACGGCACCTGCTGCCGCGACTCCCGCTCCTCCGGCTCCGGAGCAGGCCACGGCTGCGAGCTGATGTGCGGGCTCCGGCGCAATCTGGGGGTCCTGCCTACAGGCCGCCTACCTGCGTAAGGCTCGGTTGCCTTGTGGCTTCGGCCGCTGTGAGCAGAGGCTTGGAATTGAGTGCTGGTGGGGAGGGTCGCCCGACGGGTTTTTGGGGTGCAAGGAACGATGGGAGGGGCAGTAGAGTTAACCCCTTTAGAATGAACACTTATGCAAAAAGCGGGGGGGGAGGGCTCGTTCCTCAGAGTTCCACTCAGCGCTTCAGAACTTAGGACTTGACGCTTAAGACTTAGAAATCAAGAAGGGTGGTAGGTATGCCAGAAGAACAGAAACAAACACCAGGTCCGGGTGGAGGTGGTGGAGGACCGCGGAGGGAAGGCGGCCCGGGAGGCGGGCGGCGCGAAGGCGGTCCGGGAGGTCCTGGCGGGCCCGGGGGGCGTCCCCGCGGCAAGCGCCAGTACTTCCGCAAAAAGAAAGTCTGCAAATTCTGCGTCGAGAAGATGGATTTCATCGACTACAAGCGCGCGGACATTCTGTCGCAGTTTGTGCAGGAGCGCGGCAAGATTCTGCCTCGCCGCATGACCGGCGTCTGCGCGCGGCATCAGCGCGGATTGGGCGTGGCCATCAAGCGCGCGCGCAATATAGCCTTGCTACCGTTTTCCGGCAGCGCGGCGGGGACTCAGGCGCCGCGCGTGGCAACTCCCGGCGGGCACGGCGCGCACGCGCCGGCTGCGCCACATTCAGGGCCACCAGCAGCGCACCCGGCGGCGCCCGCTGCGCATCCCGCGCCAGCCGGTGAAGCGCCCAAGGCTTAGCCGTTTTTCGGGACGGCACAGAGGAACAGATTTTTTTAACGTTCCTCGGTCTTGTTTTTACTTAGAACTTTTACAGCTAAGAACTTAGAATTGAATCAGCGCAGGAGCTAAGAGAAGCAAGATGCAAATCATCCTTCAGGAAGACATCGATAAGTTGGGCCACCGCGGCGACGTGGTGACCGTCAAGCCGGGCTACGCGCGCAATTTTCTGCTGCCGCGCAAGCTTGCCGTCGAGGCGACCACGGGCAACTTGAAAGCCATCGAGCGCATTCGAGCGTCGCTGGCAAAAAAGACTGCCACGGAACTCCAAGCCGCGCAGAAGCAAGCGGAGCTGTTGAATGTCGTCGCGCTGAAGTTCACGCGCAAGACCGGAGAGAACGATCAGATGTTCGGCTCCGTGACCACTGCGGACGTTGCCGAAGGTCTAGGCGCGCAAGGATTCAAGATCGACAAGCGCCAGGTCCAACTTGCCGAACCGATCAAAATCATCGGTGAGGTGCAAGTCACCATCAAAGTGTTCCGCGACGTCACCGCGCAAATCAAAATCGCCGTCGAAAAAGAATCGTAAACAAAAATCGTCGGCAAAAACATTTTTTGAACAGGGCGCAATAACTCCACACCGCGGGAATTACGCCCTTTTCTTTGCAAAATTGCGCGCGAAACATTTTTTCAACATTTCCAAAATCATGCACACGAATTCACACCGAACCTGATTGACACGCGTTCTTCATCCGCGCACAATTCGTCAACGCTCAAACGTCAAACAGGATTTGGTCGAGCCCAGCCTGCCTGTCTTCGGCAAGCCTAATCCTCGACACCTGAAGATCGTTTCAGCGCTAGCTCGAAAGAAGAGCTTGCGCTCGTAAGAGGGTGTGTTTTAGTATAGGCGAAGAAAAGGCGAATCAGCAGACCTCGATAAGTCATGGCAACAGACACGACCCTCGAAAAGCCGTTGCCGAATAATCTGGACGCGGAGCGCTCCGTGCTCGGCGCGATTCTGCTCGACAATCACTCGCTGAATGCCGCGATGGAAACTCTTCGCCCTGAAGATTTTTTCCTCGACCAACACCGCCGAGTGTTCTCGCACATGATTTCGCTTGGCGAAAGCCAGCAGGCGATTGACCTGGTGACGCTGACGGACGAATTGCACAACAAGGGCGAACTCGAAGCTTCCGGCGGCGCTCCGTACCTCGCGTCGCTGGCCGACGGCATGCCGCGCGTTTCGAACATCGAGCATTACGCGCGCATCGTCAAAGAAAAAGCCATCCTGCGCAACCTGATTCGCACGACGCACGACATCCAGCAGCGCGCGTTTGAGGGCGAAGACGGCGCCGACGCCATTCTCGACGGCGCGGAATCGTCGATTTTTGCTATTGCGGAGGACCGCATACGCGCGGGCTTGATCCCGGTGAAGGACATCGTTCGCGACAATTTCGAGCGCCTGGAAAAAATCTTCAAAGAAGGCAAGAGCGTCACCGGCGTTCCCACCGGCTACACGGAATTGGACAAGCTCACCTCCGGCTTGCAGCCTTCGGAACTGCTGATTCTGGCAGCGCGGCCTTCCCAGGGAAAGACTGCGCTTGCGCTGAACCTGATGGAAAACATCGCGATTCGCGGCGGCCAGCCTGTGGCGATGTTCAGCCTGGAAATGTCCAAGGAGTCACTGTTACAGCGTCTTGTGGCGTCGGTGGCGCTGATTGACGCGCACAAGTTCCGCACCGGGCACCTGAACCGCGAGGACTGGCGGCGAATGACCGAAGCGCTCGGAACGATTTCTTCCGCTCCGCTGTGGATTGACGACTCCGGCTCGATCAGCGTGCTTGAGATCGGCGCGAAGGCGCGCAGGCTGAAGCGGGACAAAGGCATGTCCATGCTGATTGTGGACTATCTCCAGCTCATCACCGCGCGCGGGCGGTTTGGCAATCGGCAGGAAGAAGTGGCGAGCATTTCGCGCGGTTTGAAAGGCCTGGCCAAGGAGCTGCAGATTCCCGTACTGGTGCTCAGCCAGCTAACGCGCGCGCCAGAGCGCGATGAGCGCGGCCCGCAGCTCTCCGACTTGCGCGAATCGGGGGCCATCGAGCAGGACGCCGACGTGGTGATGTTCATCTACCGGCCGCACTTCTTCAAAGCGGGCGCCACTCCCGAAGAGCGCGAAGAGACCGAGCTGCGCATTGCCAAGCAGCGCAACGGCCCGACGGACATGGTGAAATTCGTTTTCCGCAGCCGGTTTACGCGGTTCGAGGAAGCTGCGCCGGACGCCTTCTCGTCCTTCGCTCCTGATGAGATGTAAGTTTTGCGCGCCGTGAGGTAAGCAGGCCACAGCGTGGGCACAGAGCCACAGGTACGAAATCGATCCTTTTCCATGGGGCTTCTGAGGTCGTGGCGATTCGCAGCTAATCCCATGATGAATCGGGGGTTATGTTCGCTTTCTGAATGCGCACACCCGATTCAGACGGCGCGAATCTTCGGCCCTGGAAGTGCTTCCCCACAGGACGTCGGCGCGATAAACACTGGAGACGCGTAACGCAGAGGCGCAGAGTTCGCAGAGAAACCCGGAGAAGTCGCCATAACGAGCGTTGTCTTTTGCGCGCGGCGGCCAAAGTGGCCGTCTGGCCGCGCGGCGCGGTTAGCGTAAAATCGTACTCTTAGGATTGCTGAAGAAGGACAGACAGAAAAGCGGCAGCGGAGCCCCGACAGGAGTCGGGGTAAACTTGCCGCACTCCATAGGAACATGGCAAGCAAACAGAAAAGTCCCCGCGGTGAAGTTCGCAAGCAGACTCATAGCGAAGCCCGAAATGAAACACGTCGGCCGGTTTGGGCGGAAGTTTCGCTCGGCGCGCTGACGCAAAACCTTGCGGCGATTCGCAGGTATGTGAATCCGGCGGAAGAAAAGCGCAAGACGCCGCGTAAAATCCTGTCAATCGTCAAGGGCAACGGTTACGGGCACGGCGGGCCGCAAGTCGCGAAGGCGCTCGAGAAAGCCGGCTCAGACTGGTTTGGCGTAACGTGTACCGACGAAGGCATCGCCGTGCGCGAAAACGGCGTTCGCAAGCCGATTCTCGTCCTGACGGGATTCGTTCCCGGCGAAGAAGCTCGCCTGCTGAAATACGACCTCACACCGGCGGTTCATCGCTGCGATCAGTTGCCGCTGCTCGAACGCGCCGCCGCTCGCCGCGGAGGCCGCAAGCCCGCGACGTTCCATCTGAAAATTGACACGGGCATGAACCGGCTAGGCATCGCGACGAGCGACATCGAGTGCTTTGCGCGGCAGCTTGCGAAGTGCAAGCACCTGCAGCTCACGGGGATTTTTTCGCACTTCGCGTCTTCGGGAGTTTTCACAGATACGCCAGTGGGGAAGCAAACAAAGGAACAGGAAGAGTGCTGCTACGCCGCGCTCGATCGCCTGCGCGCCCTCGGAATCGATCCTGGCCTGATTCATCTTGCTAATAGCGCGGCGATTGTGTCGCGGCCGGAAACCTGGGCGGACATGGTGCGGCCTGGCGCGATTCTCTACGGCTACCATCCCGGCTACGATCCCGCGGAAAAGCGCGAGGAAGCGGAGAAGTTGCTGCCGCTCAAGCCGGTGATGAGCCTGCGCACGAAAATCATCCATTTGCGGCGCGTTCCCGCGGGTGCGGGAGTCGGCTACGACGCCACGTTTGTGCCGAAGCGCCCTTCACTGATTGGCGTGCTGGCTGCGGGCTATGGCGATGGCATCCACCGCTCGCTTGGCAATCGCGGCAACGTGCTGGTGCGCGGGAAGCTCGCGCCCATCGTGGGCATTATCTCGATGGACGTCACCATGATTGACGTCACCAACATCGAAGGCGTGGAAGTCGGCGACGTGGCAACGATTCACGGCACAGATGGCGATCACGTGCTTCTCGCGAACCGCGTCGCGCGCAGCATTGGCACCGTCACGTCGGACCTGCTCTGCGCCGTCAGCCAGCGCGTCGAGCGCGTTTACGTCCGTTAATCTCTTTGTTCTTCTTCCACGGATGAAAAGTCAGTGGGAATCGACTCCTCTTTACCTGCATAAACTCCGATACCAAAGGTTCTAACCGCCTTTCCAACACCGTCATCTATAGCGATTGTGTGTAATCCTAATTCTGCGTTTCCTTGCGCGGCGTACACGAAAAGGAAGCGCTTCTATGGCAAGTCGAGGGAGTTGCCTGACTTCCGACCTTCAGAATTCGCCGGTTACCTCGGCTTGAGGTAAACTCAGACTCTTGCGCATCCGCCTCTGGGGCACATAGACGGCGGCGCTTCCAAACATGAGTCGAATTGCTGCCATTTTGCCGGCTGCTGGCATGGGAACGCGCATGGGCGCGGAGACGCCCAAGCAGTTTCTCGAACTGAACGGTACGCCCATTGTGATGCTCAGTTTGCGGCGCATTGCTTCGTGCCCGCTGGTGACCGACCTCATCGTGGCCACGCGCGCCGATGAAGTTCAGCGCCTCGAAGAGCGCATCGCCAAGGAAAAATTCAAGCAGCCCATGCGCGTGGTGAAGGGCGGTGATTCGCGGCAGGAGTCCGTCGCCGCCGCTTTGCGCGAAGTGCCGAGCGACACGGAAATCGTGCTGGTGCACGACGCTGTGCGGCCGTTCGTGACCGTCGAACAGATTACGCGCGTGATCGAAGAAGCGCGCCGCTGCCAGGCCGCGATTCTGGGCATTCCCGCGATGGACACGGTGAAAGAAGTGAAGCGCGCCAGCTTGCCGGAGGACGTGGCGCTGATTACTGGCACGATTCCGCGCGAGCGCCTGGTGCTGGCGCAGACTCCGCAGGTCTTCGCGGCGAAGCTCCTGAAAGAGGCGTTTGCCCGCGCGCAAGCCGATGGCGTGAGCGCTTCGGACGAGGCCGGTCTCGTAGAGCGCCTCGGCCACGACGTACACGTAGTGCTCGGCTCCGAGCGCAATATGAAAATCACCAAGCCTGCGGACATGGACCTTGCGCGCTTCTACCTCGACCACGAGACACAAAAGGTTTAGGAATGAACTCTGCTTCAACTGCAAAAACAATTCTTTTCTGGTTCTCTATCGTTTTGCTTGGTGTCATGTTATGGAAGCTTGTTTCTGCAGACGGATCCCATTCGCGTGAAAACGAAATCAGTTACAGCGAATTCATGGGCAAGGTGGACGCGGGCGACATTAAAGAGGCAACACTGTTCCTCGGACAGAGCAGCTACGATTTAGGGGGACGGGATGTTCGTGCCGATCGCGGCTTCCACACAACTCTTTTCAAAGAAGCGGCTCCTTCCGTGACAGAGCGCCTTCGCGAAAAAGGCGTCCAGGTTCGAGTGAAGGAAGTGCGCAGCGCGGATTGGGTGTTGCTCCTGTTAAATGGCTTACCGCTTTTGCTTCTGGTGGGGTTCTGCCTTTTCCTCATGCGCAGAATGCGGGGAAACAAGTGGAGAGCCACAGTAGTTACGTCACCCACGCTGCGAACGGGGATCGGCTACGATTTGCACCGGCTCGAAGAGGGGCGACCTTTAATCGTTGGAGGTGTGGAGCTGCCGTTCGACAAAGGCCCGGTTGGTCATTCTGACGGCGATGTGCTCGCGCACGCGCTTTGCGATGCTTTACTCGGCGCGGCCGGGCTTGGTGATATCGGCACGCATTTTCCAGACACTGATCCGAAATGGAAAGGAGCGAACAGCTTGCTCTTCCTAGAACATGCGAAAAAGCTGCTCGGTGACAAAAATCTCGCCATCGAGCACGTCGACGCTGTGGTTATCGTGGAAAAGCCAAAGCTCGGCCCGCATTTCCCGAAGATGCGCGAGGCTCTTGCTAAAGCGCTCGGGGTTTCTCCGGACAAAATTCATTTGAAAGCCAAGACGAACGAAGGCGTGGACGCGATTGGCCACGGCGAAGCCATCGCCGCGCACGTTGTCGCGACGCTTTCCTCGCGCTGATCCTGAATTGTGATTAGGAATTCCAACTTCCGCGCCTAGGCTACAATTCCTCGATGGCTGCTGATAAGCAAACGAGCGAGGCCACGGTGGCTGTGAATCCGTGGACGTCCGGAGATGTGGCAGGGATTTTGCGCGAGCGAAGCTGGCTGACGGCGGATTTCACGACGGAGGTTGAGGCTTGGTGCGGACACGCAGCAGCTCTTCTTGGCGCTTATGCGGCTGATCGCGTCGCGCTTACGGAGTTGCTGGCGCTGGTTTTTCATTACGAGGCGCGGGAAATTCTTGTGCGGGTGGAAACGCATGAGGTGCTGGCGCGTTACGCCGCGCGCGACGTGCTGCGGCACCTGGCGTTGCTGGTCCTGGATGGAGCGCCGCTGAGTTCCGAGCGATTCAAAGAAATTTTCGAGGCGTTGAAAGAGCAATTGAAATTGCCGGGGCGCGAGATGCTTTATCCGATGCGGCTGGCGCTGGCGGGGCGTCCTGGCGACGGATCTTTAGATCGCGTTATCTTGCTGCTCGATGAAGCCGCGGCGCTGCCTCTTGCAGTGTGCGTGAAGTCTGCGCGCGCCCGCATATTGGAATTCTGTGCAGCACTAGACTAAGGCTGCGACGCGGGCCGTCGATGCTCCGGAGCGGAAGGAACGGGCCGCCTCGGAAAGCCGGCCTACTGCAGGCTCCCCTACAATGGGAGTGAACTCCACTGTACACTGTGCTTTCCATGGACAAGCTGACGGGCATCCACGCGGTGAAAGAGGCGCTGGAAGCGCAGCGGCCGATTGACCGCATTGCCATCGCTAAAGGCCGGCAGGACACGCGCATCGAAGAAATCGTGCAGCTTGCGCGGAAGTTGAGTATTCCGGTGCGATTTGAAGAGCGCGGGCAGCTCGACCGGCTGGCCAATTCGAAAGATCATCAAGGAGTGGTCGCGGTGGCTGCCGCTCGCGCCGCGGCAACTCTGGAAGATATTCTAGCGAGGGCGAATTCGGGGAGCGGACAGAAGGGACTCATCGTGCTTCTCGATGGCGTGGAGGATCCGCACAATCTTGGCGCGATAGTTCGGACGGCGCTGGCGGCGGGCGCGCACGGCGTGGTGATTCCCGAACGCCGCGCCGCGGGCCTCACGGACACCGTTGCTCGCTCTTCCGCTGGAGCGCTTGCCCATCTGCCCGTTGCAAAGATGACGAACCTCGCTCGCGCGATGGAAGAATTGAAGGAAGCGGGCTACTGGCTGGTTGGATTGGATGAGCGCGCAGATAAGGCGTATACGGAAGTGGACTACACTTCGCCGGTGGGCATCGTTCTGGGAAGCGAAGGCCAGGGCTTGCACGAATTGACGCGAAAGCGCTGCGACTTTGTCGTGTCGCTTCCCACGAGCGGTCCCGTCAAGTCGCTCAACGTTTCTGTGGCCGCTGGCGTCGTGCTCTTTGAGGCCCTGCGCCAGCGAAAGGCCGCCTCTCGAAGCACGTGATTGGAGCCATCGTCTATTTGTCGTATTGAATGAGCGAGAACACATCTACTCCGTTGAGCTTCTTGCGGCCAGCGAGGAAAGTCAATTCCACCGCAAATGCAGCGCCTTCCACCTTGCCACCAAGGTTTTCGACGAGTTTTGCCGTGGCCGCGGCGGTTCCGCCAGTGGCGAGCAAGTCGTCGCAAATGATCACTCGCTGGCCCGGCTTCACGGCGTCTTCGTGAATCTCCAGCGAATCCGTGCCGTATTCCAGCGCGTAGGAAATGCTCGCTGTTTTCGCGGGAAGTTTTTTCGGTTTGCGAACGGGCACGAAGCCAGCGCCCAGGCGGTATGCCAGCGCAGGGGCGAAAATAAATCCGCGCGCCTCGATGCCTGCCACGAGATCAATCGTGTGGCCGTTGTAGTGCTCGCAGAGGCGGTCGATCAGCCTGTGAAAGCCTTGCTTGTCCTTCAGCAGCGTGGTCAGGTCATAGAAAAGAATTCCCGGTTTGGGGTAGTCCGGCACTTCGCGGATCAGCTTCTTCAAATCATTCATGCACACGTTCTCCTCGTTGTCTGGGTTCGATCGAATCTCCTGTGCTGTCATCAAGCAGTTTGATTGATCACAAAACCGCAATCATACTGCGTTTCCAGTGGCGCTGGTTCTTCCAGCACTTCGGTCACGTCGGAGCCGAACGGGCCGCGTTCCAGCTGCCGCCGCAAGTTGTTGAGCCGCTCGGCGGCGCCCATGGCAAACACTTCCACGCGGCCGTCACGAAGGTTTCTCACGAAGCCGCTGACACCCAGCTCTTCCGCGGCGCGTTGCGTAAAGAAACGGAAGCCCACGCCCTGCACCATACCGGACACAAAATAACGCTTCGCTGACCTGGTTTCGCTCACGAACCGCAAAATTGTAGCAGAGCCGCACCGTTTCTTCCGCTTGCGGCGAGGGAAATTGTCCTATGAGTGGACTTGGTTCTCCCTTGCGTTACACTGTGAACCGATACGCTTGCATAGGGTGCGTTATCTCGCGAGGCCGCTGCAGACATGCTTCGCGCATCCAACATATATATGACCCAAGCCAGACCAAATTACGGCGATCTTGGCATTTCGCGCTTACTCCCTGCGCTTCTTTTTCTTTCTGCGCTGACCTTTGGTGCATCATCCCTTATCGCTCAGGATGCCCCGCAAGGTCCGATTGCTCCGCCGCCCGACCATCATGTCATCCGTCTAGGCAACGAGCCTGAGCCTCCCGCGCCGCCCTCGCTTCCTGAGGGCGAAATTATCCGTCGCTTTTCGCAGAAGGAAGACGAGTATCTCGCCACACGCACGCATTTCACGTACAAGAAAACCATTCGCATCGAGGAGTTCGGTCCGGACGGGAAGCCCTCTGGCGAATTCGTGCTGGTGATGGAGCCCGCGCGCGACTCGGACGGGAAACTCTACGAGAAGGTTGTGCAGCGGCCGCAATCCACTATGCAGCACTTTTTTCTACGGTCCGAAGATCTCGAAAGTCTCGAGCGCATTCCCGCTTTTCCACTGACCACGAAGCAACTTGCAAATTACAACTTGAAGTACCTGGGCAAGGAGCAAGTGGATGAAGTCGATTGCTACATTTTTCAGGTGAAGCCGAAAACGGTCGAGCGCCAGAAGGCGTATTTCGATGGCGTGGTTTGGGTGGACGCCAAATACCTCGAAGTGGTGAAGACCTACGGCCAGTGGATGACCGACCTCGGTCCCATGCACGTCATCAAGGACTTGCCTTTCAGCTTGTTCGAAACTTACCGCGAAAATGTCGAAGGGAAGTATTGGTTTCCGAACTATTCGCGCTCGGACGACACCGCAGAGCTGAAAGGGCAGCAGATTCCGGTGCGCATCGTGATCAAGTGGGCGGACTTCAAGCCGCTTCCGATCGCTTCGCAAGCCGCCGCCGCGAATCCGTCGGCTCCCGCAAAGCCATAATCCACGCACCAAGCAAACTTAAGGTTCATTTTGATCCATTCCGCAAACGGTCCAAAACGTCCGGCAACTCTTCGAGCGAGCCGAGAAGGAACTCCGGCTGTGCCGCGCGCAACCGCTTTTCCGTGGGATAAGGACCGAGCACCCCGATTGCCAGCACGCCCGCGCTCCGGGCCATCTCCACGTCCTGCGGCGCATCGCCCACATAAACGCAGCAACTAGCTTTCAGCTCCATTCTTTTCAAAGCTAGTCGAAGCGGCGCAGGATGCGGCTTTTTCTTTACGGTATCTCCGCTGCACACACGCGCCGAAAAGAGAGGCGTCAAACGAAACTGGCGCAGTTGACGCGCCACGCGGTCGCTGTCCCCGCTGGTTACAAGGCCGAGATGATGCCTCCGACTTACAGTGTCGAGCACGCGCCGCGCTCCCGGGATTAACTGGGGCCGGTGTTTTGCATAATGCGCCCGCCATGCGCGGTCCGCCTCGTTCCACAGTTTGCGCGGCAACTTTGCTGCACGATACACCTGATACCAATTCGGCGAGTAGTGCCTCTCCAATTCTTTGATTCCCCACGCGATGCCCATTTGCTTGAACATCGCCAGGTAAGCTGAAGTGTCGGCGTGGTAAGAATTGATGAGCGTCCCGTCCCAATCAAAGAGCACGCCCTGCAAGCACGGTTTCTGTTTCGATGCCATCGCGCATCAGAGTAGCAGAGAAATTTCCGCCCGGCCTGCTTTTGGAATTCTAGTGGGGGTTCGCTAAGGGACGGGCCACTAGGGAAGAAGAGTTTGAACTAAGGCTTCAGAAAACGCGAAGGCAAGTCGTCATCATGATCGAACTGTACATCATCGAAATGCGCGGCTAAGCCGTACCATCCCGGCATGGCTGCTGCTTCGGTGCGGCAAACATGCGCCATGGTGGTCATGACCACACTTCCTCGGCCCATGGGCTTGCTCACCAGCACGACTTCTAACATGATCCGCGCCCCTACTGCCAAGTGCTTAGGGCACAGAAAATAAACGCCGGTGGAGCTGATGTTGCGCATAACCAAACTGATGGGGAAGTCTTCCGGCACTCCCCCGACCGCGCGCAGGCGCAGAGGTAGCTTTAGATTGGCGCGCGGATATTGACGCTGCTCGGGATGCACACCCACGGCATGGGTTGGCACGCGAACAAACTGCCTGGGAAGGGAAGATCGCAGCAGGGGAACGACGCGCAGCGAGGGAGATCGCCCGGGCAAAGGCAATTCCGTCACGACGTGCGGCTTCGAGGACGCATCACGCGGGTCCGCGTCGGTCTTGCCTGGCCAGGGTTCGGCTGGGAATGCGTGTTTCGTCGCGCTCATTTCGCCCCCAGAGACGAAACTTCTACACGTGCTGGCTTTGGCCCAACAAGCTACTGCTGTTTTCTGGCTTTCTGGAATTTGCCCCCACCGCCCGTCCGGTGTGGGACGTTAAGATGGCACTCCAAAAAGTCGAAGTCAACCTGTGGAAAACAGCGGAAGTGTCTTATCTTTTAACACCTGGTAATGGTACGTAAACTGCCCCACTATATTCTGTGGATTTCACGGGGATAAGCGCAACCAATATGGTCCTCGACAGTTCCACCTGCACCCCCTATTTCTAATGAATTGGATCCGCCTCCGGATTGTGGATGGTTTGTTGATCTTTTTTGGCAATCGTTTTCGGATGGATTTTGGCTTCCGGTCCCGGCTATTCGTAAAAGTTGGCGATACCAATGTCCACGATGACTACCTCCTCGGCGGCTGACTCCTCCTCGGAAGCTACCAGGAAGCACGTGCCTGGTCCGCAGACGTCTGCAGGTTCGAGGACCCTCCTTTTGGCTGCCTTTGCGGCAGTGTACGTGATCTGGGGCTCGACCTATTTGGCCATTCGCGTCGGCGTAGAAACCGTTCCCCCGCTGATGCTGGCGGGGCTTCGCCACTTTACCGTTGGAGTGCTCCTTTACCCCTTGTTGCGCTGGAAAACCGGTGTCCGGCCTACTGCCGTCCACCGGAAAACCGCCGCTGTGACCGGGTTTCTCCTCCTGTTTGTTGGAAATGGCAGCGTCAGCTGGGCCGAACAGGTCGTGCCCTCAGGAATTACAGCACTGTTGGTTACGATGGTTTCCCTCTGGCTCGTGATTATCGACTGGCTCCGTCCCGGCGGTCACAGGCCCGTACCCAAGGTTCTGTTTGGCCTCGTTCTGGGCTTTGCCGGGGTCGCGCTCCTTGTCGGGCCGACTCATCTAGGGGCTTCGGAACGAGTGGATCTGCGGGGCGTAGCTCTCCTGGTGATTGCATGCTTCTCCTGGGCTTGGGGCTCCATCTACTCGAAGCACGGCGGCATGCCGAGTTCCGCCTTATTGGGCGTGGCCATGCAAAGCTTTGTGGGCGGAGTAGTGCTTCTCTTCGCCGGATTGGTCAGCGGAGAATTTCACCGATTCCATTTTGCTGCGGTCTCGTGGCGCTCCTGGGTTGCGCTGGCTTACCTCGTCGTGTTCGGTTCGGGCATCGGCCTCAGCGCGTACCTTTATATTCTGCAGAAGAGCACAGCCGCGCGCGTGGCCACGTACGCGTTGGTGAATCCAATTGTGGCCCTGTTTCTCGGCTGGCTCGTTGCCGACGAAGTCATCACGCTACGCACGGTCACCGCCGCCGTCATCATCCTTACGGCAGTTGTCCTTGTCATTACCGCGCCGCATCGTCCCCAGGAACGCGTTCAGGAACCAATTCCTTCCCCTGGAGAAGTCTGACTGTTTTTCGCTTTTCGCTTCGTGCTCTGGAATGCCCTTTTGCCCCGCAGCGGCATCGAATCGACTTTGCCGCGCCTTTCCGGATAGAATGGTTTTTCTGGTTGCTCTATTTTGTGTTCATGTACAGGACAACGAACATGACACACACACAAAGCAATCTCTCCCAAGCCATCACACCGCATGCCGCAGCGCGCTATTGGCGCGCCACGCGTGCGCGTGATCCTCGCGCGGACGGCACTTTCGTGCTCGCGGTGCGCTCCACGCACATCTATTGCCGGCCGTCGTGCCCGGCGCGGCGGCCGCTGCGGCGCAATGTCACTTTCTTCCGGACACGAGAGGAAGCGGAGCGACAAGGCTACCGGCCTTGTCTGCGCTGCCGCCCTAACGAAATTTCCGGCCCGGTCGCGCTAGTGCAGCGCGCCGCGGGCCTCCTGGGTCAATCTTCTGAAGAAAACGTAAGCCTGCGCGAACTGGCGCGGACGTTGGGCGCCACCCAATCCACTTTGCGGCGAGCCTTTCTGCAAGTGACCGGGCTGAAGCCGCGCGAACTTGCCGAAGCGCTTCGCCTCAAGCGCTTCAAAGCGCTGATGCGTGCGGGGAAAAGCATTACCCACGCGCTCTACGAAACCGGATACGGTTCGTCCAGCCGCGTCTACGAGCGCAGCAATGCGCAACTAGGTATGACGCCTGCCAGGTATCGCAAGGGAGGATTGGGCATGAAGCTCGGCTACGCCATCGCAAAGTCGCCCCTCGGAAAGGTTCTCGTTGCCGCCACGGAGCGCGGCGTCTCGGCGGTCTATCTTGGCGACGAAGAGAGCAAGCTCGTCGGGGAGTTGCGCGACGAATATCCGCGCGCGGAAATTGCTGCTGCTTCGGACAAGTTCGAGCGTTGGGTGAAGGAAGTGCTTCTGCGCATCGAGGGGCGTCCGCCACATATCGAGCTTCCGCTGGATCTACAAGCGACTGCCTTTCAGTGGCGCGTATGGAAGGAGTTGCAGCGAATCCCGCGCGGGCGCACGCGCACCTATTCACAGGTAGCATGTTCGCTCGGCCAACCGAAGGCGGTTCGCGCAGTGGCTCGCGCCTGTGCGACGAATCCGGTGTCCATCGTTGTACCCTGCCATCGCGTGGTTCGCCAGGACGGCGCGCTCGCCGGCTATCGCTGGGGCCTTTCGCGCAAAGAGCAGCTGCTGGCCACCGAACGAACTGCGAGTTAGCTGGTTCCAGGACAGCAGGCGGTTTCGAAAGGGCGTTGCAAGGAGTAGAATCCACTGGACTGGCATGGAGGGAGCTATGCGTGCCGACCGAGTGGAAGTTTCCTGGGACCAAACGAAATCAAACTGGCTTGTGCGGATCGTAACGGGGGAAGAAGTGATTCGGCGTCATTGCAAGGCACCGAAGGACGCAGATGAGCCGACGCTGCGCTCCGTGGCTAAGAAAACCATTCAGGAAGAAGGCTACGAGCCAGAGGTGGCAGACCTCAGTATTCGCCGCTAGGTGCGTGGCGGCCGTTTGAGAGGCGTGGAGAACGAAAAGCAAACCCCCCACCTGCGTTCGCAAACGACGCGACCGGGTTCGAGATGACAGAACCTAGCCGCGGGGTTTGACGCGGGTGACGCCTTTGGGCCAATTTTGTTTGAATTCGCCGTCGCCTACCTTGAGGTTCTTCATTTCGTTGGTGTAGTGAAACAAGAAGTAATCGCCGGAGCCCGCTTCAAAGAATTTCTGCTGTACCGGCAGCCAGGAAGCTTCATCCACCCACATTTGAATTTTGTTAATCTGATTGCGAACCGCATCCGATTTGGGAGTCAGCTCGAGAACCACGGTCTTCTTGCTGTCGAAATCTTCCTCGCCAATGATGGAAACCAGGTAGCCCTTTTCGATGTTTTCTCCTTTGGTGCCGAAGCCTAGAAGCACGTACTGATCAACCAACTGGCGGTTCTTGCCGAGGTTGTATTCTTCGACGCGGTTGATTTTCGGATTGAAGAGAAACAGGTTGTCTCCCTCGCGCAGAATCGTGCGCGGATCGGGCTTGGTGATTTCGATGCGCATCTTTTCGTCGCGGCGGACAAAGATGTGTCCCGTTTCCGTGGACGTGTCTTTTACCACCGCAGTGTACTTCACGTGTTCAAGGTCGGCGGTCAGCGTGTGGAAGTCCTGCGAAGCCTTATCCATCATGCCCATCACGCCTTTAATGGTCCATTTTGCGTTCGCCTGTGCGTAAAGAGTGGGGTACGCACCGACAAGGGAGCCAACCGCTGCCAACGCACAAAAGAGCAGGGGATTACACCAACTCATCCTCGAAGGGCGCAATACCGTGTGCTTCATAAAGAGTCCCGCAATCCTAACATATATAAAGAGATGCGCGAACTTGCAGTACCGTTTCGCGGGGCTTACCGCCCGTCCAATCCCGCGCTCACCCGTGCGCGAACAGGCAAGATCACTCACCGCCGTTTGCAAACTGCGCGACCGGGTTCGGGATGACACGCGGCAGCATCTCGCAATGTGCTAATGGCGGATCTCGACTTGGTAAGCAATTACCATGCCTTGTTCGTCGCGCAGCGGCTCGATCCTGGAAATTGAGAAGTTGCCATTGCGCAACTCCGGCAGCGCTTGCTGGAGCGCGGTATGCAGATCGCTCTGCAAAGCAAACTTTGGCGGTGTCAAGACACGGGCGTCAACGCGATAGGTCTGCCGGTTTCCATCATTTGAAAGGAGCTGCACCTGGCCGGCCGCGACGGGACCCGATGCTTCGGGCTGGTCGCGGAACCAATTTCGGGGCGTGAGCAGCACGAACACAAGAATTAGAATGACCGCGACGTCGTACTGCCAAGTGCCGCGGTCGTACGACCAGAAAAACGTTTTCGAGAGAATTCGTCCCAGGCTTGCCATGTCAGTCCGCGGGAACGCCGTCGACGATGACGCCGTCGCGCATGTGCACAACGCGATCGAAGTAAGTGGTCGCTTCCGGATTGTGCGTGATCATCACGATGGTCTGGCCGAGTTCTTTGTTCAATTGGCGAAGCATCTGTAACACGGTTTCGGAATTTTTGGAATCGAGGTTCCCGGTAGGCTCGTCGGCAAGCAGGATTTTCGGCTCGTTAATGATCGCGCGAGCGATGGCCACGCGCTGTTGTTCGCCTCCGGAGAGCTCTGACGGTTTGTGCTGAAGCCGGCCCGCGAGGCCGAGCATCTGCGTAACCACGTCGAAGCGGTGCGGGTCGAAGCCGTCGCCATGAATGAACTGCGCGATGGCGATGTTGCCTTTCGCAGTGAGCGTGGGAAGCAAATTGAAACGCTGAAAAACGAAACCAATCTTGCTGCGGCGGAGTTTGGTGCGCGCGGAGTCGCTCAACGCAGTGAGGTCATTTCCGTCGACGAGAACTTTTCCCCGCGTT
>DATEGO010000154.1:0-86441 GCA_035280065.1 Candidatus Acidiferrum sp.
CGCGCGGAATTGTACTTTCGGGTTGTGCTTACTCAGCACCTTGGTGATCGCGGCCGTCAAAGTCGTTTTGCCATGATCAATGTGCCCGATCGTCCCAATGTTCACATGCGGCTTGCTGCGCTCGAATTTCTCCTTCGCCATGTTCTTTCGCCTTCTGCGCCTGCCACTCAGCTGCGGCGGCGCGACACTTCAAAAGCTGGAGCGGGGGACGGGATTTGAACCCGCAACCATCACCTTGGAAGAGTGAGACTCTACCGTTGAGTTACCCCCGCCTAAACCCCTCAAACCTCCCAGCAAAAACCACTCAACTTCTGGAGCCTGGGACCGGGATTGAACCGGTGACCTCGTCCTTACCAAGGACGCGCTCTACCAACTGAGCTACCCAGGCCGAATCCGTTTCTTTCTCCTGCTCCATCCTCGATACAAAACTCTTTCGCGGCGCACTTTTCCTGAGCGGCGCATGCACCGCGAACCAGACCGCTTCCGAACATCGCTACATGCGATTTCCCTGCAGTTCCTGGCTATTGCCCACGACGAGAGCCTGGTGGACGGGGAAGGATTCGAACCTTCGTAGCCCGCAAGGAGCGGCAGATTTACAGTCTGCTGGTTTTAGCCACTCACCCACCCGTCCCGTAAAGTCGCTCGGGATGCAAGCTCCGCATCCCGCGAGAAACCCTTCCGACGCGAACCACGAGTTACGAGCTTTTCCTCCAACTCCATCAACAATTTCCGAACGCTTTGGGCAAAAACACAAATAGGACTCGTGTCAAGAGACACCAGCCCGTTGGCTTTTGCTTCCAGATTTGGTTCCGCCTCGCTCCCCTCAAAAACTTCCGGTGGAGCTGGCGGAGGGAATTGAACCCCCGACCCTCTGATTACAAATCAGATGCTCTACCAGCTGAGCTACGCCAGCGCCGCTCAAACCGAGTAAGCATACCAGAAGAGGAATAAGAATTGCAAGGAGGGGTCTCAAGATTCGAGCACGTCGGGGGCCAGGGCTGTGGGAATCGCTTCAGGCGATGCTCATGCCGGCAAGAGCTATCTTGTTTACTTTCTGTGATTTAGCGCAAGTTCCAACAACTACAAGTTGTCAAGTCTGTCAAGCCAAGATTTTCACAGGGTTACGCTAGTTTTGCAATGGATTTTGGTGTGGCTGAAAAGGACCTCATGGGAGAATCGCAGGATTGGGAGTGTGGCTGGTGCTTAGGAAATGAATAAGCGAAAATGGATTGCCGCCGTGGCCGGGTTGTTACTGTTGACTGCTGTCGGCTTCTACGCTCATAAACACCGCGGCGCGAGCAGTTCCTCCGGCCGCGACGATTTGCTGGAAAGGATGCCCACCGACGCCAGCGCCGTCCTTTTCGCAGACCTTGCGGAATTACGCAGTTCTCCTTTTGTGACGCAACTCTTTGCGTGGGCTCCGCAGCCCGAACCGGACGAAGACTACGCAAAGTTCTTGAACGAGACCGGCTTCCATTACGAACGGGACCTGGATCGGCTGGCCGTCGCATTTCAAAAAGGCGGGCAGGATTCCACTTTCTTCGCGGTAGCAGACGGAAGGTTCGACCGGCAAAAGATTTTGGCGCTGGCCAACAAGTCGGGAACCGTCGAAAAACGTGGAGGCCGCGAGATTTTTGCAATCCCCGAGAGCGAAGCGGCGAAAAAGATTCATCTGACTTTTCTGAGCAACGACCGCATTGCCTTAACCGACAGCGCAGAGCCAAGCCAAAACCTTGGCGGCAAGAAACGAAGCGACGACGCCAAGGCGGAATGGCGATCGCGTTTCGAACGTCTTGGAGGATCACCTATTTTCGGAGTGATTCGTCAGGATGCCGCGCCAGGCGATGCGTTGACGGAGCGAGCTCCCGGAGGCTTCAGTTCTCCGCAGCTCTCCACGGCGCTGGACCGATTGCAATGGATCACGGTCGCCGGAAGACCTGAGAACGATCGTTTGCATGTCGTGGCCGAAGGAGAATGCGCCTCGGAGGATACCGCGCGCCAGCTTGCGGATGTGCTAAATGGAGTTCTGACTCTGGCGGAAGCGGGGTTGAATGACGCCAAGACGCGCCAGCGGTTGGATCCATCCCTGCGTGAAGCTTATCTGGCGTTATTGAAGAGCGCGGACGTTTCGAAAATCGACCGGGGAGATACGAAATCGGTGCGAATTGCTTTTGAGATTACTCCGGCTTTCCTGGAGTCGGCTCGTCGCGCTTCGTCAATTCCCCCTGCCTCGCCAGCCAAGCCTCTGCCGGGGAACTCCGCAGCTCCCTCAAAGAAAGGTCGTTCCTAGCATCGCGGGAACAGATACGCCCAAAGATAAAAAAGCGGGGCCAAAGCCCGCATCCCGTACACGCTTTTTCTTTTTTTTAGTCGCCCGCCGGGCTTGACTTCATGTAGCGCCAGGGATTAATCGGGTTGTTGTTCATTCGAACTTCGTAGTGCACGTGAGGCCCGGTGGATCGTCCGCTGATGCCCGTGTAGCCGACAACCTCACCGCGCTTAATTCGTGCACCGACTACCGCGGAAAACGCGGAAAGATGCGCGTACCAGGTGGTAATGCCAAAGCCGTGATCAATCACTACCAACCGGCCGTAACCCGCGTGGTTCTCCGCAATGGTAACCACACCATCCGCGGTCGCATGAACGGGGGCGCCGTAGTCGGACGCCACGTCCACGCCCGTGTGGAACGCGCCTTCGCCGCTGAACGGGTCGAGGCGCTCTCCAAAGCTGTCCGTGATGTGTCCCATGACCGGCCAAATGGAAGGTGTGTAAGTGGAGTCGGCGAAGTTTGAGGGGAGTAAATGCAATCCGCTGTTGGCAATTACTGCTGCATTGCGCTTCAGGAAGGTGTACTGCTCGATGGAACGGTCAAAAGCATCCTGAGTGTTGGCTGGGTTGTCGCTCTGATCGAACGCCGCCGGGTGATAGCGCAGCACGCCGTAGGTCATGGCCACTTCGGTCGCGAGAGATTGGAGAGAATCCAGGCGCTGGTTCGTATCGTTGACGGTGGCTTGCAACTGGCGGTATTGCTGAGTCCTGGTTTCCAGTTCGTGGCGAACGGCGTTGTAGTTTCCGACCTTCCAGAGCATGCGCGAGTAGGAGGCGACGGCGGCGGTTACGCTAATAGCCCCAATTAGAGCAAGAATAGCAACACCGTGTATTAGGTAGGCTGGTACCACCACTTTCCGGAGCTTCCCCGGAGTGGATGCTATAAAAAATGTGTAGCTCTTACCTCTCATGCTCGCCTAGTAGGCCCTTTGGGACCTTGTACTCGCCATTTGCGGGTGACTTACCTTTGACCCGCAAGAAAATAGTAAAACGTGAACCGGGGGACGGTTCGCGACCTAGCCCATGCTAGTTCCTGAAAAGGGGTTCGTCAACCCGATTTTAGTACCAGTCCGGTACAGGCGCTTCCAAGCGGTTTCCTGTACCAATGGACAGGTGCCCCTTCCGGGAGCAATTCCGTGGGGATACCTGAATAGCCAACCAGGTGCGCCAAAAGTGCGCTATAACGCAGGGCAGTTGGACTGCAATGTAAAACGGGAAGCCTGAACACCTTATCTGAGCCATGAGAGTGCGCGAAAACGAGCTGATTAGCAGAATTGACAGGGCGGTAGGGCGGGGCGTTCGCGCATCGCGAGAAGTTCGCCTGGGCATTGGCGACGATGCTGCGCTGTTGCTGCCTCGAGCCAGTCACGAGCTTACTTTGACTTGCGACTGGTTCCTGGAAGGCAGCCATTTCCTTCGAGACAAGCATCCCCCCGATTCCGTGGGATGGAAATGCCTGACTCGGGCTTTGAGCGATGTAGCGGCTATGGGTGGGAAGCCTCGCTGCTTCCTTTTGAGCTTGGCGATTCCCGCCTCTCATACCGGACGCTGGCTGGATAAATTTCTGAGCGGCTTGCGACGGGCATCCCGAAGGTTTGGGTGTGCCTTAGGTGGGGGAGACACAACGCACCGAAAGGAAATCCTGATCAACGTTACTATCGTGGGCGAAATAAAGACCGGGCCGGCCGTGCTCCGCTCAGGCGCGCGCCCTGGCGACTATATTTACGTCAGCGGGAATCTTGGCGAGGCGGAACTTGGCCTTCAGATTCTTAGAAGAAGTCGAGGACCTGCAAACTCTAAGAATCCTCTTTTGAAAAAGCATCTTTATCCGGAGCCGCGGCTCGCGATGGGGCAGTGGCTAGCAAAAGAACGGCTTGCGAGCGCCATGATGGATCTTTCTGACGGTCTGTCGAGCGACCTGCCGCGCCTGTGCGCCGCGAGCGGAGTCGGCGCGCGCCTGGAAAGCGCAAAAATCCCCGGGATAGGAAATTCCGATGCAGCGCGAAAGCTGGGCTCGGATCCTCTCCACCTCGCCTTGAACGGGGGCGACGACTACGAATTGCTGTTTACCGTGCCGCCACAAAATGCGAAGTCCATGCCGAACACATTCCAAGGCGTAAAGCTCACGCCAGTTGGAACAATCACGCAAAAAGCAAAGCTGGTTGTTTGCGAAGAAAACGGCCGCGAGCGGTCGCTGGCAGAGGGCGGCTGGGATCCGTTTCGGGATGTACGCTAGTTGCTTAAGCAAAACTTGAATGCTCGCCGGGAAACCCGAGTAAAACAGCGGGGGCAATCCTTGTGCCCGACTCTTGACAGTATCCTCAAGTGGGACGATCGAGTTGTTTATAGGCATATGCAAAGGACTATAAGTCGTTTTGCTCAGACGCAGTCACTCGTAACGCAGCGCTGTTAGTGGATCGACGCGCGATGCTCTGCGCGCCGGCAGCCAGCATGCCAGCAACCCCGTCAGAAGGAGCACCACCGCTACGCTCGTGAGCGTCCACGGATCGTACGCGGAAACTCCCCACAACTGCGTGGCGATTACGCGCCCCAACGCGAGGCTCGCAATCAAGCCCAGCGCGACGCCGATTCCCACCAGCCGCAGTCCCATTCGAATCACCATTCCCACCACGTCCGCCCCTTCCGCTCCCAGCGCCATGCGAATTCCAATTTCATGAGTTCTGCGAGTCGTCGTGTACGCCAGCACGCTATAGACGCCAATGGTCACAAGCGCGAGGCCGATGGATCCAAAAATCGTCATGAGAAAAAATCCAAACCGCGGCCCCGCATAAGAAAACTGGCTGATGTAGCCTTCGAGCGTTCCCGTAAACGTCAGTGCCACATTCCGGTCGGTGGCCCAAATTTCTTTCTCCACCGCGTTCATCATGGTCATCGGTTCTTTTTCGGTGCGCACCAGAATTCCTCGGAACGCGGAGCCCGTTACTGTGTAGGGCACCCAAATCTCCGGCTCAATCGGCTCCTGCAAGCCGCGGTTCTTCACGTCCGCGACAAGCCCGATGATTTCAAACACTGGCTCCTTCAACGGATCTTCAAATTGCTCCAGTTGCGCGATGCGAATCTGTTGCCCGATGGGATTGTCGTTGCCCAAGTACTTCTTCTCAAAAGTCTGGTTCACGACGGCCAGCTTGCGTGCTCCATTGACTTCCGCTTCCGTGAACGGCCTGCCGCTGACGAACTGAATTCTCAATACCGGGAAATATCCCTCGCTGCAGAGTTGGAACATCGCGTTCCATTTTTCGGCATGCGACTTGCCCGGAATCTCGATGTCGCTTGGAATTCCTCCATAGGGCGGCAGCGTGCTCGTTTCCGTAGCTTCCACGACGCCCGGCAGGGCTTTCAGCCTCTGCAAGAGCGGACGGTAAAATCCCGCAACCTGGGCCGCTGTCTTATAGCGGTCTACGGGCAAGGGGAGCCTCGCCACCAAAACATGATCCGGCCGGAGTCCCAATTTCACATCGCGAAGCGCAACAAAACTCCGCATCAAAAGCCCGGCCGCGACCAGCAACGTGAGCGATAACCCCACTTCCAACACAACCACCGCGTCGCGCAGTCGTCCGTGGCGGAATCCGCCGCTGACTCCCTTGCCGCTGTCGCGCAGCGGCTCGTTCACATCCTTCCGCGCTGCTTTCAATGCCGGAACGAGGCCAAATACCAGCGCCGTGAGTACTGCCACGCCTAAAGTAAATAGAAGCACCGGCGCGTTCAGGCGGATCACCGCTTCAGCGGGAATGATATTCTGTGGCATCAGCGCCACCAAGGACTTCAGCCCGCCCCAAGCGAGAAGCGTCCCGACGGCAGCGCCGCCGATGGCCACAATCATGCTTTCTACGAGCAATTGACGAATCAATCGCCAGCGATCCGCTCCCAGCGCCGAGCGTATCGCGAACTCCTTCTCGCGAGTGGTTGCACGCGCCAGCAATAAGTTCGCGACGTTTCCGCAACCAATCAGCAACAGCAGTCCCACCGCGGCCAACACGATGAAAAGCGTGGTCTTGAACTGGCCCACGACCAGGTTCGTTAGCGACTCGATGTGCACGGTAAAATGCTTGGGATAGTCCTTGGGATACACCTTCGACATGCGGTTGGCGATGATCGTAAAGTCCGATTCCGCTTGCTTCATCGAAACGCCCGGCTTCAGGTGTCCAAGGAAGAACCAGTACTGTGGAAACGCGCCGGCAACAGCAGTCGTGGCAGAGCCACGCTCGGGTTTCTTCGGGATCCACAGGTCCGCATCGCCCCAGCCAAACCGCGGAGGCATGATGCCAACCAGCGTCCTCGGTTGGTTATTTAATACAAAAGTTTTGTTAACGATGGACGGATCAGCGCCAAAGCTCTTCACCCACGTCTTGTAGCGCAACACAAACACCGGCGGCGCGCTCGGCTCATAATCCGCGGGCTGCATCACCCGGCCAAGCATTGCGGGCATGCCGAGAAACTCAAACGTTCCCGGCGTAACGTAATTCCCGTCGAAACGCAGCGAGCCCTCTCCCGAGCGGTACAGCACGTCCAGATTGTCGTTGGCGATCACGCGGTCAAACACATGATTCTGGTCCACATAGTCCAGGAACTCGGGGCTGCTGTAGGCCCCGCGCCCGCCCGGCTCATTCCGCTCCGTGTCGTGGATTTGCACGGACATGAACCGTCGCGCATCCGGGTACGGAAACGGCTCCATCATGATGTTGTCGATGACACTGAAGATGGCCGTCGATGCGCCAATGCCCAAGGCCAGTGTGATGATCGCCACAATGGCAAATCCCGGGGACTTTGCGAGATTCCTCAGCGCATACCGAATGTCCTGCCCTAGCGTTTCCATGGCGACCTCTTCCCTTTTAACAAACCTAGTCCATCCCACTCGCCAATGGCAGTTACGCATCCAGTTGTAATAATGTTCGACGCCACTTCGTTTGATAAGTTCCCAAGTAAAAACACTGTGGTAAGCCAAGGCGATTCACATAAATCTGGTTGGGCACACCCCTTTACACGCAAGGTGGCAGCAAGAATGGTTGCTTGCCGGCTTACTCAGAAATAGAATTAGCTGAGGCTTTTGTGACCCAAATCCGAGGGCGTGACTCCGCTTGCGGATGAACGCAACTCGGGCACTCAGATTGATGGTTCCAGATGAGGGAACGTGCGTTCCTTCCGTCCGCACTGAATCTAGAATTCCAGTTTCAAAGCCACTTGAACGATTCTCGGGTTGCCCAGAATCGTATCGTACTTGCCAAAGGGACAAGACGGACTATCAACACCGCTTGCCCCAAGGCAGGCTCCGGAAAGGGAAGTATTCGTCACCGTAAAGTTCGGGTGATTGAACAAATTGAAGAATTCTCCGCGCAACTGCAGGCGAAGCGATTCGCGAATCGGGATGTTCTTGGCGACGTCGAACTCCCACTGTTGCTGACGAGGGCCGCGAGTTTGGGGAACGTTTCGACCGAGGTTCCCGAAAAACGAGCCGACGTGAGAGCCAGTGCCAGGCCCTCCAATCGTAAAACAGTCAGATCCAACACCACCAAAAACGTTAAGGCCGCATACCTGAGTTCCAACCAGATTAGCTGTTGTGGCACCCAAAACACCAGAATTGTAGGACGAGGCAGTTCCTGTAAACTGCTGGGGATCACCGGACCGCCGCAGATTGTCCAAACTACCCACTACCTCAGGGAATAGAGTGCCAGTGCTCAAACCAAAAACATTGCTGGCGCATGCCGAACAAGTAAGAGTGAAGGGGAGCCCAGACTGGAAGGTTGTTACCCCACCCATCTCCCAATTGCCAAGCGCGTGATGGAGGAAGCCGGTAGCATGGCGGAACGCTGGGATTTCATAGCGGTACGTTGCTTGCACACGATGAGTGCGATCAAAGTTCGAGAGCGCACGCACGCCGCGCGTATCCAGTTGATTTCCATTCGAATTGCCGAGATCCTGGGTCGTGCTTCCCGAGTTATCGTCAATCGCTCTCGAATAGGTATAGGCTCCTTGCAAGAACATGTCTCCCACGCGCCTGTTCAGTGTAAACACGAAGGCATTGAAGGTAGAGTGGCCGTTTCCCGTAACCGTGTTCAAGCCCGTGGTGCTAAAGCCGAGAACAGACACACGAGCATTTGCATCGCGACTGGATACGGTCGTCAGCACAGTTGCGGGGACGCCATTGGCGCCGCCGACGGTGATCGGGTGGTTGGCGTTTGCTAGAAGCGCCTGGTTCAATTGCCGACCTTGCAGGAGTTTTACTCCTTCCGTTCCAAGATAACCAAGCTCGATCGTGAAGTGTCCCGGCAGTTCACGCTGTACTGTGAAATTCCACGAACCGACATAGGGAGTACGAATTCCTCGCTCAAAGGGATTAAGCGAGAGAAGCGGACCGCTGAAGAGTGGAGAGCCTGCTCCTGAAAATCCCGTGAAGGTTGGTGGTGTGGGAAATATAGGAAACTGCGAGGGAACCGGCAAGTTAGGAAATGGATTGTTGAGCGGAGTCCCGGGCAGCACCACACTCGACAACTGGAAAAATGGCGCAGCGGTAATCAACTGCAGAAGCATCTGGTTTGAAATGCGAACGTAGTAAAGGCCGTAGCCCGCACGAACGGAGGTCTTTCCGTCTCCACGAACGTCCCATGCTAAGCCGACTCGCGGCGCCCAGTTGTTGAGATCGTTACTCTTCAAAGTGGAGCGATCCACGCCCGGCGTGCCTTTGATGGCTCCAAAATTGGCGCTAGCCGGCAGAATGAATCCGTTGAGGATTCCCGCGCCAGCATTGGCCCTTGTGGTGGCATCCAACAAGCTAGGATCAAAGTTTCCAAGCCGGTCTTTGACGTCCACTGAGGGACCCAAGTAATCGTAACGGACGCCCAAGTTCAATGTCAGGCGCCGAGTGACTTTCCAATCGTCTTGGTAATAGCCCGCAACATCGCGCGCGCGAAAACCTCGATCTGTGATGCCAGTCCCCACGAATGCCTGCAAAATGTTACCGGTCAGCAGATCGTTGAAAGTGTTAAAGAAAAGGAACCCACGCGAGGCGAAATTATTGAACAAATTGATCTGATAACGTCTGTACTCAACACCGCCACGGAATGTATGCTTCCCTCGTGTCCATGCCACGGTATCCGCATAGTGAAAAGTGTTGCTTACGCTGGCTTGGTCGTTGTTCGTCGAAATCCCTCCGAAAGCAGGAAATATATCGTTAGTAACGAACAGGGGAATACCAGAAAAAACGGAGCTGTTGAATCGAGACATGCCGATCTGATTTAGAGTCGCTGGCTCTCGGGCAAGAACCTGCTGGGTAATCCTGTTGAATCCTACGCGCGCCTCGTTAACAAGATTCGCGGTGGCCGCGTAAGTCCAACTCAATGACGCAAGCCGATTGTCTGTGGGCGTAGTCTGACCACTACCGAGATTTCCTGCACCCTCGCCGCCTAGGGGATCGACCGTCTTCGTGTTGGCCCAGAAGAAGCGTTCGCTGATGCGATGTTTCGTGCCTATGTTTTTATCGGCATTGGCGTTGAATTGATCTTCGGTGAACTGAAGCGGTCTAGAGAATGTGAATAGGCCGAATTGACCTGGTGTTCCCTGCCCGCTCGGCACCAAGAACCCGCCATACTGTCCCGGGAGATTCAACAATGCAAGCGCGACCGGGTTCAGCGATCCCGGGGCAAGGCCAAACGCAGTTTCGATATCAGTTTGATTTCGTGAGGCCGGCAATACCGGGAATTGAGTTGAGATCCCCCCGGCCACACCATTGCGCTGCCGCGTGCCCTGATAGGATCCAAAGAAGAAAGTGTCCTTGAGCTTTGGCACACGGCCGCCCAAGTCGCCGCCGAATTGATTCTGCTTTAGCACCGGACGCGGCGTTCCGTTCTTGTTGAAGAAAAACGAATTCGCGTTCAAATCATCGTTTCGGAGAAACTCGAAAGCTTGACCGTGGTAGTGATCCGTTCCGCCGCGCGTCAAGACGTTGACATTACCTCCCGAAGTTTTCCCCTGAGAGGCATCATACAAACTCGTCTGTACACGAAATTCTTCCAAAGAGTCGGGCGACGGAACAGGAACAGTACTAAAATTGTTGCTGCCAAGACTGTTGGCGTCAACACCGTTGATAACCAGGTTGTTGAAAGTCCCCCGTTGGCCTGCCACGAAAATCACTGGTAGTCCTCGGCCAGCGGCCGTCGCGTCAGGCAGAGACGCGGAAGTGCCAGCATTGTTTGCCAGCAGAAACAGGAAATTTCGCGTAAAGAGAGGGAGATTGCCGACAACGTCGCCCGTGAGTGTCTCACCTAGGGTGGCATTCGTGGTGTTCACAGTTTGTATCGCTTCACCGGACACCACTACCTCCGTCGCAATCTCTCCCACTTCCAACGTAACACTTAAATTGGTGACCTCCGTGATCTTCACCACCACGCCGTTGATCACCGCACGGCGAAAGCCGGCGTGTTCCACCGTAGCCTTATATTCACCTGGGTCCTGCAAAGGAAACACCACGGTGCCGTCCGGCAGGGTCTCTTTGGTGCTGCTCGTGCCCAACGGCGAACTCAACGTGACTTCTGCCCCAGTGATTAACCCACCTTGGGCGTCCTGAACAACAACACGGACAGCTCCAGTCTGAGAAGTAATCTGTGCCGAGGCCGGCCACGGCATTAGAACAAAAAAGCCGATCACGAGGAGAACGCGTTGCATCAATGCGAAAGTCATCTCAAACCCTCCACACGAGACTTATCTTCTGCAGAACAAAAAGGCTTTCGAATTCAAATCTGAGAGGAAATAAGTGGACGTTACCCAAGAGGCATGAAAGCCAAGCCTAAGTGAGACACGAATCTACGCTCCGTCCAAAAACAGCCCCCCATCCTTGCACCAATCAGAGATGTGGAGAGCACGAAGCAAACCAAAAGGAAGAAACCTGAACATAAAAATGCATGTCTTTTATCTGCAAACTCTTGTGGGTTTATCTCAATAATGTAACAACATGTAATTCATATCAGCTGGTTCTAAATCCTTATGTCTTTCTGGAGAACTCGTACAATTTTCCGTAAACCCCGCCAACTCATACAGTTAGTGTTTGTCTAAGGGCTGAACGCGCGTTTGCCCGCTCTGAATCCAGCAACGGGGGAATCAGCTCACGATTTCAATCTACTTAGGCGCCGCGGTTGGGATTGGTAATCGAGGAGTGGGTAATAGGGACGGGAGCGGTAGTTGGTGGTTTTTCTTTTGGCTTTTCGGCGGGCTCATCCTCGGTGGGAGCGGTATCGGGCGTCGTCAGATTCAGTTGATGTTCGCCGGCTAGCTGCTCGAGCGGCACGACGTTGAGAAAATCCGTCACCGGGGTTCCGGCGGTTGCGCCTTGCATGAACTCCAACCAGATAGGCAGTGCCGCTCGTGCACCCGTTTCCTTCTTGCCAAGCGAGATTTGCTTGTCGTCAAAGCCCACCCAAACTCCTGCCGTGAGTTGCGGCGTGAACCCCACAAACCAGGCGTCCGTGTAATCCTGCGTGGTCCCGGTTTTGCCGGCAGCAGGACGGCCGAGCGGCTTCGCCGCCACGCCCGTGCCGAACTTGATTACTTCTTCGAGCATCGCTACCATCGTGCGCGCCACTTCCGGCGAAATCACATCGTGTACTTCCGGATGCGCTTCTTCGAGCAGCGCGCTGTCGTAGCTGGTCACGCGCCGGATCATGTAGGGGTCGATGCGAATGCCGTCGTTCGGAAACACCGTGAAGGCCGACACGTGCTCGTTCAATCTCATGTCCGCCGCGCCGAGGGCCAGCGGCAAATACGGCGGAAGCGGCGTGGTGATGCCAAAACGGCGCGCCATGGCCACAACCGTGTTGATGCCTTCCTCTTCCGCCAGCTTCACGGCGGGAACGTTGCGCGAGCCGGCCAGCGCGCGCCGCAGCGTAATTGTGCCTTCAAACTTTTCATCGTAATTGTGTGGCGTGTAAGGCTGCCCTCCGCTGATCGTGGTGAATGGTAAGTCCACTATCGTGTCGAAAGGCGTTGCGCCTTTTTCGAGGGCGTCGGCGTAAACGTAGATTTTGAAAGAGCTGCCCACCTGCCGCACCGCTTGCGTCGCGCGATTGAATTTTGAATCTTCAAAGCTGTAGCCGCCGACCATGGCTTTGATTTCGCCGGTAGCATTGTCGATGCAGAGCAAAGCGCCCTGCGGGCCGGGCTGCTGTTCGAGTTGCACGCGCGCCGTGTTGCCGCGCATCTCTTGTATCGAGAATTGCGCGAGATCGCCTACCTTCAGCAAATCTCCGGGACGTTTGCGGCCGGTCCAGACAAAATCCGCGGGAGAAAGAATGGCGCGGTAGGGGCCGATTTTGATGACCGCGTCGCGTTCGGTCATGCTCATGACGAGTCCCGTGACGTAACTTCCCTTCTCGATTGCGTGGCGCCAGTCTTCGTCTTCGTACGTATCCAGCTTGCCGAGATTGTCGCGCAGCACGTTGGGCAAATTGCCTTTCCAGCCGTGACGCCGTTCATAAGCATGCAGGCCGTCGCGCATGGCTTGATTGGCGACGCGCTGCAAGTTGGTGTTCAGCGTGCTGTAAACGCGCAGGCCACGCTCGTGGACCGCCTCCGTTCCATACGTCGCTTCGAGGTATTTCCGAACCTCTTCGAAGAAATAAGGCGCGAGGTCGTTGCGCGGATATTGCAGGTGCAGGGAAAGCGGGGATTTGACTGCGGCGGCTTCTTCCGTTGGCTTGATCTTTCCTTCTTCTTCCATGTGCTGCAGAACCAGATTACGCCGCACCAGCGCGCCCTCCGGATTCAGCAGCGGAGAATATTTCGGCCCATTGATCATTCCCGCGAGCAGTGCCGCTTCCGGAAGGGTGAGATCGCCAACTTGTTTGCCAAAATAAAATTGCGCGGCGGCGGCAAAGCCGTAATTTCCGTGCGCCAAGTAGACCTGGTTCGCGTACATGGTGAAGATTTGCGGCTTGGTGTAGCGGCGCTCGATTTGCAGCGCGAGCAAGGTTTCCTCCGCTTTGCGGCGAAAGCTGATGTCGCTGCGGTCGAGAAAGAGATTTCCCGCAAGCTGCATCGTGATGGTGCTGGCGCCCCCGGCGCGGCGGCCTCGCGTCAGGTGTCGCAACGCCGCCGTGAACATGCGAGGGAAGTCGATGCCCCAATGTTCTTCGAAGTGCTGGTCTTCGATGGCGGTGACCGCGTTATACAAAACCTTGGGGCATTGCTCGTAGGTCATCAGGATGCGGCGCTGCAGCGCGAAACTGCCGACGAGTTGGCCGTCATCGCCGTAGATTTCCGTGACCACGTTGGGGCGGTAGGTTTCGAGCGCGAGAATCTCCGGCAAGTCGCTGGCGTAAACGAAGAGCAGCCCGCACGCCGTGCCGAATAGAATCGAGCAGAGCAGGAGAAATGCCAGCGCGACACGGTCGATCAGCTTGAAACTGCGAAGTCGCAGCGTGATCGGGGGAAGAATCAGCATGAACATGTCATTCTAGCGCACAACAGAATCCTGAGAACCGCTCGCATGAAGGTTGATGGGGTGAACAAGGAAGCAGACCGGAAATCCCTTATAGTAGAAAGGTGCTGCCAGCCAGAAATTCTCGTCAGCCGACCATGCGGCGGAATCGGCTCTGAGGTAATTCACAATGTTCCTCTTCTTGCTCTTTGCCACTTTCGCAACTGCGCTCGGCGTATCGTTTGCTGTGATGTGGCTGTTCACGAAGCCGATCGAAAGTGTGTTGCGGCGCATCATCGCGGATGAAATCAGCGGGGCTTGGTTGAAATACATGAAATTCGCCATCCTCGTTGTTGGCGTTTCGTCGGGGGTGCAACTCCACAACTTGGAGAAATACATCAACTCGACGCTCGGAGGCCGTGAAGTTCAAACTGCATCCTCGGTCAGTTTCGACCGGTGGATCTTCGAGCTTTATAGTGCGGCAACCGAGACTCTACAAGGCATTGCATGGATGCTGCTGGTGTTCTTTGTGTTTGCGTTGATCGCCTACGTCATCGTGCGCATCGGCGAAATGCGCAGCGAAACCAGCAGTGCAACCGAACCAAACAGCCCCAGGGACTGAGCACTGACGCCGAGTGCGCGGTCATGCGATCTCATAATAACTTTCGCCGGAGCAGCAGCGGCAGAGGATGCGGCCGTTCACGATCACTTCGCGCTTGAAGTTGATGCCTTCGCCACATTGGG
Source organism: Candidatus Acidiferrum sp. (assembly GCA_035280065.1). GTDB lineage: Bacteria > Acidobacteriota > Terriglobia > Acidiferrales > UBA7541 > Acidiferrum. The sequence continues at coordinate 14,495 of DATEGO010000154.1, forward strand.
CGCAAACCACGCGGGGGCCTTTGAATCCCGGCAGATCTTCGGGCGCAACGTTGACCTTCACCCATTGCTTGTCGAACAAGACTTCTTCGGGGAGTTGCGCGTAGGCTTTTTGCTGGCCGGCTTCTTTGTCGAGTTCGGGAAACATCTCGCGCGCGGCTTGCTTCGAAGATTCCTTCGCAGCGACGCGGATGGCGCGGCCGGTTTTCAGATCGACGAACGTGGCGGCGACTTTGCCCCAGTCGCGGAATTTCAGCGCGCGCTTGCCGAGCCGACAGTTCGCGACGACTGCCACGGCATCAGTCACGCACCGGTCGATCTCAACGTAAGTGACGAGCCGCTTCCTCTCTGCAACGGGATCGTCGATTCCCAGTTCCAGCAAACCGAGCATCGCCAGGCGCACGCCCAGAACTTGCCCCGCGCAAAGGTGCCCGTGTGCTTGCGCTGAAAGTTCGAGGTATTCCTGAAGCGATTTCATGACAAGTTTTGGGCTGACAGGGATGGCTTCTCGGAAGCGGCCCAGGGATGCGGCTGACGAGCTTCGATGAAGGCGAAGACGGTCATGAGCACAGCAAGCCCGACAAAAAGACTGTCGCGGACTACCGTCATGATGGTAAGCGGCTCGGGTGTGGCGAAGCATCCGCAGTTGATGTTCATGTGAAGAAGGTACGCGCGCGTAACCACGGTCAGAAAGCCGAGCATGATGAGCGTTACCAACGAGGCCCAGATTCGCAGCCCCCAGCCAATTAGCAGCATCAAGCCCAGCGCAATTTCTGTGAACGGCAAGGTATGCGCGACGGAATCCACGCCTGCGGGCGAAAGCAATTTGTACGATTCCACTTGTTGCGCAAAAGTGGCGAGATTCGTGGAGATGGAGAATTTCAGGACGAACATCGGCCACAAGTGCGCGTTAGGGAAGAAAACCTTGGAGATGCCTGCGTAAACAAAAATTCCGCCGAGCACGAGTCGGGCGATCAGGATGACGGCGCGGCGGAAGTTGAATGGGCTGGGTTGCAGCATTTTATGGTTCTAAGTTTGCATTCGGCTATTTTTGCGAGAGCAACTGCTCCAAGAATTGTTTCATGGTGTCGTAAGTCATGACGCCAGCGGCGGGGTACGTTTGCCCCTTGCAATGAAAAACTGTGGTCGGGGTCTGATTTACGCGGTACATCTGGCCGAGCGCGAAGTCCTTGTCAATCAGCGGTTCGAGCGTGCCCCCTTTAACGAGCGCGCGGACTTTATTCATTTCGGCAGGTGAAAGCACAGCGGCCACCGTGCCGTCCACGTCGCCAGTCTGCTCCCACCTTTCCTGGTTCTGAAAAAGAGCCTGCTCGACCGGCTCGATTTTGCCGAGGTCGGCCGCCGCGCGAGCGTAGCGCGCAGCGATGCGCGAGTAGGCGTGCATCGCAAGAGGAAAATCGCGATGAATTAAGTAAACTTTGCCCGTGCTGACGTAGTTGTCCATGAGCAAGCGGTTCGTTGTCGTGAAAAGCGTCTTGCAGGCTGGGCACTGGTAATCGCTGAACTCTTCCATGACCACCGGGGCATTCTTCGAGCCGAAAGCTTTGTGAGGATCGACGTCTTGTAGCGCGTTTTGCGGCAGGGGAAGGGGCGCGGCCTCAGTAGTCAGCGGTGCGGACGGAAGAACGGGAGGCTGCTCGGTAGCAACAGGAACAGTGGTGGCTGCGGACATAGGAGCCGGTCCAGGCGGGGGGGCGAGGGCGGGAGGCGGCGAGGTCTTCTGCAGGGAGGGCAGGAAGAGAGCCACCAAAATGAGCACGGTTCCGCTAATGATTGCAGCCAAGGTTCGCCGACGATTCACACCAACCTCCAGACGCTTTTGGATAAGTGTTCGCTACGAGAGCCAGACGATTCTACCGCGAAATGGTCCGAAAAAACGGGCGGCGAATTGCCAGGGCCGTAAGGAGAACCTTTACGCGGAAAATGGGCCTCTGATCGTTGGTTGCCGAAGGATACTGCATCTGTTGCCCAGCCGATAAGCCCTTACAAGAGCTGTTTGTTACCTTGCCAGTCGGCGCGGGAGCCTGGTTAACCATAACTGACCCCGCCCCCTGGGGTTTTTCGCAACTGCGCATTCTAAAGGACTTAGCGCTTGCTGTAAGTCTTTCAGACTCAACAGTTCCAAGGGCCACTCGTAAGGAAGCATTCTAAAGGATTTAGCCCCACAGCTTTATTGGACACGCATCGACATCCCAGGTCTTGAGTCAAGCCAGAGCGGCTCAGGGCGATTTCCTATGGATATTCTAATGGAAGAGTAATCTCTCGCCAAGTGAAAGATAAACGGCCAAAGCATCGAAAGGCGCTGGAGTCTGTAAGCGACTGAAAGTAAATACATTATCTATGTTATAAGAAAACTTGACAAGACCACACTCAATCTATATACTACGCCGGATGCTGGGCTTAGAGCGAGAATACTAAAGCTCCTAAGCTTGCCCGAGATAGCTCGAAAGGGGCGCTGGGCAACGGCAAACAAGTTTGAGGAGAGGGGCTCTATGAGCAAGATTATTGGGATTGACCTGGGGACGACCAACTCAGTGGTCGCCGTAATGCAGGGCGGCGAGCCGGTGGTGATCCCCAACCAGGAAGGGGCGAGGACGACGCCGTCGGTCGTGGCCATCACGAAGACGGGCGAGCGACTGGTCGGCCAAGTGGCCAAGCGCCAGGCAGTAACCAATCCTGAGAACACCGTGTATTCAATCAAGCGGTTCATGGGTCGGCGCTTCGATGAAGTCAGCGAAGAGATGCGCCGCGTGCCTTATAAGGTGATGGCCGGGCCGCACCAGGATGCGCGCGTGGACATTTCCGGGAAGCTGTACAGCCCGCCGGAAATCTCGGCAATGATCCTGACCAAACTGAAGACGGCGGCCGAAGATTTCCTGGGTGAAAAGGTCAGCAAGGCCGTGATCACCGTGCCGGCGTACTTCAATGACGCGCAGCGGCAGGCCACCAAGCAAGCGGGCGAAATTGCCGGACTGGAAGTAGTCCGCATTATCAACGAGCCGACGGCCGCTGCACTCGCGTACGGACTGGACAAGAAGAGCGACGAGACCATCGCGGTGTATGACCTGGGCGGCGGCACGTTTGACATCTCCGTGCTCGAGGTGGGTAGCGGCGTGGTAGAGGTGAAGTCGACCAACGGAGACACCCACCTGGGGGGCGACGACGTAGACCAACGCATCGTGGACTGGCTCATTGATGAGTTTAAGAAAGAGAACAACATTGACCTGAGCAAGGACCGCATGGCGCTGCAGCGATTAAAGGAAGCCGCCGAAAAGGCCAAGATCGAGCTTTCGCAACTGATGGAAACGGAAATCAATCTGCCCTTCATCACGGCGGGAGCCAGCGGGCCTCTGCACATGCAGCTGAAGCTGACGCGCACGCGCCTGGAGCAGATGATGAACGATTTGCTGGAGCGCTCGATGAAGCCGGTGAAGCTGGCTCTGGAAGACGCGAAACTTTCACCAAACGATATCCAGGAAGTGGTGCTGGTCGGCGGCTCGACGCGGATTCCGAAAGTACAGCAACTGGTGCGCACCTTCTTCAACGGGAAGGAACCGCACAAGGGCGTGAACCCGGACGAAGTCGTGGCCGTGGGCGCAGCAATTCAAGGTGCAGTGTTGGCAGGCGAGGTAAAGGACATCCTGCTGCTCGACGTGACGCCGCTTTCGCTGGGAGTGGAAACGCTCGGCGGCGTGATGACCGTGCAGATCCCGCGCAACACGACCATTCCGACGCGGAAGGTGGAGACGTACTCGACGGCGGCGGACAACCAGCCGGGCGTGGAGATTCACGTCCTGCAGGGCGAGCGCAAATTCGCAGGGGACAACCGGTCGCTCGGCAAATTCAAGCTGGACGGGATTCCACCTGCCCCGAGAGGGGTTCCGCAGATTGAAGTGACGTTCGACATCGATGCGAACGGCATCTTGAACGTGAGCGCGAAGGACAAAGCCACGAACAAGGAGCAGAAGATCACCATTACCGCATCGAGCGGCTTGACCAAGGATGAAGCCGAGAAGATGCGCACAGAAGCGGAATCGCACGCGGAAGATGACCGGCGTCGGTTCGAGGAAGTCGACGCACGGAACCATCTGGACGGCATGGTGTTCCACGCCGAAAAAACCATCCGCGAAAGCAAGGACAAGCTGCCGGAAGCGGACGTCAAGAAGGTGGAAGAGGCGCTGGAAGATGCGAAGAAGGCGATGTCCGAAGGCGGAACGGCACGGTTGCGGTCGGCCACGGAGAATGTGGAGAGGGCGATGCACAAGATCGCGGAAGAGCTCTACAAGACTTCGCAGGCTGCCGGCGCGGCTGCAGGGAGCTCCGCCGGTGGCGGGGCTTCTTCCAGCTCGAGCGGCGGGCAAGAACAGAAGAAGCCTGGCGATGTGATTGACGCCGAGTACGTGGACGTGGACGACAGCAAGAAGCCGAACTGAAGACAGTGGTAAGTTTTAAATTGTAAGTTTTAAGTGGGAAAGGGAAGAACTGTTCTTTTCCAAATCTGTTCTTTCTTTTCCCGCTGTTGTGAGGAGAAATAGATATGGCTGGGCCACTTTCGTAAATGTCGACGAATGTTCACCCGGCTCCGAAATCTGACGACACCGTTGCTGAGCAGTTCATTGAGCAGATTGACGGCGAAACGACGTTTCGACCAGGTGGCCAAGGCCCAGTCTTCCATGCCCCAAGTAGTGGAGCGCATTGCGGAATTGGAAAATTGCGTGTGGGCCCTGGCCGAGCAATTAAGCAGCGGTAAGGCTATAGAGGATAAGTAGGGCGAGCGGACGGCCTCCCTTCGAAACGCAGGGCAGGCAGAAGGCCGTCCTTACAAGGATTGATGGCGACGACCACGAAAACTGATTACTACGAACTGTTGGGCGTACCGCGCAAGGCGAGCGTGAAGGATATTCGCGCGGCATTTCGCAAGCTGGCGCGCAAGTACCATCCCGATCTGAATCCCGGTGACAAAGCTGCGGAAGAAAAATTCAAGCAGATTCAGGAAGCCTACGATGTGCTCTCCGACTCGAAGAAGCGGCAGATGTACGACCAATACGGCTTCTACAGCGAGAATCTGCCGCCGGGCGGTTATCCCGGAGGACATGAGGGCGCAAGCGACCCGAACGTCAATTTTGATTTTGGCGGATTTGATTTCGGCGGAGGAACAGGCTCGGCGGGCAGCGGAGCGAGTTTCCGCGACCTCTTCAGCCAGTTTTTTGGCGGGCGCACCGGCGTGGCCACAGAACCAGAACACGAACCCGGCGGCGACCTGGAATATCAGTTGGAGATAGATTTTTGGGACGCGGTGCGCGGCGCGGTAAAGAAACTTTCGATCACACGCATGGACGCTTGTGAAACGTGTCACGGAACAGGCGCCATCGGCTCACCGCAAACGTGCCCGACGTGCCATGGAACGGGATCGATTCAGCAGGCAGCCGGCAAAATGCGCTTCAACGTGCCTTGCACGCGCTGCGGCGGCACGGGCAAACTGCGCACCGCCTGCCGGACGTGCGGAGGCGAAGGGCGCGTGCGGCGCACGGAGACGATTGAGGTGCGCATTCCGGCGGGCGTGACCAATGGCGGCCGCGTGCGTGTGCCGGGAAAAGGAAACGCCGGAACGATGGGCGCTCCAGCAGGCGATTTGTACTTGCGCGTGGTGGTGCGACCGCACCCGTTTTTTGAGCGGCGCGGGAACGATCTCTACACGAAGGTTCCGGTAACCGTAAGCGAGGCGACGCTGGGAGCGAAGATTGAAGTTCCGACCATTGACGGCCGCTCGCTGGTGAAAATTCCTCCCGGCACCAACAGCGGAAGTACGCTGCGTTTGCGGGAAAAGGGTGTTCCCAGCGCGCGGAATGGCACGCGCGGGGATCAGTACGTCGAGGTGCAAGTGATTGTGCCAAAGCGTACCGACGAACGCGTTCGAAACCTGATGAAAGAACTGGATCGCATCGAGCCGGAAGATCCGCGGAAGGATTTGTTCAGCAAGGCGGGAGTTTGAGAAAGACAGGGACCAGGGATTAGGGAATAGCGTTTAAGGAGCGAGCGGAGAATGGCGAGAGGAGAGAAAAAGCAGCGGGCCAAAGCAGGCTACATGATCAGCTCCGTGGCGGAGCTCTACAAGCTGCATCCGCAGACGCTGCGTTTGTATGAGCGCGTCGGCTTGCTGAAACCGTCGCGCTCGGAGGGGAACACGCGGCTGTACACCGATTCGGATTTGGAGCGGCTGGAAGTGATTTTGACGCTGGCGCGCGACATGGGCGTGAACCTGGCGGGGATTGAAATCATTTTGAACATGCGCGAAAAAATGATTGAGATGGAGCAGCAGATGGGCGAGTTCGCCCAGGTAGTGCAGCAAGAGTTGTCGCGAGTAGTGTCCGCGCATTCGCAGAACAAAGCCTCGCGACAGGCGATAGTCCGAGTGAAGTAGCGGTTCCGCAACGCCCTTCGACTACCTCTTCCCTTTGCACAGTTTTTTCAGAGTACGCAACTTGCCGAAGACGAGTTGCGACCGTATGCTGTCGGCAGAACGAATCAGCGGACGACCTGCCCGACAAAGATCGGGGAAACAGAAGGCCGTCCTACATGGAATAGAAGAACGGGATCATGGCGCTGGAGAATTGCACACTGTGTAGGGGAACGGGATGGAGGCTGATGCCGCGGGCGGATGGCGCGGCTGGCAAAGTGGCAGTGCCCTGCGATTGCGGCATGCAAGAACGCGCCGTTCGAGTGATAGAGCGGGCGCGGATTCCCAAACGTTATGAACATTGCGATTTCGAGAGCTACAGCACCGATGTCGGATCAACGCAACAACAGAGGCAATCCCTGCAGCAAGCAAAACTGTCGGCTCAAGGATTCGTTCGCGATTATCCCGGAACTGCCGAAAAAGGCCTGCTTTTCATAGGACCTTCCGGTGTTGGCAAAACGCATCTCGCGGTGGCCGCCTTGAAAGAACTAATTCAACGCGGACATGTGGGATTGTTTTGCGATTACCGCGAACTGCTGAAGGAAATTCAAGCAAGTTACAATCCTGCCAGCGAATCAACCGAGATGCGAATCCTGGAGCCGATTCGGACGGTGGAAATCCTGGTGCTGGATGATCTCGGCGCAAGCAAACCGTCAGATTGGGTGCGCGACATTGTCGGAATCGTTCTAAACGCCCGCTACAACGAGAACCGCACCACGATCGTGACGACGAACTATCTGGACAACCCTGTTTCGGAAGGGGAAAACGTTCGACTCCCAACAGGAAAACTGGTGCCGGCGGTGCGCGAAGATACGCTGGAGCAGCGCATCGGCAGCCGCATGCGCTCGAGGTTATACGAAATGTGCCGCACGGTGGAGATTTCCGCGCCAGATTTTCGCCGCGAGAAGACGCTGGCCGGACGCGCGCGGACTTAACGCACAAATCGAGAAATTCTTTTTCCTCTCCGACCGAAAATGCCTAGCCAACCGATCTCCGTTTTGCTGAAAGGCGGCGACCGGCGGTCGATCGGGCGCGCGAACCAAGTTGCGAAGCTCGTTTTGCATGCGCCGAGACGCCTCTCCGAACTCATCGAATGTTTGTGGAGCGACGACGCGATTGTCAGGATGAGGGCCGCGGACGCGGCGGAAAAGGTCTCCGCGATTCAACCGAAGTTGCTTCAGCCGCACAAGAGCGAATTACTAGGTTTGCTCACTGAAGGAGAGCAAATCGAAGTGCGCTGGCATTTGGCGCAGATGGTGCCGCGTCTGCCGCTCACGCATCGCGAGAAACAGCGCGCGGCAGAGGCATTGCAACTTTACCTGGAAGATCGAAGCTCCATTGTCCGGACTTTTGCGCTTCAAGCCTTGGCAGATATCTCACGAAGTGATTCTGAGCTGCGACCCCTGGTGAAGGAAATCCTGGAACAAAGTGTCACTCGCGGGACCGCGGCGATGAAAGCACGAGCGCGCAAGCTGATGAAGGAACTGAAAATCTGAGCGAGTTTTCCGGGCTTTTTCGCCATCTTGCTCTCGAGTTAACCCTCGGCGCTGCCTTGTAGTTTCATTGACATAGGAGCGACGCGGCGAGTATCCTTTTCAGGTTGCAGCGTACCCCGTGACGTTCGCAGCATTTCCTGTTTGACCGTGTCCTTGCGTCCCGGTCAATCACCTTGCTCTAAACCCTAGTAGGGATTCCGCAAGGAATTACGCGACAAAATGTGGGACCGCCGAGCGGCTGCCACATCGGAAGTATCTTCTGGAGGCCAACAACCATGTTTTCTGACCACGAGAATCCGTCGAACATCGCGGCCGCCGCCGCAACTGCACCAAGCACCAACGAAACAAGCGCTCCCGAACAAACTACTCCTCCCGCGAGCGAATCCGCAACCGCACAAGCCGAATCCGCAAATGGAGCGCCTTTGACTCCAGTACCGGCGCCAGCGCTCGAAGCGGCAAGTGCGTCTGCCGAAACGCACAGCGAAGCTCCTGCAGCGGACCCGGAAGCTATGGCCGCAGCCGAAGAGGCCGCCGGGTCCGAAGAGATGAGCAAGCTAATGCAGGAGTTCGACGAGAAGCAGGAAGCCGCTGCTTCGCACGAGGTGGTCGAGGTCAAAGTTGTCGCGTATACGGAACATGGCGTAGTGGTGGACCTGGGCGGCAAAACCGAAGGGCTGATTCCCGCGGCAGAGTTTGCGGAGACGGAAATTCCGCGGCCGGACCCGAACGCCACGATCGAAGTGCAGCGCTCCGGCGAGCACAAAGACGGCTACGAGATTGTCTCCTACCAAAAAGTGCTGCGCCGCAGGACGTGGGAAAAGATCGACGCGGCGTTCAAAGCGAAAGAAACTATCACGGGAAAAGTGGTGGACCGTATCAAGGGCGGGCTGGTGGTAGACATTGGAGTTCGCGCGTTCCTGCCAGGCTCGCAGTATGACTTGCGGCCGACGCAGAATCTGGACGAGCTGCTCGGCACGGAAGTGCAGGTGCGCGTCACAAAACTCAATCGCCGGCGCGGCAACGTGGTGGTGAGCCGGCGCGCGCTGCTAGAAGAAGAGCTGCACGCAAAGCGCGCGGCGTTGATGGAAACGCTGAGCGAAGGGCAGATCGTGCACGGTCACGTGAAGAACGTGACGGACTACGGCGCGTTCGTGGACCTGGGTGGAATTGACGGCTTGCTGCACTTGACGGACTTGAGCTGGGGCCGCGTAAAGCATCCTTCGGACTTGGTCAAGCCCGAGCAAGAACTCGACGTAATGATTCTGAAGTTCGACAAGGACAAGCAGCGCATTTCGCTCGGCCTGAAGCAATTGGCGCCGGATCCCTGGGCAGGCGCCGCGGAACGGTATCCCGCGGGAGGCAAGGTTCAGGGAACCGTTGTGGGCATCGTGGATTACGGCGTGTTCGTCGAGCTGGAACGGGGCATCGAAGGCCTGGTGCACGTTTCGGAAATGAGCTGGAATAAGAAAGTGTCCCACCCGTCGAAACTAGTGAAAGTCGGCGACGCGGTGGACGTGGTGGTGCTGGACATCAAGCCGAGCGACCGGCGCGTTTCGCTGGGGATGAAGCAAGCGCAGCCTGATCCTTGGCTGCTCACTGCAGAAAAATATCCGGTGGGAACGGTCATCACCGGAAAAGTTCGCAACATCGCGGAGTTCGGCGCGTTCGTAGAAATCGAGGACGGCTTTGACGGGCTCGTTCACGTCGGCGACGTTAGCTGGACGGGCCGCGTGAAGAATCCGCACGAAGTGTTCAAGAAGGGCGAACCGGTCACCGCAAAGGTTTTGAAAATTGATGCGGAGAACCGCCGCGTGTCGCTGGGCATGAAGCAGGTCAACGACATTTGGGGCGACTGGTTCAAGCAGCACAGAGTCGGACAAATCGTGAAGGGCAAAGTTTCGCGCATCGCCACGTTCGGCGCGTTCGTGGAACTGGGCGAAAACATTGAAGCGCTTTGCCACAACACCGAAATCGAAGACCGGCGCCGGCGCGACGAGGGCATGGGTGGCTACCGCCCTAGCAGCGGTCCGCTGAAGAGCGCGGGACCGCTCGAACCGGGCAAGGAATATGATTTCAAGATCATCAAAATCAGCCCGGAGACGCGAAGAATCGGCTTGAGTTATCGCGCGGCGGTGAAGCAAATCGAGCGCAAAGAAATCGAACAGTATCGTTCGGCGTCGAAGTCCTCGTCGACGGCGACGATTGGAGATGCGCTGAAGTCCAAGCTTCAGGCGCGTTAAGTTGTGAAGGCCTCACCCGGGGGGACGGCTTTCATAATTTCATTTACCTGCGGGTCATTTTAGTGATAGGAAAGGGAGCAATTCGGCGGTACGCCAGCCCCTTGCAAACCCATACCCTTCACTGCGCTAGGGCAAAGTGAAGCGATGGGGGAAGTGAGCCGTCCGTTCCCAGGACTGCGCGACGAGGCATAGCGAAGATGACGAAGCAACCGACATCGACACTGACCAAGGCTGATCTGATCGAGGAAGTTCTGAACGTGACAGAGCTTCCCCGCAAGGAATCGGAAACGATCGTCGAGACCATATTCGACAGCATCATCGCCGCTTTGCAGAAGGGCGAAAAAATCGAGATTCGCGGCTTCGGGAGCTTCCGCACTCGCGAGCGCCGCGGACGCGTGGGACGCAATCCCAAAACAGGGGAAAAAGTGGAAGTGCCGGCGAAGAGAATCCCTTATTTCAAGCCCAGCAAGGAATTGAAAGATTTTGTGAATAACGCCGCTGCGCATTCCGCCGCGGGGGATGCGCAGGCCGGTTAGGCAACCTTAGATTCTTCGCAATTTCCTCTCCTATCCTGAAGTTCCAGGTAAAAAGAGCTTCGCTTCCAGCAGAATTAGCCGGAGTCCCCTTGATGTGCGCTCCTGACAGGATTCTGGGTTATCCTGTGCGCGCATTGACAATCAAGAGGAACGTCACGATGGACTATTTGTGGACTCCTTGGCGTTACCAGTACATGGCGCAGGCGGCTGGCGGTGAACAGGCGGAATGCATTTTTTGCGATGCTGTGGCGAAAAAGAAAGATTCGGAGACACTAATCGTCCATCGAGGCGCGAAAGCGTTCGTCATCCTCAACCGCTTTCCCTACACTTCAGGGCACGTCATGATCGTGCCGTACGCGCACGTGGCCGAGCTGAAGTTGTGCGATGCCGCCACCTTGAACGAGATCATGCAGCTCGCGCAGCGCGTCGAGGCGGTCTACCGCGCAAACTACAATCCGGATGGCATGAATCTGGGAATGAATCTGGGCCGCGCGGCGGGGGCGGGAGTTGCGGGGCATCTGCATTTGCACATGCTGCCACGCTGGTTTGGAGATTCGAATTTCATGACTGTGACGGGGGAAACGCGGGTGCACCCGGAAGATTTGAAAACCACCTACGAACGTCTTTCCAAAGCGTTCGCTTGATGCAGAGATTATTTCATGCTTATACGCCGCCGGCTTTTTTTGTAGAGGAGGCGGTTTAGCCGCAAAAGGCCCACTCGCGCTAAAATAAGGGTCACTCCAAACCTTGGCCTGACAGGAGCGCTCCGAATTGAATCTGGGATTGACCGAAGAACAACAACTGCTGCAAAAAAGCGTCCGCGAATTTGCAGAGTCGGAAGTGCGTCCGCTAGCCAAAGAGCATGACGAGACCGGACACTTTCCACGCGCGCTGTTTAAGAAAGCGGCGGAACTCGGGCTCACCGGTGTGCCATTTCCTGAGAACGAGGGTGGCGCGGGCTTCGATCACCTCGCTTACACCATCGTGATTGAAGAAGTCTCCCGGTGCTGCGCTTCGACGGGCGTGATTCTTTCCGTACAAAATTCGCTCTATTGCGATCCGATTCATCGCTTCGGCACCGAAGAGCAGAAGAAGAAATTTCTGCATCCCTTCGCGCGGGGTGAGAAGATCGGCTGCTACGCCCTGACCGAACCGCAGGCCGGCTCGAATGCCGCGGCGCTGCAAACCAAAGCGGTGAAGAAAGGCGACACCTATGTCATTAACGGAACGAAGGCGTGGATCACCTGTGGAGGTGAAGCTGATGCGGCCGTCGTGTACGTGAATACCGACCCAGCCAACGGCGAAAAAGGTATCACCGCGCTCGTCGTGGAAAAAGGCACGCCAGGATTCAAGGTCGGAAAAGAAGAAGAGAAGCTGGGCATCCATGCAACGGCATGTTGCGAATTGGTCTTCACCGATTGCGCCGTGCCTGTTGCGAACCGCATCGCGCACGAGGGCGAAGGCTACAAGGTGGCGCTCTCCACCCTGGACGGAGGGCGTATCGGCATCGCCGCGCAAGCTACTGGCATCGCGCAAGGCGCATTCGAAGCGGCACTGAAATACTCGCAGGAACGCCTGGCTTTCGGCCACCCCATTTCTCAGTTCCAAGCCATTCAGTTCATGCTCGCGGACATGAGCACGGAAATCGATGCGGCTCGACTGCTGAACCGCAAAGCCGCGTGGAAGCAGGATACTGGAGCGCGTTTCAGTATGGATGCAGCGATCGCGAAACTGTTCGCCAGCGAGATGGCCACGCGCGTCACCCACAAAGCCATTCAGATTCACGGTGGCAACGGCTACAGCCGCGAATATCCAGTGGAGCGCAACTACCGCGACGCGCGCATCACCGAAATCTACGAAGGCACCAGCGAGATCCAGCGGCTAGTCATCTCTTCCTGGGTTCTTAGGTCGTAGTGGCGTGACCTGTTTCGAGAGGCGGAGATCGTGAGACTGCTGCTGGAAAAGGAGCCGACCCATTCCAAGACAGTGAGGGTCACACTGCTGTTGAATGCGCAAAGCGCTATGGACACACAGACATCGCTCGGCTTCTCGAGAACCCCCAACAGAATAGGAAAAACTAGGAACCAAAGAGCTGCGATAGATTCGCATGTACACTTGTTGACGTGCCTCTGGAACTGGATTGCGGACTGGAATTCAATGCGGCGCGCACAGAGGAAGACTTTTTCCCCCGCCTGCCGGGGCAGCCTGCTGTTTGTTTGGTCGAGCCGCGGGAAGAAAACGCCGAGCCGTACCTGATTCGCACGCAAAACTTGCAGCGGCGGCTGCAACGGCTCCTGGGGCCTACCGACCCAACGACCAAGCGCCTCAATCTACGGGATTTTGCCCGCCGCATCCGCTACCGGTTGACCGGCTCGCGATTCGAACAGAACCTCACCTACTATCAGCAAGTCAAAAAACTTTTCCCGAAGCGTTATCGCAACCTCATGCGCCTCCGTCCTCCCGCGGTCCTCAAAGTGAATCTGCGCAATGCCTACCCGCGATGCTACATGACGCGCAAGATCCAACTCGATCAAGACGGAACACCCTCCGCGGGCTCTTACTATGGCCCATTCCCTTCTCGCCGCGCGGCGGAGGCCTTTGCCGAGCATGTCCTGGATTTCTTCAAAGTGCGCCGGTGCCAGATCAAGATCCGACGGGACCCCTCGTTTCCCGGCTGCATTTACTCGGAAATGAAAATGTGTCTCGCACCGTGCTTCGCAGGCTGCACAAAGGAAGAATACGACGTCGAAGTGAATCGCCTGGTGCAATTCCTCGAAACCAGCGGCGGCTCTTTGCAAAGCGCTTTTGAGGAAGAGCGCGAAAAAGCCAGCGAAGAACTGGATTTTGAGCGCGCGGCCTCGTTGCACAAAAAAGTGGAAAAACTCGACGAGGTTCTGCGTGGCCGTCCGGAAATCACGCGGCGCATTCAGGATTTGCACGCCGTGATTTTGCAGCGCGCCGCGGAAGAACAAACCATTGGTGTCTTTGCGGTGCGTGGGGGCCGTCTAGCCGAGCCGTTTTTTCTGCGCTTCGCCGAAATTGCCAGCCAGCCGCGATCTGCGGAGCAAATCTTTCGCGACTACTTGGAGTCTCAAGGCAACGTTGCGGAAGGCGACCTCGCCGAACACTTGTCGCTGGTCTCGCGCTGGTTTTACAGCAAGCCGCGCGAAGGCGAGATTTTCTTCCGCGAAAAAGACTGGCCTTATCGTAGGATTCTTCGAGCCTGTTCGCGCTTGCTGGCGCCAGCGGAAACCGAGCCTGCGCCAGGACCGGCGCCATCGCCCGGAGGAGCGCCATGACCAAGTCGGCTACGAAAGAAGGAACCATGCGGTACGCGCAGAGGTTTGCGGGTCGCGCGGGGAATGGCCATTTCCGAGAAACGCAGAGAATGGTGCTTTCTTCGCTGGGCATCGGAACCTACCTCGGGCAGCCCGACGAAAAAACCGACGCAGCCTACACGGCCGCGGTCGTTGCCGCCGTGGAAAACGGAATCAACGTCATTGACAGCGCCATCAACTACCGCTTTCAGCGCAGCGAAAAAAGTATTGGAGCGGCGCTGCAGCAGCTCCCAGCAAAGGGTATTTCACGCGAAGAAATCGTGCTGTGCACGAAAGGCGGTTACCTCACGCCAGAAGGCTCTATGCCCGCCGACCCCAACGAATATTTCTTCCGCGAATACATCCAGCGCGGAATCTTCAGCGCCAAGGCCCTGGCCGCCGGCAGCCACTGCATGACCCCAACATTTTTGAAAGACCAGCTTGGCCGCAGCCTGAAGAACCTCGGCGTCGAATGCGTGGACGTCTACTACCTGCACAATCCAGAGACTCAGCTTTCGGAAATCGCCAAGCCGGAATTCCTGCAGCGTGTGCGCGCGGCCTTCGAATTCCTGGAATCGGCCGTGGAGGCGGGCGAGATTCGCTTTTACGGAATGGCGACCTGGAACGGCTTCCGGCAAGATCCACGCGCGCGCGACGCCATGCAGCTTGCCGAAATCGTACAGATTGCCCAGGAGATTGCCGGCGGCATGCACCACTTTCGCTTCGTGCAGCTTCCCTTCAATTTGGGGATGCCGGAGGCGCTCACGCTGGGAAATCAGATGCTGCGCGAACACGCGAGAACTCTGGCGGAAGCAGCGGCCGATCTGGACATAACCGTGATGGCAAGCGCTTCGCTCTTGCAGGGCCAGGTGGCGCGGAATCTGCCGGGATTTGTTGCCGAAGCCTTCGGCCTTGAAAACGACGCGGAGCGCGCGCTGCAGTTTGCTCGTTCGGCTCCGGGTATCACCACGGCGCTGGTAGGAATGTCACGCTTGGAACACGCCAAAGCCAATGCGCGGCTGGTGAACGTGCCTCCGGCGACCGTGAAGGAATTCAGCCAGCTGTTTTCACGCGGCGAAAGCGTGTAAACAAATGCGATCCTGTTACAGAGAACTATGAGCAGCATCAAACTCGCCAGAAAAAACCGCGTCAGTGGCGAAGGCGAAAAACTTCTTTCAGCCAGTTCGTGATTGCGGCGTCAAGTTGGTCTAGCTTGCCCGCAAAAAAGTGATCTACGCCTTCGACAACAACAAGATGATTCTCACCGGGCAATGCGGGAACCAGCCTTTTAACCTTGTCTATCGCTCCGTATTGGTCTTTGCTTCCGTGGACGAATAGCTTCGGCTTTTTGCACTGCCGCAAGAAAGAAAAATCCGAGCTGTTCACTGGAATACCCAAACCTATCAAGTGAGTGACGCGCGCGCCCTCACAGCCGGCGCGCAGACCCACCCAGGCTCCAAAACTGAATCCTGCCAGCAAGAGCGGCACGCCAGGAAACTGCTTGGCGAGAAAATCGAGGGCCGCGCGAACATCCTCCTGTTCGCCAACTCCGCGGTCGTGTTTTCCTGCGCTCAGGCCCGCGGCGCGAAAATTGAAGCGCAGCACGGGAAGGCCAAGCGCATCGAGCGATTTCCCAGCTTGATACACCACTTTGTTGTGCATGGTCCCGCCATAGAGCGGATGAGGATGACAGACTACGGCGGCGAGCGGTGGCCGGTGGCGCGCTGCTGCAGAGGGGGTCCAGAGGATCGCTTCCAGGCGGCCTACAGGGCCATCCAGATAGAAATTGCGCGAATCATGAGTAACGGTCATTGATGCGCTCGAATACGTTCGTGATGATTTTCAGTGTAGCGCATCAAAGGAAGAGGTCAGAAATCAAGGGCTAGTTGAAACGGCTGGTTACGTTGCGCGGCAAACGCCGACGTCCAATGAAACGGCGCCAGGCACAGGAGCCAAGCGAACGACTTTCGCGCGAAATTCCCCGGCGCCGGACGCGGTCGAATCACCTTCCGAAGAGATTCTCAAAAGCTCGCCGGTGGCGTATTCGCGCTGGCTGCGAAAACACATTCCGCGCGGCGAAAAATCAAGCAACATCGCTTCCTCAAACCACGGAACATTTTCCGGGCGCACACGAATGGGCATCGCAAGGGATCGCCGAGGGCTGCGGCGACGCTCGAGATCGCGTCGCGCTCCATTTCCGTTGGAAACGAACCGAGCCAGCCCTTCGAATTGAAGCGCCAAAAAAAAACCGAGCGGAGCGGCCCTCGACTCATTGCACCGCACCACCCGCGCCGGCACTTCCGGCTGGCCTTCGCGAATCGAAGCGTCGTAAGGAAAAGTCACCCAGAGCGTCACACCAGCCGCATGCGGTTCCCCACTTGATAGCAGCGAGCCTCCGCGCGAAACGTCCTTGGTCTCTGCTAATTCGATTTTCTGACCCAAAGGCGAAGTCCACCGCAGGCGCGCGGGGAGGCGCATCCGTACGCGGCGATAAGCGCGGGAAACCATGGAGTTACAGTACTGCCCGCGGACGGCATTGCCGAGAGTATAGGCCGTCCATATCGTATATGACAAGACCTCGTACTAGGACAAAATTCTTGGATTTTCGCGTTGAAACTTGACCTTTCGAATGCTAGCTTTGCCCAAAATCCTTGGGCGGCGGGGGTATTTGATGAGTGATGGATCCGAACGCCGTGAAGCGCGGCGATTTAACATGAACCTTCCGATGCGTGTGTTGCCCCGTGAAGCAAAGGGCCGCGAGTTGACGGCGAACACACGCGATCTCAGTTATCAGGGATTGTACTTCCTTGCGGAGGCGGACTTCCAAGTCGGCAACGAAATCGATTTCGTGATTACGCTTCCTCAGCAAGTGACACAATCCGGCGACGTCAACATTCGATGCCAGGGGATAATTGTGCGCGTCGAACCCACAGAAAACGGCCGGATGGGAATCGCCGCGAAGATTGCGCGGTACGAATTCATGCCGGCAGCGGCAACCGCAGCCTGATTTCGGCCCGGGAATTCGCTGCTGCTGCAACGCTCGTTTCCTCTGTGTCTGCGCGCGAGTAAAATGGATTCTGTGCTCTGTTTTTCGTCCCACTCGGGGGGAATCCATGTATCACTACGATCCTAACCTGGCCTTGGAAGAGCTGCAGGAAGACGCTGTGTTGCCGCACCCGGTAAAACTCCGCGACATGATTCTGCGAACCAAACTCGATGCCAGTGACGCGCAACTCCTGAATCACGACTTCCAGGATTACCTGATGCGCTTTGGCGATTTGCAAAAGCTCGGGCGCGGAATCCTGGAGCGCCTTGCCGCAGGACAGCGCAAGGCCCCTTGATGTCATCTGCGAATCTGCAATTCCCCGGCCGATGAAAATCAAACCGCGCGTCCTCTTGCTCTCCGCCACGTCCGGCGCCGGCCATGTGCGCGCGGCGCAAGCTCTGGAAAAGGCGTTTTTAGCGCATGGCGATTGCACCGTAGAACACATCGACGCCCTGCACTATGTCAGCAAAGTTTTTCAACGCGTCTATGATAAAGCCTACATTTCGATGGTGCGCCGCGCGCCGGAATTGATGGGCTTGCTCTACGAGCGCACCGACCTGCCGTGGCAACACTTGCGCCCGCGTCTGGCTCTCGACCGCCTCAACACCGGCCCAATGATCCGCCTGCTCAAACGCGTCCAGCCGGATCTTTGCGTGGCCACGCACTTTCTTCCGGCCGAAATCATCGCGTGGCTCATCGCCAAGAAAAAACTTCTCGCGCATAACGCAATCGTCGTTACCGACTATGATGTCCACGCCATGTGGCTGTGCCGCACCGTGGACCGGTACTACGTGGCAATTGAGGAAGCCGCGCAATATCTGGCGCACATCGGCGTGTCACGCGAAAAAATTTGTGTAACAGGAATTCCCGTCGATCCGGTCTTCGCCGTTCCCCTGGCCCGCGCCGAAGCGCGCAAGCATCTCGGCCTGGAGCCGGACGCCACCGTCATTCTCATTTCTGCGGGCGGCCATGGGCTTGGCCCCATCGAACAACTCGTAAGGGAATTATTGGAGCTCCAACGCCCCTGGCAGGTTGTGGCGATCGCTGGGAAAGCAGAGAGAACGCGCAAGCGTCTGGACGAATTGGCCAAAGCAGCGGCCAGACTTCCTTCCGGGGCTCCAAGGCTCTGGGCCGTGGGTTTTACCGCCGAAATGGATAAATACATGATCGCTGCTGATTTGATGGTCGGCAAAGCAGGCGGCTTGACTACTTCCGAAGCCCTCGCTTGCGCCCTGCCCATGGCGCTAATCGAGCCCATTCCCGGCCAGGAAGAACGAAACGCGGACCATTTGCTCGAAGCCGGCGCCGCCATTCGCTGCAACAATTTGCCCGCAGCCGCCTGGAAGATTGCTACTCTACTGGACGACCCAGCTCGTCTCAATCGGATGCGCGACGCCGCGAAGAAGCTCGCCAAACCGGCGGCGGCCGCTGCCATCGCCGAAAATGCCCTTCGGCTGGTAGACTGAAGACGCAGGCAAAGGGGCTGGGGGAGCGGTTCGCGCGCCGATGCGCGGACCGTCTGGGCTAATGCGACGACACACACTGCTGATCGACGCAGACGACACACTTTGGGAAAACAACGTCTTCTTCGAGAAGCTGATTGAAGACTTCATCACCGTGGTCGAGCCTTACGGCTATACGCGCGCGTACATCCGCCATATCCTCAACGAAACGGAACGCAAGAACATCCGCCAGTATGGTTACGGCGTGCGCAGCTTCGGCCGCTCCCTCGAAGAAACCTACTTGAAGCTCGCCGACCAGATGGCTCGCCGCGAACTCCTTGCGCAGATTCACAGCCGCGTGATCGAGCTGGAGCGCACTCCGCCGAAAATTCTGGATGGCGTCCCCGAAACGCTGGCGTATCTAACGGAGCGGCACCGGCTGATTCTCTTCACCAAGGGCGAGCCCGCCGAGCAGGCGGCGAAGGTCGAGCGCTCCGGCCTCCAAGGATTCTTCGAGTTCATCGAAATCGTGCCGGAAAAAAACACCCAAACCTACGGCGGCCTGGTGCACAAACACAAAATCGTAAAAGCTCACGGCTGGATGATCGGTAATAGCCCGCGCAGCGACATCAATCCAGCAATGAAAGTCGGCCTGAACGCCGTCTACATCCCCCACCAGCACACCTGGACGCTCGAGCACGAACCGGTCGTCGCCGGCTCGGGTAAATTGGTAATCCTTCCCTCCTTCCGCGAACTCCGGTCCCACTTCTAGAACCGGTTTTCACAAAGCCAAACATGGGAACGGCAAACCAAGCAGGGCTTCCATGGTGAGAGAAATACTGGAAATCAATTCCTCATATCCACAGCGATGTCCCAAGCAGCGGTTACTTCTGCGTGGTCTTTGTTTACCGTGATTTTGTAACGCAGGGACATTCCATTCCCATTCTGTTCAGCGCATTCTCCCGTCAAACCCATCCCCACGCAAGTGCCGTCGTCAGGCCACGCTTGGTGCTACAAGGGCGGATGAGGAAAAAAACATTGATCCTGCTCGAAGGAATGGGCGAGACGCAGGAGCAGGGGCTCGTCGGTAACGGAGCCAATTAGTTGCATCCCGACGGGCAAGCCGTCGGCCGTGTCGGCACAGGAGATGGACATCGCGGGAAGACCGGCAAGATTGGCAGGGCGGTTATTGCGCAGCAGCAGCGCGCGCGTTGGATGATTTGTACCGCAGACCGCTGTCGTCTCCTCGCCAAGGGCAGGCGCAGGAATCGGCGTAGTGGGAACGACCAGCGCGTCAAGCTTGGCATCAGCCATCGCCGCGTGGAAGCCCCCAATGAAAGCCTCGCGCTGCTGCAACGCCTGCAAATACGTTGTGGCCGCAACCTTGGCGCCAAGTTCAAGCCGCGTGCGAACGTCTTCCCCGTAATCCGCAGCGCGAGAAGGAAACCACCCTGCATGCTGATGATAATGCGTAGCTTCCGCCCACGCGATCTGGTTGCCAGCATCTTCCGCTTCCTGCAACAGTGGGATGGATGCTTCTCTCAGAGTGACCCCTAGTTTCCGCAAAACGCGCAAAGCGTTCTCGAAAGCGTTTTCCGCTTCCACCGAAACAATCTTCAGGAAAAAATCCTTCGGCACGCCAATCCGAAACCCTCGAAGCGAGGGGGATTTTGCTGTTGTGGCTCTTTGCAAAGGCGGCTCTTTTTCCCCGCGCACAAAAATAGGATCGAGCATCAAGGCCGCGTCCGCGACTGAACGTGCCAGCGGCCCGACACAATCAAGGCGCGGCGAAAGAGGAACAACGTCGGTAACGGACACTCTCCCAAAGGTCGGTTTCAGGCCAACAATGCCGCAAAGCGCTGCAGGTATGCGAATTGAGCCACCAGTATCTGTGCCAATGCTGCCATAGCACAGACCGGCAGCCACGGCCGCCGCCGAACCCCCGCTTGAGCCGCCGGGAATGCGCGAAAGATCCCACGGATTCCGCGTTGGACCGAAGTGCGGATTGTTCGTCGTGACCCCATAGGCAAATTCGTGCAAGTTTGTCTTTCCCAGAAGGATCGCTCCAGCTTCTTTGAGCTGACTCACAACTACTGCGTCGTGCAGAGGAACAAAGTCTTTCAATATCTTCGACCCAGCCGTAGTCCGAACCTCTTTCGTGTAGATGTTGTCCTTCAGCGAAATAGGAATTCCGTGCAGAGGCCCGCGATCTCGCTTCCCTTTGCGGCCCCGCGGAGCATAAAGTTCCCTTTCCGCTTTCTTGGCTTGCGCCAGGGCTAGTTCGGCGGTAACGGTAATGTACGCGTTGAGCCTAGGATTGAGCCGCTCAATGCGCGCAAGCATCAGCTTCGTGAGCTCGACCGGCGAAAGCTTCCGCTTCCGGAGAAGTTTCCCGATTTCCTCGATGGATGCGAAGGCAACGTCGCTGTCGGTCATGAAGGTTCAGCCATCAGAAGATTTTTTCGCTATGCCGCAGATTTCCGAAAGTTCCGATGTTCGCGATGATGAACGCCACACGAAACTGATTTTCACTGCGGACCTGCCCGAGGTTGATCCGCCGGTATTCAAGCGCGAGCCCGCAGCAGCTTCCGTTATAGCTCACTTGCACGATCTGGTTTTGCAGCGTTTTGTTCGTGAAATCGTAGCCGACGCCCCCGGTAAAATTGAATCCCGGCCGATTCTCACTACCGTAGCCCAGGAGCCCGCGGATCTGGCTCGAAAGCGGCTGCTGAAAACCTTGTCCCGGCGGCACCAGGGCAAGATCGCTCGGCGTGGGGTTGTCATCCAGCCGGAAAAAAGCAATCGTGCCGAAGAATTCGCGGTAAGGCTTCGCCTTGATCAATGTACCTATCGTGGCCAGGCGCTGGTTCTGGGGATTGTATTGCAGAATCTGTTCCAGATCGTAAAGGCCGCCTGGCGTGATTTTGAAATCGCTGACGATAGGCGACCAATTGCGTGGCCCGAACGCAAACGCAAAAGGCGAAATCGAATCCAGCGCCTGAAAAACGTTCCGCTGCCCGTTGACGATGGCACCGCCAAACGTGGGATCGAAATAATGCTTTTGCGCGATACGCCAGGAAATCAACTCTTCCGGCTGGTCGTCACCGGTCTTCGAATACAGCCTCTGCGTGAAACCGTATTCCACCTCGCTGGTGTCGGTCAGCGTGGCGTCGCTGTCAAAACGGATGAAGTCAGCAAAATTGTTCACGCCTGTGACGTACCGGTAGGTGATCGCAGGCTCGATCGTGTGCTTGTATTTTCGTCTTGGCTTGTCTTTCTTAGGCGCGGGCTCGAAGAATCGTTCAAGAGTAGGCGGCCGCAGTTCCACGGCAAATTCGCCTGTGTTGCGCGTGATCGCTGTGCCGCTCACGAGCCCGGAAGAATTGAGCGAATCTCCATAGCGTGTTGTGCGAAACGCCGCCGAACTCGTCACTCCAAACCACGGCCCGAAGTGCACCGGAAGCGTGACCCGAGGAGCGAATTCCATCCGCGAGACGCTTAACGGCGTGTCAATCGGCGTGAACGTCGGCGTGGCCATCGCCGACTCGGAGCGATGAACGGCTCCTACAAAGGTATCAAACGAAAAATACAGGGGGACTTTCCGCCCCGGAGACTGTTCGACAGAGCCGAATCGCGCTTGCGGCAAATTGCGAAGCGTGACGCTGGTGGCCGGAACGAACGGCGTCGTAGAAGTAGCAGCGACGGGGAGGGTGAGAAAGCTTTTGTCATTGATCCCCGCGAAATTCAGGCTGAAACCCCGGAAGTTATTGGTCAAAAAGACCGCACTCCGCACTTCGGAATTGATCGCCTCGCCATAGCTGTCCGCAAACGCGAGCCGAAACGTCAGCGAAGAAAGCTGATTGAAGTCGGTAACAAACCGCCATCCGCGCGGAAGCAGTGATTGGATTTCTACCCGTTGCTGTTGCCCGCCCTGAGGAGAGCGCGTGCCGTCGGGATTTAAAAGCCCGCGGTCGTCCACGCCGAAATAAGTGTATTCCACCGAAGTATTTTCGAAAGGCTTGGCGCGAAAATTTCCTCGTTCCAGGAAGCCGCGCCGGCTCATGAATTGTCCGCCCAAAGTCGTGTCCAGCCAGGAAAGCGGCGCAAAGTAATACGCGTCGCCCAGAATAAATCCTTTGCGTGAGCTTTGGCCGATATCGGGAATCAGGAATCCCGACTGCCGCACTTTTCTCCCCGCAGGCGCAGTCGCATATGGCAGCCAAACCAGCGGCACGCGGAACAATCGGAAGTTTGCGTTCACCAGCGCAACCGTTTTGTCGAGCCGAATGCGCGCTTCGGGAGCGTAGAACTGCCATTTGGGATGCTCAGGATCGCAAATCGTAATCCACGCTCTTTGCACGAAATATAAGTCACCGGCAAAACGTTCCACGGTTCGCGCCTGAAAATACAGTGGATTATCTGTGATCAGAACTTGGTCATTGGGCTGCCGCACGACCTTGAAAGTGCCGTGCACATTCTGAAAAACTCCGTGCCCCGTGCTGACGTTGTAGTGCGCTTCGGTCGCCTCGAGATGTTCCCCGTCGTAGTCCAGTTGCACGTGGCCGGTGGCCGTTGCTTCGTTGGTCTTGTCGTTGTACTCCACATGGTCCGCGCGGAGCCGCGTGTCCGCGTATCGGATGTCCACATCGCCGTCTGCCGTGGTCACGTCGCCATTTCGCGTTTGCGTTTTCGCTTCGAGTTCCACCACTTGCCCCTTTGCCGCCGGAGGATGAAACTGTTGGGCCCCGGCCTTAAGGAAAAAAACGCTCGAAGCCGCGCCGAGGAGTGCCGTCGCGCGCAGGAACCGACGGAGCGCAGCGTGAACCTCTGCCCAGGAATAGTGATTCTCGCAAGACATGCAGTGGATAACGAAACGATAGCCTAGCATGGCTCGCAGGGATTGGAAGGCAACCGCCTCCGCCCAGTTGCTTACAACAGCGTGAAAGTAAACCGACCGAGGCCCCATCCCCATGTGAAACGTGGGGATGGCCCCGCGCGTCTGTTTGCTCAGGGTTTGGTTGCCGTTTCAAAACATTGGATGCGCAGGACTCCGGACACGGGTAAGATGCCGATCCTTGCGTGAGGAGATGAAATGAAGCATACGTCGAGGACGCTTCTGACGATTGTCGCCTGTTCGTTATTGTTGGGTGCAATGGCTGCGAACTTAGCCGCCGCGCCGCAAAATCCCACGGACAAATTCAAAAATCTCGAATTTCGCGAGATTGGCCCCGCCGTGATGGGCGGGCGGATTGATGACTTCGCGGTGGTCGAGAGCAATCCAAACGTTGTGTACGTAGGCACTGCTTCTGGCGGCGTGTGGAAGACAACGAACAACGGCACCACCTGGGAGCCGGTGTTCGACAAGGAAGGCGTCTCGACCATCGGCGACATCGCCATTGCCCCCTCCGATCCTTCGGTGGTGTGGGTAGGGAGCGGCGAGCCCAACAACCGCCAGAGTTCGTCCTGGGGCGACGGCATCTACAAATCGCTCGACGGCGGCAAGACCTGGAAAAACAGGGGCCTGGCAGCCACGCACCACATCGGGCGAATCGTCATTCATCCGAAAAATCCCGATGTCGTTTACGTCGCGGCGCAAGGGCATCTCTGGGGGCCGAATCCCGAGCGCGGCGTGTACAAAACCAGCGACGGTGGCAAGACCTGGCAGCAAGTCCTGAAAATTAATGACGACACCGGCGTCAGCGACATCGCCATGGACCCCGAAAGCCCCGATATTTTGTATGCCGCCGCTTACGAGCGCCGGCGCACACCCTTCGGCTTCAACGGCGGCGGACCGAACAGCGCGATTTACAAAACCACCGATGGCGGAGCGACCTGGAAAAAACTAGCGAAAGGCCTTCCGTGGGAAAACGGTGGCGGCGACACCGGCCGCATCGGCCTGGACATTTACCGCAAGGACCCCAACATCGTTTACGCCGAGATTCAGCACGAAAAAGGCGGCACCTTCCGCAGCGAAGACAAAGGCGAAACCTGGAAGCGCATGGGCGAGACCGACCCGCGCCCTTCCTACTACAGCCAGATTCGCATTGATCCCAACAACGACCTGCGCATCTGGGAACTTGGCGCGCAGATGTTTTACTCCGAAGATGGCGGAAAAACGTTTGCGACCCAGCGCGTTCGCGGCATACACGGCGACTACCACGCCATGTGGATCGATCCCGCCAATTCCAATCACATGCTCACTGGCTCGGACGGCGGCATTCACTGGAGCGACGACGCCGGAAAAAACTGGAATTTCCTCAACGTTATCGCCATCGGCCAGTTTTATGAGATTTCCCTCGATAATCAGAAACCCTATCAAATCTGCGGCGGCTTGCAGGACAACGGGAGCTGGTGCGGCCCGAGCATGACGCTCACCCGCGACGGCATCACCAACGAAGACTGGCAGGTGATTCACGGCGGCGACGGTTTTTACGCCGCCATTGACAACGTCGAGCCCTGGATTGTGTACACGGAGTCACAGGACGGGAATATCGACCGGCGCGACATGCGCACCGGCCAGCAGCGCTCTATCCGCCCGGAAGCCAAAGCTGGCGAGCCACATTATCGTTTCCAGTGGAATTCCCCGGTCGCTGTCTCTTCGCACGACCACACCAGCGTCTATTACGGCGGCAACTATCTCTTCAAATCCACGAATCGCGGCGACACCTGGACGCGCCTGGGCGGCGATCTGACCACTGGAGTGGACCGCAACAAGCTCCCAATTCTCGGCAAAGTGCCCGACAAAAACACGCTGTCTCGCCACGACGGCGTTCAGGAGTATCCAACCATCACCACCCTCAGTGAATCTCCGGTTACTCCGAATGTTCTCTGGGTCGGCACGGATGACGGCAATCTTCAAGTCACCCGCGACGGCGGAAAGACTTGGAAGAATGTCGCCTCGAAAGTGCCCGGCGTGCCGAAAGGCACGTATATGAGCCGCGTGGTCGCTTCGAAAACGGCAGAAGGCGCCGCCTTCGCCACGTTTGACGGGCACCGCGCCGACGATTACGGCATCTACATCTTCGCCACGACGGACTTCGGCGAAACCTGGAAATCCATCCGCAACGGCATTCCCGATTCCGCCGGAAGCGTCCACGTCCTTCGCGAGCATCCGCGCAACACCAACCTGCTTTTTGCCGGAACCGAGTTTGGCCTCTGGGTCTCCTGGGACCGCGGCGCCAACTGGACCGCGCTGAAAAACAATTTCCCGACTGTTCCCGTGGACGACATCGAAATTCAGGCGCGCGAAAACGATCTTGTCCTCGCAACCCACGGCCGCTCTATCTGGATTTTCGACGACCTCACCCCCATCGAAAAAATGGACGCGAACGCCGCGGGCTCGCCGCTCACGTTCTTCCCTCCTCGCACCGCGACCACCTGGTTCATACGCCAACGGCGCTGGAGCGCCGGCCAGCAAATGTTCACCGCCAAGAATCCGGCTTACGGCGCGCTTCTCAGCTACTACTTGAAGGACGCGATTCCGCCCGAAGCTCCCAAAGCAAATGCGGAAGCGAAAACAGACGTTGCCGACCAGCGGCCCCGAAGAGGAGCCAGAGCCGAGGCCGCGGCTGCGGAAAAGAAAGAAGGCAATGTCAAAATCAGTGTTTCGGACAAAGACGGCAAAGTGGTTCGTGAATTTGACGGCCCCGGCGCCGCCGGTGCGAATCGCACCAATTGGGACTTGCGCCAGAATCCCGCTGCCGAACCCACGCCCGAACAACTGGAAGCCATCGCCGCGGGATTTGGATTCGGCCCGCGCGGACCGCTCGTTGAACCCGGCGAATACACCATCAAAATTAAAGCCGGCGACAAGGAAGCCACGCAAAAAGTCACCGTTGAAGACGACAACCGCACCACCCTGTCCGCCGCGGACCGCGCCGCGCGCCACGAAGCCATCGAAAAGCTCTACGCCATGGCTAAGAGCGCAGACAAAGATCGCACCACCGTCGAAGGCATACAAACCGCCCTCACCGCCGCGCGGGAACAATGGAAGCGGGACACAGCGAAAAAGGACGCGACGAAAATCCCCGAAGACATCATGAAAGCCGCCGACGAACTGCAGAAGAAAGCAGACGCGGCCGCCGAAAAATATGTCCGCCCGCGCCAGGCCCTAGGCAACGCGGGCCCACCGTTCGAATGGAAGCCCGATCCTCTGCCCAACCAGGTCCAAAGCCTCCTGAACGATCTGGATGGCTTTTCCGCCGCTCCCGACGGCCAGCAACAGGAAAAATTGGCCGAACTGACGACACTGGTCCCCCAAGCTTCCGCCGCGGTCAAAGGCGTCTCCGACGATCTGGCCGCGCTCAATAAAAAAATGAATGACGCGGGAATCCCCCACATCGTTCCCGCTCCGCCTCGCCCCCGCGGCCCTGGGGGGGACGGCGACGAATCGGACCGGTGAACCGTTGCGAAGGCGCGTCTAAACTTCGTTGTGGCCTCCGGATTTGTAGGACAGCGCCGATTCCAGTCCACTCGTGACTTCTGTAGACTGTCGCGCTAGGATGTCGAGACCATTTCGGGGGTTCCGCGTCTAAGCAGCGCAAGAGGGTGTGTTCAAATCATGTTCGAAAGCTCTGCGGGTTCACCTTGATTCAACACAATTTTCGAGGCTCATTGCAGATCTTTGAGGAGAGAACTATGAGCGTGAAGCAGTGCAGCCTGCGCGGTCTGGCCGCGTGGTACGTCGTTGGAGCTTTGGTGTTAGGCGTCATTTTTGGAAGCGCAATCCCCTCGGAGGCCCGCACGCAATGGCAAGACCTGCCAGCGCAGGACAAGGACAAAAAAGACGAAAAGAAGGATGAGAAAAAGGACGAGAAGAAAGGCCTGCAGCTCAAGCCCGACCGCAAAATCGAGTTCTCCACCGATGAAGGAACCTGGATGTCGCCCGACGTCTCTCCCGACGGCAAGACCATCGCCTTCGAATTGGTCGGCGACATCTACACGCTTCCCATCGAAGGCGGCCAGGCCAAGCTCATCGACGGCGGCATGGCCTTCGACAGCCAGCCGAAATTCTCTCCCGACGGCAAATGGATCGCTTTTCTCTCCGACCGCGAAGGTAGCGAGAACGTCTGGATCATGAAGCCCGACGGCACCGAGCCCAAACAGATCTCCAAGGATCCCAATGCGGATTTTGCCTCGCCAAACTGGACGCCCGACGGACAGTACATTCTCGTTTCGAAAGCGGGCTCCGGCGTCAATACGTTTGAAATCTGGATGTATCACATTCAGGGCGGCTCGGGCGTTCAGATCACCAAAGCCAAGCCCGCACCCACGGTTCGTCGCCGCGAGCAACTCAACAATCTCGGCGTCTCCGCTTCCGCCGACGGAAAGTATCTTTACTACGCGCACCGCGTGGGCGGCTTCACCTACGAAGCGCAATTCCCGCTTTGGCAAGTGGCGCGTCGCGATCGCAAGACCGGCGACGAAGACGTTTTGATCAATCAACTCGGCAGCAGCATGCGCCCGGTTTTGTCTCCCGACGGCACGTCGATTCTCTACGTGACGCGCCACGAAGGCGAGAGCGGCCTGCGCTTGCGCAATCTGCAAACCGGCGAAGACCGGTGGGTGAAATATCCCATTACGCGCGACGACCAGGAATCCCGCTTCACGCGCGATCTTTTTCCCGGCTACGCGTTTCTTCCCGGCGGCAAGGAAATCGTTTATACGAACGATGGAAAATTCCACCGCCTGAACATCTCGACCGGCGAGGAAAAGCTGATTCCCTTCACCGCGCAAGTTTCACAAGAGCTTGGCCCCAAGCTCGACTTCCCGCAAAAAGTCGAGGACGGCCCGGTCAAGGTTCGTCTGATTCAAGATGCAATCGAATCTCCCGATGGCAAAAGACTCGTCTTCTCCGCGCTGACCCATCTCTACATCATGGACATTCCTGGCGGAAAGCCGCAGCGCCTCACCACCGGCAACGCCAAGGAATTTCAGCCCGCCTGGTCACCTGATGGAAAATCGATCGCGTATGTCACCTGGTCCGCGGGAGGCGGTCAAATCTGGAAAGTGCCTTCTACCGGCGGCGCTCCGAAGCAGCTCACAGAAACTTCGGCTTTCTACAGCGATCCGGCATGGTCACCTGACGGCGATCGCATCGTCGCTCTGCGCGGCAACGCCTACGACCGCGACAACAGCACCTTCGACTTCGGCATCGCCGGCAGCCCGGATTTAATCTGGCTTTTGGCCGACGGCGGCCCCACCAATCTGGTTATTCCCGCGCGCGGCGCCGGCAAACCTCACTTCACGCACGAAAAAGACCGTATCTATCTTTACACCCAGGGCGGATTGATTTCTCTCCGCTACGACGGCACGGACCGCCGCACGCACCTGCAAGTGAAGTCCCCTCCGCTGGGCTTTTCCGATGAGCCGGGGCCGGCGGACAACGTGATGGCCAGCCCCGATGGCAACTGGGTCCTCGCGCACATCATGAATCAGCTCTATGTCACCGCCATGCCCGTGGTTGGCGGCGAGGCGCCCACGATCATGATTAACGCAGGCTCCGTCCCGGTGAAGAAAATCACCGACATTGGCGCCGACTACTTTGCCTGGGCCGACGATGGCAAGACCATCACCTGGGCCGTCGGCCCGAGCTTCTTCCGCCAGCCACTTTCCGCCATTTCTTTCGAGCCTCCCAAGGAAGAAAAGAAAGAAGGCGAGAAGAAGGATGAGCCCAAGACCGAAGCCAAGACTGACGGCGACAAGAAAGACGGCAGCGCTGGAGCGCAAAAAAAAGACGAAACCAAGAAAGACGAGCAAGTCAAAAAAGAACCCGAAAAATTCAAGGAACAGGAAAAATCCGTCGAGGAATTTCCTGTCGACCTTGAATTTCCGCGCAAGACTCCGAAAGGCACGATCGTTCTCCGCGGCGCCACCGTCATCACCATGAAAGGCGACCTCGGCCACGAAGAAGTCCTGAAAAATGCCGACATCGTCGTCGAGAACAATCGCATCAAGAGCGTTGGCGCCCGCGGCAGCGTTCCCGCCGGTGCCAAAGTCTTCGATGTCAGTGGCAAAACCATTACGCCAGGCTTCATTGACACCCACGCGCACTGGTTCGAGATTCGCCGCGGCATCCTCGACACGCAAAACTGGAACTTCCTCGCCAACGTCGCCTACGGGGTCACCGCGGGCCTCGACGTGCAAACCGCCACCAACGACATGTTCGCCTACGAAGACCTTGTGGACACCGGCGACATCATCGGCCTGCGCGCGTTTTCCACCGGCCCGGGCGTTTTCTCCGACAACAATTTTCAGTCCCTCGAAGAAGTCAAAGGTGTGCTCACGCGCTACAGAAACTATTACGGCACGCACAACATCAAGAGCTACGTCGTCGGAAACCGCAAGCAGCGCCAGTTCATGGTGCAGGCCTCGAAAGAACTCGGCATGATGCCCACCACCGAAGGCGCGCTCGACCTGAAACTGAATCTCACGCACGTGATCGATGGCTTCCACGGCAATGAGCACACGCTGCCTATCACGCCGCTGTATAGAGACGTCATCCAGATGTTCGCGCAGTCCGGAATCGCGGAAACGCCAACACTCATTGTGAACTACGGCGGCCCGTGGGGCGAAGACTACTGGTATCTCAACACCGAAGTGCACGACAACGCCAAGCTGAATCACTTCACGCCGCACACGGTCATTGACGAGAAAACCAAGCGGCGGCCCGGCTGGTTCCGCAAAGACGAATTCGAGTTTCCAAAGCTGGCGGCGCAGATGACCAAGCTGGAGCGCGCCGGCGGACTTGTTGGCGTCGGTAGCCACGGCCAGCTCCAGGGACTCGGCTACCACTGGGAAATGTGGATGCTCGCCAGCGGCGGCATGACGCCCATTGAAATGCTGCGCTGCGCCACTGTGAACGGCTCGAAGATCGTGGGGCGTCCGGCGGACATCGGCACCATTGAACCGGGCAAGCTCGCCGACCTGGTCATCATGGACAAGAATCCGCTCGACGATATCCACAACACCAACACCATTCACTGGGTGATGAAGAATGGCGAACTCTTCGAAGGCGACACGCTCAACGAAGTGTGGCCAGAGCAGAAGAAGCTCGAACCGCTCTGGTTCTGGAATTACGACCAGCCCAAATCCGGCGCGCCCATGAGCTACGGCAAGACCCTGCTGCCGTAAAAACAAACTATTCGAAATAAAAATATGCACATCATGGGTCGTGAATTCTCGGCGCTATCCTCACCGATCCTCAATGCGCACCGTCACCCTTGCGCCACCCCTTCCCACTTCCTTTGTTTTCATGCACTTACGAACTGCCCCATTTGTAAGACCTTTGTTTTGATAACCAAAGCCCGAAGCCTTAATTCTCTGCCTTGGCTGGCTCTTTGGCAGCGGCTTCTTTGGCGGCGGCTTTGGCTTGGGAGTCTTGGTACCAGTCGAAGGTGAGACGGAGGCCTTGCTCGAAGCCGACTTGGGGTTCGTAGCCGAGGAATTTGCGGGCTTGCGAAATGTCGGCCTGCGAGTCGCGAATGTCGCCTTCGCGCGGTGCTTCGTATTTGGCTTCGAGCGGCTTGCCGGTAATTTTGCGGAGCGCGGCGAGGACTTGATTGAGGGAGATGCGATCGGCGCAGCCGACGTTGAAGACTCTGCCGGCTACGTTGGGGGCTTCGCAGGCAAGGAGATTGGCGTGGACGGCGTTATCCACGAAAGTGAAATCGCGTGTCTGCTCGCCGTCGCCGAAAACGACGGGCTTAGTGTCTTCGAGGAACGCGGTGCAAAACTTGGCGAGCACTCCCGAGTAAGGCGAACTGGGATCCTGGCGCGGGCCAAAGATGTTGAAGTAGCGGAGGGAAACGGTTTCGAGGCCGTAGCACTTGAGAAAGGCCGCGCCGTAAAGTTCGCCGACGTACTTGGTGACGCCGTAAGGGGAAATCGGCCCGGGCTGCATGGATTCGACTTTGGGGAGGGTGGGCGTCTCGCCGTAAGCGGAGGATGAAGCAGCGAACACGACGCGCTTGACCTTCATTTCCTTGGCGGCGACGAGAACATTGAGCGTGCCTTCGATGTTGATGCGGTTGGTTTCGAGGGGATCCTTCACCGAGCGCGGAACGGAAGTGCGCGCGCCGAGGTGCAGAACGTATTCGGCCTCGTGCATGGCTTTGCGGACAGTTTCGATGTCCGTGATGCTGCCCTTGATGATGGTGATTTTGTTGCGGATTTCGGCGAGGTTGTCTTCTTTGCCGCCGGAAAGGTCGTCGAGCACCACGACGCTGTGGCCGCGTTGGACGAGTTCATCCACTGTATTCGAGCCGACGAAGCCGGCGCCGCCTGTCACCAAGTAACGCATGCAGAAAGCCTCCTAAGGCTCTGATAGCAACCACCGTGAGGCCAAGGGCAGTTGGCAAGCGACAAGTGGCCGCAAGGATACCGGACGACGAGCCCGGAAAGACGGCAGGCCCGCGTTTTGATACGCTGATAGTTCGCGGTACCGGCGAAGGGAGCCGGAGTATTTCCGCGGATAAAGAGATATTGTACGACGGAATTTGGCCAAGAAGGCGCCAGTTTCAAGGAGCGTTTCCGTCCCGAAGAACTTCACCGTTCCGAGGAACATCTAATTAGATAAGAGCGATTTAAGAATTATGGCCCGCAAGATCATGATTTCGGTTGGCGCGCTGGTCGCGCTTGCTTTGGTGGCAGGAGCCTTTTACTGGCTGCGGGCGCGGGCCATGCAGCC
Organism: Candidatus Acidiferrum sp.; assembly: GCA_035280065.1. GTDB lineage: Bacteria > Acidobacteriota > Terriglobia > Acidiferrales > UBA7541 > Acidiferrum. The sequence continues at coordinate 46,734 of DATEGO010000154.1, forward strand.
GCCTCATGAAGTGGCTTCCCCGGAGCCATCGGAATTTCGGGAAGCGTCGGTGGCGAGTCCGCCGCCGGTTGCGGGGCCGGGAAAGCCTGCACCTTCAACGAAAGACAAGAAGACGGCAGCATCGGTCCCTGAGCTGGCGCTGAAAACGGGCGAGGTGCTGAATTACACGGCGAACGTCTCGAAGCTGGATAACGTGGCGACACTTACGCTGAAAGTGGCGGGCAAGGGAAACTTCCTGGGCAAAAATGTTTGGCATTTGCAAGCCGCGGCGCACACGCTGAAGCCGCTGCGCATCGTTTTCGAGCTAGACGATCAATTCGATTCGTACAGCGATTCGGGGACGCTGGCCTCGCTGCAATATGAGATGCGGCTGAACGAGCGCGGAGAAAAGGTGCAGTCGATTCAACGTATGACAGCGACCGGTAAGGAGCCTGCGTCCCGCGAGGCCACGCAGGCGCGCGTGGTGCCGGGAACGCGCGATCCCCTGGGGTTCATGCAGTTTTTGCGGACGACGGACTGGAGCAGCACGCGCGAAGTGCGCAGCCCAGTGTATGACGGCCACAAGCTGTACGACGTTCGCGCGAAGCTCGTGAGCGCGACGGCGGCGGTGGGCGTGCCGGCGGGAGATTTTCGCGCGTCGAAGATCGAGATTCATGTTTTTGAGAATGGCGTGGAGTCGAAGGACGCTTCCTTCACGTTGTATCTTGCGAATGACGCGGTGCGCACGCCGGTGCTGCTGGAAGCCGTCATGCCGGTTGCAACGGCGCGCGTGGAATTGGTGAAAGATTTGCCGACAACCCCCGAGCCGCCGAAGCCGAAAGCCGAATAGACTCGCATATCTCGGCAACAGCCAATAGTTGCGGAAGGTGTCCTTCTGAGCTTCATCCGATGAGCATGGGCGAAGAATCTCAATCAATGCGAAGGTGCGCGTCCGTGGATCGGTTGAGATCCTTCGGCCGCAAAAAGCGCGGCCTCAGGATGACATGCTCTCGAAGTTTTCGCCCGCGGATCGATGTGCGACGCGCCGGAAATCTAGGCTAGCAAGAATTAAAGCTAGCAGAGGACGATTTTTTCGCGGTGGCGCATGACGCGGCGGGTGGCGTTGCGCGTATCGATGACCAGCTTGGCGCTGTCCACGATTGCGATGTAATCATAGCTGGAATGGTCCGTGGCAATCACGACGGCGTCGTAGCTCGCGAGCGTTTGCGGATTCAGCGGCACGGACTTCATATGCTCGTAGTTGTAGTGGCGCATCTTGTGGAGCTGGGGGAAGTAAGGGTCGTTGTAATCGAGAGCCGCGCCGCGCTGCAAGAAGAGCTGCATGATTTTGAGCGACGGGGATTCGCGCAAGTCGTCTACATCTTTTTTATAAGCTACGCCGAGCAGCAAAATCTTCGAGCCTTTTATGCTTTTCTTGTGGTTGTTAAGGGCGTTGGCGGTGGCTTCTGCAACGTGGTAAGGCATGGCGGTGTTCACTTCCCCGGCCAGTTCGATGAACCGTGTGGCGAAATCGTATTCGCGGGCTTTCCAGGAAAGGTAATACGGATCTACCGGAATACAATGGCCGCCGAGGCCGGGGCCCGGATAAAACGGCATGAAGCCGAAAGGTTTTGTCGCGGCGGCATCGATGATTTCCCAGATGTCCATGTTCATACGCAAACAGAGCTGCTTGAGTTCGTTGACGAGGGCGATGTTGACGCAGCGAAAAATATTTTCGAGCAGCTTGGCCATTTCCGCCGCGCGTGTCGAGCTGACCGGAACGACGCGGGCCACCACCTGGCTGTAGAGCGCCTGCGCAGCGCGGCCGCTGGGAGGATTCAGGCCGCCGACGACCTTGGGGATTTGCGCGAGGCCGAATTGTTTATTGCCGGGATCTTCGCGTTCGGGTGAAAAAGCGAGCCAGAAATCGCAAACGATGTCTTCGTTTTCCGGTCCCGGGACGATCGGGCAGCTCAAGCCGCTCCTTTCCAGGATGGGCAAGACGAGCTGCTCCGTGGTGCCGGGATACGTTGTGGACTCGAGGACGATAAGTTGTCCTTTTTGCAGATGCGGATAAATGGAGAGGGCGGTTTGCTCGACGTAAGTCAAATCGGGTTCGCGGCGCTCATCGAGGGGCGTGGGAACGCAGATGAGGGCAGCGTCGCAATCTCGGAGCTTCGCAAAATCCGTGGTCGCGCTGAAATGGCGGCTGATGACGAACTGCTGAATCTTGTTTTGAGGAATGTGCTGGATGTAAGAGCGGCCGGAATTGAGCATCCCAACTTTGTCCGGGTCGGTGTCGAACCCGGTGACTCTATGACCCGCTTCGGCAAAGCGGAGGGCCAGCGGCAGGCCGACGTAGCCGCAGCCAATGATTCCTACTTTGAGCTGCGCGCCTTTGAAAAATTCGGGTCTCCGGTCAATGGGCATAGGGTTGAGCTGTCCTGTGGTTTGACTTCGACGCAGCCGAAGTCAGAGAAATCAAATTCTCCGGGATTCGCCCCTTGCCCGCGGCAGTGCCCCGCACTGGCCAACAGGAATCGGCGTAACGCGGCAAAGAATGCAAAATATAACAGTTTCCCGAAAAACACAAAAATCAGGTTCTCCCTCTATTTTGCAATCGGGTCGACGGAAGTTGCCGCGGGCCGCGAGACAGAGGAAGATAGAAGGCGCACAGCCTTTTTGCTTTTTGCCCTGGCGATTTGCTCGCTGCGCCGAAACGGACATGACCTTGATCATCCTCCTGCTGGGACTCGGTGTGGGTGTGCTGGTGGGGCTATTGGGCATCGGTGGAGGGGTCGTTTTGGTGCCGGCGATGGTTTATTTGCTGGGGATGGACCAGCACCTGGCGCAAGGCACCTCCCTTTTTATTTTGCTGCCGCCCATCGGGTTAGGAGCGCTGCGGGAGTACTGGAAGCAGGGGCAAGTGGATCTGAGAGCGGGAATCCTGTGCGCGATTGGAATGCTTCTTGGGGCGTTTGGAGGGAGTCTGGTGGCGTTGCCACTGGCTTCGCGGCACTTAAAGGGGCTGTTTGGCTGCTTCTTAGTGCTTTCGGCAGCTTTGTTATGGAGAAAGGCACAGCTCGAAGGCAAGCCAGTTGCCACTAAAGGAGAGAGCGCCCGTGGGTAAAAGCGTGAGGCGGGACGCCGGAATCTTCGCGGTGGCGTGCCTTTGCGGAATTGCTTCGGGGATGTTTGGGATTGGCGGAGGCGTCCTACTGGTACCGCTACTTGGCCTGCTGTATGGATTCAGCCAGCACCGCGCCCAAGGGACGAGCCTTGTGGCGCTGATTCCGCCGACCGGAGTGCTGGCGCTGATAGCTTATGCGAGAGAGGATTTTGTTTCGTGGAAAACGGGCTTGTTGCTGATTCCGGGAGTGTTTTTGGGCGGCATCGCAGGGGGAAGGCTTGCGGAGAAGCTGCAGCCTCATAGGATGCGGCAGATTTTTGCGGGGATTTTGTTCGCGCTGGGCGCGTGCCAGGCGTTCAGCGCGTGGTGGCGATGAAGGCGGACCTGAATGGTTGATTTGCACTGCCACATCCTGCCGGGGCTGGATGACGGTCCCGACAAGATCGAAGAATCGCTGGAGATGGCGGAGACGGCGATCGCGGATGGCATCACGCACGTGGTGGCTACACCGCATTCGAACGACAGGTTCTGGTTTGATTTCAAAAATGTCCGGCGGCTGCGCGACGAATTGCAAGCGCGTGTCGGCGACCGGCTGCAAATTGCGACGGGCTGCGACTTTCACGTGAATCCTGAAAACTTGGCGCTGTTGAAGAAGCAGCCGAGGCAGTACTGCATCAATCAGCACGATTATTTGTTGGTGGAATTCAACGAAATTTCGATTCCGCCGGCCATGGATCGGACGTTGCACGAAATGCAGCTTTCCGGGCTACGGCTGATCGTGACGCACCCGGAACGCAACGTGATTTTGCGGACGCACCCGGAGCGGCTGAGAGAATGGGTGAGGCGCGGCTGCTTCGTTCAGGTGACGGGCAACGCGCTTACGGGAGCGTTTGGGCCGACGGCCCAGCAGATTGCGATGCATTGGATCGTTGAAGGGTTGGTGCATTTCGCGGCGAGCGATGCACACAACAATCGGAACCGGCCGCTGCGCCTGCAGGCGGCTCATGACGCGGTGGCGGATCGGTTTGGCGAAAGCCAGGCGCGTGCGTTGTTTGTGGCGAATCCCGGAGCGGCGTTCGAAGGACGTGATTTGCCGCACGTTCCTGAAGTCGAGGAGCCGGTGGCGCCGCCGCGGCGAAGGCGGTTCTTTTTCTTCTGAGAGACTGAATCCCGAAGGTGAAGAGAGATCAGCGCGTGCGGGTAAGCGGCAGGCTGGCCCAGGCGTTCATTATTCCGAGGACTTCGCGCACAACGTCAAGAGCGTCGCTGGTGCTGCGCCACCAGTGGCGGGGGTCAAAGGGATCATCTGTGGCGGGGCGAACGATGGCGCGGCAGTCTCGGGGAGCAAGTTTTCGCCAGAGCAGCCGCACGCGCCGCGTGTGAGGCTTGCTGGTGACCAAAATGACAGAACGATCCTTCTGTTGCTGGAGCGCCTTGCTAATCACACGGACTTCGTCGGCCGTATTCACAATCGGCTGCTCAAGGACGTGAATGGAGCTCGCAGGGACTCCTTCGTGAATTAAGACGCGGGCGCTGTAAACTTCCTCCCCTTCGAAAGGAATTCCCATGGCTTTCAGAGATTCTCCGGGCTCCGAGGTGTGCGTTAGCCAGACTTCTGGAGCATAGCCCTCGCGATAGAGCTTCGCGGCTTCGAGAGCACGCACCGGCAATCTGCCGCTGAGGACGGCAATGGCGTGGGCTTTACCCAAGGGATCTTCCACAACGAGCCAGCGCCCGACACCGAAGAAAGCGGCCAGAGCCAGGACCAGGAAGACGCACGCGATGGCGGCGGGAACGAGTCTGCGCCGGTTTGGGGGCACGATAGCGGCGGCGGGGCTTGGCGAGGTGGCCATGGGAAACTCGCGAATGCTATCCCGGCGTGAAACCGTGGTCAATTGGCGGGGCTCTCGGTAAACTGTCGGGTTGCATTTTCGAGGAGGATGGATGCGAGCGGTAGTGACCGGAGGAGCGGGTTTTCTGGGATCGCATTTGTGCGACCGGCTGATAAAGGAAGACTGGGATGTGCTGTCGCTGGACAATCTGGTCACAGGTGTGCACAGCAACGTTTCCCATTTGATGAAGAATCCGAAGTTCCGAATCCTGCGGGCGGACGTTTCGAATTACATGGATGTGCCGGGGCCCGTGGATTACGTCCTTCATTTTGCATCGCCCGCGAGCCCGGTGGACTACCTTAAGATGCCCATTCCCACATTGAAAGTTGGCGCGCTTGGAACACACAACGCATTGGGCCTGGCAAAAGCTAAGAAAGCAAAGTTTTTTCTTGCCTCAACCAGCGAGTGTTATGGCGATCCGGAAGTTTCTCCGCAGAACGAGGAATACTGGGGACATGTGAACCCCATCGGCCCGCGCGGTGTTTATGACGAGGCGAAGCGTTTTGCAGAAGCGATGACGATGGCGTATCACCGGTATCACAACGTGGACACACGTATCGTGCGTATTTTTAATACATACGGTCCGCGCATGCGATTGAACGATGGCCGCGCACTGCCCAATTTCGTTTTTCAGGCGCTGAGTGGCATGCCGATGACGGTTTACGGAGACGGGAAGCAGACGCGGAGCTTTTGTTATGTCTTGGACCTGATCGAAGGCATTTACCGGCTCATGATGTCCGACGAACATTTGCCGACAAATATCGGAAATCCGCAGGAGATCACGCTGCTCGATTTTGCCGAGCGCATCCGGAAACACTTTGACAACCCGCCCTCGATTGTCTTCCATCCGCTGCCGCAAGACGATCCAAAGCGCCGCTGCCCGGACATCAGCAAGGCAAAGCGCATCCTGCAGTGGGAGCCAAAGGTGGGATTAGAAGAAGGGCTAAAGCTCACGCTGGACTACTTCAGGGAGACCTTTAAGAAAGATGTTGGGGCTGCTTCTTAGTCTCTCCCAAAAGAATAATACTCAAAACCCAGGTTGCGCATTTCGAGCGGGGCGTAAAGGTTCCTTCCGTCAATCACGAGCTTGCGCGCCATGGAGTTTCCTGCGCGCTGCCAATCCAGCTTGCGGAAAGAATCCCACTCGGTGCAAATGAGAGCGGCGTCCGCATCGCGCAGAGCATCGTACGGGTCCTCGTGATAATGAAGCTGAGGAAATTGAAGCTTGGTTCGAGACATCGCTTCCGGATCCGTGGCGTGAATGATGGCGCCTTCTTCGAGAAGTCCTTTAACGACCTCCAAAGCCGGGGCAAAGCGAATGTCATCGGTATTGGCCTTGAACGCAAGGCCGAGCACGGTGACGCGCTTGCCTTTGACCACCCACAGCGCCTGGTGAATCTTGTCGAAAAAGCGCTCAATGCGCTGCTTGTTAACGCGTTCGGCGGCCTTCAGGATGTCAAAATCAACGCCCACTTTGGCGGCTAGGTGAATGAAGGCATGAACGTCCTTGGGAAAGCAGAAACCGCCGTAGCCCAAGCCGGCTTTGAGAAACTGGCCGCCGATGCGCGGATCGAGGCCCATGGCGCGCGTGACTTCCTCGACGTTCGCGCCAATCTTCTCGCACAAATCGGCGATCACATTGGCGTAGCTGATCTTCAGCGCCAGAAAGGAATTGGAAGCGTGTTTGATGAGCTCCGCGCTGTTGATGGTAGTGACAAGAAACTCCGCTTTCTGGCTCGGAGGGCAAGTTCCGTTGTGCACGGGGCAGCGAAAACTCTTGTCCAGAATAGGCCGGTAAATCTCCCGAAGCTCGGCAGCGGAGAAGGGATCCTCGACTCCCACGACGATGCGGTCGGGATGAAAGAAATCTCCAACGGCGGTTCCCTCGCGCAAAAATTCCGGATTGGAAGCCACGCGGAATTTTATGTTGCTGTTCCGCGAATACGCGGCGAGCGCGCGGTTGAGCTCGATTCCCGTGCGGGCGGGGACTGTGCTTTTCTCGATCACCAGTTTCGGAGTCTTCGCTTCCGCCGCGATTTGGCGCGCCACGTGGTCGATAGCGGAGAGGTCAGCCTCACCGGATTCCTTGGGAGGGGTGCCGACGCAAATGAAGATGGCTTCTCCTGCGCGAATCGCTTCACCCGCGTCCGCAGTGTATGAAATGTGGCCGGCCTTGCGCGCAGAGGTGAGAATTTGCTCGAGGTGCTCTTCATAAATGGGTACGCCACCTGCCTGGAGCTTGGCAATACGGTCTTTATCAATGTCCGTGCAAACGACGGCGTGACCCGCTTCCGCGAGGCAGGCTCCGGTGACCAGCCCGACGTATCCACATCCGATGACAGAAAGACGCAAAAGAAGACCTCTCTGAGTTCGAGCTTAACAGGCAAAAACCTGTGTGCTTTGGGCTAGTTTGTATTGTGACCGAAGCGAGGGAAAGAAAAAAGTGTTCGCTACCTTCCCTTGCCCAATAAGCAGACAGTTAGGACAAAAGATCCATTTTGCTAGCCCCGAACCCTTCTTCCCATGAGCAGACCGCGCAGCCCCAAGAGCAACAGGCGCGGCTGGCGCCGGACCAGGTTCCAAAGCAACCGAGTGGATTCGTCGCGATGAATTTCTCCCAGCGATTCGCGGGCGGAGACATCGAGCAAATCCACCAATTGAGAATAGTCCTTCTGCTGAAAATGATGGAGGGCGCGGCGGATCATCCAGTGTGTGCCCAGCTCGCGGCGCAATGCCGATAGTTCCCTGCCCGCGCCTTTTCTCAATAGCGCCTGAGCAACTCCGAGGGCGCCGCGGAAGCCGGTGACGATGCCGCCGACGGTAGACACCTTAACCTGAGCCGCGGCGTCCCCAACCAGGAAGACCTCTCCATAGCCCATTTGCCGCCGCACCGGGACCCACCCTCGATAAACGGGAATGCGCGCACCCTGCCATTCCATCGGTTCCAGCTTTTTCTTTTCGAGGAAATTCTCGAAGCAGCGTTTCGTGTCGCGCCCGTGCTCGCCAATTACGCCGAGCGCGGCGCGATCCGGGGACTCGGGAATCAGCCAGTAAAAGTAAGGCGTATCATCGGGAATAAACCAGACGCGCGTGGTATCCGGCGGACAGTCCTTCGGGAGCCGGACGATGGCTTGCACGAGCGGAACGGTTTCTACAGGCGGCCAGCCGGCCGCGCGCGCGACTCGGCTTGCCGCGCCATCCGCGCCGACGACGCTATCGCCGTGCAGCTCTTCGCGCTTGCCGCCGCTTTCGATTTCTAGGCGCAAGCCATGTTCATTCGGCTCGACACTGAGAAAACGCGTATCAAAGGAAACTGAAGTTCCCGCTTGCTGGGCCTCTCGCGCGAGGGCGGCGATCAAACGCGAACGCTCGATAATCAGGTCCGGCTTCCTGAGGGCAATTTGCGCGGAGCGGCCGTCGGTGAAAAGTTCAAAGCGGCGGATTTCGTTGATAACGCTGTCTTGGGCCACGGCGGCCATTTGTGTGCGGAAATGATCGGTGACAATCAGTGTGCGCGACGCCGGTTCAAGCTGCGGTTTGGATTCCAATACGCGAACGGCGCGCCCGCCGCGGGCGACACTGGCGGCGGTGAATAGTCCAGCTGCTGAGGCTCCGACGACAATAACTTCACCCGACTTGCTGCTATTTTCCGGCTGGGGTTTACTTTCGTTCACAGTCCTGTAAGTTCCCGATGGGGCGCGGTCTTTCTGTTCGTTGCCGAGAGAACCAAGCAAAAGATTGGATTGCTTTCCGCCCGGCCCGCGCGGGACTCAAATTGGATGGGACGAGCTTTGTAAGTATACAGAAACCCCTTCTAAGGGCAAAGAAAGACGCGGGTTAAGCAAAGTTGAAGGGCATGCTGGTGGAAGCCTCGGACTCTTACGAAGGAGAAGAAGTCTTGCGCTCCTGGCGTTCATAGGGGGCGCGCTCGAGATACGCGACGCCCAAAAGGATTATGCCGATGACTAAGGTTCCAAAAACCATGGCGCCACGCGTCGAGAGGTAGCTGACGAGCAGTGCCCCGCAACCTGCTACGGCGCCAAGAAGGTACAGGGTGATGACGGCCCCGCGATGACCGAGGCCCAAATTGGATAGTCTGTGAGCGGCATGGTCTTTGCCCGGTGTGGCAAAGGGCAGCAACCCACGGCGAGAGCGCGAGATGGTGACCAAGGTGGTATCAAAAATGGTCACGCTTAGAATCAACACAGGCACCAGCCACCCCGAAAGATGCGCGGCATTTTCGATGCGGAGCTTTAGACCCAAGGTGGCCATTAGAAAACCCAAAAACATCGCGCCGCCGTCGCCCATAAAAATCTTAGCGGGCTTAAAGTTCCAGCGCAGAAATCCGGTAGCGGCTCCAAGGACCGCAGCAGCCAGGATGGTGACCAGCGTCTGCCCGTTCAGGTAGGCGAGAAGGGCGAAGAATACCGAAGCCATGGCGGCAACGCCGGCGCACAAGCCGTCCATGTGGTCGAGAATGCTGAACGAAGCAGTGATGCCAATCACCCAAAGGACGGTCAGGGCGTAGTCCAAGAGTTCGCCGTTACGGCCTCCCAGTAGCACGCTGAAAACCTGGGCGCGAATTCCGGTGAGAAGCAGAATTCCTGCCGCCACGGGCATGCCCACAAATAACTTCACCTGATGATGAAGGAGTCCGCGGTCATCGAGAATGCCGACGGCAGCCACCAAGGTGGCGCCGATCAAGATGCCTGCAATTTGGGTTCGTGCAGGTCCCTGAAACGCCAACAAGACGGCCATCACGACAGCGGCATACATCGCCAAGCCGCCGAGAAGAGGAATTGGAGCGTGGTGCACTTTTCGCGGGCCGGGAAGGTCCACCATACCTACGCGCAACGCGAAGGCGCGAACAGGAACGACCAACATCATGGAAGCGAAGAGGGCGACGAAGAAAGCGAGCAGGCCAGCTGCCATGCAACCCCATTTCATTGGAAAACAATTTCCGCCCAGGGTGGCTCGGCGGCAACTTCCGTAATTCTTGCCGGGTTGGGACCGGCTCCCAAGTCAAAAGCTGAAAATGGCCGCCCCCATGCAGCTCCAACACGATACTGCGATTTTTGTTGTGCGGCAATCCCAGAGAAAGTGTTCGCTTTGGTGATCCCGTCTGAAGATGTCGGCAAGCCGCAAGCGGCTTTTTGAGCGCTCAAGAAGGGTTAGGCGCGGTGTTCTTGATCTTTAAGGGTGGTTAGGTGGTCGAAAACGTCAAGATATTTTTGAAGTTCGTTGGCGCGGTCATAAGAAGGCGCGGCATTGCGCGCTGCTTCTCCCATAGTTCGCAGTTTTTTGACGTCAGCCATAAGGGCTCGAATCAGGTTGACGAGTTCCGCGGGCTTGTCCGGGTCAGCTGCCACAGAGAAGCCTTGCTTCTCCCCAAGCGACACGACGTCCGTTTCTCTTGAGGCCACAGCGACAATCGGTTTTCCCGCGGCGAGGATTCCATACGTTTTGCTGGGGACCACCACGCCTTCGAGCCCGCGCTTTATGGTTACGATGTGCGCGTCCGCGGCCTCAAGAACCGAAGGAATCTTGTTCGCCGGAAAATAATCGAAGAAGCGAATGTTTTCGGCTCCGGCCGCGGCGATTTCAATTTCCGCGCGCAACGCGCCCCGGCCCACGAAAACCAGGCCCACGCCTTCGCTCGCCAGCTTGCGGGCGGCCGTGATCAAGGTATTCCAAGCGCCGTAAAATCCGAGATTGCCGGCGTGTAACAAGACAAAGGAAAAACCGCTGCGAATCGTGCGAAGGATTTGGGGATCGGGAGGCGGCCAAGACTCGGTCGCTTTGGGAAGCTCCGCTCCATCGCGAATGACGACCACGCGGGAAGGCGCTACTCCTTTTGCGATGATTCGGGCGCGCATGTCTTCGCCGAGAACAATGACGCACGTGGCCCGGCGCAAAGCCCAGCGGTGCATTCTTTCCCACAGGCGGGCAAGCAAGCCCGGCTGAACGATATCGCCGCCTACAGCCATGTCCGGATACAGGTCCCGGATGTTGTAGATATAGGGCTTTCGCTTCAGCATAGCCACAAACGCTCCCACGATGCCCTGGAAGGGCGGATCGGTCATGGCCAGGACGGCGTCACAATCAAGAAAAAGGGAGCGAGGAACGGCGAGCCATACGTAGCTCAAGTAATTCATCAGGCGCTTTTTCATGATGAAGCGCGGAAACGCAGTGGAACCGGCGCGGATGATTCGAACGAGGCCGGCATTTTCCGTTCGATACGGGCGCCAGGGACGCCGTTCTGTCGGATCGTACGACGGCCGCCCGCAAAGCACCGTGACGTGGTGATGAGCGCAAATGGCGTCCACGACCGTGTGGGCCATTTTCGCGGTGGCCGAAGTGTCCGGCGGATAGTAAAGATTGAGCAGAAGAATTCGCAATCGTCTTCAGCCGCACGGTAGATTCAAGACTGTTTATGATGCGTCGTACTGCGCGCTGATGTCGAACTGTTTCTGTTGGCTGGCGGAAATCAGCACGGTGTCGTTTCGTTTTCCCGCAACCTTGGCCTCGTGCCCATTTACAGTGACGCGCGACAACGCGGTTCGCAGCGGCAAGCGCAGCTTGAGCTGAATTTGCGCCGGTTTTCCGGGTGCAGCAAGAAGGATTTTGCCGGCGATATGCCGCCTGGATGCATCCGCGCGCATTTCGAAAGTAACGCGTCCCCAGCGGGTTGGGGCATTTTCAATGCCAACAGGTTTCCCGGAAACGAGCCAGGAACGTGGGATGCCCTTGCCAAGATAAAGAACATCCTGGTCGGAATCTTCGAGAACCAGCATCCAGCGCACGAGCAAAGGAATGGTCTGTTGGGCGGGTATGCAGAAGAGAGCGGTGCCGCCGTTGATGCCTGAGACTTCTCCCGCGGTCCAGCTTCCGCGAGTGTGGTCGTGATAATGGTGCGAGTAGAGGAACAACAGGAATTCTTCGACGCGGTCGAGCCGCAACAGCATCTGCGCGTATCCATAAGAAATGAAACCCAGAATGGCGCGATTGCCCGGATGGGCCCGGCTAACGTTGGCGACCACACCGAGTGTCGTCGCTCCGTACGCGCGCATGCAGTCGATCACCAGGTTGGCCATGTCGGCCGGGAGAACGTCGGCCTGAAGCAGTTCTGCGTAAGGACGATGCGGCCACTGTTGCGGACTGGGACGCTCTTTTGCGAGGGAATCGCGGAAGGTCATCGAGGTGCCGGGAAAAGGCCCGATATAGGGCGGGGTCATGTCGTGGCGAATGTCTTTTCGCATGGAGGCAACCACAGCGTCTTCGAGAGTTTTGCTGCGGCTCAGCCATTCTTTTGCCAGGTGTTCCGAAGCGGCTGCCTTTGTTGCCATCACACCAGGCCAGACACGCGCGATGTCTTTGAGACCACGCGACGCGAAGGCGCTGTTCGCAAAGTAGGGTAGCCACCAGGTCATAGGTTTGGAGGAAAGACAGGAATCGGATTCGCTCCAACCATGAATTAGACCGTACCCGGGATCGTCTTTCGACAGCCGGAAACTTTCTTCGTGAAGTTCTTCGAGCAGAGCGGCCGTCGCTTCTATTTTCGTCCGATGCTTCTGGAGCAGCGGCGCATCGCTCGTGTAGTTGTAATACCGGGCGAGCAAGGAGAGCGTCATCCCGAATTGCGCGGTCTCAGGACCGCGCATGTTGATCATCCCTTTTTGGTCGACGAAGTCGGTGAAGTAGTTGTCGATGATCTGCGACGCGGATTGAAATCGCCCCCATTCCAGATTGGTGTAGACGGCGCTGGTGAAAATGTCCTGAAAGCCATCGTATTCCGAACCATAGTAGTCGCGATCCACTGCTCCATATTTGGGATAGACGCCTCCAGGACGCACCATCAGTTCGCGTGCGATGGCGTGCCGGGACATATTCACATACGTTTCGTCGGGTAGTGAGACGCGCGAAGCGTCGCGCAATTGCCGCTCCCAGTATTCTGCAAAAACGAACAGCGACCGATAAAACGCTTCCGGAGTGGGGTCTTGGCGCCGCGGCGGAAAAGCAGGGTAGCTGTGTCCATAAACGACCTTGGTTATCTCTCCTTTTTCAACGCGAGCCGTGCGATGCCACGTTTGGACGATGAACTTGTCCTTGGCCTCTACAGCGCCGAAGACGACGATTTCCAAGTACGCAGAGTCCGAGAGCGGCAGGACCTTCCGAACCGCCGGCATCCAACCGCCGATGAGGCCCTCAAATCGCTTTGCCGCGAGTTCTTGCGTAATCTCGGAGAAGTATTGTTCCGGGTGATATGTCCGCGTCCCACCCGTCGCGAATACCGGCATGGTGTCAAAACACTCTCTCGTTCCCACGAAAGTGTTCCAGGGCAGTCGAAAACTCTCATGTTCTTTCGAGTTGGATCCTTGCGGCGGAGCAGCGGACTTCACCGCCGCGGGGTCCGGGTCATCCCCGCCTTTCACGAGGCGGTCGGCAAGAAGGTCTGCTTGCGATAAGCCAATTTCGTCCAGATGCTGGCCGAGGTAGGGCGGATCCGCTTCTGCGAAAACGGCCTCGCCAGATTTTGGCAGGAGGCGTTTGGTGCCCTGACTCGAAAGAAAAACGATGGCGCCGTCTCGCGTACGCAAATCCTCGTACACACTCCAGCTTTTGCCCAAGAGTTGGAACTTGCAGAGGAGGGTGTGCCCTTCAACGTCCGCTAAAGAGCCCGTTTCTTCATGCGGCGGCGCAATGTTTGCGCTTGCTTCAAGCGGAGCAGTCTCATTCGGCAAAGCTGGTGGCATATACGCCATGCCCGCAGCGCCCGCGGCAAGATTTTGCAGAAAATGACGGCGTCTCATGTCAGCTCCTCGCGCCTGAACGAGCAGAGCTTCGCAGGCTAGGCATTGTATTCGCATCAAGCCGTGGTGAGCACGCGATTCAACGCTGGAATCAAGAAGCTTTCTGATTTACGGACGCGTGATCAGCAGATCGCCCAGAACCAGGGCGTCCATTTGGGTGCGCTGGAAGCAATCAATGGCCTCTTCGGGGCGGCAGACAATCGGTTCGTTGTCATTGAAGGAAGTGTTCAGCACCACTGGAACGCCCGTGAGGTCACGGAACGCGGAAATGAGGGCGTGGTAACGAGGGTTCGCTTCTCGCGTGACGGTTTGCAGGCGCCCTGTGCCGTCGACGTGCGCGGGTGCGGGAATTTTGTCGCGCTTTTCTGTGCGAACGACATACGCTAGCGTCATGAACGGCGAAGGACCCGACTTTTCAAAATATTGAGCAGTCGCTTCCGCAAGAATGGAAGGCGCAAATGGCCGGAAGACTTCGCGGTGCTTGATACGCTTGTTGAGAATCTCTTTCATTTCCGGGCGACGCGGATCAGCAACTATGCTGCGGTTGCCGAGTGCGCGCGGGCCCCATTCTGCTCTCCCTTGAAACCAGCCAAGGATTTTGCCATCGGCGATGATGGCCGCCGCACGACGCATCAATTCGTCTTCGCCGGGTTCGGAAATGACGCAGCCTTTTTGTGCCATGCCATTCGAATCGACGGCACGGCGAATTTCTTCCCGGGAATATTCGGGGCCCCAATAGGCGTGGTCCATCACAAACGACCGAGGCTTGCTAAGAACCTGGTGCCACACGAAGAATGCGGCTCCGACGGAGAGCCCGCCGTCTCCCGCCGCCGGATGAACGTAAACCTGTTCGAATGGCGTCGAGTCAAAGATCTTTCCGTTGGCCACGCAGTTGAATGCCACGCCGCCCGCCAGGCAAACGGCTTTCATTCCAGTTCGGTCCGCCCATTTTTTCAGCACGCCGAGATAGACTTCTTCTAGCCGCGCCTGCAACGAAGCTGCCAAGTTACGATGACGCTGCTCCAACGCCTGGTCCGCCGAGCGCGCTGGACCAAGCCGATGTTCCATTCCTTCCGAAAACAATTTGCCAAGCGTGGGTGTCTTGCCCGCCTCCGCCCAGGACATTTCCGGCCCCGTGCGATGATGAGAAAAGTAATCCAGCCCCAGTCGGAACCCGTTACGACTTGAACCGTTTTCGAAACGCACGATGTCGCGAAATAATTCGAGTTGTTCCGGCTGCCCGTAGGCTGCAAGGCCCATGACTTTGTATTCGTCACCGAATTTCAGAAAGCCCAGATATTGCGTGACGGCGCTGTAAAAAAGGCCCAAAGAATGCGGAAACGCGATGGCCCCATCAATTTTCATGCGGCTGCCGTCGCCCGTCCCCCACATGGTGCTGGCAAAATCGCCGAGGCCGTCGGCAGAGAGTAGTGCCGCTCGGTCGAAGGGCGAGCAATAAAAACTGCTGGCCAAGTGCGCCTGGTGATGCTCGATGCGGTGAAACTTCGCACGGATCTTTTTGGGATCGGCATCGAAAACCTGCGCCAGCGCCTCGGGAATCCCTTGGAATTTCACGAGCACTTTGGCGCGTTCGCGGGCAAAGGAGGGCATGCGCAGGGCATAAAGAATCTTGGTTGCCAGGCGCGCGTAAGGATTTCGCGGCACAGCGACGTGGTCAATTTCATTGAGTGTCAGTCCAGCCGTTTCCAGGCAGTAGCGTATCGCTTGAGCGGGAAATCCTGCCGCATATTTGACGCGGTTGAATCGTTCCTCTTCGACGGCAGCGATCAACCGGCCATCGCACACGATCGCCGCGGACGCGTTTCCGTGGTACGCATTGATCCCTAAAATGTTCATCCTGTAATAAGTCAGTTTACCTCAGGCGCGAGCTTAAGCAGCGAGATGCCGGCGACACCACTCATTCAGTACGAACAATGACCAGGGGCGAGACCAGGTGGTTTTGCTCGCAAGGAAATCGTTCCAGACACTTTGCACCCCGCCGGGCCGCAAAACCGGCGCAAGCGAAGGCGCGGGATTTGCCAAGCCAGCTTCCAGCTTTCTGCGCAGCGGCCCGCGCAGCCATTCTTCCCATGGCAGGGTAAACGTCCGCTTTTTCTGGCTGAGGATTTCTCCTGGCAGCAAGTCGCGAATCGCTTCTACGAGCAACGCCTTCTGCATTCCAGGCCGGCGGCGCGCCGCATCCGGCAAAGCGTTCACAAATTCCGTCAGCGGCGTGTCCAACAGCGGTACGCGCACTTCGAGCGACTGCGCCATGCTGACAGAATCCGTGTCCCGCAGCAGGGTGCTCGCCATGTAGTTGCGCATCTCCAGCCAGGAAATGCCCGCCACCGGTTCCAGCTTCCGCGCTTCGTCGGCGGCCCTTTGCAGCCACCCGAGCCAGGTCGGATCGAGAGTCACGCCATCAGGTCCAATCGTACTAGGCCGGAACCGCGGCTCGATTATCTGTTCCAGTCTTCCTGGCGGAAACAGTGTGCGAGTAAAAAAATATGGATGCGGGAGTGCGTCAGGAGAGATCCACGCCGCAACGGCCTTGCGGCCTGAATCGGGCGAACCGTTCCCTCTCGCGAGCGCGGCCACAAGCGGTCCTGTCAATCTCCTCGCGGCGGCAGGCACAAACCAGGCCGTGCGAATCAGTCTTGCAAATCGTGGCGTGTCCGCAAAAGTCCGGTATCCCGCAAAAAGCTCATCGCCTCCCAGGCCGGAAAGCGCCACTTTCAGCCCGACTTTCCTCGCGGCCCACGAAACAAAATAGGTGTTCACGGCATCCATTGTGGGCTGATCGAGCGCGGCGATGGCCTCGTCGAGCCGCTCCACCACTGCTCCGCCGTCCAGCGGTACTTCACTGTGTTTGGTACGGCAATGCCCGGCAATCACGCCCGCTGCTTCTGTCTCATCAAAGGCTGTGCCTGGAAATGTGAGCGTGAAGCTCTGAATCCCGGCTTGCGCTTTGGCTGCCAGAGCGGCGATGGCACCCGAATCCAGCCCGCTAGACAGGAACAATCCGACAGGAACATCCGCAATCAGATGCGCTCTGACGGCATCTTCGAGCATGGGCCTCAATTTTTTGGCCGCGGAGGCAAGGTCGCGCGGCTTTCGCGTGTCGCGTGCTGCAGGAGATACCGCCGGATCCCACCATTGGCGCGCGCGCGGCACTCGGCGGCGTTCCGGGACGTGCAGCAGCATGCGGTGGCCCGGGGGCAGGCTGAACACCCCTTCGACGAGCGTCACAGGCTCGCTCACGCTCCCGAATAAGAGGTAGGAGGTCAGCGCATCGCGCGACAAGTTTTTTGGCACGGCGCCAGCCGCAAGCAGCGCTCGCACTTCGGAAGCAAAGGCAAATCCTTGTGGCGTTTGCGTGTAATAAAGAGGTTTGATCCCCAGCGGGTCCCGCGCCAGAAAAAGGATTGGCGCCGTGGCGTAACGCTCGCGCAGGTCGAGCAGCGCAAACGCGAACATTCCGCGCAGCTCGTTGAGAGCATCTTCGCCCCATTCTTCCCAGGCGTGAACGAGAATTTCCGTGTCCGATTGCGTTGCAAAGCGGTGCCCGCAGAGGATCAGGCGCTCGCGCAAATCGCGGTACCCGTACAATTCCCCGTTGAAAATGACGGCGACGTCCTTGGTTTCGTTCCAGACGGGTTGGTGGCCACCCGCCAAGTCAATGATGCTGAGCCGGCGCGTGCCCAGGGCGAGGCCTGGCGCGCGGGACTCGCCAAAAAGGAATCCTTCTTCATCTGGCCCGCGATGGCGCATCGCCGCGGACATGGCCCTCACTCGCGATTCCGCCTGGGCATTGCGGGAAGTGAAGGCGACTCCGCAGATTCCGCACACGCTATTCTTTAATCTCCGGCGTCGAGAAGAAGGCCACGCTCGCGCGAATCAACTTTTCACGAAAGTGGAAGCGGGAAATCCTCAGCATACTGTCGGCATACCATCCGAGGATTTGGCGGAACATGAGCAAGAAGAGGGAGGCCGCCGCCGCAAGCACCATATAGGAAAACGACTCACGCTCCAGGAGGAGGCTCCAGTCGACTGCCTCTTGCCAGCCCGGATAGACGGCATCGAAACCTCTTTGCAAATGGAGTCCCTGGAAAGGCAGCTTTGACATGCGCACATGTACTACGTTTTCGTAACTGTACTCGGGCGGGTATCCCGGAAGTCTGCTTACAGCTTGATTGAAGATCACGGGGTCTTGCATCTCTTTGCGGGTCAGCAAACGCCCCTGCGCATCCTTCATGATCGCGCGGTAGGTGGGATCGACCACCACCCAACGCTGGTTGACCAAGACTTCGGCCACCACGTGTTTTGCCGTCCCGTCCGGCGCCAGCAGAAGCAGCCGCCGCACTTGCAGGTCAGAAGCCCGCGCAAGATTCAAGAAGGCATTCGTTGCTGTTCCACAGACCTTCAACAACTGAGCGTAGTTGAGAGTAGTTTCAGGATCACGCGTTGGCAGAGTTGCCGGATTGTCAGCGATTCCCCGCGATGGCTCCTCCCGCATCCAATCCAGAATCCCTTGCAATTTCTGCTCGGCAGGCAGGAAGTTTGGAACAATGGCGTCCGAAAATCCGTCCAGGTAACGCCAAACCGAAAATTCCCGGACTCCCGCGTAAGCTAGGGCAAAAAAAGTCACCGCCAAGAGCAGGTTACAACTCCACCATACTGCGCGAAAAATGGGATGTTTTGATTTGGGCACCAGAAACCTATTCTACCCGTTGGAATTCTCCCGATGTTCGCTTGCGGGAGACGCACTCAACGTACAACGATTCCATTTCGCGGACAGGACCTTCCCATCCCAATTCCTTGGTGACTTTAACGCATCCGGACTGGAAATGTCTACGAAGTTTGGTATCGGTCAAAATAAGAGAAAGCGCCTCCGTCAGTTCGCGCACGTCGTGTTTCACTGCCAGCCCGGCCTGATTTGCAAGCAGGGGAGCGATTCCACACTGTTCGGTTACAATCACCGGCGTGCCCGCCGCAACGGCTTCCGCGGCGGTGTTTCCAAAATTTTCATTCTGTGACGGAAGCACAAAAACGTCGGCGTCCCGGTAAGCGGCCCACTTGTCCTGGCCAAACAGCGGTCCCACAAACTGAATGCACTGGCTCACACCCAGTGGCTCCGCCATTTGAACCAGTTGCGATCTCATTCCGCCCTCGTCAGGTCCAGCAAAAACCAGCTTTATTCCTTCCAGTTGCTGTCTTACTTCGGCAAAAGCCCGCAGCAACAACTCTGGGCTCTTTTTCACAGATAGACGTCCGAGGAAGAGAACAAGTTTCGCCTCTTTCGCAAGCTCGAGCCTGCCCCGAAACCTTCCGGGCTCCGGCAACGATCCCGGCGCTTCCACGCCGTTTCGGCGCATGACGATCTTCTCTCGTGGGATTCCCCCGGATGCCAACTCTTCAATCTCCTGCCCCGAAGTTGCCACAATGGCGCTTGCTCCTTGCAGCATCCGTGTTCCACACAAGCGGTGATAAATTCGTTTCAGCCACACGTTTCGCACAATCGGAATAAACATCCCGATCGGCTCGACCACGTAGGGGATTGCGCGCTTGCGGCAAGCAGCCGCCACTGCGGGACCTAGCAGGTCATATAGACCAAAGATGTGCGCGACATCGAAATCCTTCAGCAGCGCCTTGCAATATCGGTTGACAGCGGGGTTCCAGCTAACTTGCCGGTAATGCAGCCAGGTTGGCAGGTAAATCGCCTCGACATTATTTTCCTTCCGTCGCCAGCCGAATGGCGATCGTTCCGCAATATCTTCTCCCCTTTGCTTCGCACGTTTTTCTAAACCCCAGTCTGCCGTAAGAATCGTTGCCTGATGTCCTTTTCGCGCCAGGCCTTCGGCGAGCGCCCGCACTTTCACCGGCGGCCCTCCAAATTCGAGAAAAGGCGCGTACGTTTCCGTGACGTTTAGGACTCGCATTGATCGCGCAGGATTTTTTTCAGAGCCTTCACAAAATTCTGGAAGCGGTACTCGTGATCCACTGTTTCGCGGCCGCGCGCGCCCATTTGCCTGGCATGTTGCGGATCCGCAAGCAGCGTCTGAAGGGCCGTGGCCAGTTGAATTGGATCCCCGTGCGGAACCAAATAACCGGTGACGCCATCCTGAATCAGTTCCGGCGCTCCTCCGTGCGTTCCTCCGATCACCGGCTTGCCGCAGGCCATGGCTTCCAGATACACCAGCCCAAATCCTTCTCCCCGGCTGGGCAGAGCAAAAACCTCGCAAGCCTTATAGCAAGCCGCCAATTCTTCGTTACTGAGCTCGCTGAGAAAATGTACATGGCGCTCCACACCATTTTTCTCCGCAAAATCCTCGAGCCATGCCCGGTCGTCCCCCGAGCCCGCGAGCACCAACTGCAACTCAGGCCACGTTGTCAGAAGCCGCGGCAGCGCTGTAATCAGCGTGTCCATGCCTTTATAGCGTTCGGCCGCGACCCAGCGCCCCGTCGTTAAAATGACCCGCCCGTTCGGGAATTCTTTCGGCGGTTTCGAAGCCGTGTTCGATAGAAGCGCTTCGAATTGCGGATCGAGCGCCCAGGGCAGGACGCGAATTCGCTCGCGTGCAACCTCCTGTTGCGTAGCCACTTGCTCTGCCGTGTCCCGGCTCGGCGCCAGCACGAGATTTGCCCGCCGGAGCGCTGCCCGTCGCAAGCGCCCCAGCCGTTCCCAAACTTCAACGCCGTGTGTGCAGACAATGCTCCTCATCTTCGGAGCAACCACGCGCATCGCCTGCACCACCGGCGCGAGATTCGGATGTGCAGCCAGCACCATCTTCGCGTCCCGTTTCGCGGCGCGCAGGGCTGTCACCGCGAGGCGCGCTTTGGCCTTCTGGCAGCCGGTAAACACAAATTCCCGCCCGCCCACTGAGTCGCGGTGCAACTCTGGGGAATCGTTCAAGCTGAGCAGCCGGCAGTCCCATCCGCGGCTGGAAGCAAACTCGGTCAGCACCGCCGCTAAGTGGCGGCCGACGCGCTGCACCCCCCCGGGTGCATCCAATTCTGGGAACAGACCTATGACCACGCGCTGAGTCTGCCAACAGCCGCGCCTGTTGGCAAGGCAAGTCTTAAAGAACGTGCTCGATGGTTGGCGTCGGCTCGAAAGCCTTCCAAGGGAGTGCTATCGAGAGTTTGCCCGCCGATAACGCTTGCTCGTACTAACCGACGATCAAACCGTATTTGTCCTCGACGCAACCGCAGCTTCGGCGGATACTGCCGCCACTAAGAATTAGCCGCGCCTCATGGCTTCACAGAAGTCAGCGCTTTCACCAAGTCTGATAACTGATCGAGATAAAGGTCAGCAGGATACGCTGCCCGGTCGTGCGTTCCGAATCCATAATTCACCGCGGCGGCCAGTGTCCCCGCGTTTCGAGCCGTTTGTACATCCACATCGGAGTCTCCGACCATGAGCGCTTCCGTGGGAGCCGCGCCAAGTTCCCAAAGAATCTTCTTCGCGCCCAACGGGTCCGGCTTCTTCGTTTCGAAACTGTTCCCGCCATACACCGCGCGGAAATATGTTGCCAGACCCAATCCTTCCAGAATCTTCCGGCTCACCCGCACTGGCTTATTGGTCAGCACGGCCATGGGAAACTCGCGCAGTTCTTCCAACGCCTCCGCAACCCCCGGATACGCGCGTGTCGAATCCAGCTTGTGCTCGTCGTAATGCGCCAGAAAAAACCTCAGCGCGCGTTCGCACTCCTCTTCCGTGGCTCCATTTCCCAGCGCTCGCGCAACCAGACGCGGCGCTCCATGCCCGATATAGCTGGAAACCGTGTCTTCGTGGAGCGCCTCGCGCCCCGTCTCCACCAGCATCGCGTTGACTGAGCGAATCAAATCTTGCTTCGAATCAATCAGCGTGCCGTCCAAGTCGAAGATCAACGCGCGCACCGAAGACAAATTAGCAACGGCCATAGACTTCTATCTTAATACGCCCCTGCGTGCGCGCCACTTGCGCCTCCGGCCCCCGCGACCCGGCGAGGAACTTTGTGCATCCAATGCACGCTCCGGAAACTGATTTGTTCGCATGCCAAAGATGCCAAAGCGGTTTTCTTGACTTCATTTCAAAGCCGTTCTAAACTACGGAGTTTTTAGATGGCCCCGAATAGCATGCAGAGGGGCGGGACTTACATGGACAAGAAACGACTCGATTACTACAAGAAAAAACTACTAGTGCGGCGCGACGAACTGACCAAGACCATCGCCCGCACTCAAGAAGAGGGAAGAACCGCCGACGAAGACCCCACAGTCGACCTGGCGGACAAGGCGGCCAACTCCTATACCAAAGAGTTTCTCTTCGGCATGACCAATGCCGACCGGTCGCTCCTAAATTTGATTGATGGCGCTCTCAAACGCATCCAGGAAGACGAATACGGAGTTTGCGCCAACTGCCAGGAGGAGATGCAACAGAAGCGGCTGGAAGCTGTGCCCTGGGCCAAGCACTGCATCGCGTGCCAGGAGAAGATGGAGCAGGGCCTGTTGTAGACCTTCTAGCTGGCGCCAGCGTCCTCTAATTACTGCACTCTAATCTAAATCTTTAAGTATAAAGAGGAAGGAGCGCTCCTCATGCACACAAAAGCGCGCCCGGACAAGCGCATCCTCACTCTCGAAGAACGCTGGGAGTCGGTACGTGGCGCTTTTGCCACGCGTCGGGGCGGCCAAGTTGACAGCCTTCGCGTCCTACTGGTAGATGATGTATTGACGACTGGAGCGGCCTTGGATGCTCGCGCGCGAGCCTTACGCGAAGCAGGCGCAAAGTCCGAGTTGTGCCTTACGTAAGAAATCTACTGCCAGGCTCCGTGGAATGGTAGAATAGGGCTAGGCAGCTCTATGGGATCAAACCGGCACATGGCGGCCGATTCCCGGGGGGCTCATACCCCCGATGCGGCGGGCGCGGCTGCGCTCGCGTCCGCTTCCGAAGCTCCCGCTGGCAGTAGAATCCACAACTCGATTTCGCGCCGGGCATCCTTGATGCAGGAACCCGTACTGGTTCTGAATGCTACTTATGAGCCCATCAACGTAACTGCGGTGCGCCGCGCGATGGTGCTGATGTTGAAGGGCGTTGCGCAGGCCGAAGAGTTGCACAGCGCGGAGGTCCACTCCGCCGCCCACGCTCACCAGGTTCCTTCCGTGATTCGCCTGCTTGCTTATAGGCATATTCCTCAGCAGAGCCGCGCGCTTTCACGCAAGAATATTTTGCTGCGCGATCGCAACACCTGCCAGTTCTGCGGACGCGTGTTCCCCAGTTCCGAGTTGACGCTGGATCACGTATTGCCCCGCTCTCGCGGGGGACGTTCTTCCTGGGAGAATTTGGTGGCTTGCTGCTACCGTTGCAATAACACCAAGGGGGATCGCACCCCGGAAGAGGCCGGGCTGAAACTGGCCCGTAAACCCCGGCCCTTCACGTTGCATACTTCACGGCAGCTCATGCGCCTGATTGGGCATCGCGACGATCGCTGGCGCAAATACCTGTTTTATTGAGATTTGCCCTTACTAAATCGATTTTTCCAGATTTTTTCCGCCCCGAGGAAACCTTTTTCGCTCCCGTACATCTAATACTACAAAACCACTTCGAGGACACACCCCGGGAAGCGGTTAGGGCTTGCCCCTAACCGCTTCTCTCCTTTTGCGAGCAAATTTCTCCCTTCAAGTCTTTACCTCATACGCGGGATTCCGGAAAACTATCTAACGCCTCTTCTTCGCTTGGGAATTCAGGGAAAACCCTGAATAGCTGCGTAATCTTCAGGACTTCTTCCACCTTCGCCGACAGACCCACCACTTTCATCTCGCCGTCTTTCTTCACCACCGAAACGTAGCTTCGGGCCAATTCCCCGATTCCCGAACTGTCCAGATAGTCCAGGGCCTCCAAGTTCAAGACGATGTTCTTGCGGCCTTCTTTCAGGAGCCGCGAGATGGCGTCTCGAAGCGCGCCAACTTCAAACGACGTCAAACGGCCGGCAACATCGAGAATGGAGACCGCGCCCTTCTTCCGAATAGAAATTGTGAATGCGCCGTTAGGCAAAGCGTGTCCTCTCCGCTGGGGGCAAGATTGTACTGCGACGCGGCTCAACGCGGAGAGAAACTTGTTCCGACACGGAGCTTCGTGGCCTTCTGGTTTCTGGAAGAGCCTGGAGGGACGATGTTATTGCCGCATAACCACCCGCAGGCCGCGCCTCCAGCACTCTGCCAGCCCTACGCGCACTCGCAAATTTCTCGCGAGACAATTGCCGAGCCCGCGCTCGAATTCCCGGCGCACAAATTCCAGCCGGTCGGGCTTGGCGCGCCCGAACCGCTCCACGGCCAGAACCAGACGCTGCTCGGAGTGGTCCGCAATAGCCAACACACGCCGCGTCACGTTGAATCGTTCCGCCCAAAAATGCAGCAGCGGCTTTTCGGCGTCTCCACGGACTTCCCAGGACAAATCGCTCGCGAACGACCTCCGGCCGCCATTCTCATGCAGATCAACGAGGCCGGGCGGCGAGGAATTCTCAGGCTCGCTTCGAGTTCCGCGGCGAAGTCCACCGGGTTATTATAACTAAATGATGTACCTTATGAATACCTGAGAGGGATTTTGCCCTGTGATTGGCAACTATCTGCCAACCGCCAATCGTTGGATCAACGGCTCGGGCAAGTGAGCGGAACGCATCCGCTTTTGCACGGCCTGGATGTCGTAAGGCACGCGCCAGAATTGCACCACGTTGTGCTCGAGGTCGGCGATAGCAAAGGCCGCGCGTGGATCTCCGTCGCGCGGCTGCCCGATCGAGCCGGGATTCAATAAATACCGCCGTGCCGCCTCGACGCGCAAAGCGAAATAGGACTCCGCCGCGCGCGGCCGGATCTGCAGCACCTCGAGGTGTGAGTCTCGATAAGAAAAGCCCCCTTGATGGTGCGTGTGGCCAAAAAAAGTTACTAGAGCGTTTGAATCGAGTAGCCCATCGAGCGCCTGTTCCGGCGTGAATACATATTCGTCTTCATCCTGAAGCGCGCCGTGAACAAGCACGACCCCGTTCGTATCGAGCGGTCCCTTCGGCAAAGCGGAAAGCCATGCCATCTGTTCCGCTTTAAGTTCCGTTCGCGTCCAGTCCACTGCCGCCTTCGCCACCGGATTGAAGTCCTCGGTGGCCATCAAACCTGTAACCGCTTTGTCGTGATTGCCTCGAATCGTCTTTGTGTCCAATTCGCGCAATTTCGCCGTGACGTAATTCGGGTCCGGGCCGTAGCCGACCACGTCGCCCAGGCATACTGACGTGTCCCAGTGGTCTTTCGCGGCATCGAGAACCGCATCGAGCGCCGTGCCATTCGAATGCAAATCGCTCAGAATCAGAGTCCGCATCGTGGTCCTTGAAAAAAATGACCTAGAGTATAGATGAACAAGCTAGGTAATGCACGAAGCGATCCCGCGTTCGAGAAAAAAACACAGCAAAGCGTTTTCCGGCCAGTTCTTGGAGGCAAACAATCCGTTTTCTGCATTTTTAGGCGGAGTTTATTTCTCGAAATCGCAAGAGTATTCTTTTTTGAGGAAAAGCCGATTTCTCCAGCAGCAATTTCCGCGTCTTTGCAAGATTTTATTGCGGCTCGGCGAAACATTCCCCACTGTAATTTCGTCTATACAGGCGCAGCCCCATACCAGGCTGCTCACGATGAGAGTCAGAAAAAACCCCGCGGTGGCAGCCGCGGGGTCATGACACGCAGTTTTTCCGGCCGTTAGTCCAGGAAGAAGAGGTGTCTTCACCGCGGAGACTACCCGTCCGCCGCTTGCGTGTCAACTCCATCTTGCCGCCGGCAGCTTGTTATCAGCTGACTCGATCCTGTCCGAAAGGAATTTGACACGCATGAAAAACAGTTCATTTTTTCGCTGCATGGCCCTGCTCGCCGCCATTGCGCTCGCAGTGCCCGTTTTCGCCAAGCCTTTTTCCAAGAACATCAACCTAAACCAAACCGCCAAGGTCGGCAAAGCCGAGTTGCAGGCCGGCGAATATCGATTGCTTATCGACGGCAACAAAGCTACGGTGCAGAAGGCCGGCAAAGTAGTTGCCGAATCCGAAGGCCGCTGGGAAGATCGCAGCGCCAAGTCCAGCTATGATTCCCTGCTCATCAGCGAAAATGGCCAGGTGAAGGAAGTTCGTTTTTCAGGCCAGTCTCGCGTATTTGTCTTCAGCGAGTAAGGGACCCTTCTCCACTACTTCCAGCAACCGGAGAGAGGCTGCAACCCGCTGCAGCCTCTTTTACTTGCTCGGAGGCTCCGAAAACAAATCCAGCTCTCTTTGCCTCCTCAGCGAATCAGCATGCAATCTCCGTAGCTATAGAACCGATAACCGGCCTCGACCGCGTGGCGGTACGCGGCAAGAACACTTTGGCGCCCGGCAAACGCGCAAACCAACGCCAGCAACGTGGACCGCGGCAAATGAAAGTTCGTCAGCAAGCCAGTGACAACGCGAAAACGAAATCCCGGCGTGATAAATAGTTTTGCTTCGGATTTTCCGGTGGCAACAATCTTTCCAGAGCCTGCTTCCGCCGAGCGCAGGGCGGAGTCCTCCAGCGCTCGCACAACCGTCGTTCCAATGGCAAGGATCGGGCGTCCCGCAGCATTCGCAGCATTGATCCGTTCGGCCGCTCCCAGGGGAATCTCGTAAGATTCAGAATGCATCATGTGACCTTCCAGCGTTTCTCCATGAACCGGCTGAAACGTGCCAAGCCCCACATTTAGCGTTAGCTCGCAAATCTCCGCTCCGCGCTCGCGGATTCGTTTGAAGATTTCCTCGGAAAAATGCAGCCCGGCCGTGGGAGCGGCAATCGCGCCAGGATTCTTGGCAAACACGGTTTGATAGCGTTCGCGATCAGCCGTTTCGTCAGCGCGCTCAATGTACGGCGGCAGCGGCACGTGCCCAAGAAGCTCCAAATGTTCGCTCACGGCCCTCTGATCATGAGCAGCGAACTGCAGCGTGCGCAGTCCGAACTCCCCCCGGGCGATGATTTCAGCTTCCAACTCCCCCTCGCCAAAGAGAACCCGTTCCGCGAGCTGCATCTTTCGTCCGGGGCGAACCAGCGCCTCCCAGGTGTTTTCGCCGACCCGGCGCGTTAGCAGGACCTCGACTTTCCCCGTCAAGTGTTCGGCTCGTGTGGCCCGCGAAGGCTTCTGCGAGCGAACGCCGGCGCGCCGCCCAAAGAGGCGCGCCGGAATCACGCGCGTGTTGTTCAAGACCAGCAGCTCATCGCCTGCAAGAAAGTTCGGGAATTCGGTGAATTGCCGATCTTCGAAGCCACCCGAGGCCCGATTTAGAAGCAGCAGGCGAGAAGCGTCGCGGCGGTCCAGCGGCCGCTGGGCGATTCTCTCCGGTGGCAGACGGTAGTCCAGTTCGTCCAGGCGCATAAGCAGCGATAGTCTAACAAGAACCCTTCCAGGGATTGCGACAAGCAGTCCCAGACGGCCCTGTCCATGTCAGTTGTATAGCTGCCTCCCCTCTCTGAGGGCCCCGCCTGGAGCACTTTGCAAGGTAAAGTCATTCGTTTGGAAAATTAGCCTGCAATTTGCATTTGACCAGGTTGGTGGGATATCCAAGGCGATTGAATCCTAGCTCGACAGCCAGTTTGGAGGTGGAAACCGGCTCTATATCAGCTCTATCGTGTTGTATATACGATACTTACAGTAACGGCAGAGATTCGAAGAAATGACTTGACAGTATTACACTAATATTCTATTATTGCCATACAGTCACCTTTGGAGGTGTTTACAACAATGAGAACGATAGCCCGATTTGAACCTTTTCGCGGCGTTACCACCCTGCAGGACCAGATCAATCGCCTGTTCAATGACACGTTTGAGCGGACGGGCGAACAGTCCAATCTCAGCGCGTGGGCGCCAGCCGTTGACATCTACGAGACGGAACACGAACTCGTGGTGAAGGCGGATCTCCCCGATGTCGATTCCAAGGATCTCGACATCCGCGTGGAGAACAACCTGCTCACGATTCGCGGGGAGCGCAAATTCGAGAAGAAAGTGGATGAAGAGAACTACCTGCGCGTGGAGCGCTCGTTTGGTTCCTTTGCTCGCAGCTTCACGCTTGCGAATACCGTGAATCCCGACGCGATCAAGGCCGAGTATCAGAACGGCGTGCTGACGCTGACGATTCCGAAGCGCGAGGAAGCGAAGCCGAAGCAGATCAAGGTCAACGTAAACGCTCCAGCCGTGGCCGCGGCTGCCGCAGGCAAGTAAGGGGCAGGCAGCGGAAAGGCTGCAATGGAAGTATGCAAACTGCAAGAATTGGGGCTGGCGGCCGGCCAGCCCCTTTTTGCGACCGAAAGCGAGAATCAGATAGAGGGTTCCATGTTGCGATTTGAAAAAATGACCGTAAAGGCCCAGGAGGCGATCCAAGCTGCCCAGGAAGTGGCTGCTCAGCGTGAGAATCAGCAGATTGAGCCGATTCACTTGCTGGCCGCGCTCGTGGCGCAAACGGATGGAGTTGTGCCTCCCCTGCTCGCGCGCCTGGGTATTCACGGCGAGGCGCTCGCCAATGAAATTGAGCGCGAAATCGCGCGCCTTCCCAAAGTGCAGGGTTTTGCGCAGCAGCATATGGGTCGCCCGCTCAACGACGTCCTCGAGCAGGCTTTTAAAGAAGCGGACAGCTTCAAGGATGAGTTTGTTTCGACGGAACACCTCTTTCTGGCCATTGCCAAGCGCGACCGTGACCCTGCGGGGCAATTGCTGAAACGGCAGGGAGCTTCGCACGAAGCGATTCTGCAAGCCCTGGCCGGAGTGCGCGGAAACCAGCGCGTCACGTCTCAAAATCCAGAGGCTACCTACGCGTCGCTGGAGAAATATGCCCGCGACCTGACCGAGCTGGCGCGGAAGCAGAAACTTGATCCAGTGATTGGCCGCGATGAAGAGATTCGCCGCGTGATGCAAATCCTGGCTCGGCGCACGAAGAATAACCCGGTGCTGATTGGCGAACCTGGCGTCGGCAAAACGGCCATCGTCGAGGGCCTGGCGCAGCGCATCATTTCCGGCGACGTGCCCGACGTGCTCAAGACAAAACGCCTTGTGGCCCTGGACCTTGCCGCGCTGGTGGCAGGTGCGAAATTCCGTGGTGAATTTGAGGACCGTTTGAAAGCCGTTCTCAAAGAAATCACCGAGGCAGAAGGGCAGATTATTCTGTTTATCGACGAGCTTCACACGCTGGTTGGCGCGGGCGCAGCGGAAGGCGCGATGGATGCCTCCAACATGCTGAAGCCGGCGCTGGCGCGCGGGGAACTGCGCGCGATTGGCGCCACCACGCTCAACGAATACAAGAAACACATCGAAAAAGACCCGGCGCTCGAGCGCCGTTTCCAGCCCGTGCTGGTCTCCGAACCAACGGTGGAAGACACTATTGCGATTCTGCGCGGCTTGAAAGAGCGCTACGAGGTGCACCACGGCGTGCGCATCAAAGATTCCGCCATCATCGCCGCGGCGACGCTTTCCAACCGCTACATTTCGGACCGCTTCCTGCCGGACAAGGCCATCGACTTAATCGACGAATCTGCTGCCAGTCTGCGCATGCAAATCGATTCCCTGCCGGTGGAGATTGACGAAATCGAACGCCGCATCCTGCAGCTTGAAATCGAGCGGCAGGCGCTGCTGAAAGAGTCCGACGCGCATTCCAAGGAGCGCCGCGGGCAGATCGAGAAGGAGCTTGCCAAACTGAAGGAAGAATCGAGCGCAAAAAAGGCACGGTGGCAAAACGAAAAGGAAGCCATTGGCAAAATCCGCAAATTGAAAGAGCAGATCGAACAGCTCAAGGCGGAGGCAGAGCGGTACGAGCGCGCGGGCGAGTTAGCCAAGGTCGCGGAAATTCGTTATGGCAAAATCGCCGCCGCCGAGCGCGAACTGCAGCAAGCTCAGGAGCGTTTTGCTTCGGTGCAAAAAGATGCGCCCATGCTGAAGGAAGAAGTGGACGAGGAAGACATCGCGAAGCTAGTCAGCAAGTGGACGGGCATTCCGGCCGGACGTTTGCTTGAGGGCGAAGCGCAAAAGCTTGTTCACATGGAAGAACGTTTGCGGCAGCGAGTTGTTGGACAGGACG
Source organism: Candidatus Acidiferrum sp. (assembly GCA_035280065.1). GTDB lineage: Bacteria > Acidobacteriota > Terriglobia > Acidiferrales > UBA7541 > Acidiferrum. The sequence goes on from DATEGO010000154.1 coordinate 76,612, forward strand.
ATGCGCTCGCACGTGTCGCCAACGCCGTGCGCCGCAGCCGCGCCGGACTTTCTGACGCGAAGCGTCCCATCGGCTCATTCATCTTTCTTGGGCCCACCGGCGTGGGAAAAACAGAACTGGCCCGCGCCCTGGCCGAGTTTCTATTCGACGATGAAAAGCTGATGATTCGCATTGATATGAGCGAGTATATGGAGAAGCACAGCGTTTCGCGGCTCATTGGCGCGCCTCCGGGCTACGTCGGCTACGAAGAAGGCGGCCAGCTCACCGAACAGGTCCGCCGCCATTTGTACTCCGTCATCCTTTTTGACGAAATCGAAAAAGCGCATCCCGATGTTTTCAATGTGTTGCTGCAGATTCTCGAGGATGGCCGCCTCACCGACGGCAAAGGCCGCACGGTGGATTTCCGGAACACGGTTTTGGTGATGACGAGCAACGTTGGGTCCAGCGCAATTTCGGAATTGGCAGGCAAGGATCCCGAGCGCGCGCGAAAAGAAGCCATGGAGGCTTTGCGCGCCGCGTTCCGGCCGGAATTCATCAACCGCATTGATGAGATCGTGATCTTCAATCCCCTTGGAAAGGAGCAGTTGAGCAAAATCGTTGGGCTGCTCATGAAGAACGTGGAGAAACTCCTCGCGGAACGGCAGATTACCCTGGAACTGAAGCCCGCGGCGCAAGAACTGCTCTTGCATGAAGGTTACGATCCAGCTTACGGCGCCCGGCCTCTTCGCCGTACGATTCAGCGATTGATTCAGGATCCGCTGGCGTTGCAGATTCTGGAGGGCAAGGTGCTTCCCGGCGATCATGTGATTGTCGAACGCGATGGCCAGAAAGATGCCATGCGCTTCGAGCGGAAGCCGGCGAAACAACCCGCAGCTGCGGCGCGTATCTAATCTAGAGGGGAGAAGTGTGGCGTTAGAGGATCAATTTGCTCCTCAAAGATTCAGAGTGACATTTTGGCGCGCGAATGACGCGCGCGTAGAATAGACAGGATAGCTACAGGAAAACTATGCGAGTCATACGAACAACTTTTTTGCTGGTGGCTCTTACGCTCTTTCTCATGTTCGTCGGCCAGTATGTGGGCGGACGAAATGGAATGACCATAGGCCTGGGATTTGCCATTGTGACGAATGCTATTGCCTACTTTTTCTCGGACAAGATCGCGTTGATGTCCAGCGGCGCCAAGCCGGTGACGCGCGAACAATTGCCGCGCCTTTACGCCGTGATGGAACGCCTTGCGGCAAGAGCAAGTTTGCCCATGCCGAAACTTTATGTTGTTCCAGAGGCCGCGCCGAATGCGTTTGCAACGGGAAGAAATCCGCGCCACGCCTCGGTTGCGGTGACTCACGGCTTGCTCGAGCTGATGAATGACGACGAACTTGAGGGCGTCATTGCTCACGAGCTATCGCACGTTCGTAACTACGACATCCTGATCAGCTCCATCGCAGCGACTCTCGCCGGAGCCATCACTTTTATTGCCCATTGGGGCCCCTGGCTGGGTGGTGGAGATGATGAGCGAGAGCGCGGGGGCGGAGGTGGCCTTGGGCTTCTACTGTTCTTCCTGGCGCCCCTGGGAGCTTTCCTACTCCAATTAGGCTTGTCGCGCCAGCGGGAGTACTCCGCTGACGAAACCGGCGCCCGGATGGTGGGCAATCCCTTTGGGTTAATCAGTGCCCTGCAAAAGCTTGGCGCTTATAACAACCGAATCCCTACAACGGCGATTCCGCCTTCGACGTCCTCTCTTTGCATCGTGAAACCTCTATTCGGCAGGGGGACGGTCTCTTCGCTGTTTAGCACGCACCCGCGCCTCGAAGACAGGATTGCGGCCCTTCGCCAAATGACCATAGTTCCACAACGATAGAAGAGGGGGCCACAGTTCGACGAATGGGTGCTCAATTTGTCCATTTGGGGTGTAATGTTTTCAGAACGGGCCTCCCCAGCGCGGTAAAACCTACGGTAAGCGAGGTTGGCTAAGCCTTTTAGTTTCAGCAGTTTCTGACCTTACACTTTCCTTTCCACCTTTGGCGTCGCAAATGCAATGCGAAGTAATGCCTAGCTGTTTCTATTGGGGGAAAGCTGGGGGGCTAGGGTAATGAGCTGCCGGGATACAATTCATTTGATTTGCTGGTATTTAGAGGGGCGTTTGTCTTCGGTCGTGGAGACCGAGATCAGGCGTCACCTTGAAGGTTGCTCCGACTGCCGCCTCGTGCTTGAGGCGGCTGTGAACACACTTGATTGCTATTTCAACGCCGAGCGCACAGAAGTAACTGCGGATGCATTTCGGGCAGCCTAGCCTCCTCGTCGCCCCCTTAAGCCCATAAATCTAACGCTCTTAGTGACTAGGCCCGCGTGTCAGCTTGTGCCAAGCCTTCAACCTAGCTGCGGAACGCCCATCAGAATCGGTTGATTTGAGTGGCTTCTACCTACATGAGTAATATTTATACGTACTAGTACGACTAGAATTTAGCCTTACGCCTCCTGCTACCAGCCTATCCCCTTTATTTCTCGTCATTTACCTAGTACTAGTAGCAAGCAGCCCCTTTGGTGCCACGGATGCTGTTTTCCACTACACAAGGCAAAGCCGCCTTCCTATAAGGAGATACGAACGTTTATGAGCGAATTCCAAGAGTTTTCCCACACAACCAACTCGGGGACGCCTCGCTGGGTCGGGTTGGCACTCGGCGTCTTGGGTGGACTTTCCGTTATCGGATTAGGAATTGGCTGGAGCGCTCTCAACCAAGCAAAGAGCCTGGAGCAGGCAACGGTAGCTTCGAAACAGGCCAATGAAGCGCTGAGCCAGCGTCTGGCCAAAGACGACGAAATGAATCAGCAACTTCGGAGCGACCTGAAGGTCATTGCGGACAAGCAAAACGTCACGCAGGGCGAACTGTTCACAGCCCACAAGCAAGACAAGAACGCCACGCATGCGGTAGATCAGAAGGTCGACAGCCTTGCTACCTCGATGAAGGCAGAACTAGCGGGCAAGGCGAGCGCCGATGACCTGACCAAGCTGAGCGGCGACGTCACCGGAGTGAAGGGCGACCTCGACGCCACCAAGAACAGCATCCAGATGGCCCGCAGCGAAATGGGCACGTTAATTGCCCGCAACCACGACGAAATCGACCAGCTTCGCCGGACAGGCCAGCGCGACTATTTTGAATTCACGGTGCAACGCAAGGGCGGAGCCACCAAGGTGGGCGGCATTCAATTGGTGCTGAAAGACACGAACCCCCGGAAAAGCCAATACACCATGAACGTTCTGGCGGACGACAACAGCTTCGAGAAGAAGAACCGCTCGGTCAATGAGCCGATCTTCTTCTACACGGGCGGCAGCCGCTCCGCGCTGGAACTCGTGGTCAACAAAGTGACTAAAACCAGCGCCACCGGCTATTTGAGCATGCCCAAGGGCGCAACAACGGCTACTGCGAGCAACGCGACTTCCGGCCAGTAGACGCGGATCCTTAGGAATGCGGGGCCAGCGGGGAGGATTCCAGAAGAATCCTCCCTCTTTTTTTGCCTCATCTTGCGCTTGCCTGGGAATAAAACCAGGGTCTAGAACGGTTTAAGGAAGTGGCTGGACACAGGAGCCGTGGCTATGCGAAGCTACAGGGACGGCCCGGCGACTAAACACCATAAATGGACTTCTGGAGGGGGAAAACAATGAAACTCAGACTCACAACGGCAATTGCGGCAACGCTCTTCGCGGGCACGCTTGCGTTGGCGGCGGACAGCTCGATGACCGGCTGGATCTCCGATAGCCAGTGCGGGGTAAAGGGCGCGAACGAAAAGGCCGGCGAGTGCACGACCAAGTGCGTCAAGGAACATGGCGCCAAGTACGTGTTCGTGAACGACGCCGACAAGAAAGTGTATGTAGTTGATGCGCAGGATAAAGTTGCGGCGCATGCCGGCCATCACGTGACCGTCAAGGGCACGGTGGAAGGCGAAACGCTGAAACTGGCCAGCATCGACATGGCCGGCGGCAAGTAAGCAATAGTATTCCAGTCGGAACAGGCGGGCAGACTGAACATTCGGTCTGCCCGTTTTGTTTTGTCCCGCCAAGCATTTCCGTTACGATGTTGCACGGCCATGGCGACTACTCTTATCCATGCAGGACGCGCATTCACTCCCGCTTCAGAAATCACCCACGCTGGAATCCTGATTCGCGACGGCGTCATTGAGGCGATTGGCCCACGCAGCGGCTTGAGTCTGCCCGCGGGCGCCACGGAACTCAACGCGACCGAGAAAACAGCGATTCCGGGATTCATTGACATTCACATTCACGGGGCGGGAGGGCGCGACGTGATGGAGGGTGACGGCGATGCGCTCGGAGTTGTCACTCGGAAGGTAGCCGAGTTTGGAACTACTTCGCTGCTGGCCACAACGGTCACGGCAGCGCCCGACGCCACGATCCGAGCGACCGTAGGGATTTCTCTATACATCACACAGCAGCATGCGGCGAAGGAATCTCGCGCCGAAGTTCTGGGCATCCACTTCGAGGGACCGTTCATCAGCAAAGAGCGGCGTGGCGTGCATCCCGTGGAATGGATTCAGCCTCCGTCACAGGATTTGCTCAACCGTTTTCTTCAGGCAGCGAATGGAAAAGCGCGCTTAATCACGATTGCTCCTGAAGTGCTGGGGGCGGCTCCATGCATGGAAGCGGCTCGCAAGGCAGGCCTGGTGGTTTCCGTGGGCCACACCGACGCGAATTACGAGCAAACCCGGTTTGCCATTGCTCACGGCGCACGAAGCGCGACGCACACGTATAACGCCATGCGGCCCTTCACGCACCGTGATCCGGGCGTGATTGGAGCGGTGCTGACTTCGCCGGAAATCAACGCGGAATTGATTGCCGACGGCGTGCATGTCGAAGAAGGCGCAATGAAGCTGCTCTTGAAAGCGAAAGGTTATGAGCGGGTCACCCTGGTGAGCGATGGGCTCTCCGCCACCGGTATGCCGGATGGAAAGTACATGCTCGGCGGCTTCGAGGTGACGGTAACGAATGGCGTCTGCCGCAACGCTGCGGGAATCCTCGCAGGCAGCACTTTGACGCTCGACCGTGCGCTTCGGAACATTGTGAATCTGGGTGTTCCCTTGCAGGACGCGATTCGCATGCTGACGTTGAATCCCGCGTCGCTCTTGGGGGTCGAATTCAAAAAGGGTTCTCTGCGGGTTGGCGCGGATGCAGATGTCTTGCTGTTAGACCAATCTCTGTGCGTGACGGATGTGTGGGCGCGCGGGATTCCGGTGCATTAGAGGAGGGCTTCGTTTTCTGCGAATTACGGATTTAGCGGGATGTTGAGTTCCTCGGCAAGCTCTTTGGCATCAAACGGGCTGCAAGCAAAATAGCGGCCGTCTACTTCCAAGGTTGGGACTTTGCGCAGACCGTTGTTTGCTTTAAGGACGATTTCCTCCGCGGACTCGTCTTCTTCAATGTTTATTTCACGGTAGGCCACGCCTCTTTCGCGCAGAAAAGCCTTCGTATAGCGGCAATCCGGGCACCAGGCTGTGGTGTAAATCGTGATGGGCTCCATCTGGTCTGTCCACAATTAGATTAGATGAATTGGCCGAGTTCGGTGTCAAAAAACTGACGGGCAGCGCCGAAATGGCAAAGGTCAGTGAGAATTGGCGGGCACGCCGTGGAATTTGCGCGCCACCTGGATGCGAATGAGAGCGCGTTGGAGAGCAACGCTAGCACGGTCCCAATCGATGTCGGGTGAGGCCTGGGCAAGCCGTTTTTCAGCGCGGGCCTTCGCAGCTTCGGCGCGCTGAAGATCGATTTCTGCGGCGAGTTCGGCGGTTTCGGCAAGCACCGTCACGCGATCCGGCAGGACCTCCGCGAAGCCGCGAACGATCGCAAGAGGCGCGCCTTGCGCCGCACCCTGATACGTCAATTCGCCGATGCCCAACTCGGTCATCAACGGGGCGTGGCCCGGAAGGATTCCCAGGTAACCATTCGCCCCCGGCAGCGTGACTTCTTTCGTGCGCGCGCGCACCAATTGCCGCGTGGGCGTGACGATCACCAGTTCCATGCCTTCGGGAAGCATTTTTCTTACACGCCTGCCTTCATCTTTTCCGCTTTTTGCAGCGCTTCTTCAATAGTGCCCACCATGTAGAACGCCTGCTCCGGGATGTCGTCGTACTTGCCTTCGACGATTTCCTTGAAGCTGCGCACGGTGTCCTCAATCTTGACGTATTTGCCTTCGAGGCCTGTAAACTGTGCGGCCACGAACATGGGCTGCGACAGAAACTTTTCGATCTTGCGCGCGCGCGCCACGGTGCGCTTGTCTTCATCGGAGAGTTCCTCGATGCCGAGGATGGCGATGATGTCCTGGAGATCTTTGTACCGCTGCAGAATCGATTTCACGGCCCGCGCCACCGTGTAATGCTCCTGACCGACAATGCGCGGATCGAGAATGCGCGAGAAGCTGGCCAACGGATCGACGGCGGGATAGATGCCGCGCTCGACGATTTGGCGGCTCAGGTTTGTGGACGCATCGAGGTGGGTGAACGTCGCGGCCGGAGCCGGGTCGGTGTAGTCATCAGCGGGCACGTAAATCGCCTGCACTGAAGTGATGGAACCGGTCTTGGTGGAAGTGATGCGCTCCTGCAATTCGCCGATTTCGGTGTTGAGGTTAGGCTGATAACCGACGGCCGAAGGCATGCGGCCGAGAAGCGCGGAGACTTCCGAGCCGGCCTGGACAAAGCGGAAAATGTTGTCGATGAACAGCAGCACGTCAAGATGTTCCTGGTCGCGGAAGTATTCCGCAACGGTCAGGCCGGTCAGGCCGACGCGCAGGCGCGCCCCGGGCGGCTCGGTCATCTGGCCGTAGATCAGCGCGGCGCGCGATTTCTCGGAATTGCCCGGCACCACGACGCCGGACTCCTGGAATTCGATCCAGAGGTCATTTCCTTCGCGGGTGCGTTCGCCCACTCCCGAAAAGACCGAGACGCCGCCGTGCTGCATGGCAACGTTGTGAATCAATTCCTGAATGAGAACCGTTTTGCCAACGCCTGCGCCGCCGAAGAGGCCAATCTTTCCACCTTTCAAGAACGGCTGAATGAGGTCAACGACCTTGATGCCCGTCTCGAACATTTCCAACGTAGTGGATTGCTGATCGAGGAGCGGTGCCGGCCGGTGGATCTGGTAACGCGTCTTGCTCTCCAGAGGACCGAGTTGATCCACCGGTTTGCCGAGCACGTTCATTACGCGGCCAAGAGTAGTGCGACCAACGGGCACGCTAATGCCCTCGCCGAGATCAACAGCCTTCATCCCGCGCACGAGGCCTTCAGTCGGCTCCATGGCCACCGCGCGCACACGGCCTTCCCCTAAGTGCTGCTGCACTTCGGCTGTCACGTCGATCGGCTCCGGGACGTTAAAGCCGTCACTGGTGATGCGAACGGCGTTGTAGATTGCGGGCAGATGGCCGCCCTCAAATTGCACGTCGAGCACCGGCCCGATGATTTGGACAATGTGTCCCACGGCTGCGTATTTTTCCGCCATGCTTTCTCCTAAGCAGTGCTGGAGGCACCGCTCACAATTTCGATAATTTCTTTGGTAATGGCTGCCTGGCGAACCTTGTTCATGTGCAGCGTCAGCGCCTCGATGACGTCGCCGGCGTTTTTCGTCGCAGACTCCATCGCCGTCATGCGCGCCGCGTGTTCTGCAGCAGACGATTCCAGCATAGCGCGCTGCACTTGCGACTCGACATAACGCGGCAAAAGCCGGTCGAGAAGCTGCTCTTCCGGCTGCTCGTAAATGTAATCCACCTGAGAGCTGGCTTCCTTGCCTTCTGTCCCTTCCTGTACTTGCGCTGCGTCCACCGGCAAAAGTTTTTCTACCGCCAGGTTCGCGGACATTACCGTCTTGAATTCGCTGAAAATGATGTAAACGGAATCGATCTGGCCTTTGGCGTACAAATCGGTCACAAGATTTGAAATCTCGCGGACGGCACCGAATTCCACGCGCGCCAGTACGTTTATGTATTCAGCGATGAGGTTGAACCCGGCCTTGCGCAAAGCATCGCGGCCTTTTTTGCCGATGGGAATGACCGAGAGTTTGCGGTCCTTGTTCGCGCGGAAGAACTCGTTCGCCTTGCGCAAAATGTTGGTATTGAACGCGCCCGCGAGTCCACGTTCGCCGGTCAAAACCAGGGTGAGCACTCTTTCCTCGGGCCGCCGCGCCAGCAGCGGATGCTGCGGTTCCGCAATGCGGCTGATCGTCGAGCGCAGCACACGCACCAGTTCTTTCGCATAGGGGCGCGCGGCCAATGCCGCTTCCTGCGCGCGCCGCAACCGCGCCGCCGCCACAAACTTCATGGCGCGCGTAATCTGCTGGGTGTTTTTCACCGAGCGGATGCGGCGCCGGAAGTCGAGAAGTGTGGGCATGGTCTTTCGTTAGTCTAGATCCCTAATTCGCCGCCGCGGCCGCTACGGTGAATCGCTCCTTGAACGCGTCCACAGCAGCCTTGATTTCCGCCTTGATGCCGTCGTCCAGCGCCTTCTTCGCCGCAATGTTCTTCAGCAGTGAAGGATAATTCGTCTCGGTGAACTGCAAGAACTCACGCTCAAAGCGGCGAACTTCCGGCACCGGCACGGTATCGAGAGCGCCGCTGGTACCCACCTGAATGATGAGCACCTGCTTTTCGGCTGGAAGAGGCACGTATTGATCCTGCTTCAAGACTTCCGTCAGCCGCTGGCCGCGCGCAAGCTGGCCCTGCGTGACCTTATCGAGCTGGTCCGCGCCGAACTGCGCGAACGCCGCCAATTCGCGGTACTGCGCCATGTCCAACCGCAGCGAGCCCGCCACCTGGCGCATGGCCTTGATTTGCGCGTTGCCGCCGACGCGGCTCACGCTGATGCCCACGTTGATGGCCGGACGAATGCCCGCGTTAAAGAGGTCCGCTTCCAGGTAAATCTGTCCGTCCGTAATTGAAATCACGTTCGTGGGAATGTACGCGGAAACGTCGCCCGCCTGCGTTTCGATCACCGGCAGCGCAGTCAAGGAACCCGCGCCCAGTTTGTCATTCAGTTTTGCGGCGCGTTCCAGCAAGCGCGAATGCAAATAAAACACGTCGCCGGGAAACGCTTCGCGGCCTGGCGGGCGCCGCAACAGCAAAGAAATCTCGCGGTACGCCTGAGCGTGCTTCGAGAGGTCGTCATAAAACGCGACGGCATGGCGTTTGTTGTCGCGGAAGTATTCGCCCATGGCGCACGCGGCGTACGGCGCAATGTACTGCAGGGAAGCAGGCTCGGCGGCCGAGGAAGCGACGACAATGGTGTAATCCATTGCGCCCGCATCCGTCAGCGTCTTCACCACCTGCGCGATCGTGGAGCGCTTCTGCCCGATGCCGCAGTAAATGCAAATTACGTCGCCGCCCTTTTGATTGATGATGGTGTCGAGAATCACCGCGGTCTTGCCGGTCTGGCGGTCGCCGATGATCAACTCGCGCTGGCCACGCCCGATGGGAATCATGCTGTCAATCGCCTTGATACCGGTCTGCAGCGGCTCGCGCACCGGCTGGCGGTCCAGCACGCCTGGCGCAAGGCGTTCGAGCGCGTTGCGCTGCTTCGTGGCAATCGGGCCTTTGCCGTCCAGCTGCTGCCCCAATGGATTCACCACTCGTCCCACCAGCGCTTCGCCCACGGGAACGGACATAATCGTGTTCGTCCGCTTCACGACGTCGCCTTCCTTCAACTCCGTCGTTTCTCCGAGCAGCACCACGCCCACTTCTTCTTCCTCGAGGTTCAGCGCAATTCCAAATATATTGTGCGGAAACGCCAGCATCTCGCCGGCCATCACCTTTTCCAGCCCGTGCACGCGCGCAATTCCGTCG
>DATEGO010000155.1:0-6012 GCA_035280065.1 Candidatus Acidiferrum sp.
CGGCATCGTGCTAGTGGTGGGTTGCTCGCATCCCGGCGTGGAGCACATCGTGCGGGAGGCCAGTGCGATCGATCCCCACATCAATATCCTGTTCGGCGGGCTGCACCAGATCCAAGCACCGGATCCTGAAGTGGAGCGCATCGCCGGCGTGCTGCACGACCAATACAAGTTGGAACGCGTGGCGCCGGGGCATTGCACGGGCGAGCCGGAGTTCGCTGCCCTGAGGAGAGCGTTTGGCGAGCATTACGTGTACGCGGGCGTCGGATCAGTCGTTGATCTGCCCAAGTGAAGGCGGCTAGGGTCGAGTTCTTCGCGCGCCGCCAGACGCCGCCTCGGAGTTCGCCCGAGTCACGAGCAACTCGGAAGTCAGGCACTCGCTAGGGCTGGGCAACCCGGCCAAGATCCGCAGTTAAGCATTGCGGAGGCGAAGCCGCACCGTTCCGTATCCGACACCGAGTTTCGTGGCGATCTGCCGAATGCTTGCGCCCCCCGAGCGCAGGCGCTGAACTTCATCTTGGCTCACGGCACGACGAGGACGGCCAAGCTGTTTGCCAGAAGCACGCGCATTGCGGATGCCAGCCGTCACGCGCTCACGAATCAGGTCGCGCTCCAACTGAGCGACAGCCGAGACGATTGTGAAGAGCGCCTGACCAAGCGGACTGCTCGTATCAATGTTTTCCTGATAGCTGATGAACTGAATGCCTAGCGACCGGAATTCCTCCAGCGCCAACAATAGATGTTTGGTGGACCGGGCGAACCGATCAAAGCGCCAAACCACGACCGCATCAAACAGCCGCTTGCGGGCGGTGGACATCAACTCGTTTAGCTGTGGCCGTGAGTCCTTCGCACCCGACTCACCAACATCAACGTATTCGCGAAGCGCGGAAAACTTCCGTGCGGCGCAGTAGGCGCGTAGGTCACGGAGTTGAAGGTCGCAACTTTGGTCTTTGGTGGAGACACGGGCGTAGATTGCGGTTCGCATGGTGCCGCTCCAGACTCCTCGGAACACGGGTAACCATAGCTAATAATCACCATACAGTAAATAGTACGAACCGCGCCTGACCGGGCTTCTCGGGTTTTGTCTGCTGTAAGTCTTTGGCAATGGTCGCGGATTTGGGGTATCCGCAAGGCACGAAGGCCGCCTAAGCAGACTGGACCCGTGGAATCTCAGACTTGACCTTCTGAGTCGACTTGGCGGGCGGACTCTATTGAATTGGCTTACTCGGTTTGATCATCTTTACCTGCACTGTGCCGCCGAAGCTCACCCATCCGAGCTTGAACCAGAACCGTAACGCTGCCCCGAACGAAGGTCTCTCGAGAGAATCGTTCATCCGGCGGCCTTCCAAATCCTGGGAGCGAGCCTGCCGCAAAAGAATCGCAGAAATTCTGTAACCACCACGACATTATAACATCATAATGTCAAGAAGGCCAAAAGCCTTCACAGTTCCGTCTATCGCACTCGCGTGTGTCGCTGTTCGACGCGAAAAGAGGAGATTTTCGAATATGAGCGAACTTAGCCAATCTCTTGAACGGGAAGCAAGCAGCCTTTTTACATTCTTAAACAACCGTCTTGCATTCTGGGCAAGACCGGCGGTTGCTCGTTGGGCTCCGATTCCGCTACGGCTGATTGTTGGCTATGGTTTCATGGCGCATGGCTTCGCGAAGTTATCCAGGGGCCCTGAAGCCTTCGCAGCCATTCTGCATACGATGGGCGTGCCTGCGCCTCAGCTAATGGCATGGCTCACCATTTTGACCGAGCTCATCGGCGGTCTCGCCGTCCTGCTCGGAGCTTTCGTCGCACTCGTAAGTCTGCCGATGGCTGCGGTTCTCATCGTAGCGATGCTAACCGTCCATCTCCCCTATGGATTCAGTTCGATCAAGCTGCTGAGTGTGGCGGCCGGCCGGGCCCAGTTCGGGCCGCCGGGCTACGAGCTTGATCTGCTCTATCTTGCGTGCCTTGCGGCGCTCGTTTTTGGTGGTTCCGGACCGATGGCAATAGATGGCCTCCTTGGAACGCGGCGGCTTGGTTCATCCCGGACCAACAAGATAGACGAGGCTTACCATCCATGAGAGACAGGGTAGTTTTCATCACAGGGGCAAAGGGAGGTTTAGGGTCCTACATCACCCGGCGGTTTCTACAGACCGAGGCAACCGTTGTCGGAGCGTCTCGAAGCATTTCCCAGCAAGACTTTCCGTTGCCCAATTGCACTGCGCTCGCCGTCGATTTCACCAAAGCGACCGCGGTGAACGACGCAGTTCAGTCCGTAATCACGCGGTTCGGCAGACTCGATGTGCTTGTACACGTGGTAGGTGGTTTTGCAGGCGGTCAAACCGTTGCAGGAACGGATGATGCCACCTGGGAACGAATGCGCGATCTAAACCTGACATCAGGGTTTTATTTGCTGCGCGCGGCGGTCCCATTTTTACGAAAGTCCGGAAGAGGACGAATTGTGGCCGTTGGGAGTCTGACCGCAGTCGAACCGCATCCCCAACTCGGAGCATTCATTACGTTCAAAGCTGCCCTCGCGATGTTGGTCCGCACGGTGGCGCTTGAAAATAAGGACGCGGGCTTGACTGCAAATATCGTTTTGCCGGGGACCATGGATACACCGGCAAACCGCAACGCCATGCCCGACGCTGATTTTTCGAAATGGATTCAACCGAGCGACGTTGTAAATTTGGTTCTCAGCCTCACCACAGAGCGCGCCTCTCGGGTTACGGGCGAAGCGATTCCCATCGGTGGCCGCAATGTATGAACGGGTCGCAACTCTACTGGTATGCGGCCTATATCTTTACGGCATAGCCGGGTCGTTGTTTGCGATTGCCTTCGTTACAACCGGCGTGAAACGTGTCGATTCGCAGGCAATTGGCAGCGGCGTTGCCTTTCGTCTTTTGATTCTTCCGGCTTCAGCTGTCTTCTGGCCCCTCCTACTTCGCCGGTGGGTTTCTGGAACGGGGGAGCCCGCGGAAGAGAGGAATCCGCACCGATGATTCAGCCACACCGCAAAATTCATCGTCGCGTGTTTTTCGTGCTGGCGTTGCTGCTACCCGCCCTTTTTCTCAGTGGCATTGCGTTCCGCTATTCATGGCCGACAGCTAGCACGTCGCCAAATCCCTCCAACCACCCCCTGCACCTGGAAGCGACTCCATGAGCCATCAATATCAAGCCATTGCCTGGAATCGCCAAAAACACATCTACGATGTTGTCCTGGTCGCCGGAGTCACGCTCTATCTGACGTTTTTTGTCGGAATCAGCGCGTTTCTGTTCCCCTATGCGACGGCGAAAACCTTGACGATCCGCGCGGCTGGTTCCGCCGCGTTCCTTCTTCTTCACATCGTCCTCTGCATCGGGCCGCTCTGTAGGCTGGACCCGAAGTGTTTGCCATTGCTTTATAATCGCCGGCATCTCGGTGTAGTCACGTTTCTTCTCGGCGCGATCCACAGTGTGGCCGCAATCAGACAGTTCCACAGTCACGGGGATAAAGATCCTTTCGTCAGTCTGTTGACTTCGAATCAAGATTTCGGAAGCCTCCCGGATTTCCCGTTTCAGCAGCTGGGTTTTCTCGCTCTTATAATTCTTTTCCTCATGGCAGCGACGAGCCACGACTTTTGGCTCAGGAACCTGACTCCACCCGTGTGGAAGGCTCTGCACATGTCCGTGTATGTGGCTTATGCCTTACTGGTTGCTCATGTGACTCTGGGCTTGCTGCAATCCGAAACGAGCCCGCTGCTCGCGGCTGGCACCGGCTTCGGGTTGTTGATTGTCCTCACGCTCCATGTGGTTGCTGCGCGACAGGAAGCTAAAATGGACAGCAAGAAGCTTGGTCCCGTTGCGGATGGGTTTGTAAAGGCCTGCGCGGTCACTGAGATTCCAGAAAAGTGTGCCACAGTTGTCTCTCTCAATAACGAGCGCGTCGCGATTTTCAAGTACGACGGTAAAATATCAGCGATTTCAAATGTCTGCCGGCACCAAAACGGTCCGCTGGGTGAAGGCAAAATCATCGATGGTTGTGTGACCTGCCCGTGGCACGGGTTCCAGTATTTGCCTGAGAACGGAGCTTCTCCTCCGCCCTTCACTGAAAGGGTTTCCACATTTCAAACGAAGATCGTTCATGGACGCGTTTGGATCGACCCCAGACCGAACCCGCCAGGCACTTGGGTCGAGCCCTCGCTAATCGGTACGACGGATGTGATGGCATGACTGAATTCTATGTGGGTTACCTTCCGAAAGTGCCTTCCGGGATTGCCCGTAGGATGAAGGTCGTCATTGTCGTGCTATTCGCTACGGCAATAACCTGTGCCATTGGCTTCGCGGCTGTTCAGCGCATTTACTCACGATCATTTTTCGCATCTGGCAAGGAACGAACGTTTGAGGGGGTCATCGAAACAAGCCCATATCCGACGCTACTCTCACCGCCGGACGCGGCGAATTCCAGCGCATTACGGTATCTGCTGGTGGCGATGGGAAAGCATGGTGCTGACAGCCAAGTAGCCGCCTACGTCGGCAAGAGCGTGCGGTTACGAGGAACGCTGATTTACCGAGACGACCTAAAAATGATTGTTCTGTCCGCCGGCTCAATCGCTGCGCTCGATGACGCTCAGCAAAATCAAATGGCACCGAAAAGCTTGGGCGAAGTTGACCTAGTTGGCGAGATTGTGGATAGCAAGTGCTACTTCGGCAACATGAATCCTGGCAACGGCAAGGTGCATCGCGACTGCGCGGTTCGATGTTTGAGCGGCGGCATTCCGCCAGTTTTCGCCACAAATGACTTCAACGGCTCTCCTGCGGTGCTGCAACTGACCGGCCCGAATCAAAAGCCATTGCCCAAGGAAGCCTTTATCGATCGTGTGGCTCAACCAACGCGAATTCATGGAACCGTCGTGCAGATCGGCAATACATTGCTACTGGAGACGGAATCGTCCGCCATTGTTTCTTACAGCTTTCGGCGTCCACGTGAGCAAGAGCGATAGGAAATCCACGATCCTTTTCGTAGAGAGGTTGGGACAGCTTAAATGTCGCTTGCGAAATTCCGTCGGAAGTGGCTCAACGAGAAACCTTTCGGACCAGGCGCGTAACAAACTGGACCAGATCCCCTCTGTAGTGCAACCTTTCGTAATCGACTGGACGGCTACCCGTTGAGTAGGAAGTTCGTTCAATTCGCAAGACTGGGCTTCGTTGTTTGACTCTTAGTGCCGCCGCTACTTCAGACTCAGCTGGCACTGCGTCTAGCTTGTATTCGGCCTCAATCAGCGGAACATCATACTTGCGTTCAAGAAGCGCAAAGATAGGCTCGACCTTCAGATTGTTGGTGATAATTTTCTTGCCGATCTCCAACGGGAGGTAGGTCTCATCGAAGGAGAGAGGAATACCATCGGCCAGGCGCACGCGACGAATTCTGACGACTCGCTCGCCCTTTGTAAGCGCAAGTTGACGCGCCACGGTCGCATCGGCGGTCACAATTTCCCTTCCGATTACGCGTGCGGTTGGTTTGCGGCCGAGTGCATGCATATCTTCGACAAATCCGCTCAGTTCCTTAAGCTCCTGGGTGATCTTCGGCGCAGCGACGAATGTGCCTTTCCCGCGACGAATCTCAACAAGACCGCGACTCACAAGATTCTGAATAGCACGCCGAACGGTAATGCGGCTGACACCGAATCGCGCAATGAGGCTGTCTTCGGTCGGCAGTTGGTCGCCAACCTTTCGGTCGCCATCGGCGATCTCGCTGGCGAGGACCGTTTCAACGCGTGAATAGAGAAGAGAGTCCCGCGTAGTCGGCATGAGGACATTATAATGTCGTATCGCCACAAAAACTCGGTCGGTAAACGCGTTCGTGTTGATCGAATTTTGGACTGGCAGAGACGCTGAGTCCGACAGTTTCGCGGACCGTTGTATCGCGCATTGGGATAAATTGGGATAAAGGCTGCTATAGCTCCAATGCGGCGGCCTAGGCGCGGGAGGCGGTTAAGCCCTAACGATCGTTGAACTTAGGTCATGGCGGAGAGGGGGGGATT
>DATEGO010000156.1:0-53330 GCA_035280065.1 Candidatus Acidiferrum sp.
CCCACATTGCGGAAAAGATGCGGCCGCTCCGCATAGCTGACATTGGCTTGCACTTTCTGAATGTCGTCATCGACGTGGCCGTTGGCGATGAGCACATCCTGCCAGCCGTCGAGGTCGTAGTCGAAGAAGAAGCAGCCGAAGCCGAGCGTGAGCAGCGAGGCGCGGCCGATTTCCGAGCGCGGCGCTTCGTCCACGAAGAGGCCCTTGCCTTCGTTGTGATAGAGCGAAATCATCTGGTTCGAGAAATTGGTGATGAGCAAGCTGGCGAAGCCGGAATGATCGTAGTCGGCGGCGTCCACGCCCATGCCGGCGCGGGCCACGCCGTCTTCGCTGAACGCGACGCCAGCCACGACGGCTTTTTCGGTGAAGGTGCCGTTGCCGTTGTTGCGATAGAGTTTGTTTGGTTGCGTATCATTGGAAAAAAGCAAATCGGGCCAACCGTCGTTGTCGTAATCGAGAACAGCGACGCCGAGCGTCTTCGACGTCGCGTCGCCCAAACCTGATTTCTGAGTCACGTCTTCGAACGTGCCGTCGCCGCGGTTGTGCCAGAGGCGCACGGATGTGCCTTTGTACGATTCCGGCGTGCAATAGGACTTGCTCTTGCCGTCGAGGGTGCAATAGAGGTCGGTTTCCGGAGTCCACTGGACGTAATTGGCGACGACTAGATCGAGGTGGCCGTCTTTGTCGTAGTCCACCCAAGCAGCGCTGGTGCTGAATTCCTTCGCGCTCTGCAACCCCGCTTTCTGTGTGACGTCGGTGAAGGTGCCGTTGCCATTGTTGTGAAACAAGCGGTTCTGCCCGTACGCGGTAATGAACAGGTCCTCGTAGCCATCATTATCGTAATCGCCCACAGCTACGCCCATGCCGAAAAGCTCGACGTCCAGTCCCGCTTTGTGCGTTACGTCGGTGAAGGTGCCGTCGTGATTGTTGTGATAGAGCTTGGGCGTGGAATGCTTTTGCCCGTGGCCAGGCCAGTCCATGCCGTTCACCAGGAGAATGTCTGGCCAGCCATCGTTGTCGTAATCAATGAAAGCGACGCCAGGGCCCATGGTTTCGGGCAGATACTTTTTGCCGAACGCACCGTTGTTGTGGACGAAATGGATTCCGGCTTGTTGCGTGACGTCACGGAATTGAATTGACGAAGCTTCCGACGCAGCTTTGACTCCAGTTTTCACGGTCAAAAGAATTGCGGCCACAAGGACACAAAGAGTAGCGAGCGAGCGTTTCACCCTTCCCCCGTTTCAGTCGCGGCCGACGCCCAGGGCGTCCGCAACGCGATTGATGTAGTTGAACCAAGACGCGATGAGCGTAATTTGCAGGATGCCTCTGTCGTCGAAACCCGCGGCCCGCAGTCTATTGTGATCCTGGAGGCTGCATTTCGTGGCGTCCCTGGTCAGCTTCACAACGTAATCCAGCATGGTGCGGTCCTGCTCGCTGATTGGGGCGGTGCGGTAATCTTTCTTCAGCGCTGCAACCATCTCCTCGTTCAGTGTGACACGACGCAGAAACTCTGCGTGGGACACGATTCAATAGTGGCAGCGGTTGGTGACCGACACCATGGTGGCGATCATCTCGTGCTGATGCCGTTTCAGCGGCAATTCCGGCGACATCAACGCGCCGAACGTGCTGAACGCGTGATACAGCGCTTCGGGGATCAGCGTGTGGCTGGCCACAATGCCCGCAGCTTCGCCGTCATTTACAGGTTGAACTGGGGTGGCGTATTCGATGGGATAAAGTTTGCGCTGCGATTCGATGGCCTTCTTGACGCACTTGTCGTCATCCATGCGCACGGTCTGGATCCAGGTCATTTGGCCTCACTATCCCTTGGTTTTTAGTTTTTAGTTCTCAGTTCTTAGTTATAAGTTCTTAGTGAAACAAAGAGCTTGGGCTAGTAGTTTGCGCGTTTCTTTTCCTAGACGTCCCCGAGAAAGATGACGTTGTTGCAGGGAGTTTTGTCAGCGACATTTTCCTAGCTCCCCTCGCGGCTGTTGCCGTCTTTGTTAGCCTGGATTGCTTCTGCGGAGCCGCAGACAGAGCCACGCTGTAGTGCTCATGAATGGGCTGACGTTCATTGTTGTCTTCGGGATGCGCTTGACGGTAGGGGCCGGTAATGGCCTGCGCGGATTCGTCGGCTTTGAAGCGCATATAGCGAGCTTTGTGCTCTTCGGCTTTTTTGTCGTCGCCGAGGCCGTTGTAGCAGAGCATCAGGTTGTAATGCGCCTGCAAGTCTTCCGGGTCGATGGCCAGCGTTTTTTCGAACTCGGTGACGGCATCGGCGTAGCGCTTTTCGAGGAACAGCACGCGGCCGAGTTCGTTGTGGACGACGCGATCGCGCGGGAACTGCTCGAGAACCATTTTCAAATGCGTGATTGCGCCGTCATAGTCGCCATCCTCGCGAAGCGCTTTGGCGTAGAAGAAATTCGTGCGGCCTAATTTCGAATCGATGGCGAGAGATTTTTCCAATACGTTCCGCGCGCCGGCTGTGTCGCCTTCCTGCAAGAGCACCCGACCGATGTTGGTCCAGCCGTCGGGATTGAGGGGATCTGCTTCAGTGATTCTTTCGAAGGCGGCTGCGGCGGCTTTCAAATCGCCTTGCAGGAAAAGGCCGATGCCGTAATCATTCCAGCGCGTCCAGTCTTCCCTCGTGGTGATCGTTGCCGGTTGGGGGACCGGTGAACTTTTCGGAAGGACGCGCAAGGATTTTGTGTCTTCGGCGAGGACCGTGATCGGCAGGTCGGGAATTGCTTTTATGTTGCCCGACACGCTCGAAGTGTCGCCGTTGAAATAGAATTGGCGATCATCGTAATCGGGGGTGGTTGGTTTCGTCGGTTGAACGGTTACGTCTTTTGGAACGCCGGCAAAGGAAAACTGCGTGTTGTACCAACTGAATTTCCGATAATTCAGTTTCGCGCGCAGGCTGATTTTGTTGCCGCAGTTTTCGGGAACGTGTAAGCGGTAATGCACGGTGTCGGCTGCGCCGGGAGGAATCAGATGCACGTAAACGACGGAGCGCGTGGCCCAGGCATTGCGCTTGTTGATGACATTGCCATGACCGTCAATTTGCAGCGAGCGATAGAAATGCGCCCCCGGTTCGACGGCGCCTTTACCGTGGTCTTCGACTTGGCCGCTCCAGAAAATGGTTTGGCCTTTTTCGTCAGTGGCTTGCAATTCGAGCCAAACGTCGAAGGCATCGACGGTGCCACCAGGGAAAAAGTGGCCGACCTTTCGCGTTCGAACGACGACGTCCACGCGAACATCGCCGCCGCGGCGCACGGAGGCGTCGGTGCGATCGATGGGAGCGGTGATCGCGCGGACCTCGCCCGACGGTCCTTTGGGTAGCGCCGCCTCAGACTCTTCACCGACGGCAAAAGTGGTCGAGAGCTCCTGTTTGCCTAACTCGTTGCGAACCGGGGCAGACGATTCCTTGCCCTCTGGAGAAACGGCAAAAATATCCACGCTGAGCTGCTTGTCCTGGAGAAATTTCTTCGCGAACTCGTATTGCGCCTCGTCCTGGTTGGCCGTAGGCACGGCGGTGTTTGCGCCGGGGAAGCGGTGTGAGTGCACGAGACCGTTGATGTTGCCGTCGTCCTTCGACGGTACGAACGGCATATGGCAATCGGCACAACTCATCGGAGACTTCGGATAATAAAAGGAGCGAGCGCCCTGTCCGGAGACGCCGCTGGATTGCCAGTTGTCGTATTCGTTGAAGCCGCGAATCCAACGGTAGTGATTCACGGGGAGGTCTAGATGGACCTTGTGGCAGGAAGAGCAGAACTCAGCCGTTTCCGTACGCATGAAAGGCTTCAGGAAAGTACGGCGGTGCGGTTCGGGGTTCAAGCGTACGACGAAATCGTGCAGCTTGCGAACGAAGGGATTTTCGCTTGCGGCGAGTTCGTGGAGCTTCGGATATTCGAGGAAAAAATCGCCCTGGCCCATGGTGCTCTTCACTTCCACGATGCTGTGGCACATGAGGCAGCCCAGGCCGGCACGAGCCTCCGGAAGGTTAACTCTATCTTTGATGGGGGTATCGAACTTACCGCTGTAAAGCAAAGCGGGATCGTGGCAACCTGCGCACCATTTCGAGGAGCGCACGCCGGCGACCTCCTGCATGTACTCGATGCTTTTGCGATACCACTGATTGTTGAAAGAGGAAAAATGGTGCATCGAGCCGTTCCACTGTGCGTAAATATCGGCGTGGCAGCGCTGGCAGGCGTCGGACTTCATGAAGTATTGCGAGGGGATGTTGACATCGTGTTTGGTCTGCGCAGAGCTGGGGAAGAATTTTCCACCGGAACCATCGCCTTCGTGATCCATGGAGTCAGGCGGAATCAGCGGATTGATGATGCGATTGGCTCGCGCGTCGTGCCAGCCGCCTTCGCGCGCGAACCAGAGTCCTGCGGAGATCGCGAACGTCGTGAGAACCAGCGAAGCAAATCGCAGCGCCCGGGTGCCTACCGTTTGTCCCAACCAACCTTTGGAGCGGAACCAATCCGCCAAGAGCAGCAGCGCGCCGACGACGCACAGGACAATGTGCGCGTAAAGCCAATTCCAGAGGTGATGCGGCGTTCCAATTTTGATCAAGGCCATGCCGAGAAGGGTTCCCGCAGCAAAGAGAATCCATCCGATGCGGGCGACTGTGGTACCGGCCCAAACTAATGGAACGAGAGAAACGAGAAGCAGCACAAAAACGAGAACTCCAATGGCGACGTGAAGGAGGTCGACCGCTGCGTACGTGAGTGTAGCTGAGGGAAATCCGTACAGATACGCTGCGCTTAGAGCGAGGAGAACGAGTCCACGGAACAACCAGCGCTCAGACGACTCAACGCGCATCAAAAACCTCTTGCGAACAGTTGCGTGCAAGAATGAAAACGACCGGATGTCTGAGATCCATCCGGTCGCGATTCAGTTTGGGGTGCCCCGAAGCAGGCCAAGGAATGGCTGAGCTGGAGGCGATGATGCTAGTGGACATAGTTATATTTTTCAGGCGCACAACACGCAATACTGTGAAAGCATTAGAAGCCGCAAAATCATGCAAAACAATTAAACTAGCGGCAATAATGGAAAAAGATTAGGCCTGCTAAATCGGCTCTATGCCCTTTCCTTCCAAGCACTTGTAGGCTTTTTGTGCTTCCAGGTTCTTGTATTCTTCGGTGCGGCCGCTGGGCCACTGGATGACCACACGGTCGACCTTATCGCGCCTGGCGACTCCGAACGTTAGCGGCAGCTCGGACTGCGAAAGATAACTCGAGCCGCCGCGCACCATGCGCGACTGGCGGAGATCTCCCGTGAAAAGCTGGACGTTGGCCCCGATCGCAGCGCGGTTCGACTGTGTGCCCCGTAATTCGAATCGTATGCTGCGGTTGCCGGCGAGCTGTTCGTTGCGAAAAAGTACGGCGGGGCCGTTGTTGGTGGTCAGCAGAATATCGAGATCGCCGTCGCGATCAAAATCGGCGCAAGCTAGCCCGCGCCCGACGCGAGGCTTATTGAATCCGCCGCCGACTTCTCGGGCGGCGTCGCCGAATCTTCCATTCCCTTGATTGAGAAAAAGGTGTGGCGGCTGCGCGTAGCCGACATTTCCGCGAATGTTTCGCACGGTCTCATCAATGTGCCCATTGGCGACAGCGAGGTCGAGCGCGCCGTCCAGGTCCACATCGAGAAACATGCAGCCAAAGCCGAGGGTGCTTTTGGATGCAGCGCCAATTCCTGCTGCCGTGGCGACGTCATCGTAAACGCCAGGCTTCGCGGCGTGATAGAGGCCGATCATCTCGTTGTCGAAATTAGTGATAGCGATTCCGGGACTGCCAGAATTGTCGAAGTCTCCGACATCCACACCCATGCCGGCGCGCGCTTTTCCTTCGGTGCTAAAGGCGAGCCCGGCTTCGACGGCGACGTCCCTGAACTTTCCGTTGTGAAGGTTGCGATAGAGTTTGTTGGGCTGCGTGTCATTGGCGACGAGAAGATCTGGCCAGCCGTCTTGGTCATAATCCAGCATGGCCACACCCAGAGACTTCGAACTGCTGTCGAACACGCCGCTGGTGGCGGTGACATCTTCGAACGTGCCGTTGCCGCGGTTGTGAAAAAGCCAGCAAGTATCGCCGCGATACGCTTCCGGTGTGCAATACGATTTGTGCGTGCCGTCGAGGCTGCAAAAGACGTCGTGCTCGGGGGACCAGCGCACATAGTTGCAAACGAAGAGATCGAGCAAGCCGTCGCGGTCGTAATCGAACCACAGTGCGGAAGTGCTCAGGCCCTGGCGGCCGAACAGACCGCTGGAGTGCGTGACGTCTACAAAAGAGCCTTTGCCGGTGTTGAGAAAGAGATGGCTCTGGCCAACGCAAGTGATGAAGATGTCCGGAAAGCCGTCATTGTTGTAGTCGCCGACCGCTACGCCCATTGCGTACATTTCGATGTCGAGTCCGGCGCTTTTCGTGACGTCGGTGAAGGTGCCGTTGCGATTGTTGCAGTAGAGGCGCAGCGTGGAGCGCTGGCGCTTGTGGCCGGGCCAGTCCATGCCGTTGATGAGAAGAATGTCCTGCCAGCCGTCGGCGTCGTAATCCAGAAAGGCGCAACCGGAGCCAAGAGTTTCGGGAAGCAGCTTACCGCCGTAAGCGCCGGAGTTGTGCTGAAACTGGATTCCTGCCGCAGCGGTCACGTCGGTGAAGCGAAACCCCAAGTTTGAAGCGGGACTCGCGAATGTGCGGAGTGGGGATATTGCCGTGGCTAAGCCCGCGCCCAACGCGGAAATGAGGAAATCGCGGCGGTTCAAGGGAGATTCACCAGACCATTGCGGATGGCGTAGACGACGAGTTCCGCGGTTTTGTGAATGCCCAGAGTGTCCATGATGTTGGCGCGATGCACGGCCACCGTATTGACGCTGAGATTCAGGTCCGAAGCGATTTCCTTGTTCGACTTGCCTGCCACGATGTGCTGGAGAATCTGCAGTTCGCGGGGGGTTAGACTGCCGCCTCGCTCGCCCTTGAGAGCGTCCTTGCGTGAAACCTGCGGGTCAAGAACGGTCATTCCTGCGGCGATGCTTTTTACGGCGCTAACGAGGTCGAGGTCCATGGCGTTTTTCAACACATAGCCGCGCGCGCCGGCCTGGAGCGCTTGGCTGACTAGTGTTTCTTCGGAATGCATGCTCAGCATCAAGATCCCTGCTTCGGGATAGGTTTCGAGTATTTTTCGCGTGGCTTCTATGCCGCTCAATTCCGGCATGGCGCAATCCATGACGATTACGCGCGGTTTCAGCGACGTCGCCAGGCGCACAGCTTCCAAGCCATCACTTGCTTCGCCAACGACTGAAATTCCCGGGTCGTCCTCCAACATGCGGCGGAACCCGCGGCGAACCAGAGCATGGTCGTCCGCAAGGAGGACGGTTATTTTATATGGCATGACTTGCCACTTTCTCCCTGGGAATTTGCAAACGGACTAGCGTTCCGCCTTGCGGTCCGGGCGTGATCGTCAGCGTTCCGCCGATAATCTCCGCGCGTTCGCGCATGGCAACCAATCCAATTCCCCGCTGCATTTTTTCGACGACGAACCCCGAGCCGTGATCCTCCACTTCAAGCTCCAGCAAATTCCCCGTGTATTTTAGGCGGACCCAGGCGTCGCGCGCGCCGGAGTGGCGGTTGACATTATTCAGCGCTTCCTGCAGAACGCGGTAGATGTGCACGCCGGCGCTTGGTTCGACAGGGAATGGTTTGCCGCTCTTTTCGTAATGCAACTCGATGCCCGCTTGTCTGCCCACCGTTGGAATATACCAGTCCAGAGTGCTTTCGAGGCCTGCTTCTTCCAGCAAAACGGGATGCAACGCTTGCGAGAGCGTTCGAATGTTATTCAAAGTGGCCTGCGCGATTTCCTGCACTTCTTTTAGGTCGGTGTGAAGAGGCGTTCCATCTCCTGCTTGTTTGCCAGCGCGGCGCAGCATCGAGCCAATGGCGGTGAGTATTTGTCCAAATTCATCGTGAAGCTCGCGCGAAATATGCCGCAGTGTGGATTCCTGAGTAGAAATCAATTTTTGCGCCAAGTCGCTGCGCTGTTCGGAAAGTTCGGCGAGGCGCGCGAAGATTTGGCGATTGCTGCGAATGAGATACAAGCTCGTCAAAACAATGGCAATCAGAGTTGCCGCGAGAAAAAGATAGAGCTGCCGCTGCACACCGTTGTAGATTTTCGCAATGCTTGCGGCGGCTTGCTCTTCACCTTCGTTGTTTTCCACGAGCAGGCGCGAAACCGCGGTGCTTAGCGCTTGCTCGCGTGCCTGCAGTGACAAGCGGATTTGGTCGCGCGCTTCGGACTCTTTTCCGCTCTGCGCTAACGCGAACATGCGGTTGACCGCGTCCCAGAATTGTGCGACGGATTGCGTGAGAAACCTTCGTTGGTCGGGAGTGCGGTTGGCGACAGCGAGACTTTCTTCGAGTTTGAGGGCGGCGTCCAAATCTTGTTGCATGCGCTCGAACTGGGCGGTCCATGCAGTCAGTGGGTAGCGCTCGGTGGCGTCCAGCATGTCGCGCATCGCAAGCGCCACAGAATTGAGATCATTCTGAATGCGCAAGAGCTGAAGGGAGTCTTTGCGGTTGCGATCCACCATTTCGCTCTGAAGCTTGCGAAGACCGGCGAGTTGTACGGTGATGTAGGAGGCGTAGGCCACCACCGCGGCCAGCGTGATGACGAGACCGAAGAGAAGCCGATTTGTGGGTGAACGGTGAGAAAGCGCGTCGTTTTGCACGAGCTAAGAATACCCCACGCCGTGGATCGTTTTCGAAGGAGCAAAAAGAACCATTCGTGGAAACGCTTAGCCGCGAGTACCTGGTCGGAGTATGCCGATTACCGTCAACATCAGGACGCAGCCCGCAAGCGGCACCAGAAGCCCGATTCGCAGGCTGCCCGAGTACCGGGAAACCACTCCCACAAGCGGCGGCACAAAAGCGCTCCCTAGAGCCGCCAGAGCAAACATCACGCCGCCGACTTTTCGAGCGCGCGTGCCGTACCATTTGGAGAGCCATGCAATCAGAATGGGAAAAATGCTGGCGAGGCCTAAGCCGGCAAGAAAAGCGCCACCGAACAACGTCACGGGAGAGTGGCCCGCAAGGAAAATAGACTCCCCTGTAGCCACGAGAAGAAGTCCTGCAACAGCGACCGTGGCTTCTTTCAACTGAAGAAGGATGGCCGCTGCCGCGCCTCGGCCACCGAGCAGACCTGCAAAGAAGAACATCGGTGCTAGCGCCCAAGTGTTGCCGCTCCATGTTGCTGCTCTCTGCGTGTGCGCGGACGCCCAATAGGAAGTCCCTACTTCGGTTCCGACGTACACAAAAAACAGAATCCCTAGCAGCGCTGCAACTCCAGTTCCAGCAACTTTTTTGTTTGAGGACCCGGAAGCGGGCTTTTCCTCATGCGGAGGCTTTCCAAACGGCATACCGAGAAGGACAAGCGCGAGAGCAGCGCCAGCGGCTCCGACAATATAGAGAAGAAGGGTGACATGTGACGTGCGCATTGCCAGCACGGCGAGAGGGGAAGAAACAATCGCTCCGGCGCCCCAGGCCAGATTCACAATGCTTAAGGCCGAGGCCCGGCGATCTCCATACGATTCGCCAACCCATAAATTCGTTCCTGGCGTGGCAAAGCCATAGCCCAGTCCATAGATGCCGCTCGCCCCAAGCGCAAGTGGGAATGTTGGGGCGTTGAGCAGGGCAAAGCCAATTCCGAGGAACGCGAGACCCAAGGTGATCGCTGGCTTGAATCCTTTAGCAGAAATGAGAGGGCTTGAAACCAGAACTCCGACAAACGAGCACGAGAATTGTACGAGCGAGAAAAGCCCCGCTCGGCTATCGTTCAGCCCCCATTTGGCCATGAATATGGGAAGGATAGGCCCAATGAAGGAGATCACAATCCCGTTCACGACAAAACCCGCACAGAGCAAATAAAAAATCACCCTCTGCGAAGATGGCGAGCTTATTTCCAGCGTTTGCGTTTTCGAAGACATCATGGCATTTTGCCGGAGCCGAGCATTTCGCGCAACGACGCGCTACTCGCGCGAGCGAATGGAAGGTGACGGGAAATGATTAATGATTGAGGTAGGACTGGTTGGATTCGGGCTTGCTGGAAGAGCGTTTCACGCTCCAGTGATTCGGGCAGTTCCCGGATTGCATCTGGCCGCGATTCTGCAGCGCACCGGGAATGAGGCGGCGGAGAAATATCCAGACGTTCGAATCGTGCGCAGCTTGGACGAACTGTTGGCGATTCGCGAGATTCACCTCGTCGTGATCGCCACGCCCAATGATACGCATTTCCCCTTCGCGCAGCAGTGCCTTGCAGCAGGACGCGACGTCGTCGTGGACAAGCCGTTCACGACCACTGTGGACGAGGCGAAGTCTCTGGTGGAATTTGCAAAGAAGGCCGGGCGGCTGATTACGGTGTATCACAACAGGCGCTACGATGGCGACTTCCAAGCCATTCGAAAGCTGACGGAGGAAGGAACTCTTGGCCGCATCGTACGATTCGAAGCGCATTACGACCGCTATCGTCCGCAACTGAAGCCGGGAGCGTGGCGCGAAACGACCCGGCTAGGGAGCGGCATTCTATTCGACATCGCGCCTCACCTCATCGATCACGCCCTCGTTTTGTTTGGACTACCGGAAGCCGTGACCGCGGACGTGCGCATCGAACGGGAAAACGCTGTGGCGGACGACGCGTTCGACATCATGTTTCACTATCCCCGAGCCTTGCGCGCTGTGCTGCGGTCGAGCATTTTGGCCGCCGCGCCGCGACCCCATTTCGTCTTGCTCGGTACTCTGGGAAGCTTCGTCAAGCAGACGATGGATCCGCAGGAGAACAACTTGCGGCATGGAAACACTCCAAAGGACGGACCATGGGGCGCGGAGCCGGAAGAAAACTGGGGCATCCTTACCGTTCCTCATGGAGAAAAGCTTACGCAGCGGCGCATTCCCTCCGCGGATTGCGATTTCCGCGATTATTACGCCAACGTGCGCGACACGCTGCTGGGAAAAGCCGCGCCTGCGGTTCCGCCGGAATGGGCGGTAAACGCGATGCAACTGTTGGAAATGGCTCGCGAGAGCAGCGAGCGGCGCTGCACGATTCCTTGGAAATGATTACCGCAATTAGTGGACAGTTAGTGTGACGTCGAACTTTGCGCTGCAGTTTTCCGAGGGATCATCCGTGACGGTCTTCTCCACCGTGCCGCTCTTGATAGAGAATTCAAGCGGCCTCTTGGGCATATTGGGCAATCCCGTGACGCTAGCCTTACCGTCGCTGTTGGTGCCTACTTCGAGTTCCGTCTTCCGCTTGCTGAAGAATCCGTATTTGATGAGGACGTGAATCTTGGCGTTGTAGATAGGCTTGTCAGAGCCGTCTTTCACGGTGAAATCCGCGCGGCAGGAGCCGAGAGCACCGTCCACAGCAGGAATTTGTGGCGCTTGGGCGCCGAGCAAGCCACCACACAGGAAAAGAAAAAACGCAGGAACGGAAAACCGAGCAGACGGGACCTGGCCGAGCCGCATTTGTCTTGCCTCCCTCACGAAAAACCATACGCCCTCAGAAGCCTGGTTGCAATTCCGCGTTGAAGGAAACTTCGCGCGTGTGGCGTTTGCGGTAATGCGCCCACGTTCGCGTATAATCGGCGTTGTTCCGGGAAGACAGGAGCCGGGCGCAGCTTATGACCATCGAACTGGCACCCTCGATTCTCTCCGCGAATTTCGCACGGCTCGCCGCCGACGCGAAGGCCGCGCTCGACGGCGGCGGCACCGTGCTGCACCTGGACGTTATGGACGGGCACTTCGTACCGAACATTACGATTGGGCCCCCGGTCGTGGCTTCGTTGCGCAAAGCGCTTCCCGACGCGATTTTCGATTGCCACTTGATGATCGAAAACCCTGACAATTACATTCCCGCTTTCGCGGAAGCGGGCGCGAATTGGATCTCCGTGCACCAGGAGGCTTGTGTGCACCTCCATCGCACGCTGCAACTGATTGAATCGCACGGTTGCAAACCGGCGGTGGTCATCAATCCTGCCACGCCAGTTCACACTTTGGACGAAGTCTTGGACATGGTGCACCACGTTCTGGTAATGAGCGTCAACCCAGGCTTTGGCGCGCAGAGGTTCATTCGCGAATCGCTCAACAAAATCAAGACTCTTGCGGAAGTGCGCGAATCACTAGGCTTGTCCTTCCGCATTGAAGTGGACGGCGGCGTGGCACTGGATACGGTGGAGGACGTTGTCCGCGCAGGGGCCGAGTTGCTTGTGGCGGGAAACGCCGTATTCGGGCGCGGGGATATTCGCGAGAACGCCAAGAGGCTCTTGGGCGCAGCCCGCTCGGCTATGCTCACTCGAGCATGAAATAGCTCTCCTTCCTACAAACACGCAGTTTGCAGGGTAGCTCGCCTTCATCGCCCGAGCTGGCAACCGCGTGGTTCTCAGTGGCACGACGTTGCTTTGGCGTCGGCGCACTCGTCACGTCGCCGGATCCAGCGGGTGCCACCGTTCGCTTCGTCGCGTCCCTTCGGAACAAATGTCGAGGTAGTGGTAGGCCACGTTGAGCATGTCGAGGCCGCGCGCGTAGGTCGAGTATGTGTGATACACATGCCCTGATGCGAGGTCTTTGTGGAAAACGCTGATGCCGGGCAACTCGGCGATCGGCATGCCCGTGCACGCGTAGTTGTACGGGCCCTGCCCGTTGGCGATCTCCTCCGCGGTGAGCGTTACGCCGTAGTCGCGGTTGAATTCGCCGTCGCCGACCGAGACCCACTTAAACGTCCAGACACCGCTTATACCAGCTAGAAGGCTCCCGCCGATTGCGCCTTTTGTACGAAGAGGGGTGGTTCGTCGGCGCTGGGTCCCCAGCTTGCGGGCACGGCGACGTTGAGCAAGCGCAAATAGACGCAGAACTGTCCACGATGCTGATACCAGTGGCTGAACATGACGTCCCGAATGAACTCGCCACGGGGCTGAGCGAGGACTTCCTGCCCCTTGCTGACCATCCGCCAGGTCTCTTGCATGCTGGCGTCATCAAGTTTTGGCAGCAGGTCGCGAACTGTGGCGATACTCTCCTCAAGTTTTGTAAGGATCTCTTGTTTGTTTGCGGGCTGCGGAAAGCCGGCGAACTCTGGCGCTTGCGCCGGATTATTTTGCACGAAGCGAGCGACTCCGCCGGGCACAAACGCAAGGTGATAAGCAAGCTGCCCTGCGGTCATGGATCTTTCGTGAGGCTTCCACGTCAGCTTGTCTTCCGGCACACGGTCCAGATACCTGCCAGTGATGGGTGCTTGTGTTTCGAACTCCGCGAGCAACGATTGTGCGATGGTCATGCAGATTCTCCTTTGTTGTGAATTAGCCCCTTGTGATGCGAAGTCCCTATTGAATGGCAGCGGACTTCGAGCGGCCCGCCTCCGCGCGCTTGCGAGCGCTTTCCAGAATATAGTTCCAGCCTTTTACGACGCCCGCCCGGTGCTCGTCTGTTATCAAGCCGAAGCCAAAGTGACGGAACTTGATCACCGTGACGCCCTTCTCTTCGCTGAGGCGGTATTGCACGTTGTTGGCAACCGGGTAGGACATGAAGAGCGGCCCTGCAATTTCAAGGAGCGTCGGTTTCTTAATGGCTTGCACACTGCCCCAGAAATGCCCGTTGCCGTCGCCTAGATCACGGAACCAGCGTCCGCCTGGCCATGTTTCAAGCTTCATTGGCATAGGCGTGCCTTCGTGAGTTTCGTTGTGAGTGCCGAGCTGCTCAAGCAGCGCTGTGAACGTCGCGTCGATTGACGCACGCACACGGATTTCTTCATTTACCGTCAACGACAAACTTTCAATTCCCGGAAGGGTCAGGGTCATTTTTATCTCCTTTGTGAATTGGATCGAATTCCGAGTTGCGATTCTCTTTCGCTTCGGCGCGTTCCTTGATTCGCTGCAGCTGATGCCGCCAGAAGCGCTCGAACGTGCTCGTCCACTCGTGCAGGGGCCGGATGGCTTCAGCGTTCGTGCGATAGAGCATGCGCCGGCCGTCGCGCCGCACGTTGACGAGGCCGACCTCGCGGAGCACACGAAGATGCTTGGAAACCGAAGGCTGCTCCAGATTCAGGCTATCCACGATCTCGCCCACTGGGCGTTCCTGAAGCGCAAGGAAGTTGAGAATCTGGCGCCGGCGCGGCTCGGCCACTGCGTTGAAAGCATCGGAAGTCGTCGCCGCCCTAGGCATAAGGAAATAATGCATTCCCATATAGGCATATGTCAAGCCAAAACTTAAGTCGTAGCGACCAAGCTATCGACCTGAAGGAAGTAAGCTCTTACAATCGATTGTTACGTGGAATCGTGAATCTATAAAATCAAGCCTAACCCTAAAGATTGACGTCGAGCTGCTCAAAGAGCTGCAGGCCATGGCGGCTGAGAAAGGCACTTCTGTCAGTTGCCTGCTGGCCGAACGGCTTAGGCAATTGGTTTTGAGGAGGGGAAGTTATAACTGTGCGCGTGAACGAGCGCTCGCGCGACTCCATGCTGGAATCGATCGGGGCTGGTGTCCCGATCCAAGCGAGAAACTTCATGCCCAGCCAGTTCTTTGATGGGCTTACGCGACGGCAACCTCAGGGCTTAGGTACACGTCCTGAACGGCGTTCAGGAGCTGGACGCCTTCTTTCATCGGGCGCTGGAACGCTTTTCGGCCGGAGATGAGCCCGGTACCGCCAGCGCGCTTGTTGATCACCGCGGTGGCCACGGCTTCCTCGAAATCGTTCGCGCCGGATGCTCCGCCGCTGTTGATCAATCCCGCGCGGCCCATGTAGCAATTCGCGACCTGGTAGCGGCACAGATCGATGGGGTGGTCGCTGGTCAGGTCGGAATAGATGCGCTTGTCAAACTTGCCGTAGCTCACTCCGTTCGAATTCAACGCCAGATAGCCGCCGTTATTTTCAGGCAGCTTTTGCTTGATGATGTCGGCTTCGATGGTGACACCGAGATGATTCGCTTGTCCGGTAAGGTCCGCGGAAACGTGATAATCCTTGTCTTTCTTGAAGGCGCTGTTGCGCAGATAGCACCAGAGAACAGCGGCCATGCCCAGTTCATGCGCGTGTGCAAAAGCCTGCGAAATCTCCACAATCTGCCGCGTGCTTTGGTCGGAACCAAAATAAATGGTCGCGCCGACAGCCGCCGCGCCCATATCGTAAGCCTGCTGAACCGTCCCAAAAAGAACCTGGTCAAAACGATTGGGGTAGGTGAGCAGCTCGTTGTGATTGATCTTCACAATGAACGGAATCTTGTGCGCGTATTTCCTCGCCACCGATCCGAGTACGCCAAACGTTGAAGCCACCGCGTTGCAGCCGCCTTCGATGGCCAGCTTAACGATGTTCCCGCCATCAAAATAATCGGGGTTTTTCGCAAAGCTTGCGCCGCCGGAGTGCTCAATTCCCTGGTCAACGGGCAAGATGGAGAGATACCCAGTGTTGCTGAGCCGTCCGTTGCCAAACATCCGCTGCAAATTCGTGAGCACGCGCAGGTTCCGGTCTGAAGCAGCATAGACGCGATCGATGAAGTCAGGCCCCGGAAGATTCAAGCGCTCCTTCGCGATTTTTGGCGACTTGAATCCCAACAGCGAATCGGTCTTCGCACCAAGATAGGTCTCAATTTTTCCAAGGCTTACGGTCGCGGCCATGACGAGCTCCTTGTCTACTCTCGAATCCCTTTTGATAGCATGCTCCCGGCGGCGGTGTCCACCAGCCACAGGAGTTTTCCGTTTTTCGGCTGAAGCAATTGCGCGGGCAATTGCTCCGGTTCGTACGGGCCTTCCAAAACGCTTTTGAGCGCCAGCGCCTTATCCGCACCGGTCACCATAAACAGAATCTCAGAGGCAGTGCACGCGGCAGGAGCCGTCAGCGTAATGCGTTCCGTATACAATTTGCCGACCCAGTTGCTCACGGCGATGCGTCCGTCCGCATGCAGCGCTTTCGTTCCTGGGAAGAGCGAAAGCGTGTGGCCCTCATTGCCCATTCCCGCAAGCAGCAGGTCGAAGCGCGGAAGCCCGCCGGACTTCAGATTGAAATGCGCCGCGATCGCTTCCTCGTATTCGCGAGCCGCTTGCCCGGCGTCCGGGTATTCGCCTTTGATACGCGTGACCTGGTTCGCTTTCAGCGGGACTTTGGAAAGCATCGCCTCGGTAGCCATGCGGAAATTGCTGTCTGCGTGGCCGGGGCCGACGTGGCGTTCATCGCCGAAAAACAATTGTATTTTATCCCAAGGAACTTGCGAACGCAGCATTGGATCCGTGGCCAGCAATTCGTAGAGCGTTTTCGGAGTCGACCCGCCGGACAGAGCGACAAAAAACGCGCCCCTTTCGCGCACGGCTGCATCGGCAGCTTGAACAAACTCTTGCGCGCCGCGACTTGCAATGGCTGCGGCATCCGGCAAAATTCGAATCTCGCGTTCCACTCGCTACTCCTCAGCTTGCGATGCCAGTCTTTTCCGTCACCGCCGGAGGGGCAATTCGCCCGCGCTTATCGAGTTCTTCTTCGCCGATGCGACGCCAAGCGCGGCCGTCCTTTTCCAGCAACTCGTCGGCGTCGTCTGGACCCCAGGAGCCCGCCGCGTAATTTGGGAAGCCGCGCGCCGGAAGGGCGTGCCACACATCGAGGATGGGCTGAATCACGCTCCAGCCAGCTTCCACCATGTCCGCGCGCTGAAAAAGCGTAGCGTCTCCCGCCATGCAATCACGCAACAGGCGCTCGTAACCGGTGCTGTGCTCCATTCCAAAATACGTGCAGTAATCAAAGTCCATGTTGACGAGGCCGAGCTTCATCACTGACCCGGGAACTTTTGC
This sequence comes from Candidatus Acidiferrum sp., assembly GCA_035280065.1. Classification (GTDB taxonomy): domain Bacteria; phylum Acidobacteriota; class Terriglobia; order Acidiferrales; family UBA7541; genus Acidiferrum. The sequence continues at coordinate 16,809 of DATEGO010000156.1, forward strand.
GCCAAAGCTTAGGGAAATTCCCTCCTCCGGCTGAATGTGAATCACCAGGCGGTTGGTCTCTAGGTTGCGAACGCTGGTATTCCGAAAAAGCACGAAAGGGGTGCGCCGAAACTGAATGACAATTTCCGTTACACGGCGCGACAGGCGCTTTCCCGTACGAAGATAGAAAGGCACGCCGGCCCAGCGCCAGTTATCGATGAGCAGTTTCAGAGCGACAAGGGTTTCGGTGTTCGAATCGGACGCTACGTTAGGTTCGCTGCGGTACTCCGGGACGCGCTGCCCGTCAATCAATCCGCCACCATATTGTCCCCGCACTGTGCTGGTAAGGACTTCTTCGGGAGTCAGAGGCTGAATAGCGTGGAGCACTTCGGCCTGTTTGTTGCGGACCTCATCGGCATGAAAGGAAATGGGCGGCTCCATGGCCGTCATGGTCAATAACTGAAAGAGGTGATTCGGCACCATGTCACGCAGCGCCCCAGCGGTTTCGTAGAACCCACCTCGATGTTCGACGCCGACCGTTTCGGCCGCCGTGATTTGCACGTGATCCACATAATTGCGGTTCCAGAGCGGCTCGATGATGTTGTTGGAGAAACGGAAGACCATGACGTTCTGCACGGTCTCTTTGCCGAGATAGTGATCGATGCGATAAATCTGGCTTTCGTTGAGGACCTGCCCGAGTTCTTGGTTGAGCTGTTTCGCGGAAGCCAGGTCGTGACCAAAAGGCTTTTCCACGATGACTCGCGCCCACCGCCCGTTTTCCTCTTTCGATAGGCAGCACATACCCAGCATTTTCACGATGGGAGAGAAGAATCGCGGCGCCACCGCAAGATAAAAAAGCCGGTTCCCCAGCGTGTTGTACTTCCTATCCGCCTCGGCGATCTGCTGCTCGAGGCGCTTATACGCTTCGGTATCCTGAAAATCGCCTTTGACGTAGTACATCCGCTGACACATGGAGTTCAACAGCTTCGGATCGATCGGCGTGGAAGCGTACTTGGGAATCTCCTGCATCATCATGTCTCGAAAGGTTTCTGTCGTGAAGTCCTCGGCAGCAAACCCGACAATTGCAAACTGTTCCGGTAGAAGCTTTTCTTCCGCCAAATTGCAAAGAGCGGGAACGAGCTTGCGCTTGGTGAGGTCGCCCGTCGCTCCGCAAATGGTCATTACACAAGGCGAAGCCAATGAGTTTGCGTCTGGGTGGTCGTGGTTCATCAGTCGGAATCCCTTTTCGCTGTTGCCGGATACTCGCGCGGCCGCTAGTGCCCAGCTTTTTTCTCGATGTGTCCGCCAAATTGGAAACGCATGGCCGACAGCACCTTGGCTGCAAAATCATCTTCGCCGCGCGACGTGAAGCGCTGATATAGAGATGCGCTGAGCACGGGCGCAGGTGCAGTGGATTCAATCGCCGCGAGCAGCGTCCAGCGGCCTTCGCCCGAATCCGATACGCGCCCGGAGAAGCGCTCCAACGTCGGCTGCTCGAGCAATGAAATCGCCGTGAGGTCCAACAGCCAGGAAGCCACCACGCTGCCGCGGCGCCACACTTCCGTGACATCTGCAAGATTGAAATCGTACTGATAATGCTCCGGATTGCGCAGCGGCGTGGTTTCCGCATCGGTTTCGCGGTGCGACTTGCCCGCGTTCGCGTGCTTCAATATGTTCAAGCCCTCGGCGTACGCCGCCATCAAGCCGTATTCGATGCCGTTGTGCACCATCTTCACAAAATGTCCCGCACCTGAAGGTCCGCAGTGCAGGTAGCCTTCCTCCGCTGTGCCCCCCGCTTTTTCGCGACCCGGAGTGCGCGGAACATCTCCCCGGCCCGGCGCCAACGTCTTGAAGATGGGATCGAGCCGTTTCACCACAGCAGTCTCCCCACCGATCATCTGGCAATAGCCGCGTTCGAGTCCCCAAACACCGCCACTCGTCCCGACATCGCAGTAATGAACGCCCTTCGCCGAAAGCTCTTTTGCACGACGGATGTCATCGATATAATACGAATTCCCTCCATCGATAACCACATCGTCCTTTTCAAGTTTGCTGACCAGATCATGCAACGTCGCATCCACTACCGCCGCGGGAACCATCAACCATATCGCGCGAGGCCTTTGCAACTTCGCAACGAAATCATCGAGCGACGAAGCGCCCGTCGCTCCCTCTGACGAAAGTTGTTTCACCGAATCCGCGCTGCGGTCATAGACCACGCATCTGTGCCCGCCCTTTTCCAAGCGCCGCACCATGTTGGCGCCCATTCTGCCTAACCCGATCATCCCCAGTTGCATCGTGTGCACTCCCCGCCGATCAGCGTGAAAAGATTTGGTCCGGTACGTCAGGCAACTGCTTTTTGCACGGCTTTGGTAAGTGTGGCAAGCGCCGACTTCAGGTTTTTCCTCAGGTGAACCCGCAAAGCGCGGCGGCCACGCTCCGAGAGGACGGCGAAGTCTCCGCGGGCCTGCGCCGCCTTGACCACGCCAAAAGTGTACTTCTGCCCCGGAACGGCCAGGTCTTTCGCGTCGTCGCAAGTAATCTGCAGAAACACGCCGCTGTTGGGTCCGCCTTTATAGGCTTGACCCGTCGAGTGCAGAAATCTAGGGCCGAAGCCTAGAACAGTGGCTACTTTTTTCTTGTCGCGAACCGTGTGTCGTATCGTCTGTAAGACCTTTTCATTTTCCGCATTCATCGGGATGTAGCCGAGGACCGCAAAATAATCACCGGGATTGAGCCGGCTCAGATGAGTTTTCAGGACGGCAGCAACATTCAGGCCACCGTGAATCTCCGCGACGTTTTTCTCGTCGGCATAGAACTGAACACCGCTCGCCTCAAAAAAGGGCACCTCTGGAGGCAGCTTGCCCTTGGCTTCGTATTCGCTGGTCAGCTTGCGCGTCTCCACCTTGCTCGCCTCCACGTCCGGCTGATTGAAGGCGTTGATCCCGATGATCGAACCCGCCACCGCCGTGGCGATTTCCCAGCGGAAGAACTCCTGCCCAAGCGCGTAAACGTTGTCAACGCTGATGCTCACTACAGGATGGCCCGCCTTCTCAAGTGCCATGACGGCTTTGTCTTGAACTTTGTTCGGTTTTGACGCCAATCGCAAGTAGACAAAAACACGATCCTTGCCGTAAACGGACGGCCTCGCCAAGCGCTCGCGGTCCACAGGAATGATGCCCTTCCCGTTCTTCCCGGTAGATTCTGCGATCAATTGTTCCAGCCACGCGCCAAGGTCATAAATCCCAGGCGAAGTGATGATGGTCAGTTTGTCGCGTCCGCGGGTTGCAGCGACGCCAAGAACCGTCCCCAAAACCACTCCGGGATTGTCGTGTACCGTTGCACTCGGGCCACACGCCGCGACCATCTCCTTCGTGATTTGCAGAAACTTTTCCACGTCCAGGCCCATGACCGCCGCGGGCACCATGCCGAAATTCGAAAGAGCCGAGTAGCGCCCTCCGATGCTCGGCACGCCAAAGAAGACTTCGTGGAACTTGCCGGCCACAGCCACTTCCTGCATGTGCGAATTGGGATCGGTGATCGCCACGAAGCGGTTCCCTACCTCTTTCTCGCCCACTTTGGCTTTCACACGCTCAAAGAAGTATTGCTTGTAGATATTGGGTTCGAGCGTGCTGCCGGATTTGCTCGAAACGATGCACAGCGTGCTCTTCAAGTCGAGCTTCGCTTCAATGGATTTGATTTGGGCCGGATCCGTGGAATCCAAGACGTGCAGTTCAGGAAAGCCCTTGATTTTACCAAATGTCAGGCGCAGCACTTCAGGGCAAAGACTCGATCCACCCATCCCCAGGAGCAACGCATGCTTGAAACGCGCCTTTTTCACGTCTTCCGCAATTCGCTTGAAGGCATCGGCGTGCTCAAGTTGCTGGTCCACGATTTGCAACCAGCCCAGCCAGTTGCTTTCGTCAGTGCGTGTCCAAAGCGACGCGTCCTTCTGCCAGAGGCGCGCCGCTTTATTGTTCTTTCGCCAATCCTCGAGCGAGGCGGCCACCGCATTGGCAAGTTCTTCCGGTAGTGTGCAGGTCTGTCGGTTCACGCTCACGCGCGCGCCCCCGCGGTTTTCCCCACTGCGTCCAGCAGAGTCTTGAAAGCATCGGAGAAAAGCTTTACGCCGTCCGCGAGGAGCTTGTCGGTCACATCTTTCATCGAGATTCCGGCTTTCGCCAGATCGGACATGGTTATCGCCGCGCCGTCAACATTCTCGGTCAAGCTTGGACGCAGCTTGCCGTGCTCACGAAAAGCGTCAAACGTTGCCGGGGGAATCGTGTCCACAGTGTCCGCGCCAATCAATTCCTCGACATAAAGGACGTCGCGGTACTTGGGATTTTTGGTGCTCGTGCTGGCCCACAGTAGCCGCTGTGTTTGCGCGCCCTCCGCCGCCAGAGCTTTCCAACGTGGTCCGCCAAACAGTTCTTGATACTTCTTGTACGTCAGACGCGCGTTGGCAATTGCCACCTTGCCGTGCAAGCTTTCGAGCAGAGCTTTCTGCCCAGCGTGAACCCCCGCCTTAAGCTTTTCATCAATCATTCCGTCGATTAGCGTATCAATGCGGCTAACAAAGAAACTCGCTACGCTCGCAATGTGGCTGATGTCCCGCCCCTTCGCGGCGCGCGCTTCGAGAGCGGCAACATAAGCCTCCGCCACCTTTTCGTAAGCCGATTGCGCAAACAGCAGCGTGATGTTGATATTGATTCCTTCTTCGAGGCACTGGCGAATCGCCGGAAGACCTTCTGGCGTTCCCGGAATCTTGATCATCACGTTCGGACGATTCACCCCTTTCCACAGGCGCTGCGCTTCCGCGATCGTCGCCTTCGTGTCGTACCCCAGAAATGGCGAAACTTCCAGGCTCACGTAGCCGTCGCGCCGCTTCGTCTCCTCATAAACCGGCCGGAAGATGTCGCACGCATCCTGAATATCGCGGAACGCAATTTTCTCGAACACGCCATTAGCGTCGAGATTTTTCACCTCCGGCGAATTCAAAACATCCGCGTAAAGACTGCTGCCAACGATAGCTTTTTCGAAGATGGCCGGATTGGAGGTCATGCCTCGCAATCCGTCGTTATCAATGTACTTCTTCAATTGCCCGCTGGTGAGCAAATCTCGGCGCACGTAATCCATCCAGGGCGATTGGCCATACGCCAGCAAGCCTTTGAGCGGATTCGTTCCTTCTCCCTTGGCAATATTGGGTAGAGTGGTTGTCGTCGTCATAATCGTTCTCCTTGACCCCGAAAAACACACCTTTGAGTTTCTATTGTACGCCTTGGAAGGGTGGGCGCTCCAAGCTCTGAATTCCTACACCTTGACCTTCGCGCCCGCGCCGAATTTGGCTTCGAGTGCTTTCACTTTTCCCAGCCGGCGCACGTGGCGCTCTTCTTTCGTGAATTTTGCGCCCAGGAAAGCCTTTACAAGATCCTCGGCAAGTTTCACGCCCACCACACGCGAGCCCAGCACGAGCACGTTAATATCATCGTGCTCCACGCCCTGGTGCGCCGAATACGTGTCGTGGCACATTCCCGCACGAATACCCATTAATTTGTTCGCCGCAACGCTGGCTCCCACGCCGCTGCCGCAAATCAGCACGCCTCGCTCCGCTTTCCCGTCAAGCACCGCGCGCCCCACCGCTTCCGCAAAATCCGGATAATCCGATGGATTTTCATTGAACGCGCCCACATCCAGCACTTCGTGTCCCAGCGAGCGCAGCAAATCGCCCATCGCAACCTTGAGGGCAAAGCCTGCGTGATCCGACCCAATCACCAGCTTCATCAAAGGCTCACTTCCCTAACACTTCCCGGGCAGCGGCAACCACATTGTCCGCGCTAAAGCCGAATTTCTTCAGCAAATCCTTCAACGGCGCCGACGCGCCAAAGCGGCGCATGCCGAGAATCTTACCCTTGGGGCCCGTGTAGCGCTCCCAGCCGAATGGCGACGCCATCTCCACCGCAACGCGCGCCGTCACGTCGGCCGGAAGCACGCTCGCCTTGTAGGCCGCTTCTTGCTGCTCGAACAACTCCCACGATGGCATGCTCACGACTCTGGCTCTGACGCCCTCAGCTTTGAGCTTTTCATATGCGTCCACGCAAAGCGACAATTCGCTGCCGCTGGCCATCAGAATCACTTCCGGTTTCCCATCTGCCGCATCCGCCAAAATATAACCACCTTTTGCCACTCCCGAAGCCGCCGCAAATTTCGTGCGATCCAGCGTCGGCAACGCCTGCCGCGTCAGCACCAAAGTGCTCGGCCCGTGCGTGTGCTGCAGAATCACCCTGTACGCTTCCACGACTTCGTTCGCATCCCCCGGCCGCAGAATCCGCATATTCGGCATCGCGCGCAGAGAAGCCAGTTGCTCGATGGGCTGATGCGTGGGCCCGTCCTCCCCGACGCCCACCGAATCATGTGTAAAGATGTAAAGTGCGGGGATTTCCATCAGCGCGCCCAGGCGCATGGCGGGCCGCATGTAATCGCTAAAATTAAAAAACGTCGCGCTGAAGCTCCGCAGTTTCGAAAGCGTCATGCCATTCACGATCGCACCCATGGCGTGTTCCCTCACGCCAAAGTGAACGTTCCGCCCGCGATATTCGTTCGGGTAGAAATCGCCTGCTCCATCGAACGTCAGGTTCGTTTTGTTGGATTTCGCAAGATCCGCCGAACCACCAATCAGCCAAGGAATATTCTTCGCCAGCGCGTTCAAAGTTTTCCCCGAAGACTCTCGCGTCGCAATGCCTTTTGCGTCCGCAGGAAAATTCGGAAAACCTTTGTCCCATCCGTCAGGCAATTTCCCCGCCAGCATGCAATCGATCTGGCCGGCTTGCTGCGGAAACTGCTTTTTGTACGCTTCAAATTTGACTTGCCACGCAGCATGCGTCTGCGCGCCTCGCCTCCCCACCCCATTCTTGAACTGATCGTAGACGCCATCGGGTACCAGAAACTTTGCGTCTTCCGGCCAGCCGTAGTTCTTCTTCACCAGTTTGACTTCCGCTTCGCCCAGCGGCTCGCCATGCGCTTCGTACGAATCCTGTTTGTGCGGTGAGCCGTAGCCGATATGGCTGTTCACAATGATTAACGTCGGCCGATCGTTGGTCTTGAGGAAATTTTCATACGCGTGCCCCAGCATTTCCAGGTTGTTGGCATCCGTCACGTGCGCGACATTCCAACCGTAACCCGCAAAGCGCGTCGCCACATCTTCACTGAACGACCATTCCGCCGGCCCGTCCAGCGTCACGCGGTTGTTATCGTAAATCCAGCAAAGACTCGAAAGCTTCAGATGTCCGGCGAGCGATGCCGCCTCGCAGCACACGCCTTCCATCATGTCTCCGTCGCCGCAAACCGTATACACGTTGAAATCAAAAATCTCGAAACCCGGCTTGTTGTAATTCTCCGCAAGCCATTTGCTGGCAATGGCCATGCCCACGCTGTTTCCCGCGCCTTGCCCCAGCGGCCCGGTCGTGGTTTCCACACCCGTCGTGATGTGCGATTCCGGATGCCCCGGCGTTCTGCTGTCCAACTGGCGAAACCTCTTGATCTCATCCATGGGAACCGAAAGCTCGTTTGTGACTTCGCCTTTTGAGTTCACCCGACGAACGCCCGCTAGATGCAGCGTCGCGTACAAAAGCATCGAAGCGTGTCCCGCCGAAAGCACAAACCGGTCGCGGTTCGGCCACGTTGGGTCTGCGGGGTCGTAGCGCAAATATTTTTGCCACAGTTCATAGACCACCGGGGCCAGCCCCATCGGCGCGCCCGGATGCCCGGAATTCGCTTGCTGCACCGCGTCGATCGCCAGCGTCCGAATGGTATTGATGCTCAGCAGATCGACGTCTACCTGACTCTTTGCCTGACTCACTGTCGCTCCTGTTTGCAGGCAGCACCGCGCCCGCAGTTCACAAAGCACTCTTTAGATGCCCCAGTGTCCGGGGAAGGTGAAGGGATTTTACGACAAAATCGAAATGCCTGCTTGGCTCGCGCCCGGCAGCCTCGCCGGTGTCATCCCGCCTGTCCTGAGCGCAGTCGAAGGGAGCGCAGCGAGGGATCTGCCTTTCAGGTCTTCAAGATTACGAATCTATTCCACGCATACTTCAGTGGCTTGAAAATGCCTTCAGGTTGCCGGTCAGGGGCTCTAGAAGTCGAAGTCTAAGGTCAAGCGCATTTCGACTTGACGTCGTTATTGTGCCAATCGCATAGCCCTAGACCACAACAGTCAGATATTATCCTGTGGCTTTCGTAGTCGCATATGAAGTCGCGCAAATCACACTGAGCAACTGCCTTTGCCGCACGATCCTGGGACCTGCGGGAAAGGCAACGTGACTTAGAAACCGCTGATAAAGCAAAGGACACCCCGATGCCGTATCGGAAACGCGCTGTTGTTCGACTCACCTCTTGCGATCGCTATTTCGTGGCTTCTTCGGCAAGCTCAATAAATCTGCGGAGATCGAGGAAGCCACCCGCCGTCATCTAATTAGCCCTGTAACGGCGTTTCATTAACCATAACTCAAGCCCGAATGCGAAAAGCAAAGCAGCGGTGGCCAGGAACATCCGCGAGTGAATGGTGTCGGCCGCAAAGCTAAGCAGAATAAGCAACGCCATACCGCGAAAAACCAAGGCCCCCATGCTGCGGCCCTTTGATGGGCCGTAGCAACCGACAACAAATGCGCCCGCCGATCCTAACAAGCCGAGCAAAACTGGGTGCATCCGGAGCCAGTCGTCTACGCCGAATTGAAGAGAAATCCCCGAGCTGTGCATGTTGGCTGCCTCGCTTGGTTCTTGCGCTTCCTTCCTCCTCCCTTAACCCCACTCAAGTGGAAAGCCCATTAGTGCTCTTTGAACCAAACGTTTGCCAAGACCGTAACCTAAAGCCCGGTCAAAAACATCCCAAGATCAACTTAGGTCGGAAGTTTAGGCAAAAGCCGTTCAATCTTTTCTTGAACAATCCAAATGATGACGCTGAGGTGCTCCAATCCTTTGAAGTAGTATTCCACTCGTGTCTGACGACTCGTGTCCCCCGAGTCAAGCTGTACGATCGCCATTCCCTCGGATGAGAGTCTGTCCCTGTGGCTCTGAGCAGCGCCAATATCCGAGTAGAGTTCTACTGCATTGAGAATCCTTTCATCAGAAAGGTCCGCGAGCTTGCCAAACTGAGTGGTGAAGATCGTTGATTCGTAGGAGTCAGTGAAATTGACTAGCTCGCTTTTTCCATTCTTAAAGTCAGCCAACGCTTCGTCCGCGGTGTCTTTCGTGTCCTTGAGATGTCCTTGCAAACCGCGCAACTCTATGCCGATTGCCCGAAGGAAATTATTCTTGGACTTTCGAGCGTCGAGTCGCTGGTTTATTCGGCCTAGGATAAATCCTATGGTCGCGCCAAGTATCGTGAACGCTGCAGGAACAGCGAAATGGTCCACCCACCACGGTACTGCGTCTGCGAATTGTGAGTTGATTGATATCACGCGGGAAACGTATTACGGAACCACGTCAAACGCAAGTCGTTCATCCCGGAGCCGTAGCAGATGAATTTTGCTAGCATAGAGAAACGGCAGCTTATGCCCGGCGATTCCTAATGCGAAGTGGCTGCAGGAGACTCCAATGAAAGCGGCGTGGCTTGTCATCTGGGTAATCGTAGCGGTCGTGCCGGCAAAGGCGCAGGATAAAGCCGCAGTTGGGGATTTTACGAAGTCTCCGACCGAACACATCATTAGCCAACTGGACCAACCTTTCGTGGTGCGCTCGCTGCAAGGCATCGTCAGTCGTAAGGAGGGATACCAGGAGCCACTGCCCAATGTGCTGTTTGAAATCCAAGGCCCTGGCACAGGCAGGAAGATCAGGCGCGCCACTACCGACGACCACGGTCGCTTCAAGATAGGTCACGTACCAGCGGGAACCTATAAGTTCAAGGCAACCCTGAATGGGTTCCAGTCTGTAATGGGAACCATAACCCTCTCGAAGAAAGCCACCACGGGAAACGAAATCAGACTCGAGATGCAGGTGGGCGTCTAATCTCCTCCCGTTCCTGATCCAGATAACTGCCCTGGCGAGTAGTTCGTAACTTTGGTCCGTCGTCAAAAGCATTTCGTGTTTCCTGTGAGTCGTAGCGGAATCAGAAAAAAGAAGGGGGCGGCTATTGCGGGCCGCCCCTCTCGGCCTCTTTACCGCGTGGCTTTCTTGACCAGTCGAATCAGAAAGTAGATGCCCACTGGCAAGCCGACAACAACGACCGCCAGCACAAACAGCCAATGAAGAATTGAAAATTCGCCCATGGTATCCTCCTGTGCGTCGTTGCAAGGTGAGTTGCAGATTAGCGTCCCGACTCAGCCCGAACAGGCTGAAACATCGGTTAGCTCACATGGGATGGGGTAGACGTAGACGTAGAGAGAAAGCCAGATGTCTTATCAACCCATCGAGAACTACGGGATCATCGGTAACATGCGAACCGCCGCCCTCGTCGGCAGGAACGGGTCAATCGATTGGTATTGTTATCCGCATTTCGACTCACCAAGCATCTTTGGGGCAATTTTGGATCATAACAAAGGAGGCAGTTTTAAAATCACCCCTGTCGGCAATCAAGTGCGGAACAAACAGTTCTATTGGCCCTCCACAAACATCCTCGTGACGCGATTCTTGCTTCCAGATGGAATTGCTGAACTGGAAGATTTCATGCCCGTAGGGCTTCCCGCCGAGTCGCCCTGGAATGGGCATCTTTGTCGGCGGATCCACTGCGTCAAAGGTACAGTGCGCGTCTCGGTCACTTGCCGCCCCGCCTTCGGCTACGGACTTGAGAGCCATGAGACGCGTCTAGATGCCAACGGCGCGAGCTTCAAGGCGGCAAGCTCGACCTTCACTCTTTCAACCGCTGTACCCCTCAATCATGACGGCCGTAGCGGCGTGACCGCCGAGTTTGTCCTTGACGAAGGGAAATCGCAAGTCTTCCTTCTGAGGGCCGATAGCTGCGTACTTTGTCCCCCGCCTGAAATGGAAGCCGAGGAACTCATCCAGACGACTTTGAAGTTCTGGCGCCACTGGCTTTCTTCATGCACCTATCAGGGGAGATGGCGGGAGCAGGTCGAGAGGTCGGCATTGGTCCTGAAACTTCTCACGTTCGACCCCACGGGAGCGATTATCGCCGCTCCGACGACCAGCTTGCCGGAGGTTATTGGCGGCACTCGAAACTGGGATTACCGCTACACCTGGGTACGGGACGCGGCTTTCACAGTCTACGCGTTCCTGCGGATTGGCTTCCGGGAAGAGGCTGCAGCGTTCATGAATTGGATTGAGAATTATGCATCGAAGCATCTGCGCCGGAACCAGCCCATTCCTGTGCTTTTCACAATCCACGGTGACTGTCAGATTCCCGAGCAGACCCTGGATGGCTGGGAAGGATACCGCGGGTCTTGCCCAGTGCGCATCGGCAATGCCGCCGTGTCGCAGTTCCAGTTTGATGTTTATGGCGAATTCATGGATGCGTTTTATCTACACAACAAGTACGTGAGCCCCATCGCATACGATCCGTGGGTAAGGATTCGCAATCGGCTCGACTGGATCTGCGAAAATTGGCAACGTCCCGATGCAGGACTCTGGGAGATGCGCAATCGCGAAGAGCACTTTGTCTTCTCAAAGGTCATGAACTGGGTTGCTCTGGATCGTGGTGTGCGCTTGGCGGACAAGCGTGCGTTGCCGGCAAACCGAGCGAGGTGGATTCAGGAACGGGATCGCATCTATGAGGAGGTAATGACGCGCGGCTGGAATGAGAAGCGTCGTGCGTTTACTCAATTCTATGGGAGCGACGACTTGGATGCTTCGCTTCTGATTATGCCTTTGGTTTTCTTTATGGCCCCGAACGATCCGCGGATGCTTAGCACGATAGACGCTATTCTCAAGAGCCCAAGCCAGCGTGGTCTCGTCAGTGACAGTCTCGTTTACCGCTACCCTCCGGACCCCCGAATTGATGGACTCCCCGGCGAAGAAGGAACGTTCAACATGTGCTCCTTTTGGCTGGTGGAAGCGCTGACACGTGCTAGTCAGGCTAATCCGAAGAAACTTGATCAAGCCATGCTCCTCTTTGAGCGTATGTTGGGTTACGCGAACCATCTCGGGCTTTACGCCGAACAAACAGGCTCCCAGGGCGAGGCACTCGGCAATTTTCCTCAGGCCTTCACCCATCTCGCACTAATCAGCGCTGCTTTCAATCTGGACCGGAGACTGGCGGCGCGCCCGCAAATTTAGGATCCAAGCCTGTCACCCCGAGCCCCCTCCCTGTGTGATCCCGAGCCCTTCACCGTCATTCCGAGCGAAGCGAGGGACCTGCTTTCAGTTCCTCAAGATTACAAAATGTATTCCAAGCAAATTTACGAAGCTTATACCTCCCCGCTAACCAGCTTGATTTGAGCAGCTCTGTAGAATCGCCTCGCCGTCCTTTTTGCCCGAATGGCGGGGGGGATTTCGCCGTTTCACCCAGACCGCCATGTTGGCCGAAGACGGTATCCAACTCCAAGGGTTTCCTCGCCGAAGACTTGTGAGGGTGTGCATTTGAGGCTTTGTCGGCAGACCAAGAATATATGCTTGTGTTGGCACAGCACAATTCGCTTGTATTGACACGACGTGCGTGACGTGTGGTTGCTTGGAAAGAAGTGCAATCGCCTGGAAGAATCTACCACGTTCTTGACCGAGTACTAGGCCCATTCAGACACTTCTAATTGGCTCAAAGCCGGAGATTTAGATTACTTAGAGTCTGGCACGCCGTTTGCTGTTCGCCATGTTTCTCAGCCAATTTTCAGGAGGTTTGGCGTATGCAGGTGGCATCAATCCGATTGGAAGGCCGCAACAGAGCCAGTGTAGCTGTAGAACTCTCCAGCTTGAGCAAACCCCCAGTGTTCGAAATCACCTCCACCGAGAACATCAGTACTTACGGCGCTCGCATTGTGACTAAGGCAATCTGGCAAGCAAACGAGCCGTTGTCACTTAAATCGCTACAGGGTGACCTCCGGTCGCAAGCCCGTGTCGTTTACTGCGAGCCTTTTGACGAGAATAAGTTTGCCGTTGGAGTCGAGTTAGTCTCACCGGTGGGGAGCTGGAAAAGATGGGGTTGAAAGCAGGCAACCCCCCCCATGGCATGAGTTATGCGCCCGCCCTTCGATATTTTCAGGCAGGAAGACGGTGGGGAAGTGATTTTGATTTGCATAGCTACCACGATAGAAGAGGCCGAGCGTAAGGTTGCCGAGGCCATGATTTCAAATCCAGCATCGTATGCCATCGTGAGCCTGAGAACTGGCAAACAGAGGATAATTCGTCCGACGACGACCGACGGCTCAGGAAGGCCCTATAAGTTGTCGTCGTGAAGGTCGAATCGCAAACCCGCCTCCAGAATCAGTGTAGAATCGTTCCCCCTACCTCTACCCGCACCTAAATCAAATCGGCCTGCAACGCGCAGGCAAAATTCCACCGCCGCCCCAACGCCACGCCACCGGGGCATCCTCGACCTTCTCTCGCGTTTTTCGCAGAAATTCTTTCGGCGATTCCTTCAGTTCGTGCGGCGAGCTCAGGCGCAAATACAAGAAGCGTTCGTTTGTCAGGCGATGAAAATCCTTGGCCTTGCGCTCGCTCGGAATCTCACCCCCATTGCCCAAAGGCACGTCCCGAAACAAGCTGCGCAGTTGTGTACTTTTGCCGCAATGGCGACCAGCGACCACGAACAAAACCCGCTCCAGATGATGCATCGTCATGCTTGCACCTCGCTCGTTCACTTGCCCTTGATCGCGTTTTTCAAATCCTCGTGTTCGAAGGCTGACGCCATCCGACTAACCTCTGCGTCCTTTTCTCTTGGCATAAAGAAGCAATCTCCTTGTGCCAAGAATACCAAAATCATGCCTCCCGACGGTCACTTTAAATATGTCATCGTATTTATGAAACCGAGTACTTAGCCACGGCTTGGCCGACCTCTTTGGCAACTTCCCGAGCACGATCAGCTTCAACATCGAAATACTCCGCGACGCTGTACGCCCGCTCTAAGAACGCCGTGCCGTCACCCTCATCGATAGCCGTCGTAAGAATGCGGGGCTTTACTTCGAGCGGGACCGAATTGAGATCGTAGGCGGGCGATAGACGCCAACCGTCCGCGCCCCCGTATAAGAAGCCATGATTGCGCAGGTGATCGTCCGTGTTCGAAATAAGAATGTTGAAAACGATGCGCCGCCAGAGCGCCTCCAGGTCTCGCTTCGGCGTAGCGCCGTAGCGGCGCAGGGCATCGGCCATTTCCAGATAGCTGTGTTGCTGGTTGTCCTTCGCGCCGAGCATGCTCATGGCGGACAAGAAGGGAACACGCACGGCTCCTGCCCTATCGAACCTCTTCACAATCAGAATCGGCTTCTTGCCGATCTTTTCGATGCGGGCATCCGCAACCTCAATTCCTGCTTTTGCGGCGAGCTCCAGCGCGACACGTTCCCACAACACCGTACTGAAGTCGTCGTCCTTACGCGGGAATTCTGCAATGGCAAGCCGTCCGTTTTTCTCGCCTTCGGCCGCGCGCCTCCAAGCGAAGAGCCTGGCGCTAACAAGAGCCGCAAATCCTCTTCCGTTTCGTCCTCATCGATGACGCGCTCTGAGGCCGCCAGCAACTTGGGAAGATCGACCAACGGCGGCACGCGATCCGCCGCGGATTCGCCCAGGAATGGCCCCGCCTCTCCCACCTTGAAACGCAGCGCGCCGGCCCGCGTCTGATCGTCGACAAGAAGCAAATAATCCAGTTCGCCGAGCGTGCGCGGCGTTTGTTTTTCGCGCTCCGCCCGGTGGCGCTCCATGCGGCGCATCAGCGCCCGGCCCCAACGATCCGGTGCGGAATCCCCGATCGCGCCGAACATCGGCACATCGTGAGCGGTGTGATAGGGGCCGGGTCCGAGTTCGAGGGCGGGCTCCAAAGAAAACTTCAGAGGGTTTTTAAGCCAGGATGCGTCGTACTCGAACGAAGCGCTTTCCTTATTCCCGCGTGTGCGCGCCGAAAGACGTCCGACAAAATGCGGCACGCCCTCTAGATCGACATATGCGCGAACCTCGCGTTCCATCAGCTCACCGGTGGCCGTGGACGCTTGTTGCGGATACGCTGCGGCAACTGCTCTTCTTCCAGGCGCAAGCCGACGCTGTCGCTGCCAGGATCGGTAAGTTGCTCGACTCTTTCCACGAGGCGCGCGGGCGAAAGTAAACTAAAGTCAGTTTGAGCTATGGTTTAGGTCTGCCGATGCCCGGGTGGCGGAATGGCAGACGCTGAGGACTTAAAAACTAATTCTGGCGTGTTGCAAACAAACCACTTGCAAGAAAATAAAGCCAGTTAGCTCACCGAACCTCACCGGACTACATCGGCCTTTAAGGGCTGGTCACTCATAGTTAATTCATAGTGCTGCGGGCGAAACGCCATGTTTCCTCGTTTATTTGTAGTGCTTCATGGCGATCATCACAATGAGCTGACCAAGATCAATTGAATACGGGTCAGGGTAACTTCGCCTGAGGGAGATACCCGGACAGAACACTGCAGTCAAGTCCAGATTTCGCCGACGTAGCGAAGACGAAGTTCAGGACGGGTTTGCCCACATTGAGACCCTCGCGTCCGTAGGCGACCCAGCCGTAGCGTACTCTCTGACCCTTCAAGCTCTGGGGCATCTGAAAACGATCGATTGCCCTTTCCGCTGAAGGATAGACGGTCTCTAACTCGAAAAGAAGCAGCTCTCCAATACCCACCTGGCGTCGCTCTGCGAGCGTTAGCTTCGTTGGCGCATATTCTGTGGAAATGAATGACTTACCATCGTGTCGCGTATGTATGTGCCCTGGCGTGAGTTGCGAAACATAGAACCACTCGGCATCTCCTTGGACGTGTTTGTCATCCCATATGCGCGTATTATTCGGGTTAATGCTCCCATATGGCGATATCCAGCCATCCCGCACTGGTTCCTTTGCCAGTGGGGCTTGCTTCAAATACCCCAGCGGGAAGGAAAACCACGACTTGGCTAAGAAATGCGCAAACCCTGGATGCGCTGTAGGCTCGGCCTCAATCTGCTTCAGTTGTTCGACTATTTTTCCTAGTTCTTCCGCTTTCCAGGGCCAATCCCCACCGCGAATATAAAGCACAGTCCCTTGCTCGTTCTCATAAAAAGGAAAGAGCGGCGGTGAGTCACGGGATTCAACCCAATCGGGCCGAGCCTGCCAATTGCCCGGAAGGGGCAAGTCTATGGCCGGCGCCTTGATCCCTATAAATTCATTCGAAGTTCTAACTTGCGCGAGCGTCTGGGACGCAAGGAAAATGGCCAACGTGCTTGCCGCAAAAGACTTAAGGAAGAGTAGGAGTGGCTTTCCAAGAAACACGGTTGACTCCTTTCCGAGAAAGACACTTAACTCCCACATATATAAGGAATCCGAGCCGATGTCGAGATCGAGCTTTTCGAGAAGGCCGGCGTTATCACCAAAACGACAGGGCAAAGGGCTCTGGCGGGATTGCTCGCCGCTGGACAGATTCAACGCAACGGGAGAGGCGGGCCGCGCGATCTATACCGCTACTTCCGGGAAGTAGTCGAGTTTGAAACGTAAGAAGAAAGGTCACCCGCTAATCTGCTCGTGTTCCTTTTGAACGTGATGCCTTATAAGGCCCATCGAGAAGACCACTCAACGGGCGGTTTGAGTGTAAAACCGCGAGGCTGCCGCCATTAATCAACCCCCAGCCTCGCGGATTTAACTCCGTATGGAAAAGAGGCGACCAACCCTTTCCTTCTTGGGGGAGTATCGAGCCTTGGCCGCCCCTAGGGTTACTCGGAGGTGGCAAGCTTACTTATCCCGGCGCGTTCGCCGCACCTGTCAAAACTGACAGGTGACAGCTCAGCTCTCAAAAGCGTATTGGAGGCTTCTCTAAGAAGAGAACAAAGCGTGAAGGTCATGCAAAAGCGAATGCTGTGGGTGAAGACACCGCCACGGACCGATTCAACATCTGCACCGGATGTCGGAGTCGCTAGGCACACGTGCTCTCTTTGCTCTTGGAGCATGGATACTGGAATCCGAAACATACCCAAAGCTAGGAAACAGTTCGACAAACACAAATGCGCTAACCATCCCCCGCCGAAAGAACGCAATTCTCGCCTAGAGTCACAACGCAAGCGGCTATAATCAGATTCCCTTATCTCTCTACCCGCGCCTAAATCAAATAGCGGGATTCCCATGACCGAAGAACGGAAGCACGGAATTCTTTTTGCCGCAACAATCCTGGCAGCGCAGAAACTGAACGAGACCGTGAGCTGCTACAATAAGCCCCGGGGTTTCTTCAAGAATGCCTGGGTACCCCATAGAAAGCGATTTTGACCTCGTCAAGGAACAGAGGCGGGACCGCCTGTGGTGGTCCTTAGTTGGAAGCCTTTGCCTACTCGGCATATTGTTCTTCATCCATCCTTTTTCACGAATGATCTTCATCGCATATTCTCTGACTGTTCTCAGTTACGGCGACACCTTCTACGTTAGGAGGAGGGACAAAATAGGGAGCACTGGTTTTGGAAGACAGTGCTTGCGACCGTCCCGCTGCATCTCCTCATCTTGTGTAGCATTGGATCGCTAATCTTAGCTGGTCCGGGCTTCGCAAGGTCAGCGATCAGTAGCCTCACACTCGTTGTGATCTGTTTTGCTTTTGAATCCGGACTTTTCGACTCGGTCGCAGACCGATTGAAGGCACGTGGCACATAGTGTGGGAATCTAGTTCCCTTACCACTCTACCCGCACCTAAATCACTCGCGGGGTTCCTCCATGACCGAAGAACGGAAGCACGCAATTCTTTTTGCCGCAACAATCCTGGCAGCGCGGAAACTGAACGAGATCGGAACCAAGCCCTGCCCCGCGCGGGAGTGCGCCATTTCGGACGCCATCTCTAACGCCGAATTGATGCTGAAGAGGATTGACGAACGCTGGCAGGGAGAGAAAAAGGCGGCAGGCTGAACCCTATCAGTACTTCCTTAGGATACAAGGCGGGAGTAGTTGAGTTTGACAATTAAGCGGGACGCGCCCCACGCCACCTCATGCCATCGGCCTGGGGACTCTACTTGCCGTGAGTAACTGACAAAATGCAGCCTTCTTCAGTGATAGATACCAAGGCAATCCCGCCTTTATAAAACCCCTGCGGAAAGCTCCCCTCTACCGTCCATACGCCCCGTTCGAGTTTCGCCTTGAGGGGCATGTCTGCTTTGAGCTGTTCTTCTCCATAAGCTTCCGCGAGAGCGGCCTCAGCGATTCGTATAGCTGTTTGTTCCTTGGTTACAAGTGGTTTCCTTTGGGTGACCTGCTCCCAGGTTCTGTCCGCTGGCACCAGGAAAACCGTGATGAGCATTAAGAATATTCGTATTGCACGCTTCATTGGAACCCCTCCATTTGGACATAGAGTGCTCCATTCACGACGCAATCTGCAAGGCGGAGCTCATCCCCACCGGGCGCCGCGGCGGGCATTTGCAGTAGACTTGGCCTATGCTCCGACAGATTGCGCCGGTGTTCTTCACCACGGACATTCCCGCTACGCTCGCCTACTACACAGGCAAGCTGGGCTTCGAGTGTCTGGGGACGTGGCTGGATCCACCGGTGTACGCCATCGTGGCGCGCGACCGGCAGGTGATTCATTTCCGCTGCGCCGAGCCTCCCACCGCCAATCCGGACAAATACGCTGACGAATTGCTCGACGCATACCTGTTTGTCGAAGATGCCGACGCGCTTTATGCCGAGTACGCCGCCCGAGGCGTGGAATTAGTGCGGGGACTTAGCAACATGCCATGGCACTGCCGCGAGTTCGTGGTGAGGGATTGCGATGGCCGTCTGCTGGCCTTCGGGGCGAACCTGTAGGGGCGCGTTAGTCTTTGGCCCTTTCCTCCTTCATAGTTCGTTCATAGCCTCGTGTAAGCTACTCATTCCAAAGCCTTAAAACTGCCGCATTAGATACACCATCTAACGCTGCGCTCCGATGAACGTAACCCTAACATCTATCTGCGCTCCATTCGGACCGCTTCCGGCTCTTGCCAGCAGCTCGTTGGCTGATAGCAGACACTCCCGCGCTTCACGTGCGGCCAGGACTGCGCCGCGGTAGTCGCCTTGTTCTTCCATCTTGCCGAGCAGGTCTAAAGCCTTGTCCTGTAGCTGCTTAATTCCGTCGAAGAGAGTATTGCCAAGCTTTTCCTCGCGCTTTTCCTGAACCTTCACAATGCTCAGGGCGACGTGGCTCTTGTGGCGTATTAAAGAAGATTTAGAAATATCCCACTGGTCCGCAATGGTCCGTAATGGCGTGCCTGCTACCGCGGCCCGCGACGCATTCGGCGGACAGGAGTAGGTGAACGAGCATTGAGCATTACTGCTCCCGCAGATTCGGAGAATGGAGCGAGTTGTGTCGCAGCGTAACACGCAGCGGGAAAAAATTAAGGATTACCTCTGGGCCAGATTCGGGGAGTGGGTGCCGCTTCCCGAAATTCTTCCATTCGCCGCGCAGTATTCGGCCCGCATCCACGAGATGCGCAAAGAGCTGGGCCCGCGTGGTTATGCCATCGAAAATCGGACGGAGATCCAAGCGGACGGGTCAAAGCGCAGTTGGTTCAAGCTCGACTATGCGGCCGCGATAGACGTTACTCCTCCTAAGCCTGCGCCCGCCGCCGAATCGGATTACATGCGCCGCGTCCGCGAAGAGCAGGAACGGGCAACACCTCTTTTTGCCGGGGGCACCAATGAGCCGTGAGCACGAAGTACGGCTACCAGATCGCTTCTGGCGGCACAGCACGAAAATTTCCACGGACGCCAAAGCGCTGTACTCGATTCTTCTCACGTTCATTGACTACAACACCCATGAAACGCATGTAGGCAATGCGCGATTGGAGCGCGAGTCAGGACATGGCCGGGACAAGGTTAAGGGACTTGCTGGTGGAATTGGAGACTGCCGGACTCATCGAACGCAAGCGCCTTTATGCTGGCAACCTCAAATCGAAGCGTATCCTTCGCTGCCTCAAATACGTTTCGATGGACGGATTTTCAGCCCATCGGCCCGATGGACGTGTTTTCGGTCAACCGAAAATCAGCCCTATATCCTTACCTAGTCAAAGTCATCCGTCACCTATTCAAAAGAAAGAAGAATCGTCTTTGCCTCTTCCCGGCGAGCCGGAAACTTCGGAAAGAATTATGTGACTTATGACTTTGACTGAAACCCCTTCCATCAAAGAAAGATTCCTCCAGTACGACGATCTGCGGGCATTGGATTATTGCGAGAGACGGTGGAAGGAAGCCGGAGAACCTACAGACCGCTGGCAGGTGATTAACTTCCTCGAACAGATGCTTCGGGAACTGAAAGACCAAGGCGGTTATCCGAGAGTCCTCCTACTCCGAAAGAAAGAAATCCAGCGGCGCACCTACACCATCCCGCAACCTAGCGAAGAGAAAAGACCATCCTGTGGCTTGCTCTTGTTGGAATGGCTGGCTTACTGGCCGGCCGTGTCCCTGCCCAAAGGGTGAGCCACATCGCGAGCAATTACGGAAGTGGGGAATGCAGATATGAAGGAACTGGATCAAGAGGGTTTGATTCGTAGCCGGGACGCTGCGCGCTTTCTGTGCGTCTCGGAATGGCTCTTGCGAAAACTGGCCCACGAGGGGAAACTCCCCTACGTTCAGATTACCGACCGCTCGCCCATGCTCTTTGACCGCGCCGATCTGCGGAAGTGGATTGAGCGGGAGCAGGTGAGGGGCAACGGGAAATAGTGCTTTACTTTCTGTACGTACATAAAGTATGATAGAGGTGCAAGGTGAAGAAACGCATGGGTAGACCGCCAAAGCCGAAAGCCAAGAAGAAGGGCAAGCGGTTGGAACTGCGTCTCACCGTCATGGAATTGCGCAAGATGATGGAGAAGGCAAGGAAAGCGGGCCTGAGCGTTTCGGAGTTTCTGAGACAGCAAGCAAAGGACTGACTCTCCATGAGGAACGAGGAACTGCTCAAAGCATTCGCCCGCTATTTAGATGCTGCGTTGAATGTGAATCTGGGAGCGCAGATCGAGGACATACTGAGCATTCCGCAAGCCACCTCAAAGAAGCACGGCGCCGTTCTTCACCGTCACCGCAATGCACGGCAAGCATTCGGACTCCGGCTCCGCCCGGATGCCTTCTTTGACCCAGAGCGGACTAAACAAAAGACTTTAGCCGTAGTGAAATCGTATGCCGCGGGCCATGCGCTCGAGGGAATGACGCGCAAGGATTATTGCTCCTTGTACCCTGAGCGCAGTTTCGAGCGCGCCGCGTTAGGGGCATTCTTTGGCTTTTTGCGAATCCTGAAAGCGACAAGGTGACGCCATCAGCAAACGCCCACGCGGTACAGGTTCGATTTTTGAGCAGCCGGGTAGTCGCTTTTGGTGGGTCTGCTACTACGTCAATGGCCAACCCGTCAGGGAATCGAGCCAGAGCGAGAAAATCACCGATGCTCGAAATTTCCTCAAGGACAAAATTGCTAAGGCCGAGGGTGGGAACTTTGTCAGTCCTAAGGTTCAGCGAATCACTGTTGCCGAACTATTCGAGGCTGTGCTGACGGACTACCGGAACAACGACAAATGTGTGCGCTTTGCAGAGCACAACTGGAAACTGCACCTTGAGCCTTTCTTCGGGAACATGCGGGCCGTGAATGTAGGGACAGACCAAATAGCAGCTTACGTTTTGCAACGCAAAGAGGCGAAAGCCGCCAATGCCACGATTAACCGCGAGCTGGCGCTCCTGCGTCGTGCGCTCACCCTCGGCTACAAGGCCAGGCCGCGCAAGGTTAATGCCCTGCTGGATCTGAGCGAGCACATGTTGGAAGAAAACAACGTGCGCACAGGATTTGTGGACGAGACCCAATATCGCCCTCTGACCGGAAAGGTAGTGGGCCAGCCCTGGTTGCGCACTATGCTCGCCCTCGGATACACCTACGGGTTTCGTAAGGCTGAACTGCTTAACATGCGATGCGGTCAAGTCGATTTGTTTAGCAGGAGTATTCGGCTCAATCCTGGCGAGACAAAGAACGGCGACGGCCGCACCGTCATGCTGACCGAAGAGTGCTATCAGCTTGTGGCTCAGATGATGAAGGGAAGGCAAGCTGATGAATTTCTAGTTACAAGGGGGAATGGCAAGCGTGTGAAGGATTTTCGAGCCACATGGGACGCGCTTACCGAATCGGCCAAGATGCCCGGCCTACTATTCCATGATCTGCGCCCGCTCGGCGGTCAGGAACTTGGTGCGCCGCGGCGTCACCGAAAGAGTGGCCATGCGAATCTCGGGCCACAAGAGCAGGAGCGTTTTTGATCGCTACAACATCGTGTCTGAGTCAGACCTGGCCGATGCAGCGCTGAAAGTAGAGCGTGGTGCAAAGGCAGAACTGGTCCAGGCCGAAATACATAGTTCATACATAGAGCCTGTCCAAAACGAGGCAAGCTCGGATAGGGGGAATGCCCGTAAGCCTGTACAATGAGTGAGTTAGCTGCCGATGCCCGGGTGGCGGAATGGCAGACGCTGAGGACTTAAAATCCTCCGGGGATTTTTCCTCATGTGGGTTCGACTCCCACCCCGGGCACCAAAATTTCCGCTGTGTTTTCAGCAACTTGCGTCTCCGGCTAGTTGATCTGTACCCGTTTTGTACCCGGTATTTTTTTCATGCGTGCGAATGCTTTCTTGCTCAGCAACGGATCCTGCGCCCAGGTCCGCGCAACATCGGCCTCGAGCTGCTCCTGGCGCGAGCGCACCCAGGGGTTGTAATGCTTCTCGGTGATGCGAACGCTTTGATGGCCGAGCAGAATCGAGACGCGCTCGATCGGAACACCGGCCAAGAGCAACTCCACCGCGAAGGTGTCGCGGAAACGATGAGAAACTGCGTTGCTCGGACCCTTCGGCACTCCGGCGAGATCGAATAATTTCTTCAGGCGCGCTTGCCAACTTCGCACGATGCTTTCTATTTTCCCTCGCCGCTCCAGAAAAAGTGTTTCCCCGCGACCAGCGGTGTTGCTTCAAGCGCTCGCATCACGGAATCCGGCAGGATGGTGTAAACCGGGACGCCAGTCTTTTGCGTGTAGAGGAATAGTTTTCCGCCATCGAGGCGGTCGGTCGTCATCCTCACTGCATCTGACACGCGCATACCCGAATAGCGCATGACCAGCACTAGTGTCTTGAGCCGATTCGCATTTAACTTGCCGTGGCGAGGCGTTGTGATTCGCAAGCTATCGCAGGCCGCCAGGATTTTGACCGTCTCGGCGCGCGTTAGCGGCATTGTCGGACACACTGGAACCTTTGGCGGCCGGAGCAGCTTCGCAGGGTTGTTCTCGACCCAATTGCGTTTACGAGCAAAACGGAAGAAAGCCTTGAGCCTTTCAAGATTCTTCGCGGAGGTGCGCGGGCCGTCTTTCCACGTCGAGCGGAAACGGCCGAGCGCGTCCACGTCAAAATCCGCGAGCAGGCTCAATCCCTTGTCCGCGGCAAAGCCCGTCATGCGCGATTTGAGCAGCTTGTACTTGCGGATCGTTTCGTCGGAGAGTTTTCGCGCTTCGAGATCCGCAAGGAAACTCTCCCAGGTATCCGCAAGGGAAACCGGCGCGCCCTGCTCGCTCATGCGCTCCGCCGCTTCCCACTTCTGAACCTCGCGGTTTGCTTTCGTCCAGTCGCGAGTGCGCATCGAGCGGCGAACCTCACGACCTCCTAAGACGCCATCGGCCCATATCGCGCACTTGCAGTGATGGTGCCTTCGCCCTTCGGAGAAGTACGGGCAAGTCGGCTTGTGTCGGCGGTAGAGCGTTAGCATGTACTCGTCTCCCGAATCCGTGACGGCATTCTACCCCCTCCCGTCAAGCCCACGAGTACAGAGGCGGCGATGGACGCGCTGAGCCACGGATTCAGGAATCCTGAGTGTGATCGCGGAGGCGCTTTGCTTACGGCGTGGTTATGGATTGCAGGCGGGTCTCGTTGAGGTCGAATTCGCGTTCCAGCTTGCGGAAAAGCTCATCGCTGATGCGGCCTTCGTTGCGGAGGCGGATAGCGGTGGTGCGTTCGAGGCGAATCAGTTGAAGGCCGACGTCGATAACATGGGCGTGGTCTTCCGGATCGAAACCGTATTGGGAGTAGTTTTCCCCGCCGAGTGCAGCCAAGCGACGTTGGTAGCGGTCACGCGCGTCTGAATAAGCCAATGCGAGGTGATGGTTGTCGTCGTCGGAGCGCCGCGCTTCGATATGTTGTAGAGCGGTCTCCAGAATAACGCGGCGTGCTTCGCGTTCTTCGGGATCGGACGCAGGATGCCCGGCTAAGCCGAGGGCACGGACTAACGGCGCGAGGGTCAGGCCCTGAAGGACGAGCGTGACCAGAATCACGCTGAAGGTGAGGAAAATCATGAGGTCGCGCTCCGGGAACGGAGCGCCGCCGGGAAGAGTTCCGGGAAGGGATATGGCGGCGGCCAGAGCGATGACGCCGCGCATGCCGGTCCAACCGACGACAAAGATCGCGCGCGCGGAGGGCATGGGATGTCGCTGGCGTAAGAAGCGTCTGCGGATGAAGTTGGCGGCGTAAGTGCCGGGATACATCCAGATGATGCGCAAAGCAATGAGCAGCGCGCTGAAAACGGCCCCGTAGAGAATGAGCTGGGAAAGGTGATAGTCACGAATGCCCGCGAGCACTTGCGGAAGCTGCAGGCCGATCATCACGAAGACGAGGCCATTCAAGACAAAATTCAGGGCGTTCCAGAAGCCGTAAGCTTGCAGGCGAACGTTCGCAGAGAATAGGTGGGTGCTGCGGTAGCTGAGGTACAGTCCGCAGGCGACTACCGCGAAAACGCCCGAGGCATGCACACGCTCGGCCGTGAGGTAGGCGACGTAAGGAATCATGACGCTGAGAGTGATCTCGATGGGCCGTCGTCCAGGTAGCGCTCGATCCGCTCGACAATCAGGGCAATCACAAGGCCAGTTAGGGTACCGACTGTGATCAAGTACAGAAGGCGGAAAATGCCCGAGCCGACTGTAGAGGCTTGGCCCTGAAGGATGAGGGCAAGGCCGAATTCCAGGGCGAGCAGGCCGGTGGCGTCATTGACGAGGCTTTCGCCCTCGAGGATGTCGACGATGCGTTTGGGCAGGCCGATGCGCTTGGCGATGGAGGTAGCAGCGATCGCGTCGGTGGTGGCCACGATGGCGCCTAGGACGAAGCCTAACCGCCAGTTAAAACCGGGGAAGATGTAGCCCGCAGTTGTGGCTACACCGAGAACGGTGAATCCGACGAGTCCAAATGCCAGAAAGAAGATACTGACGATGTGGTATTTGAAATCGCGCCAGGACGTGAACCAGGCGGCGCTGTAGAGGAGCGGCGGCAAGAAGGCCAGGAACACGATATCGGGATTCAGAGTGACGCGCGGGATGCCGGGGATGAAGCTTAGGAACAGACCGGCGATGACCAGCACGATGGGATAGGGGAGTTGAAGCTTGCGGGCCAGGCTGGCGAAAACCACCACGAAGAGCAAGAGCAGCAAAAAAATGAATTGGACGGCGTGGATGGTGTTTTCGGCCACGATGATCGCCTCTCGGGAAACACCATGATAAGGCAATGAGACATTGCCAGTGTCGGCGAAAGCCTCCGGTCCTGATGGGCGCACACAAGCTACAGCGATGTAATCGACAGGGGGGTAACATTTCGCGCTTGCGCGCACAAAAACTGATAGGGTGCGGCGCGGAGGATAGAGATTCGGGGAATGGCGCCAATTTTCATGGTGTTTTCAGGCACTGAGTTTGCCGCTCATGGCAGTGCCGTGCGAGGCCTTTTTGGCACGAACATAGTAATCTTCTACGAACGCACTCACGTTTCGGGCAGCTCGCTGGATTTCAAGATAACCGGACAAGCGCCTTTGGATCAACGGCATAGTAATTTGTAGGGACGTCTTCAGCTTCTCGGTATCGTTTGCTAACCCACTCTTGTATCTCTCAAGGCTCCTCTTGAGCCACAAACCGAATAGGCCAAGAACGCGCCGAAGATGAACGTCTGAACGGTCGCAAGGATTAGTTGGTCACGCAACGAAGCCTTCTCTTCTGCCATATAGACCTCCGTTGCCGTGGGTCATTCTACTCCCAGTCGGGACCCCTGCAATGCCCCCGCCCTTGAGCCCGAGGTGGAAAACAAAAACCTTAAGAATTTCCACTGCTCCATCACCCCAAAGGAAAAATAAAGTCGTGATCATCCGTAAGCGCGCTAGTAGGGCACAGGAAGAGCCTTTTCACATCCCCGAGTTGGCTAGTTTTTTCGAAGTTGTTCGCGTCGCAAATAGCGGCGCAGGTGGCGTTTGCCTCGAAAGATCATCATTCTGATCGTAGGAAGGCCCGTGTTCAGCGTGCGTGCGATCTCGAGGTAACTCATTCGTTTGTAGTAGCGCAGCATGAGTGGAACTTTGTATTTCTCTGGCAAGCGAGTCATCTGTTCTCTTACTTGGCGCCGTTCGTCCTTGCGCAGAATTTGCGAGAGCGGCGAAGGATTCGAACGATCGGCGACACCGCTAAGATCGATCTCCTCCAATGATGAACTCTTCTCGCACTTCTTACGGCGCAGCTTGTCAATGCAATGACGTCCTGCCACTTTCAAGACCCAGGGGAGGAAGGGCAACGTCTCGTCTCTTTGGTGCAGCACCCTGTAAAGCTTTAAAAAGACCTCCGCTGCCGCATCTTCGGCGTCTTCGCGTTGCCGAAAAAACCGCCGGCAGGTCTGCAGAACGTTGCGATAGTGAAGCGTGTAGATTGCGCTCAATACTTCGGAGGAGATTGATTGTGGCTGGTTCGGAGTGGTGTAGAGCTGCGTTTCTTCAATGAGTAGTGAAGTCGTTTTGGTTGCCATCACTCGCCCTTTCCTTTGTTTGGACACACCAATACTCTCGGGCCCGTGCGGATTGTCGAGCCCGTCGCTACGTTTTCTTAACTATTTATAAGAGCTTCCACTCCGCTCGCGACTTGACTCGGCCGCGCAACCGAAGCCGACCGCCGGCGAGGCCTCGAAAAATCCTGGTTGTCCGCAGAAATGTGCTCCGGCAGGAGCGCTTCGCGGCGACGCACAACTAATAGAGTCAAGTCATCACCCGGTGGGCACACGTCGGCGAAGTCGAGAACCGCCCCAAGAGTGGAGAAGAGAACCTGGTTTGCGGCGCCGCCACTGACCGACTTGGCTGCGGCCGATAGGCGGCCCATCTCAAACTCCTCGCCTTTGGAATTCTGGCATTCCGTCAGGCCGTCGGAGTAAGCGAGCAACATATCGCCAGGATTCAAGCGGACGCTCTCTGAGTTGTATCTCGCGTCTTTGAGAGCGCCCAGCATTGGGCCGCCCGTTTCTAGTCGTTCCACGGACTTGTTGCGCCTCAGAAGCAGCGGGGCTGGCAGGCCAGCGTTGCAGTACACGAGTTCACTTCGCTCCGGATCGAGTCGAGCGAAAAACAGTGCCGTGATCGGCGGCTCGCTCTGATCTTGGCATAGTTCGCGATTGACGCCAGCGACGGCCTCGGCCGGGGGTAAGTAGGTTCGCGCACAGCGCTGAATCAAGTCGATCAGATGGGCTTGCCAGATTCCCGCGGATAATCCTTTACCAGCGATATCACCCACGGCCAGTCCAAGCACGGATTCGAGTTCCATAACCTTGAAAAAGTCTCCCGACAGATGGCGCACCGGAAAAATCTCACCGGAGATCTCGAACTCGCCTCTGTCAAATTCGCGCGGGGCGCAGAGCCGCCGTTGGACCTGGGCCGCCTCGTAGATGGCCTGCTGTAGTTTTGCATGCTCACGGCGCAAGCTATCGAGCTCGTGCTTCAGCGATTCGACAACCTCTGTCCGGTCTGTTGCCGCGGTGTTCCGAAAGTTTCCCTGTGCGCGCGCTTCCGCGGTGGGTCTTGTGTCCCGCGCCGGACGATTCCCAGGCTCCTTTCGAGTGACTTTCTGCTTTTCTGTAACTGGCGTGCTCATGTTCATTTCACCCTACGAATTTGTAGCCCACTCCGTGTACGGTCAGAAAAAAACGGGGCTGCTCCGGAACCGGTTCGAGTTTCTGGCGAATCCGCACGATATGAGCATCCACCGTCCGCGTTGTCGGGTAGTTCTCGTAGCCCCAAACCTCATCGAGCAACCGCTCGCGGCTCAGTGTCTCTCCGGAGTGACATAGAAAATGCTTCAGGAGCTCAAATTCCTTACTGGAAAACTCCACTGGGTTACCACCACGCAACACCTGGTAATTACGCAAATTCACGTCGACATCACCGAAAGTATAGCGGTCCTGCTCTTTCGGGAGTGTCTGTGCGCGCCGTAGAACGGCTTTCACACGAGCAAGCAATTCTCGGATCGAGAAAGGCTTGGTGACATAATCATCGGCGCCAAGTTCGAGACCGACAACCTTGTCCACCTCCTGGCCGCGCGCGGTAAGCATGATGATGGGAATTGAAGGACGCTTCGCCTTTAGCTGTTTACACACATCCAGACCGCTCATGCGTGGCATCATCACGTCAAGTATGACCAGGTCTGGAGAATCCTTCAGCGCCCGTTCGAGTCCTTCCACGCCGTCGAGCGCCGTTAACACTTGAAAGCCCTCGTACTCGAAGTTATCGCGTAGTCCCGCGACCATGTTCGGCTCATCTTCGACGATCAGAATCCTCGCAGTTCCCATTCCTTCTCCTTCGTGCTTGCCCATGGCATTCACGCTTCGCAAACCCTCACCCGACTGCGTTTCCAGCCTGCGGAAGGGGAGCCAACGGTAACGCGATCGTGAATTTGCTACCTTTCTGAGGAGCGCTTTCGACCAGCACATCTCCGCCATGCGCTCGTGCGATGTGCCGCACGAGCGAGAGGCCCAACCCCGATCCCTTAACGTTGTGTACAAGCGGATCTCCGCAGCGGTAGAACTTCTCAAAGATTTTCTCTTGTTCGTTGGCCGAGATGCCGATGCCGCGATCCCTGACCTCAAGATTCACGGATCCGTTCGTGCGGTATAAGCTCACACCGATATACTTCTGCTCTTTGGAGTACTTCAAGGCATTGTTCACAAGGTTGAGGAGCGACCGCGCGATCGCCTCGCGATCCACGATTACGGGTGGAATATCGCTGGAGATGTCCTCCTCAAAGGCGAAGCCGTTTTGTTGGATCTGGAAGCGGTAGGAATCTAGAGTCGAATGGACGAGTTCGGCCAGGTTTGTTTCCTGGAACTCGTATTCCTTGCGTCCCGCTTCGATTCGGGAGAAGTCCAGGATATTGTTGATGAGCGCCGTTAACCGTTCGCTCTCCTCCCGTATGATGCGGAAATACTCCTGGTATTTTTCCTTTGCCGTCAGCCGACCAAGCTCCAAAGTTTCGGCGTAGAGCCGGATCAAAGCGAGCGGCGTGCGCAATTCGTGTGAGACGTTGGCGACGAAATCTGACTTCAGTCTGGACAAAGTCATTTCCCTGGATACGTTGCGGTAGGTAAGCCAGATTCCGCCAATCATGACCATGGAGAGTGCCGTGAGGACAATGTAGTTATATCGGAGAAACCTCGTCCCTATATCTGCGACCGTCGTGCCCTGGTATTTGATCGCCAGGGTTAAATCCGGGAAAACATACTCGAACTTGCGCTCCGCTTCCGGCTTGCCGCCGTCCCAATTCGCGGAAGCTACCCAAGTAGAGGACTCCTTTGCCGGATGGATCATCATGACCGGCGGATTTGCGTCAGCCCTTAGCACGCTGCTCTTGCTGTTCAATACGTCCTTCATCATCGCAGGCAAGAAAGTTTTGCGTAGATAGTCCTCGTCAAAGGAGACCACCCCTAGCGTCACACGATCCTTCGAGACCCCCGGAGGGATAAAATAAGCGACGTTCCAATACGCGTGCTGATTATCCCGAACCGTCCACCCGCCATAAAACCCCACTGGAGGTTCCCCCTTCTCCTCCATCATCCGGAGGCTCTTGGTCATGACGGTTGACTCCAAGGGCAGCCAGTTCACTAGAGTATTAATCTCCTCCTGCGTATGGCCGCAGAAGACGGCATTATGGTCTTGGCCTGGCTGCATGCGGCTCACCAGCAGGTTGTTCTTCTTGTCGTATAAAGCTGCATACGAATATTCGGGATGTTCCAGCAGTATCCGCTCGAGCCTGGCCTTGATTTTGGAGCTGTCATCGGCGTCGGGGAATTCTTTGCGCACTGGCGTGACCAGATCATTCGCTTTTTCCCAGCTTTTCTTTTCCGCGATCTTCAGCACGTAACTAAAGTCGCGCTGGATGGCTGCTTCAATGGCTTTATCTCGTTGGATATGCTTGAGGTTCCAAATGCTGAAGCCCATCAAGGCTGCCGCTGGGAGCACGATGGCCAGCTCCAGCGTCAGAAGCGTTCGCGTGCGGTCTGTCAATCGCCATTCCTTGGACATTCTATCTATGCCTCGCCCGATATCTAACTCACCCTTACCAGAGCAAGAATATAAAGACCAGCCAGAGGGAATGTGTCAAGCAAACGCAAAGGATTGTAAAAAGTTGTAAAGGCGGCCTCTGCACCACCGTAGTTTTGGCATTGCTTCCATACGCGGGAACGCGAGGGCGGTGTGCTTACCGGAAAAGTTCCTCATAGTACCTGCATCGACGGTGAGCGCTGGCGCGGTTGGCTTATTACGCTTCAGCTCTAACAATCTTCTCGGATGCAGTCTCGCTCGGATAGTTAAAGAAGAGCTGATTGCCATCGGGATCATCGACCACCAGGAGCCGGTAGCCCCACGAACCGTCCTTGACGGCAACGCCCTTAGCCTCCAGTTCTACACACAGCGCATCCAGTGCTACGATCTGCGCCTCGCGCTCGACGTCCAGCGAAATGAACATCAGCCCCTTGCCAACCTTCTCCGGCCAGTGGTTGGACAGGATCAGCGCGCACCCCTGCCGCTCCACCTGCGCCACGTCCACTCTGCCGTCCTCCTCGTAGCGCCAGGGGCTCGTGAAGCCAAGCCGGTTAACGTAAAAGCGGAGCGCGGCCTCAACGTCCGTCACGTGCAGGACGGGGCGCGCGAACCAGTCTGTCATAGGCACCACTCCTCGAACGAAGACAGCTCGTTCGATTCTACGGCAATACTAGACGCAGGCAGAGGCCGCGAGAGCGAGATTCTGTTCGAGTTTCGTTGACAACTCCCGCGGGTATCGGAAATGTCTGGCGGCTAGCGCTTGATTTCACTGGTTAGCGCGTAACTGGGAGTTGAAATAGTCTGGTGGGCAGCCGTTTAAAATCTACCAAACCTCACACCGCTCCCCTGGCGCACGAACCATCGCCGAATCTTTCTTGCAGCCAAACGCCTCCGAAAATGCTGGCAAGTTCGAGAGCGGCCCGATCACTCGGTACTTCGCAATTGGGTGAGGATCTCCCTGTACCATCGTCCTCTGCGTCTCCGGACGAATCGCATCGCCGCGCCACTGTCCCCACGCAATGAAGAACTGCTGGTCCGGCGTAAATCCGTCCAAAGTTGGAGCCGGGTGTTTTGCTTTCGCTTTCTGGAAGGCGAGATACGCGATCTTGGCTCCCGCGAGGTCGCCGATGCTCTCGCCCAAAACCAGTTTCCCGTTATGATGGATATTCGGTTCGATGAAATAGCCGTCAAACTGCCGCACGACGCACGCTGTCTTTTCTTCAAAGCGTTTCTCGTCTTCGGGCGTCCACCAGTCATTCAGACGCCCCTGCGCGTCGAACTTTGCTCCTTCGTCGTCAAATCCGTGGCTGATCTCATGCCCGATCACAACCCCTATGGAGCCATAGTTGATGGCGTCCGCCCCACTCACGTCAAACGCGGGCGGTTGCAGAATTGCCGCGGGGAAAACGATTTCGTTCAACAACGCAGTGTAATAAGCATTCGATGTCGGCGGCGTCATACCCCATCGACCGCGGTCCGTCGGTTTGCCGATCAAGTTCCAGTTGTCGTCGATCACATTCCAGCGGATCGCTGCTTCCTGATTGTTCCAATAGGAGTCGCGGCTCAAACGGATGCTGCTGTAGTCCTTCCATTTGTCGGGATAGCCGATTTTGGTATTCAGCGCAGAAAGCTTCTCCAGCGCCTTCTTCTTCGTCTCCGGTCCCATCCAGCTCAGTCCTTCAATCGTGTCATGCATCGCGGCGATGATGTTCCCCACCATCTCCTGAGCCCGCGCCTTTGCCTCAGGAGGGAAATACTTCTCTACGTATTTCTTTCCCAGCGCTTCTCCGAGCAACTGGTCCGTAGACTCGGCGCAGCGTTTCCATCGTGGCTTGATTTCGGTCGCTCCGCTCAAATACTTTCCTTGAAACGCGAAGTTCTCATTCACAAACGGTTCGGACAACGCATCCGCTTTCGCGTTCAGGAGCTGCCATGTCAGATACGTTTTCCATTCCGCCAGCGAAGTTGCGCGAAGCTGGCGGTCGACTTCCGCCATGAATTTTGGTTCATTCACATTCAAATCGGCGCGCGAAATTTTCGCATTGGCAAAATAACCGTCCCAATCCATGGCCGGCGCGAGTTTGGTAAAGGCCGCATAACTCATTTTGTGATCGGTATTCGCAGGATCGCGCAACGCTACGTTGTCGAGCGAGTTCTCCGCCAGCTTTTCTTCCAAGCGAAAAACGGTCTCCGCTGCGGCCTTCGCGCTGTTCGGATCGTAGCCCGCCAACTTGAACATGTTGGCGACGTGCTCGTGGTACTTCTCCCGGGCCTCCTTGAAGCGATCCTCCGGCTTCAAGTAATAATCGCGATCCGGCAGCCCCAGTCCGCCGGCAAACACGGTGGCAATCGTCTCTGTTGGGTTGTGAACATCTGGCTGCGAAACCAACCCGAACGGAACAAAGACGTTCTGCTCGTGAAACTGCCGAATCATCCGCTGCAGATCGGCTGCGCTCTTCATCGCGCGAATCTGCTTGAGCATCGGCTCAGCCGGCGCCAGGCCCAACCTGTTGATCCGCGGCGCATCCATGCAGGAACTGTAGTAGTCCCCGATCAGCTGCTCGATACTGCCCTTTGGCCAGTCACTGCGGCTGGAAACGTCCTCAAGAATCACCTTCAGCTGGTCCTTTGCCTCTTCCCCCGCTTTCCACCTGCGGCTCCAACGATCCATATACGCCGGAATCGGATTCTGCGCGTGCCAAGTCCCGTTCGCGTACTGCGCAAAGTCCGTGCAAGGATCGCACTTCTTGTCCAAGTCACCCATGTGAATCCCGTGCTGAGAACCAGTTTGAGCAACCGCGGCTGAGCAACAAACCAGCAGAATCACGAAGGAGCGAAGAGCCCGCATTTTTCCTCCATACCTCAGGCCGCTAGCACTCCCACAAGAGTCGATCAGAAGTCGGAGCATCTGGGAACGTTGCGACCTGGACTTTGGGCTTAATCAACGCGGAAATTATGACAAGTAGCGCGAGACCAATTCAAGCGCGAGCAATCTATTTCGGGAGAAAAAACGGGTGGCTTGCGCTCCCCGTTTAACTAGGCGGTATGCAAAGGATTTGCGAATGTCAACCCTTTACGCTGACGGTCACAGACCTCAACAGATAAAACCTCAAGCGGGTCTCGGCAGGCAGCGATATGTCTTTTTTGCCCGTAGCTGCCGCTCCTGCGGTGCCTGCCCCTGCACCAATCGCGCTGCCGATCAAAGCTCCCTTGCCCCCACCGGCTAGGCCACCAATTAGTGCGCCACCCGCAGCGCCACCGCCGATGAAACCAAGATTGCGTTTGTTGTGATTCTGTCCAATCTTCCGGATCGTGCCGGTGTCAATGTCATACGACTTGCCATCAACTTCCACGGAGCTGAGCGCCACACTCAGGCGTGCCGGGACATGCAGGCGGCCCGAATCTTTCGCATCAACCACGCGGCCTGCGACATGTGCACCCGCTGGGATGATCGTCTTTCCGCCTTGCACAATTGGTTGCGAGAGACTTGCTGCAAAGTTATCCCCCGCGTGGTTGCGGTTGCTAGCAAGCGTTTCGTCTAAGGTCACTTCGAAGGGCGAGCCTTCTGGGATGGTGACTTCTTTCTTCGTCTCAAATAAACTTCGCAGCAGGCCCTTCTTCGAAGCATTCTGGTCAGCGCTTGAGTCCGCCGCGGCGGTGCCGTGAGTGCATCCCGTCGCCAACGCAAACGACAAGAGTGCGGTACCAAAAGTATTCAACGATCGATTCATTTTTAGCCCCCTACACCCTAAGTAATAAGCAGGGAGGATGCCGATAGCCCGGCCGTAAGTGACTGAAACATATACATGATTCGGGAGGTTAAGCTTTTCAGCTATGTAATTTTTTCACCGGTGCGGCTGATGTTTTGGTACTGGAACCGGTTCCCGGTTCATCGGTACTCTGCGATTTTTCCGAGTGCCCATTTCAGGCATTCTGGACGCTTGATGTATATCCCACACGTGCCGCAGCAGAAGCCGATAAAGGACCGCGCGGCACGGTTCTTGAGTCGCTCGGTAAGGTGTGGCTGCTGAGCATCGAATACGAGAAATCAAAGCTATCTCATGGAAGCCGTACCGCTGAAATTGGTCCGCTTTCCATCGTCGTGGGTGAAAAATATTCTGTGCAGTTCATGGAAGCGATCTTCAACCTCGGCATGACAGCGCCTGAGCATCTGCACTCCGGTCCCGAGGCGTGGTACACCCAGGCCGGAGAGACCTGCCTCGAAACGTCGGATGGGCACGTACAAATAGGCCGCGCAGGCGGCCCGCAGGAGTCGGCAAGCCATCCGTGTTCGTACTGCTACCCGTTTTTCCGCGAGCCCTAACGTAAATCGGGCGCCGACCAACTCGTTATCTCCTACGAGGCTCACGCCCAAAATAGTCTTTCCTGACGCCGCTTAGAGCACGAAGATATTCGAATGAATTATAAAGGCCATACAACTTCAGGTACGGCCAAGAGGGTACCAGGCACCGACACGTGGCTTCCCCAGACTGTCGTGGACGGGCGCGTTTATGCCTTTGCTCCCCTGAACTTTCCGCGCAAGACGTTCGCTAGCGAGCAGCGCGCGGTTGACTACGCCGTTGCCTATGGAATTTGGATTATAGACCACGACATACCGATGCAGCCGAAAACCAATGCGAATTCACCTTTGAGTGCGAGCAACCATCTTCCGCAAAGCACCGGCCTACTTCTATATGTCGCATCCGGTCGAAACAACGCGCATGTGAGGATCGCCCGTGTAGCTGAGAATGCATTGCCAGCGGTTTCCGGTTTCGGAAATGCCAAGTACAGCGGCTACCCGCAGAAAGAACTATATCTTTCTCCTAACCGAGAACTTGTCGCTGTCACGATCGCTCCACCCGGCAATGATGTGTGGCCTCTCACCTACATTGCCGCTATCAATCGCAGAAAGCTTACAAAAGCTCAAGTGGGCACCTTCATTTCTTGGGCGCCAGACAGCAGCAAGGCGTTGCTTTTCTATTCGCCCACGAACGGCCCCGGGATACGGAAGATGTACGCTCTAGACGCGCAAGGCAATTATTACGACCTCGGCCTTCCGAACG
Organism: Candidatus Acidiferrum sp.; assembly: GCA_035280065.1. Classification (GTDB taxonomy): domain Bacteria; phylum Acidobacteriota; class Terriglobia; order Acidiferrales; family UBA7541; genus Acidiferrum. Next base: position 52,242 of record DATEGO010000156.1, read on the forward strand.
GCACGATCAGCGCCGATATCTCTCCGCTGGATGGGAGCATTCTGTACTCCTCCGCAAGCGAAGGCACCGACAATTCGACGCTGTACCTTCGGGATTCACACGGGAAAGACATGCAACTTCTAAAAGGGGAGAACAGCATCTTTGCCTGGGCGCGCTGGTCCCCAAGAGGCGACAAGATCGTGTTTCTCAAATCCGACCTCCTGATTACCCATAGTGAGGTTTGGAGCATCAATGCCGATGGAACCGGAGCAGAAAAGGCATCCGATGTGAATTGGGGTTACCCAGCGGTATGGTCGCCGGACGGAACAAGATTTGCATTTGCGAATGCCCGAGATATTTGGGAGTACGATACTGTTGCGAAATCCCTCTACAACGCGACGAACCTCGACCAGGGTAGGGGAGAACATCCCAGCTATTCGACGGATGGGAAAACGTTAGCGTTCTCCGCTATTGGTCAGATTTGGAAAGTGGAGAACGGGAGCGCGACACAGGTTACGAGTGACATCCAGGCCAAAGATTATCCGATTCTTCCCTAGGTCCCGGTTAGTTCTATAAAAGGCGAAGTCAAGAGAAAAGATCTCCCCGGAGGCCGGAAGTTTTCTTGCTTCGCAGCCCACGTAAATGAGCAGGATCTGTTTGGACCGGCCGCAGGCCATGGTCTCCGTGATAGACCGAGCGCAGTTGGTTGTTTTGCAGCAGTTCGGCGAGCTTCCGCGCATCGACGCGGTCATTCTGATTGCCTTCTAGTAACAAAGCATGGCGGCGCGGATCACAAACCACCACTCTCGTGACGTGGGGCTTCAGCAGGTCGTACAACCAGGCGGCCCAGGTTCCTTCCTCAAAGGTTACATGCACGTCTCCGCGTAGCCCATCGATAAACTGCAGAATCATGCTCGCTTTCGTTTCGATGACGCATTCCATCACGACCTTGCCGGCAGCATTCCTGACCGCGAACGAAATGCTTTCCTTGTGCACGTCCATGCCGATATATTTGGTGGTGCTAGTCATAAAAGGGTGTTCCTTTCTGGATGGTTTGAGACAAGCACCCAAACCCTACTCCAAAAGGGGCGCCCTTTTATATTGCGTCGG
>DATEGO010000157.1:0-7842 GCA_035280065.1 Candidatus Acidiferrum sp.
GTCGATTTCAGCCCAGGAAATCCAAGCTTGGCGGCGCAAAGGCAACAGAATCACCGAGGTTTATGGTAGGGGCGGTGGGGATCGAACCCACGACCTTCGGCTTAAAAGGCCGCTGCTCTACCACTGAGCTACGCCCCTAAATCTAATTGGCCATTCGAAAAGCAGCCGCACCTGCGCCAAGTCTTTTGGTAATCCCTGTTTATTCTTGTGCTCAGGGAAAACTACAGGCCGACGCACAGGTGCCATCGCGCTGCTTGCTCAATTTTTCTATTTTACCAATAGGCTTGGTTCTGTCCAAATACAATCGCACCACGCGAAGTGCCTTCGGTTTCTCCTCAGCGATTTCCCCGGATTCCCAAAGCGCACGCTAGTTAAGGTTCCCCCGAGCGCGCGTAGCAATTGTTCAATCTATGAAATTGTTAGTGTGCAGCCTCTTCCTCAGCCTGCAACTCTTTCATGCGAAATAGGCTGCGCCCTCATCGTAGTCGTTCAGGTAAGGTTTTTCTCACTATCCAAGTTCTGCAGCAAATTCCTGCGGTCAGAAGTAAAATCGCAGCGAAAGTTGCAAGTTCCGTTCGCCGCCGCCGACTCCGCCGCCTTTGGTCGTCACTTTTCCGAAGTTTGAGCTCGTCGGGTTGAAGTTCACGCCGCCACCGCTTCCACCTCCCCAATTGGGGTGGTTGATAAAATTGAAGGCTTCCGCGCGGAACTGAAAACCTCTTTGCTCGTCAATCGGAAACGCCTTGAACAATCCAAGGTTCCAGTTCTCGAATCCAGGTTGATAGATCAGGTCGCGAACACGCTGCGTAGTGAATGTCCCTGCCACAGGGGCAGTGAAGATTGGGTTGCCACCGGAGTCTTTTGTGGCGAACCATTGACCGCTCGAGCCGAACGTTCCAATGATCCTGGGGGTTCCATTGACCCCCCAATACTGGCCGTTCACGCCGCAGCCGAAGTTCGAGTCCAAACCCACGCCTGCCAAGTCCTTGGACTGGGCAACTCCGCACGGGGTGCCCGTCTGGAACTGTGTCACCCCGCTGATTTGCCAGCCGCCCAGCAACTTGCCGGATATCGTTGTATGATCCTTAAAAAACGGAAGGTCATAAAGGTAGTTAAACACCACGATGTGCCGTGCGTCGAATTCCGACGGCCCCCACAACGCACTTACATCGTAAGTGTCCGGTACAACGTCTCTCTGGTTCGATCCATTGTCCATGCTCTTCGACAGCGTGTAGGAAACGCCAAACAGGAGCCCGTTGGAATAGCGGCGGTTCCAGGCGATCTGCAGCGAGTTGTACATCGAGTTGGCCACGTTATCTGTTTCGCGAATCGATCCGAAGCCCTTATAGGGCCTTAGCGCATTGAGATTGACGCCGGGATTCGCTGCGACCGTTGCAGTTGTTGGCTGATTGATGTCCGCCTCGCGCTGCAGATGGAGTCCACGCCGCGCCACATAACCAACGCTTAGCATTGATTTCCAAAAAAGCTCGCGCTCGACGGTGAAATTCCAGGCCCAAGCCTCCGGGTTCTTAAAGGCTTTGCTCTGCGAGGTCACCACCAAGGCGGTGTTACCACCAATCCCCGAGCCCAGGGCATCAACGACGCCGTTAGAAACGCTGACGTTCGGCTGAAAAGGCGGATTTCCTCCCAGGAAAATCGAATCGCTCACGCCTAGGCGGGTAATGAAACGTCCCGCCCCGGCCCGCAGCACCGTCTTATTGTTAAGCTGATAAGCGACTCCGAGTCGCGGCTGAAGGTCGCCCCATTGGATGTCGGAATAACGGTCGGGAACGTTGTGAAACAACCGGCTGAAATCAAACTGGCTCGGATCCGCCTCCGGGAAGTGGTTCTTGGCATCGCCTGGAAACCCGCTGCCAGGAATCACCATGCCGTTCAGCGTGTCCGCTCCGGTTCCAAGAACGAGGCCAGTCTTCGGGTCCACTGTGCCTACGATCAAGCCCGTCTTCGGATCAACCGTAACCGCTTTTGACTGAGCGTACAAACTCGGGTCAAACACGATCATGTTCCCCCACAGTGCGTGATAGGGCACGATAACCGTGTAGCGAAGGCCGTAGTTGACTGTCAGATTCTGCCGGAACTTCCACGAATCTTCGGCAAAGCTTTCATACAAGTTGCCGCGAAAGATGGTGTATGCACGATGCCCGATTTCCGAATACGTGTCATAAAGACCCAGCGCGGCGTTGGCGAGGGCCACTCCAGTTCCCCCGGCCCTCCCATCTGTAAACGAAAACTGGCCGTTCTGGTTGTTCGTGCAAGTGTTGCAGGCCTGCACGTTGATCTCATCGTTGTCGTTTTCCCCTGCGCGCTCAAACAAGACTCCAAACTTCAGTGTGTGGTTGTTTTTGATCCAAGTGAAGCTGTCCGACAGGTCATAGATCGGCCCCGAGGAGTGGGAAGGATACGGCCCGCCACTCAGCCCGGAAACGTTCGACATATTGACTGTCGGGATGCGGTTAGGGACTCGCTTCTCGCCGACTGGAAAGATGTAATTGTACAGGCCGCAAGGTACCGCCGACCCGGCGCACGCTTGCGTCCGATCAAAAAAGTTCTTTGTGTCTATCGGGATGTGCACGATGTCTTGGCTGGCGGTTATCAGGACTTCGTTCACCTTTGTGGGGCTGATGGCCCAGACATGATTGAGCGAGCCTGTATAGTTGGGCCGATCGAAAAACTTCGGGGTCCGGTCCGTATTCCCATCGAGCGGCTGGTACTCGAGATAGTAATAATGTGTGGCGCGGAAGCGCAGTCGCTGCTTGTCGGTAAGATTGAAATCCATGCCTCCCGAATCTTTCCGCTGGCTGATTGTATGCAGCTTGGCGTCAAACCAATTGCCGCCACCAAGAGTAGTGTTTGGCACTGGCCACATGTTGAGGATGCCGATTCCATCTGGGCTGAGCCGGTTCACGGGAATGACGTTGGGGCAAATCCCTTTCGACGCCGGACAAGCCGGACTGAAATTGGGATCCGCCGAATTCGATGACGCCACGAATTGCGTCCCTGTAGTTGGATTGTTGACGACTTTAGGCGTGGAGTAAAAGAGATTAGGACCCAGCAATTCGCTGAAATCGCCTTCGCGCATCGCCGTCGACGGAACCAGTAGCAAACCTGCCGATCCAACGGACGAACCAGATTCCACGAAGTGGTATTTCAGCCATTCCTCTCCCGCGTAGAAGAACACCTTGCTCTTGTTGGTGTTGAATTTGTCAGGGATATAAACGGGCCCGCCAATGTTAAATCCAAATTGATTGTAGTTGAAGGGCGCGGTGACATGAGTAGTTAGCGGGTTGGCGTTGCGCGTCCAGGTGTTCGCGTTCAGGGCCGTGTTGCGCAGGTATTCATACGCCGCCCCATGAAACTGGCTCGTGCCCGTCTTAGATGTGAAGCGGATTTGCGCCCCAGACGTACGGCCGTATTCGGCGGCGTAATCCGTCGTCAGGATCTGCACTTCTTGCGTCGAATCCACGTCCGCCGCGCCTAAGCTCGTCCCGTTCGAGCGCGTCCGAGTCGCGGGAGCCCCGTCAAACGTAATCAGGTTTTCCGGATTGCGCGATCCGTTGAAGTTCGCCGGCCCCTGCGTAAAGCCAAAGTTGAGGTTTGCCAGTGTCGTGCCTCGGGCTCCCGGCACCAACGCCGCCAGCCAAATCGGGTTTCTCCCATTCAGCTCCAGCGAGTCAATCTGCTCTCGCGTGACGAGTTTTTGCACCGACGCCGACTCTGTTTGCAACTGCATCGCGGACCCCGTCACCTCCACGGTCTGCGTAGCCGCCCCCACCGCCAATGATGCATCAACCACCAGGTCCGCCGCGGGATCCAGCTTATTATTCGTGCTCTCAAACTTCTGGAACCCTTGCGCCTCCACGGCCATGGTATATAGTCCCGGTGGGACGTTGGAAATGACGTAGTATCCCGATTCGTTGGTCGTCGTTTGGCGCTCGACACCGCCCGTGTTGCTCCGCACGCTTACTTTCGCGTTTGGAACCGTCGCTCCGGAAGGATCCTTTACGAATCCTGAAATCTTCCCAAGGTCTGATTGCGCCATCAGTGTTACCGGACTCCACAAAGCTGTGCAAAGCAGCAACAGGCCCGCCAACATCAACCCACACCCGATACCTCTCACTCTTTCCGCCATTAGAGACATTTTCCCTCCTCCACGCACTTCGAGCACGCGCAGCATACTCCATTTGCCCCAAAATTTGTGCGGAATTTCTTTACGCCCGGAAGATTGATCCTCGGTAAACGCAGGAAGAAAAAATCACTCGCTTCAATTGGCAACCACAACACTCTCTCCACCCGAGCGAGCCAACCTGCGCGGGGAGTTTTACAGGAAGCCGCGAAAAGTAAATCAGGTAAACACCCCGAAATGCCTATCGGGTGGATTACCAACAACGCATAATTTGAGGAACTGCTTCACGTTCTGGAATTAGCGACTGGCGACAGACTTGGTGCGCTGATTACTCACTGAATGAAAGACAGTGTCGCACTTAGCCGCTCGCAGAAACCGCAAATCTGTAGCCCGCGCGCTGCAGCAGTAAGCCGGCTGGATTTGCGTAGCACTTTTCCACAGGCCTCTGTGTGAACGCGAATTCGTGAGCGAAATGGCATCCGGCTAGCTCGAGACTCTTGCACGGCCTCCGGTCGTCGCGCGAATCAGGTATAGGCTTCCTCGCGGATGCGCGGGCGCTTGCGCCTCCACTCATAATCCTTGCGCAGCTTCGCCTGATGCTTCTTCACCTGGGATTCCAGCTCGCTGAACGCTTTTTTGCAGCTGGTCCGCACCGCGGCGGCTTCGCCGGTGGCGCGCAGGGACCCTGACGGAAGCGAAAGCGTCAGAGCGCACCCAACATCCTCCGTCCGCGGGTTCACAGAAAACCCGCCATGTAACTGGATCAGGTCCGGCTCGTAGCTTTTTAGCAGTTTCTCCAGTTTTGCAACGTGACGAGCAACTTCAACTTCCACAGGCTTGTGTGATTCGACATGCTGATAATTGATGGAGAGTTTCATGTTTGCACCTGTAGGCTTTCTCGACGAGAAGGGGCAGATAAACGGGGGCGCGGAAACAGGACCGCATCAAACACAGCATAGCAGCCTGCCCCGGCCGGAGCAACGGTCCCGCGTTTCTTTTCTCTTCGCGTTACCCCTCCAAGCTGCGAGTCGCTTCCTTCTTTTGAAGGAGCGCAGCCTGCCTACAGTAGGTAGGCACTGCTTGCGCCCATCTTGGCCCCGTGGCGCCAATTCTTTGTCTACAATTTGTCCTTCCCATTTAGCCGTGCTCGCATCACAGAGTCGGCGCGCATTTGACACTTCTCTGCCTTTCTGACTACCCTGCTCGCCACAAAACCCGGCCAGCGAATATCCTATATATAAAGGACGCCTGGAACTGTGTTTGATAACCAGAACCACCATGCCACCGCGCAAACCCAAAACTTCCCTCCCCGACAGAGTATTTGCACCTAGCAAGCTTGCCGAGGCGAAAACCGGCCCGGACTCGCTTGAGCATAGCGTGCCGCAAGAAGCGCACGCCGCGGCGAACACCGTTTCCGCTCACGCGCTGCGGATTGGCCCCGCGGGATGGTCGTATCCGGACTGGTGGGGCTTCGTTTATCCTTCGCGCCGGCCGCGCGGCTTCCACGAAGCCGCGTATCTCTCTGAGTTTTTCGACACCATCGAAATCAATACTTCGTTTTACCAGCCTCTCAAACCGGAAAACGCGAAGCAGTGGGTCGATCTCGTTTCCGGCAATCCGCGCTTCCTCTTCACCGCAAAACTCTGGCAGCGTTTCACGCACGACGTTGCTTCAACTGTTTCCAGATCCGCCGCCGAAGATGAGCGCGCCGTCCGCGCTGGTTTCGATGTCCTGCGCGCACCGGGCAAGCTCGGCGCCGTGCTCCTACAATTCCCTTTTTCTTTCCATCGCACCAGGGAAACCATGGCGTATCTTTCCGCTGTGCTGCTCCGTTTTCGCGATTATCCACTCGTCGTGGAAGTGCGCCACGACACCTGGAACTCGCCGGAAACACTGGCGCTACTTCACGAACAGGGCGCGGGGATTTGTAACATTGACCAGCCCCTCATCGGGCGTTCGCTCGCGCCCTCGGCGCAAGCGACTTCGCCGGTCGGTTATGTCCGCTTGCACGGGCGCCGCTACGATACTTGGTTCACCGACGACGAAACCGCCCCGTCGCACGAGCGCTACAACTATCTTTACTCAACGGAAGAACTCGAGCCTTGGGCCGCGCGTGTCAAAAAAGTCAGCCAGCATACGCGAGCCACATTCGTCATTACCAACAACCATTTTCAAGGCAAGGCTGTGGTCAACGCGCTGCAAATCATGAGCATCCTGAAGAACAAAAAAGTGAAAGTGCCGGAGCCGCTCCGCATACATTACCCCGAGCTCAACCAAATCGCCGACCAACCTCCCGCCGAACCCACGTTGTTCCCAATGGATCGCAGCAAGGACGCAACGAGGTAACGAGGGCCTCCTTTGCAACGCCGCCCCGTCCCTTACCGGCCGCTCGCGGCCTTCTTGAGCCACTGCTCTTCTGAAGGTTTGCCCAAAATCATTTCGTAATCGGTGAACACCACGTCTCCGCCTACCAACTCCGGCGAATAAACGGACTCAAAGTGCTTTACGGCCGCCGACAGACCGTGGCGCGCTTGCGCTGCTTCATTTTCAAAAATGAACAGGTGATTGAAGCGCGTCGGGTCGTCCTTTTCCTGCCACGCCAGGTACATCTTCGTGCCCGGCTCATTTTCCTGCACGTACCGCACAAAGATCTTGATGCCCTCCTTGACTTTCTCTACCGCGGACGGTTTCACTCGGTATGCTCCGGTCTGGTAAATGGGCATAACTGCTCTCCTCAATTAAAGTTGCAACCCGTTCGTCGTAGAGACTACCAAACCTCGTGCCGTATTGCCGCTGCGATGCTGCACGCATCAAAAAAGTTGCGTCCTCGCAAGAAACTTTAGACGGAAAGATTTGATAGTTGCGCTCAATTCTTTAGAACTGTCTTCAGGAAACTTTTCTCCGCACAAAGAGTCAATACGTGTGTATGCGTTTTAAGGACGATTGTTGCAACAGTGGTCCGTAACTCTGCGCGAGGAATTCCAGCCGCAGCGCCGTTTACCCGCAACGACTCCGAACCGTACAAAGGAGCAACTGTGAAAAAATCATTCTTGCGCATTCTGTTAGTTGTAGTTGGCTTCGCTGGCCTTACCATTCCCGCGAAGGCCCAGGCCGTGGATCAAATGATAGTGAAGGTCCCCTTTCCGTTCGTGGCCGCCGGCCAGACGTTTCCTGCAGGCCAATACAAAATCACGCGTCTTCGCGATGAGGAGCCCAGAATCCTCCTTCTCACCAGCCTTGAGAATCGCCCCAACCTGGTTATGCTTCGCGCCGAGTCTCAAGACCCTTCGCAAGGCAAAACGCAACTTGACTTTGCGATTGTCGGTAATCAGCATTTCCTAAGCCGCGTTGAGACCGCAGACAACACTTACAATCTTTCGGTACCTCAAACTAACCCTCTTCTGGCTGCAAATCCCCGCAAGGGCGCTGCGACCTCTTCCGCCTCCGGAAGCAACTAATCTGTAGCTCATAGCTCTCGATGGGTGGCGTCCAGGCCGAGCAGCTCGCGTTGCTCCGTCCTGGACGCCGTATTCGTTCTTTTCTGTCTTCGACTCTCCGCCTTCAGAACGCGTACCCTTAACTTGAGCTCTCGTTCGCGAGTGAATCGTGACTCTGGTCTATGCATCGCTTCTGGTGCTTGGCGCCTCCGCGCTGTTCGCCCTCTTCGCGTTTTGGACCGAGCCACTCTGGCTGCTCCC
>DATEGO010000158.1:0-50101 GCA_035280065.1 Candidatus Acidiferrum sp.
ACGTGTTACGTGCTCGATTCGTTTCCGGATGGAGTGAAGACTATCTCGGAGCGCAACGCTTTATACGAGCTGCCTTCCCGCTGATGTGCAGAACAACAACCGGTATTTACCTGAGTCATCTTTCGGCCTTCTCCGGGATGACATTTGCGTGCTTCCATTGCTTGCACTCTTCCTGGGGATAGTGTGTCCTCTCAGTCGTGGCCTGAATGGGACTCGGATTGCGGTAGCCTGTGACTTGGCTCATACCTTGGGGTTTCCTGTGAGTTCTGGCATCTCGTAGGATGTTGTGCATTGGGTATGCAGGAAAGCGCCGGTTAAGCAGTTCCTCGAATCGGGTGACCGAGCAATCTCCGCACCTTTTCTCAGAGCCTTGGACCTCGTAATGGCCAGGAACAAACAGGCCACGCTGAGGGGGAGTTCTCCGGACCTACCTTTCAATGCAAATCCATATGCCGCAGGCAATATCCGACGCGTCCCACCTGGAATCAGAGTCAGGGCATTCTCGGTGCGCTCACGCGAGCCGAACGGAACAAGCGGCAGGAAGGAATCTGGCGAGCACCGTCGAGTGGGTGGTAACTAGGGCGATGGCAGATGCGGACAGTTCTCTGAATCTTGGCGAAAGCATTGGCTTGGCCATCATATCTGAAAAGGACTTAGCAGATTATGCGCTACACCCCGAGGAAGTGCGAATTCTTTCCCCTCGCGCCTACCGAAGAAGGCGGGCCGACTTCACTATGGGACGGGCCGCAGCACATTTTGCCATGAAACAAATAGGTCTTGAGAATCCTGGTCCGGTGCTGCGTGGCCCTGTGGGAGAGCCGTTGTGGTGCGATGGAATCGTGGGCTCAATTACCCACTGTTATCCCTGGAGCGCTGCAGTCGTAGTCAAGTATTCGAATCAGGTTGCGATCGGTGTGGACTTGGAAACTATGGAAGGGATGCAAGGAACCGATATTAGTCGCTTGGTCTGCCGAAAAGCGGAACTCGCCTGGGTCAAGCACGGAGATTTCCGAGAGCGCCTCACAATGATCTTTTCTGCCAAGGAGGCTGTTTACAAGGCATTCTATCCGCTCTGCCGTCGCTACATCGACTTCATGGAGGTTGGGCTCGCACCGTTCCCTGGCCAATGTGGTTTCCAAGGTGAATTCCTGGCAACCCTCGACGCCGGTCTTCCAAAGGGACAAAGGTGTGCTGTTCATTGTCGCCGCCATGGCGAATTGGTCTTCTCTTGTGTAATCCATCATTTCCAACGTAACGGCGCTGCGCCAAATTCTGGAAGCTTGACCCACTCGGTTTCACTGAATCGGATGACCTGATGGTTCGCCGTCAGAGGGAGACAATAGTATGAACCACCACCGGGCCAACTCATTAACAGAGCAGGTGTCTCTATGAGATCCAAAACAGAGATGCCGGCCATGGAGAGCTATCACGAGCAGGACTCTTTTCACCTGAGATCTGTTCCGCAACTCGTAAGCGCTCAATCCGCTGTGGCCCCGCATGCGATAGCGGTGAAGCATGGAAACCTGCCGATGACCTACCAAGAGCTAAACACTCGGGCCGATCGATTGGCGGATTCCCTGAGGTCGCTCGATGTTGGTCCTGATGTCGTCGTGGGGCTGTATCTAGATCGTTCCCTGGCGATGATCGTGGCAGCCTTGGGTGTCCTCAAAGCGGGTGGAGCATATCTTCCTTTGGATCCAAGTTATCCCAAAGAGCGGCTGATGTTCCTGTTGAAGGACGCCGAGGCTCCCGTCTTAATCACCGGACAGTGCACTGCTACCGCGTTACCGGTGGGCCCGAAGCGCGTTGTGACTTTGGACCCAGAGGGCCGGTTAACTTCCGAGATAGGCCCGGCAATTGGCCCCAGCAAACCCAAAGCGGAGGATCTTGCCTACGTTATCTACACCTCTGGATCAACAGGCCAGCCAAAGGGCGTTGAAATCACTCACCGCGGTCTGGTCAACCTTGTGTCGTGGCACCAACGGGCATTTCGGATCACTGCCGACGACCGAGCTTGTCAGCTATCGGCTTTGGGGTTCGACGCCGCGGTTTGGGAAATTTGGCCGTACCTGACTGCAGGAGCAAGCGTACATCTGGCTCATGGCTTGGCCGCCAATGATCCAGAGGGCGTTCGCGACTGGCTTGTTTCGCAAAAGATCACCATTTGCTTCCTTCCGACTCCTCTGGCGGAACGCGTGATGACCTTGGAATGGCCAAGGAAGCCCAGCCTGCGAGTGCTGCTCACCGGGGCTGACACTCTTCACCACTATCCCCCGAGAAGGCTGCCATTCCAGCTGGTGAATAACTATGGCCCCACCGAGTGCACGGTCGTGACTACTTCAGGGATTATTGCTCCCAACGACCACCCGGAGCAGCTTCCATCGATTGGAAGCCCAATCGACAACGTCCAGGTTTATATCTTAAATGAAAATGGACAACCAGCTCCGATTGGGGAATCTGGCGAAATCTATATTGGGGGGCCAGGGCTGGCGCGTGGGTACAGGAATCGACCCGACCTAACAGCGGAGAAGTTCGTCACCAACCCGCCTTGCTGCGAACCAGGGCTGCGTCTGTTCAGGACAGGTGATCTCGGTCGCTTCCTGGCGGATGGCCAGATCGCGTTTCTCGGCCGGCTTGACGAACAAGTCAAGATTCGAGGCTTCCGAATCGAGCCGGCGGAAATCGTAAGAGTGCTGAACGAGCACCCCGCTGTGCAGGCAAGCAACGTCGTAGCCCATGAGGTCGAACCAGGCGACAAGCGTCTAGTCGCCTATTTCGTGCCCGCGGCGAAGGCGCAACCGACGCACATGGAATTGCGGAATTTCATCCTTGGCCGCCTGCCTGAGTACATGGTTCCGGCTATGTTCGTGCAGCTTGAAGAGTTGCCTTTGAACGCAAGCGGCAAAGTAGATCGCGCGGCGCTCCCGGCGCCAACCGCGGACAACACACTACGGGACAGCCCTTTCGTTGCACCACGGACGCCGATTGAGGAACGCCTGGCGGCTACGCTGGCATCCCTGCTCGGCCTGGACCGAGTCAGCGTGGAAGATAACTTTTTCCTGCTTGGTGGTCACTCTCTGCTCGGAACGCAACTGATTGCGAGAATACGCGATGGATTTGGCGTCGAGATCAACCTACATGCCCTGTTCGACGCCCCCACGGTTTCCGAGCTTTCGGCGCACATCGAAGGGCTCCTCCTGGCCAAGCTGGAAGCCATGAGCGAACAAGAGGCCGAGTCTCTTTTGAGCAAGCTTAACTCCATGACCGCTTGCGGTTCTCCCACTTCAGCATGAACACCTCAACCGTGCTCGCAGGCGCCAAGTCCGTCTCCACGCTGAGCCTCTATCACCTGCTTGACCCGGAGGTGCTTGCCAACCCCTATCCCCTATTTCATAGGCTCAGAACCGAAGATCCAGTGCACTGGGATCCATTTCTCCACGCCTGGGTGGTGACCCGATACAAAGACGTAGTCACCGTACTCCATGAATACTCCGCCACGCGCACTCCGACGCCGGAACAGCTTACTTCGATGGGCCTTTCCTCGCTGAACCCAATCGCGGAGGTCATGGTGAAGCAGATGCTTTTCCTGGACCCGCCAGATCATACGCGATTGCGCAGCCTCGCGTCGCAGGCGTTCACTCCTCAGAGGGTCGAGGTCCTGCGCACGCATATCCGCGAGATAACCAACCGCTTGCTGGACAACGTGGAGTCGAAAGGCTGCCTGGATGTGATTGCTGACTTGGCCGAGCCTCTGCCGTGCATTGTTACCGCAGAAATGTTAGGTGTTCCCGTACAGGACTACCAGCAATTGAAGGCGTGGTCTCAAGATTTTGCCGAAATGCTGGGCAACTTTCAGCACAATCCGGACCGAGCCCCGAGGATTCTCAAGAGCGTTCTAGAAATGGCTGATTACTTCCGCTCCGCCATGCGCGAGCAACGCTGCCGCCCTCGAGGTGGCCTGTTAAGTTCATTAATGAATGCTGAGATTGGTGGAGACCGCCTGACGGAAGAGGAGGTCATCGCAAACGCCATTGTGACCATGGTGGGGGGCCAAGAGACCACGACCAACCTTATCGGGAATGGCGCGCTCGCCCTGCTGCGGAATCCCGACCAGCTCGAGAAGCTACGTTCTGATCTCTCGTTGATCCCGTCTGCAGTCGAGGAGTTGCTGCGCTATGAAAGCCCCAGCCAGCATACTGCTCGGCTGGCTCCGGAAGACACAATTCTGGGTGGAAGGCGCATTCGAAAGCGTCAGGCTGTAATTGCCGTAATGGCTGCAGGAAATCGAGATCCGGCGAGATTTCCCGATCCCGATCGTTTAGACCTCACCCGCAGCGACAACCGACATCTTGCCTTCGGATGGGCAGCGCACTTCTGCTTCGGCGCGGCGCTCGCGCGGATCGAAGGTCAGACAGCTTTCGAACTGATGTTGCGTCGGCTTCCCAACTGGACTCTCGAGCCAGGACTGCTCGTCTGGCGATCGAACTTGGGATTGCGAGGATTAACGAAGTTGCCTGTTCGCTTTGGCCAACTGGGGGATGCGAGCTCGACACCGGCAGTACACCCGTCCGCTCCATGCTGATATGACTGAGCTATCAAAGGAAGCTGTTCAGATGCCGTCTCTCGCCTCGCTTTCGGAAGCAAAGCGGCTGTTGCTGCAAAAATACGCCCGCGGGGAGTTCGCCCGTGAGCTCACGATAGACAGCATCACAAAGCGGCCACAGGAGACCTTAGCCCCATTGGCCGCCTCGCAGGAGGAAGTCATAATTCGCGAGAAGCTCGTTCCAGAAATCCCCCCTCTGTACAACGAATCGGTAACCATTTATCGATTTGGTTCCCTTGATGTGAGTCTATTGGAGCGGAGCTTTACCGACGTGATTCGGCGGCACGAAATCTGGCGAACGACTTACGCAACCCTCAATGGCAGCATGGTTCAAGTTGTCCGTCCGGCCCCCGACCACATTCACCTGCCTTTGATAGACCTGCGGCCAATACCTAAAGAAGAGCGGCAGGCGGAAGCCGTCCGGATCTTGTCACCGGCTGCGTGCCAGCCATTCGATATGCAGGAAGGACCGCTGTTGCGCGCGTACCTGATCCGGTTTGACGACGAGGAGTTCCGGTTGTACTTGATCGTGCATCAGAGCGTTCTCGATGGCGTTTCCGTCTATCAGGTTCTCCTCTCCGAATTGACCATACTTTACGAGGCTTACGCGGCAGGTCAGGCTTCTCCGCTTCCCGAACTACCTATCCAGTTTGGGGACTATGCCGTTTGGCAGCGGCGCTACCTGCGGGACGAGATTTTGGAAGAACATCTCTCGTATTGGCAAAAGCAGCTTGCTGGCGATATACCGGTACTGGCCTGGCCCCAGGAACGACCGCGACCGGCTCAACAGACTTTTCGGGGTTCGATCCATCCCTTTGTTTTTCCCGATTCCCTTGCCAAGTCGGCAAAAACATTGGGCCTTCAGACCGGCAGCACTCTCTTTGCAGTCTTGCTTGGTGCATTCACAGTGTTGCTTCACAGCTATACGCACCAGGAAGAATTCGTGATCGGGACGGTATCACCCGTCGGGCGCAAGCGCTCGGAAGTCCAGAGACTCATGGGCTACTTCCTGAACCCTGTCCCGCTGCGTTGCCGCCTGTTATCGACTGTAACCTTTCAAGAGCTTCTCAACCATGTGCAGGATGTCGTCACCGGTGCCCTCAGTCATGATGAGATCCCATTCGAGCACATCGTGAAGCACCAGCAACCCAGACGCGATCCAAGTCGCAATCCGTTTTTCACGGTGGCCGCCTCGCTCGAACCGACTCTGTCCAATGTAGGGCCGCAATGGAGCCTGACCCCCATGGACATCGAATCGGGTGGCGCCAGGTGGGACTTATATTTCGTCTGGGACGACCGTCCCGGCGGAATGATAGGACGTGTTCAGTACAATCCCGACCTGTTTCAGAGGGAAGAAATCACCGCGATGATCCTCGACTTTCGCCGCATACTTGAAAAACTGATCGAAAACCCCAGACAAAGGATTTCTGAACTCTGTCGCGAGTCAGTGTCGGTTTCTACCAAATGTTAGAACCTGGAGATATGTCTGTGTTAGACGGCCCAGCGCAAGAGACTGGGACTCTGGTCAAGCCGCATGCGCCTTCGAATAAAGTGCACCTTTCTGAGAACAAGCGGAAAGTTCTGGAGAGGCTTCGCCGTGGCGACGGTGCTGGTTCTCGACAGCAACTTGTCATACCTCGCCGCCCTCCGAATGAGCCAATTCCTCTCTCCTTTCCCCAACTCCAGGTTTGGCTACACTCCCAAATGGAGACCGACGTTCCTTTCTACAATGAGAGCATAACCTTCTATCATCACGGCCCACTCTCGCCATCTGTGCTGGAACGTTGCTTGCACGAAATTGTGCGGAGACACGAAATCTGGCGGACAACCTTCGAGTTGCGAGACGGTGAGCCAGTTCAGATCGTCAATCCGCCACCTGCCGTCTTCGCGTTGCAGATGATGGATCTATCGGGATTGCCGGAGGCCGAAAGAAGCGCGGAGGCCCTTCGGGTTGCTACAGACAACGCAAGGCTCCCCTTCGACTTAAACAAAGGGCCGCTCCTGCGAGCCTTGCTCGTCCGTCTGGCCGATGAAGACAACCGGCTCTACATGACATTTCACCAAATCATCTTCGATGGCGTAACCGCCCAGCGAGTCTTCCTCCCCGAACTAGCAAGCTTATACCGGGCCTTTTCCGCTGGAGTGCCTTCACCTCTGCCGGAACCTTCCATTCAATATGGTGACTTCGCCCACTGGCAACGAAAGACAGTGCCAGCAGGGGTCTGGGAGCAACGCTTGGCTTTCTGGCGGTCGCGACTCTCAGGGGAGCTACCCCTACTGGAGTTACCCACGACTGGTGTGCGGCCAAACATGGAGACTCATCGCGGAGAAGTCCTGCGCTTCTCATGGGCGAACGCACTGGTGGATCGTTTACGGGACTTGAGCGAACAGCAAGGCGTTTCTCCGTACATGACGCTGCTGGCAAGTTTCGCCACGTTGTTGTTCCGCTACACAGGACAGGAGGACCTCATTATCGGCGGGCTAAGCGCCGGTCGTAATCATGCGGATACCGAGTTGTTGCCGGGATTTTTCGTGAATCCATTGGCGTTTCGCATCGATCTTTCGGGCAACCCTACCTTTCGGGAGGCGTTGGCGCGCGTTCGAGAGGTCGTCCTGGAGGGGTTGTCCCATGAGGGCCTCCCTTTTGCCGAAGTAGTTAAGGACATCCAGCCGAAATCCGATCCGAACCAGCATCCCATTTTTCAGGTCCTGCTCTCGCAGCAGCCCCGCGATTCCGCTGTCCCGCCAGGCTGGAATTGGGTGATTGAGGAAGTCTCCTCCGGCGGCTCAAAGATGGACATGTTCGTGATCTTCGATGACCGCGGCGACTGCCTCACCGGCTCCTGTACGTATAACCCCGATCTTTTCCACGCCTCGATGATTGCTCGTACAGTTCACAATTGGCACACGTTGCTAACCGCCATTGCTGCCGATCCCGATCAAAGCATCGCAGATTTGCCGATCCTGACAGCGGACGAGCAACGGCAGTGTTTGGCTGAATGGAACCAGACAGAGGCGGAATATCCACGGAAGTGCCTTCAGAAGCTAATCGAAGCTCAGGTGCAGCGAACGCCAGAAGCGACAGCCATCATGTTGGAAGAGGAACGACTCAGCTATGGTGAGCTGAATGCCTGTGCCAATCAACTTGCTCATTATCTTCGCAAGCTAGGAGTTGGCCCTGAGGACTTGGTAGGCGTTTGCATGGGCCGGTCTGCCAAGATGATGGTCGCCCTGCTGGCGATCCTGAAGGCCGGCGGAGCTTATGTTCCGCTGGACCCGCTCTACCCGGAAGAGCGGCTCGCCTTCATGATCAAGGATTCCGGATTACGCTTCCTTTTTACAGATGAGCCGTGGCGCACCAAGCTGAGTGATCAGGTGCTAAGAGTCGTTCACATAGACAAGGATTGGCCGATCATTTCTCGGGAGGCCCGGGAAAATCCTCCGATTCAAACTGGACCAGAAAACTTGGCCTATGTGATTTACACCTCGGGTTCAACGGGAGTGCCTAAAGGAATTCAGATTTGTCACAGTT
Organism: Candidatus Acidiferrum sp.; assembly: GCA_035280065.1. Taxonomy (GTDB): domain Bacteria; phylum Acidobacteriota; class Terriglobia; order Acidiferrales; family UBA7541; genus Acidiferrum. The sequence goes on from DATEGO010000158.1 coordinate 8,136, forward strand.
CGCTGGTTAACCTGCTGACCTCCATGCGAACGTGCCCGGGATTGACGGAAAAAGATTCCGTGCTCGCCGTCACGACAATATCGTTCGACATCGCCGCCCTTGAGCTTTACCTGCCGTTAATGGTGGGCGCTCGCTGCGTGCTAGCCAGTCGTGAAGCGTCGGCGGATGGTCAACGACTGTCGAACATGCTCGACAGATACCAGATCACGGTTATGCAGGCAACGCCGTCCACTTGGAAGTTGTTGCTTGAATCGGGTTGGCCTGGAAAGTCAGACTTAAAGATTCTATGCGGCGGCGAGGCGATGCCCCGTGAGCTGGCAGAGCAGCTAATTGGTAGGGCGCGCTCGGTCTGGAACATGTACGGCCCCACAGAAACTACAGTGTGGTCCAGCGTATACCAAGTCACATCCTGCGCAGGTTCCATTCCAATTGGGCGCCCGATCGAAAACACCCAAATTTACGTGCTCGACCGCAACATGTATCCGGTGCCCGTGGGCGTGATTGGGGAACTCTATATAGGCGGCGATGGTTTGGCGAGGGGCTACCTCAACAGTCCCAAGTTGAATGCTGAGAAATTCATCCCGGACCCCTTCCATAGCCAAACGGGTGCACGTCTCTATAAAACGGGCGACCTAGCCCGCTACCGGGAAGATGGAAATATCGAATGTCTGCGGCGGGTCGACAATCAAGTAAAGATTCGCGGATTCCGGATCGAGTTAAGCGAGATCGAGTCCGTGCTCCGTAAGCATCCGACCGTCGGTGATGCCTGCGTCATAGTTCGCGAGGATACGTCAGGTGATCTCCGCCTAGTAGCTTATATCGTGCCGTCGAACGGGCAACTCTGCTCGCTGGAAGTCCTGCGGCAGTGGGTGAAGGAGAAAGTGCCCAGCTACATGGTTCCTATGCTTGTTTCACTCGAAAAGTTGCCGTTAACACCGAATGGGAAGATCGATCGTCGTGCACTCCCGGCACCGGCTCAGGATGAGTTGAGGGATGAGCAGTCGTTTGAGGAACCTCGTGAGCCCATCGAAGAGGCGCTGGCGAGCATATGGACGGACGTGCTCAAAGTGCCGCGAGTGAGCGTCTACGACAACTTCATTGATTTGGGAGGTCACTCTCTGCTCGCCTTGCAGGTCACTGACAGATTAGAGAAGAAGCTGGGTATTCGTATGAAGCCCAGTGAGCTCGCATTTCAAACCCTCGGACAGTTGGCAGCAAGTTGTAAAGAACGTTTGACCTACCAATGAATCTTGCTGAAAGAGTTGAGCCTTTCTATTTCGGCAAGCCCGATAGACTGCTCTTTGGGTGCTACCATGAGCCTGCGTTTGACGGGCGCTTTCGTTGCGCAGTCGTCATTTGTCAGCCAGTGGGACACGAGTACATCAATTGTCACCGCGCCCTTCGCCAGCTCGCCACGCGCCTGTGTGACGCCGGGTTCCCGGTCTTGCGCTTTGACTACTACGGCTGCGGCGATTCGGCTGGCCAGTCAGAGGAGGGCAGTATCGCTCAATGGCGCGAAGACACAATGACTGCCGTGTCTGTCGCAAGGCAAAGGACCGGAGCGCCTCAGATCTGCCTCCTAGGACTCCGATTGGGCGGGGCTCTGGCGATGATGGCTGCTGCTGAGCAAGGCGATCTTGAGAGCATAGTTCTCTGGGATCCAGTGCTAAACGGAAGGAGATACTTGGAAGGGTTGCGGTGTTTGCAAAAGGAGGCCCTTCGATTTCGTCGCAAGCCGAATTACGGTTGGAAATTCGCGAGGACCATCGAGGCTTTCGGCTTCATCTGGCCTCCCTCCCTCTGTGCCGACCTGGAAGGAATTGATCTCCAGGCAAATGCTAGGAAGCTCGCCAAAAACGTGCTCGTCGTGCAAACCGATGGACAGGCCAACGAGGAATTGAGTGATCAGCTGCAGCCAACCGATGCCTGTGTGGAGTTTCAACGCCCCGAGGCCCCACCGATCTGGCTGCCAACCGCCGATGGCGGCTTGCTGGTACCCGGACGTTTGTTGCAGGGGCTAGTCTCTTGGATTTCGAGAACGCAGACATGAAAGAGGAAGCTGTTCTTTTTGGTGAAACAAGGTCCCTCATAGGGATTATGACTCATCCTCGCACTGGGGACGGAAGTCGTAAACCCGGAGTAATTCTGCTGAATCCCGGTATCGTCCATCGGGTTGCACCAGGGCGGCTGTACGTGAAATTGGCACGCGCATTAGCCGCCGTTGGTTGCGCCGTCCTTCGATTTGATTTTTCCGGCATCGGTGACAGTGGCGTGCGCCACGACCATCTACCGTTCAATAAAAGCGCTGTCCGTGAAACGCAAGATGCCATGAATTGGTTAAGCGCGACCAAAGGTATCGAACACTTCATTCTTCTGGGCGGGTGTTCAGGTGCGCAGGTTGCCCTGCGAACAGCTTGCTGCGACGCGCGAGTAGTTGACGCTATCCTGATGAACTTCCCTCTTGATGAGGACACCGAGGGCAGTGCGGATGCGGAGCACACGGAACGCAGCGCTGCCCACTACTATTGGAACTTCGCGCTCTTTGATCTCAAAAGTTGGCGCAAGCTGCTCACTGGCCGAGCTAGTTACCGCAACATAATTCGGGTCTTAAAAGCTCGGGCCAAAGGCAAGCTCAATTCCCAGAAGGGAGTATCCGCCGAGGCACTCGAGTTTCGAGAACAATTACACCAACTGGCTGGACGGGACACTCAGGTGATGTTCGCATATGCTCAGGACGACCTGTCCGTGCACGAGCTGCGCGAAGCGGGTGGAGACGAACTGGAGCGCTTACGTGTCCTGGGCAGAACAACGCTAAAAGTCATTCCGCGGGCCGATCACACGTTCAGTTCACTGTTTGACCAGGAGCGTCTCGTGCGAGTAATTCTCGACCGACTCGGCAGCATGACTGCTCCTATTGTGAAAAAGGTCCGCACGCTGGAACAAGTCACTCCCAGCCCAATATGATATCCAGTCAATTGCTACCTCGACCGAGCCTACCAACTGTTCTTATAAAGGACTTCAAAAAGAGTTCTAAGAAGGTTGCCTTCTTCGGCCATTTTGGGAGGGGGAACTTCGGCAACGAAACTACTCTTCGAGCGATTCTTTATCACGTGCGTCGCTTCGCCCCGGACATTCGCCTTTGCTGTATTGCCTCTGACCCTGAGGACGCCGCGGCGATCCACGGCATCGAAGCCATCCCAATCGCTGAGACGCTCGTCAAATCATGGAAACCTCAAAACCCACTGGCAAGATTGGTCCGAAAGTTCACTATCGCAATCGTGAGCGAGGCTTACCGCTGGGTGAAAAGTTACATGGTCCTCCGGCGCACAGACGTGTTTGTCGTCCCTGGAACAGGATTGCTGACGGATGCTTACGGTCTATTAGATTGGGGCCCCTATAACCTGTTCAGATGGTGTCTAACAGCAAAATTGTGCCGATGCCAGGTGTTCTTTGTAGGCGTAGGGGCCGGTCCCATTTATGGCGTGTTCGCGAAGTGGTTGGTTAAGTCGGCCCTTTCTTTGGCGGACTTTCGATCCTACCGAGACACAGCCAGCGCCCAGTACCTTGAGAACATCGGCTTCCGGACACTTCACGACCCAGTCTATCCAGACCTGGCGTTCAGCCTGCCCGAAATTAGGATAGAAGCCACTGCGACAAAGAAGAACCTCAGACCTGTTGTCGGTCTTGGTCTGATGGCCTATGCAGGAAGGTATAGCGTTCCTAATCCTATGGATGAGACCTATCAGAACTATTTGAAGAGCTTGGGCAAGGTCGTAAGCTGGCTGGTCGAGCGGCAGTACGATGTGAATTTACAGATTGGCAATTCCTGGGACCAGCCTATAAGGCAGGAGTTCAGAAGTTTGCTTAGAGAGCAGCTTTCGGAGGCCGACGAAAAACACATTATCGAGGAGCCCATTTCGTGCGTCCAGCAGCTGTTATTACAGCTTGCCGCCAGCGACATTGTAGTGGCGACTCGGTATCACAGTGTTCTTCTCGCATTGCTTAGCGAAAAACCGGTTATTGCCATTTCATTTCATCCTAAGTGTACATCGTTGATGGGTGCGATGGGCTTGTCAGAGTACTGCTTGGACATAAACACTTTGAATGCAGATTACCTGATCCAGAAGATCCGCAACGTCGAAAAGAATGCTGATGAGCTGAAACTTTTAATTAGGCAGAAAAACGAGGAGTTTCGTAGGGCTCTAGATGAGCAATACAAATTGATCAATGACATCTTAAGCGACGTGGGGGTGCTGGGGGAGGTGCAGAAGAAAAGGACTGGCGAGAGTGTTCATCCCGGCGTGAGCTAGGGGCGGACGAGTTTATGAGAGACGAATCATGGCCGCGACCACTATGCCCTCCAATTCAGAACCCGGCGTCACAAACAGGCGTTTCCGCCCTGGCCTGGATCGGTTCTCCTGCAATTGCAAAGGGTCGGACGATTGCAATGCTTGCATGCATCTCATCCAATGGAGCACTCATGCACAAATCCCACTCTCAAGTAGCGTCCTCAATTGGACCACTTTGGCCCAATAAACAAAATCCTGCCTCGAGATCTACCTTACGCTCCATGCGACAAACCGTTCTCGCCCGGATGTCCAGGTCAAGTTTTTTGCGAAAGTACCTCGGACGGCCTTATCTGTCGTGGAGCATTTGGATTTGGCGACACTTGTCGGCATTTTTTACCTCGTGGCTTCCATTCCGTGCATATGGCGCCCACCTACATGCTTTAATTCAGATACGCGCAACAAGGACGCAATCCGTGGGGACTTTCTTTTTTCGAAATCGCCCTCAACTGGAGCTGTTGATGCGCTTGCTAGCTCAGAAGGATCAGGGCTCTTCTCTAGACTTGGCAGTTCTGGGCTGTAGCAAAGGAGCTGAGGTTTATTCCGTTTCCTGTGCGATACGAACGGCCCGACCGGATCTGAAGGTCAGGGTGAGTGCTTTGGACATTGACTCGGATATTTTGGAACTCGCGAAAAGCGGCGTGTATGCCCCCACGGCTGCCAACGGTTCAACAGTTCTGGGGCCTAATTCCCTCGATCAAACTCGGAATGTGGCCGCCACGACGTATAGGGACCAGAGTTCGTCGATCTTCGAACGCATGTCCTCAGAGGAAATCAAGGCGGTGTTCGATTTAGAAGGGGACTTGGTGAAGGTCAAACCGCGCTTTCGGGAGGGAATCATCTGGCGAATTGGGGATGCCCGAGATCCTAAGTTGGCGGACGTTGTGGGCGTTCAGGATATCGTCTTCGCGAATTGTTTCCTGTGCCATATGCCTCCTGATGAAGCAGGAATGTGCTTGCTCAATCTCGCGCGACTCGTCAAGCCCGGTGGATACGTTTTTGTCTCAGGTGTAGACCCAGGCGTACGCAGCAAGGTCGCGCGCGCGCTCCGGTGGAGTCCGGTGACGGAGCTCATCCACGAAATCCACGAAGGGGATCCTGCACTCCGACGCGCCTGGCCTTTGGAATACTGGGGCTTGGAACCGTTCGACCAAGGCCGGGCGGATTGGGAGCTGCGATATGCCTCGGTTTTCCTGTGTGGAGGAACGGAGGCAGAAAGAATGCAACTTTGACGAAGCATCGAGGAGCTATCGCCAGCTTGGATTTCTTCGCGGTCCGGCGCGGCACAGGATTGCATCATCGTTGCCAAGTACATGGCTTCCTTTGGGTGAGCGAGGGTCTGACGAGTAAACGGCCGACCGCGGCAGCCGCCGCCTCATTTGTTAGCCGAATCGACACGGAAACCTCCTATTCACATTCCAGAAATGTTCGTGTAACTTATTCCGTCTGAAACTGCCTCCATGACAACGGGTGCTGTCCTGGAACATGGCTGCGGAAATCCGCTCGCCACTACCACCCTATTTCGTGTGGGATTGGCCGAAAGCCTCGACGATCTAATCGCCTGTCAGCGTCTGCGCTACCTGGTGTTCAACTGTGAGCTAGGCGAAGGCCTGGACGCGTCCGCGCGAACCGGACTCGATCGCGACCAATTCGATTTCATCTGCGACCACTTGATGGTCACGGACGCCAGCACAGGCGTGCTTGCGGGCACCTACCGTATGCAAAGCGGCTACCGCGCCAAAGGAAACCTCGGTTATTATGGCGAAGCGCTCTTCGACTTTTCGCCATTCGAAAGCATCCGTTCGGAGGTTCTCGAGCTCGGCAGGGCTTGCGTCCACGAAGCGTATCGTCACACCCCGGTTTTGAACATGCTTTGGAGAGGAATCGCAAAGTACGCAACTAGTTGCGGCGCACGTTACTTAATCGGCTGCAGCTCTCTCACTTCCCAGGACGAAAGCGAAGGCGTGGCTCTTTACGAAGCGTTGAAAGAGAAATATCTGGCTCAGCCAGAGCTGCGAACAAAGCCGAAACCAGGTCACGAATGTCATTCCGTTGGGAGGATTACTGATCCGCCGCGCCCTCCGCGCCTCTTCCGAGCTTACCTCGATATTTCTGCGCGTTTGTGCGGCCCGCCCGCCATAGACCGCGAATTCAAGACCATTGATTTCCTGACACTGTTCGATCTTCACCACATTCCAGATCGCGTTCGCACCCGATTCTTTTAGTTTACTGTCTTCCCCGCGCCCCATTTCTTCTAGCTCACCGCTCTCGGGCACTCGCTTCTTCCAGCTCGCCGCCCTCTCGCCTTCACTTCCCTTGTGAGCGACCGCAATCCTTCTCAGTGTCATTCTGAGGGGCAGTGGTTTTCGCCCGCTGCAGCAGGCAGGCAGCCCCGAAGAATCTCAACGTCAACTTCTTTCTGCCGTCCAACAACACGCCGGCCAACCAGCCCAGCGAAGTGAACCTTAAGACACAATCGCCGGTCGCCGCATGCCCACATTCGTAGCTTGCTCGAAAGCGTAGCCCATCTGCAGCACGCCCCAATCGTCGTTGTGCCGCCCCACAATTTGGATGCCGATGGGTAGCCCGCTCTGGGAAAACGCGCATGGCACGCTCATCGCAGGACTCCCTACCGTCGAAATGTAGTAAGCGGATTTCATCCACGCGATGTAGTTTTCCATTTTCACGCCCGCAATTTCCGGTGGGTAATGCGTCTTTACATCGAACGGCAAAACCTGATTCACCGGTGACACGAAAAACTCGTATTTCTCCATAAACTGTCGCATGCGCTGATACAGCTCTGTGCGTTTCGCTTCCAGGCGCGAGAGCTGTGGCCCGGTCAGCTTGCGCCCTTCCTGCACGTGCCAGTGAACGTATTCGTTCAACTTGCCAGCGTTCGCCTCCAAAATGTCGCCAAATCCCAGTTCTACCGACCAGTGCCGCCAGTTCACGAAGCACTCGTTAGAATCCCGGAAATCCGGCTCCGCCTCCTCCACGATGCAGCCCAGCGATTCGAACACCTTACGTTGCGCCTTCACCGCGTCCCGCACCGCCGGTTCCCATGGCAGCCCCAAGTCTTTAAACATCGCGACGCGCACGCTCTTGAAATCGCGCTCGCCCAGAGGCTTCGCGAACTGGTCGCCAGTCTGATCTATCGAAATCGGCGAGCGCCTATCAAATCCCGCCAGCACGCTCAAGAAAAACGCGCAGTCTGTGACGTTGCGCGCCACCGGCCCATCCACGCTCAGCGTGAACCACCCCAGCGTCGTCGGCGGATTCGGCACGCGGCCCGGCGATGGACGCAATCCCACCACATTGCAAAAATTCGGCGGATTCCGCAGCGAGCCGCCCATGTCGCTCCCGTCCGCCAGCGGAACCATGCCGCACGCCAGCGCCACGGCCCCGCCGCCCGTGCTCCCTCCGCACGTTTTCGTCAAATCGTACGGATTCAAGGTCGGCCCAAACACCGGATTGAACGTTTGCGACCCAAGTCCCCACTCCGGCACGTTCGTCTTGCCGATGACAATCGCTCCGGCCTTTTTCTCGCGCTCGACTACCAGGCAATCAAAATTCGGAATGTCATTTGCGTAAAGCGGCGAGCCGTGCGTCGTCCGGATTCCCTTGGTCGCGTGCAGGTCCTTCACGCCAACCGGTAGCCCATGCAGCGCCCCCAGCCAATTCCCTTTCGCTGCCGCTTCATCCGCCGCCAAAGCTTGCGCCATCAACTGGTCTTCCGGAACCAACGTGACCATTGCATTTACTTTGGGATTGACTCGCGCGATTTGCCTCAAATGCGCCTGCATTGCGTCCCGCGAAGATATTTTCTTCTCGCGGATCATCGTGGCCAGGTCTTTGGCCCGCATGAAACAGATTTCGTTTTCGCCAACGGGAGCCATCACGTTCGCATCGTACCTCGAAAACTCGCTCGATTCGCTTCTCCTCTCTTCCGAACCTGAAGCCAGAAGCGGCGCAACTGTAACCCCAACCGCAGCTCCGGTTCCCAATTTCAAAGCGTCGCGTCGCGTGATTTTCTCCCCCATTCCACACCTCGCCTAACGATCGAAACGACTTGAATGCAATCTCGGAGAATGACCCTCAACGAGTTATCCGAATCGCCGACAGGTTATAATCCAGGTCTAACTCTGGGGCAACTTTTCTCTAGCCAGAGCCAAAGCGCTTTTCACTTGTGAAGCATTGGTAAGCTTCCCGCGCGCAAAATCGCGTGTTCCGCCGCCCTGGCCGCCCAATTTTTCGAGTGCCTGCTTAAGAAGTGCGTTCATATCCTTCCCCACCGAAGGATTTTGAGCGAAAAGCAGGTCCCCTCCATCCGCCATTGCAATCAACGCCACGGCCTTCTCTGTTTTTGCAACTGCCGTTCCGAAGAAGCCCAGATACTCAGACGCCACATCTTCAAAAACGCGCGAAACAATTCGCACTTCATTTCGGTCAACCCCGGCAGCTTGCAGCGCGAGCGCGGCCTCCGCACCGGCCAATTGCTCCAACAGCACGCGAATCTTTTTGAAATTCGCATCGCGCTCAGACAGAGCCCGCGAAGCAGAAGAAACTATGTCTTCGGGCGCGCAGCTCAATTTCTCCGCCGCTTGCCGCAGCCGCTGAAAATCACTTCGCGCCGCTCGTTCTGCCCGACCGCCGCACATAAACTCCACGCGCCAATCCTGGCGTATTTTCGTGCACCGTCGCGTCAGCACTATGCCGATCTGCCCGGTGCTTTTCACGTGTGTTCCGCCGCACGGCTGCAGTTCCACGCCTTCAATCTCGATGGCTCGAAGAATTCCCTCGCGCGCCACTTCCTTTCGCACTCCCAGCTGAGCCAACTGGTCTGCCGTTCCGTAGCGAATCGTCACCGGCCGGTTTTCAAAAATCACCTGATTCGCCGCTCGCTCCGCTCCCTCCAGAACCTCTCCCGCCGGCTCCGGCCCGCGCAAGTCAATCGTGCACACTTCCGAGCCAAGATGGAATGAAACCGTCGGCCGTCCATAGCGCTCCTGAAACATGGCCGAGAGCAGATGCTGTCCGGTGTGCTGCTGCATGTGATCGAAGCGCCGCGGCCAGTGGATGCAGCAATCTACATCCGGCTCAGAAGGTCGGCGGTCTACAACGTGAAGGATTTCCTCGCCTTCGTCGCGCACGTCGAGCACGTTTGCGTCGCCAATCTTCCCCAAGTCATGCGGCTGTCCGCCGGAAGTGGGATAAAAAGCCGTGCGGTCAAGCAGCAGCCCCCAGGCAGTTCCGGCAATCCCCGCCGCCAGATCCGGAGGTAACTCTTCGCAATGAACGACCCGCGCGCTGAAGTCTTTCAGAAACGCGTCTTCATAATAAAGCCGCCGCGTGGACACTTGTACGCTTGCCTCCAATTTTCTTCCCTTTGCGAGATTACGCCAGAAAAGGCTGTTTGTGCTAAATGTGAACCATCGCGCTCGGGCGCGCAGAGCCATTGTTTTGGCGCCAGACGCCTCTATCTTCCAATTTCAATTTTCCAATTTCTATTTTCGAGTTTCCTGTTCTTGCTGTCGACTCTTAGCTGTCAGCTCGGAATTGTTGACAGCGCTCTCTCCCACGCCTCCGAGTATTTGTACCCCGTACCTGTGTTGAACAACACCGCCGTCTCGTGCTCCTTGATCCAACCGGACGCTGCCAGGATGCGCGCAGCAACCACCGTGGCTGCTCCCTCCGGTGCCGCGAAGATGCCCTCCAGCTTCGCCAGTTCCCTTCCCGCGTGCAGCATCTCTTGATCAGTCACTGCAATGGCCGTCCCATTCGTCTGCCGCAGCATCCGGAGAATCAACTGATCCCCCAGCGGTCCCGGCACGCGCAGGCCCGAAGCAATCGTCGCCGCGTTCGGGAAAAATTGCGCCGCACTCTGATGCGCCTCCCACGCCTTCACGATCGGTGCGCAACCTTCCGCCTGCACCGCCACCATGCGCGGCCTTTCCGAGCCGATCCTTCCCATCTCCTGCAGTTCATCAAACGCCTTGCACATCCCGATCAATCCCACCCCGCCTCCCGTGGGATAAAAAATCACGTTCGGCAGCTTCCCGCCGAATTGCTCCCACAACTCATAGCCCATCGTTTTCTTGCCTTCCACACGATAAGGCTCTTTCAACGTTGATACGTCATACCACCCTTCGCGATCTTTGTGCTCAGCCACATATTTTCCGCAATCCGAAATTAATCCGTTCAGCTTCACCACCTTCGCGCCAAACGCCTGGCATTCCATCACATTGGCCGAGGGCGTATCCGCCGGCATCACAATCACCGCCGGAATCCCCGCCGCCGCCGCGTACGCCGCCAGGGCGCCTCCAGCATTTCCCGCCGTGGGCGCCGCCAAGGCTTTCACACCCAGCCTCTTTGCCCGCGTCACCGCTGCCGTCATCCCGCGCGCTTTGAACGATCCGGTTGGGTTCAGCCCTTCGTCCTTCACGTAAAGATTCTCAAGGTACCCCGTCCCGCAAGGCATTGCCGCGCCTAGCCGTTTCGCATGAATCAGCGGGGTCATTCCCTCCCCAAGCGAAACTGGCGGATCATTGGGCAGCACCTCCGCGTAGCGCCACAGTGTTCGTGGCCGGTCTTTCAGCGCTTGCAGCGTAAGCGTGCCTGCGGCATGCCGCAGGTCATACCGCGCCAGCAGCGGCTTCCCGCAGGTGCACAAGTGCTGCTCCACCTCCGCGTCATACTTTTTCCCGCACGCCGAGCATTCCAGCTCCACCAGGTTCGAACTATTCATGGACATGATTTTCGATTGTGAACTCATAACTCTGTCAGTCTACCACGCGCACGCAGCTATCCAGCCTCAGGTGATTCAGGACTTGGCTCGTATCCCTTGTCTTCATAAAAATAAAAATCAATTGATTTGAGCGTGGTGAATCATTTGCTGATCAGTTTGCAAGTCGTCTCAGGATGAGGAATTCAAATTCCGTCGTAGCGTGAATACCCGCGCTTTGCCCAATAGTCCGGGGGTTCGTCCTTTGTATAGGTAATCCGCGTAATCGCCTTGACGTTCTTCAGCCCCAGTTTCACAGGTACAAGCAGTCGCAGCGGAGCTCCGTGCTCCACGGTGATATGCTCTCCGTTCAAGTGAGTCGCGAGCAGGGTTTGCGGGTGACGAGCCGTCGACAGATCGAGCGACACGAAGTATGGGTCGGGATTTCACCACGGACCAAGATTCACCGACGATTCCATTCGGGCCCATTTCGCCTGGGACATGCTGACTGAAAGATGGTTTCTTTCCGGTCCCCACCTTCGCGGAGAGAATTTCCTCAAATTCTTAAGAGCGTTCGACGAAAGCTCGGCTGATCGCGCCCTCCGCGAATCCGAAACATCGGTAGCCGCCCTTGTGATCTGGAAGCAAGCAAGTTCGTGGACCGTCGGCCAACCGGAAACCGACAACAATCGGTTTGAGCGTGGGCACTTCCACGCCGTCTTGCTGCCGTTCGACCAGCTCCTCCAGTCCCTTCCAAACTTTCCGACATGCAAACCCTTCGCTCCCGCTACAATAGACAGATGCCCGTGAAACTCATCGCTCTCGACATTGACGGCACGCTGCTGGACAGCCGCTGGCAGGTCTCCGAATCCAACCGCAAAGCCATCGCCGAAGCGGCCCGGCGCGGCATTGAAGTCGCTCTGGTTACGGGACGCCGCTACGACTTTGCCATGCCCGTCGCGCGCCAGTTGGACGCCCCGCTCACCATGATCGTGAACAATGGGGCCCTCATCCGTTCCAACGACGGCCGCACGCACTTGCGCCACCTGCTTCCGCTGTGCGTTGCTCGGCAGGTTTTGCGCCTCACCAAGCCTTGGCGCGAGGGCGCCGCCGTGATTTTCGACCGACCCGCCGAGAATCAGTTGATGCTCGAGCGGCTCGACCCTGACGATTCGCTGCGCTACGCCTACTATTCTCGCAACAAACAATTCATTGGCTTCGCCAATCCGTTAGAAACCTGCTTGACCGAAGACCCCATACAGGTGATGCTTTCCGGGAAGGTTGCGCCTATGCGTGATGCGGAACAGGCGCTCCGCGGCGCCGAATTTGCGCAAGAGTGCGCGCTGGCAGTGACCATGTATGAAGCTCGAGACTTCGCCATGATTGATGTCCTCAATCCCATTTGCTCCAAGGGTGCTTCGCTTGCAGAATGGGCCATGCTGCGCGGCCTGGCGCGGGAAGAAGTGATGGCCGTCGGCGATAATCACAACGATCTGGAAATGCTGACCTTCGCAGGCATTCCCGTGGTGATGGGCAATAGCGTCCCCGAACTGAAAACCTATGGCTGGCATGAGACCCGCACCAACGACGAGAACGGCGTCGCCCATGCCATCGAACAATTTGCTCTCCGCGAGGCCGCCCCATGCGCCTGACCTCGCGGCACACCTCAAACTCTGTGATTCCGAGCGCAACGAGGACTCCGTCTCGCGTCCGTAGCTCCCAAACTGTCATTCCGAGCGTGGCGAGGAATCTATCTTCATCTTTAGTTCTTCGGAGGGGCCTCCTTACTTTGCCCCTCCTGCTTATCCTTCTCACCGCGTCAGCCGCCCGGGCGGAGTACGTCGTGCTGCAAAGCGGCCTGCGCCTCCATGTCACCGGCTATCAACTCATGGGCGAGAAATATCGGTTGCAACTGCAAGGCGGTTGGATGGACGTTAGCACGGCAGACGTGGCGAAAATTGAGCCGGAAGAAGTGTTTGTGCCGATTGCCCCGCCGCCCGAAGCGGCGCCAGCTCAATCAGCCAATCAGCCTCCCTACCACGAATTCGTCTTAGCGGCGGCTTCGCGCTACGGCATAGACGCCGAGCTAATCAGCAGCGTGATGGAGGTGGAGTCCAACTTTAATCCGAAAGCCGTTTCGGCCAAGAATGCTCGCGGCTTGATGCAATTGCTTCCGGAAACTGCTGCGCGCCTGGGCGTGAAGGATATTTTCGATCCAAAAGAGAACATTGACGCCGGAACACGCTATTTGCACGATCTTTTGCAACTCTACAACAACGATCTGACGCTCGCGCTCGCCGCCTACAACGCTGGCCCCGACAATGTACAAAAATACGGCAACGTTCCGCCGTTCCACGAAACGGTTTCCTACGTAAAACAGGTCAAGCGCAAGTATCAAAAGAACAAGTCCGCCCCCGCAGCAAAAACAACAGCCCCGACCCCCTCGACGGCGACACCTCCCGCGTCACCAGTTGCTTCGCAGCCTGCCAATTCCAAGAACGCTGCTCCCGGCGCGTCCGCGACGACGCCACGGAAAGCGCCAACAGCCGCTCCGGCCGCGTCCTCCCCCGCTCCTCCTTCCGGGACTACGCAACCTCAGTAGATCCTCGAATTGCACGGTGGTTCTCGCAGCATGGACTCGCCAGAGTTACAGCCATTGCAGTGAGACTTGGTTGCGTCGCGGAGCTAGAAGTTGCTCGCCGCCTTGAAGGTTGCAATTTGGGCGACCCAAAGATAGTTGCTTGAGGCTAAAAGGCCGCATTGTAGGTGCCGAGGCTTGTGACAATCCCATCTTCCACCCCCAAGTCCATCCCTGAGGAGGGATTGTTTTCCTCCACCGTCTAATTGGGGTCGGCAGTAAGCGAATTCAGGGCATAGCCGGAAGCGCTGATCAATTCGTTGGCCTGGGTCGTCGTCACAGAATTGGTATTCAGCAAGATGCCACTTCCGCCGTTTGCATTAGTCACATCGAGCGGCGAAGGGGCGGCTTGGCGGATATGAGGCCGGCAAGAACGCTGAGAAGTCCGACGCCGAGATGGATGAAGTTGAAGTGAAGATTTAACCCGAGCTGAATGGAGCCGAGATCATGCAGGCCCAGGAATCCGGCGACAGCGACGAGCGTGTAGATCGAGCCGAAAACTAGTCCGCAGCGGCGCGGACCCGCTGGATTCTTGCCGAACCCAGCGGCGAGAGCAATCACTCCGCTCACCAAATGGAACAAGTTGTGAGTGGGCGGAAACGTGAGATTGAACATTTTGTGACGGAAGAACCCGACCACGCCGACAATGACCAGAATGAAGCCGCTGAGAACAATGTAGGCTTTGGCGAGGGTTGCTTTCATCGATCCCTTCCCGACTGAAAAACTGAAAAAGGATTCTGTCTGACCTCCAGAAATTCAAGAAAGTGAGGCACACTCAATCTCTTTCTGGGGAGATTGCGTGCCGGGCACAAATCCAAGGACAGCCAAAGAGTTGCTAGAAATGAATGGCAAGGGCAATGGAAACTCGGGTGCAATTGGTTGTTTGACCCGAGTCGCGGATGCCAATGTAATCTACCTGAGGCCGCAGGGCCAAGTAGGGGGCGATTCCAAAGTCCACACCTCCGCCAAAGCTATAAGCAAGGTCAGTGGCCGAGGCGACCCCGGAAGCCGTGAGATGCGCGCCTCCCACCATGCCCTGCACGAAGGGACTGATCCTGGTCGGATTGTGGAGCATCAAACGCGGACCGAAGAGAAAAGTGGAAGTGTTCGTGGACACGCCTGCCGGGGACGCGTGGTAGAAACCAAAATCACCGGCCAAACCAAGCCAGTGGTGATAGACAGCGACCGAGCCGCTAAAGCCGTTTTCGTTAAGACCATTCGAGTTGCTCAAACGAAAGTAAGAATAGCCTATGGAAGCGTCGGCGGACTGCGCGCGCGACGGAATGGCGAAGAGTACTAAGCCAAGGGCCAAAAGAGCGAGCTTTTTCATCCGTTCCTTCCTTTCGCGGGACTTACGAGAGTTGGGAATGCGAAGCCGCCACAACCTATCGGCAGGCTAAATAGCCTGTTTGCAGAGGCTTAGCCCATTTTTCAATACTCTGTGAAGAAAGTGCTAGAAAGAAACCCGAAGCGGTTTCCAGCCCGGCAACCCTGGATAGGCTTGGATTATTTTTGCGCGGAGTGATGGTCGTAGCTGATGACGCGGGTGATCCTCCAGGCGCCATCTTTGTATTGCCAAAGGTGAATAAAGCTGGCCTCGCCTACGCCTTCCGTGTCTTCGTGCCCGGGGTGGTGGAAACGGTGCACGCCCATTTCGAGTAGGCCGTAGCCCTTCATGTAGTGAACCTGCAACGTCCCGGGGACGAGTTCGCGAGTCGTTTTGCCGCAAATGTTTTTCTTGATGCTGTCGACGAGCGCTGCTTTGCCAAGCGTGACACCCCCTTGATCGTGATAGAACTCGACGTCGTCGGCGAAGAAAGAAGCAAACTTTTCGAGGTCGCAACGATTGTAGGAATCGAAGAGGGCGGCATCGAGCGATGCAACGGCTTTGTCGAGTTCTGCCTGAGATTTGATGTTGTCAAGAGATGACACAGACTGAGCGGTGGTTCGCAGGACGCAAATTGCGAGCAGAAACAAAAACGTCAAAGGTCTTGGCGAAAAAAGCTTCTTCATCGGGCAGTCCTTTTCCTGCACTTTTGTTGGCGCGAAGAGAGATACGGAGCCCGGCGGCCGAATGTTCCACGGAGGTATGGTTTCGTACTGCTTCCCTTGGCACGCGCGCACCTAACTGTTCGCGGGCCGGGGAGTCTATACCGAGTGGCCTTGAAGGAATAAACTTGTCTGTCATTCCAGTCGTTGGTTCGTGGAGGAAACATGAGGAATTCTTACGGCTTCTTCAGCCAGCGGTGGATTCGCAACGCAGCAGCCTTGCTGCTGGTGGGAACGGCGCTCAGTTGGCTCGGCATAGAGCTCCACAGTCAGCGACATGTTGCGGAAGCGCGCTTAGGCAAAAGCGATTCCCCGCAGTCGGCGCAAGAAGAGCGCATCCGGAAGATTGAAACGACGGCGGTCGATATTCCGATGGGGGACAAAGAGCCGCTACGGCTGAGCTTGGCGCAATTGATGGACTTGTACAAGGTGCCCGCTCTGAGCATTGCGGTGATCGAAGACTACAAAATTGCCTGGGCGAAAGGATACGGAACGATTGGGACGGGATCGAGCGCTCCGGTGACGACAAAGACACTTTTTCAGGCGGGATCCATCAGCAAGCCCGTTGCGGCGACTGGGGCGTTGTACTTGGTGGAGCACGGCAAGCTGTCGCTCGACGAAGACGTCAACGTGAAGCTGAAATCGTGGAAGGTACCCGAGAATGAGTTTACGAAGGACCAGAAAGTGACGCTGAGACGATTGATGTCGCATACGGGTGGGCTGACCGTGCACGGATTCCCAGGATACGACGTGGACGAGAGAATGCCCACTCTGGTACAGATTTTCAACGGCGAGAAGCCAGCGAACACGGCGCCGATTCGCGTGGATGTTGTGCCAGGAACGTTGGAGCGGTATTCGGGCGGCGGAGTGACTATTGAACAGCAGTTGATGATGGATGTGACGGGGAAAGCGTTTCCGGAATTGCTGCGCGAAACAGTGCTGGACAAAATCGGCATGACGGACAGCAGTTACGCGCAGCCTTTGCCGGCGGCACGCGCGTCAATGACGGCTATTGGCACGTACAGCGATGGAAAGCCGGTGCATGGAAAGTGGCACGTGTATCCGGAAATGGCCGCGGCCGGACTGTGGACAACGCCGACGGACCTCGCGAAGTTCGCTATCGAGATTGCCAATTCTAGACATGGGAAATCGAACCACGTGCTTTCACAGAAAATGACGGAAGAGATGCTGACGCCGGTGATGCAAGGAGCGGGACTGGGATTCTTTGTGGAGAAAGAAAATCCGGGACAGTTCGGGCACAACGGTGCGGACGAAGGATTTCAGGCGCTCCTGACGATGAATTCGGAGACGGGCAAGGGCGTAGCGATTATGGCGGATTCGGACAATGGAATCACGGCGGCTAGCTACGTGTTGCGGCGCTTGGCGCAAGAGTATGCGTGGAACTATAAGTTCGAAGGGCCGGTGCCGACGATGGGAACTCTGGCCAGGGCACGGGGCGTGCAGGCAGCGCTCGACCGTTACGCTGAGATGAAAAAGTCCGGGGAGCTTCAGGGTGAGCAAGCCGAACGGTCTTTAAACCAATTGGGTTATTCGCTGCTGTACTCAGGTCATGAAAACGACGCGATTACCGTGTTTCAGCGCAACGTACGGGAGTTTCCGCAATCGTCGAATGTGTTTGACAGTCTAGGCGAGGCGTACGCAAAAGTGGGAGAAAAAGATTTGGCGATTGTAAATTACGAAAAGTCGCTGCAATTGGATCCGAAAAACCAGAATGCCTTGGAACGGCTGAAGAAATTGCGGGAAACAAAGTAAGGAACGTTCGCAGCGACAAAACTACGAATTGCCTCCGGATCAATGAGAAGCAGAAGGGAGCCCGTGTCCCCAGACCGGAGTTGTCGAGGCAATTCTTTCGAAGTTCGAAACGAGGGGCTTGGCTTGAGGGATGGCGTTCTTCACTTGGGGCAAAGAAAGCGAAGCGTCGTGGCTTGCGGCGCTGTCCCACACTTCTGTGACCCAGATGACGTTTTCGTCCGCGACGTCTTTGGCGACGACGTAACTGAAACAGCCCGGCATGTCCGCGGCGCTCTCTTTGAGGATGCGGATCATTTCTTCACGCTTGCCTGGAACAACAGTCATTTTCACGATGAGTCCGTACATCTCGTTTGCTCCTTGCAGATTTGACGAAACAGACGCGCAAACTAAGCCTGAGACGGCTGCGTATTTCAGGAAATTTCTGCGGTCTATTGGCACGGTGAAAGAGTAGCATCGGACCGCCAAGGATGCGCGGAAATGGCTTCCTTCCAGTGCACCTTACGGGGAGATGAAACGGCCGGGCGCGAAAATGTTTTGGGGGTCAAAAGCGGATTTGAGGCGCCGCATGAGGGCAAATTCTGGGCGAGGCGGTCCCCAGATGTTAACGGTGCGCTTGAGGGCGGTTGGGGACCAAGGGAGCGTGGCGGAGACGTTTTCTGTCTGGCAGAGAGAAAAAACGGCGGTAGCTGATTCCGAGAGGCGATAGAGAGCTGCAGAGTCCTCGGTTGATGTGATTAGGGCAAAGTAGATTACACCGGAAGCACGAGAGAGAGATGCGTACGAGAGAGAAGCTTGCTCGGCGAGAATGTGCATTTGTTGGAGAAGCCGAGCGAGGCGGGCGGGAAGAGTCGAGACTTTGAAAATGGCGGCGAGCGGGGAGGCTTCGAGAAGCAGAGGGATGGATTGACCCAGGTAGTGCCAGAGGTCTGCGCCTTCAGATTCGTTGAGAGTTATGAATTGCGCGGGCTTCTCGGTGGAAGAAGCGGCGAGGTGGGTGAATTCGCGGGAGGCGCGGTCGCAAACTTCGGGAGTGCCTTCTACGCTGATGCAAAGGTGCCAGGAATCCGCGGGAAATTTTCCTTGAAGAGGAGCGGCGGGAGGTTCTGGAGAGTTCTTTTCGGCTTCGAGAACAAGATGCATCAGTTGAGGGCTGATGAGATCGACGGAGCCGGCGCGAGCCGGAGAGCGTTCGACGAGCGTGTTGAATGCGAGAGCGTCTTCGTGGGCGCGAAAAGAAAGGACGAAGCCGCGGCTCGAAGGCGCAGCGGGAAACGTTCGGAAGTTGAGACGCGTAATGATCGCGAGCGTGCCGAGGGAACCGATGAGAAGTTTGTGGAGGTCGTAGCCGGTGACGTTTTTGACTACGCGTCCCCCGCTTTTGCAGAAGCTACCGGTGCCGTCAACAAATTCAGCACCGATGAGGAAGTCGCGGGCGGTGCCGTAAGAATGACGAAGCGAAGAGTCGACACCTGAAGCAATGATGCCGCCGATGGTGGATTCGAAATAGAAAGGGACGGAAAGCGGAAGAAATTGTTTTTGTTTGTAGAGAGGAGCGGCGAGGTCGTTGAAACTGGCGCCCGCGTCCACGCTGACTGTGAGATCACCGGGATCGTAGTGGGCGATTTGGTGGAGGTTGGTCATGTCGAGGGCGATGTCGTAGCGGGAAGGAGGCATGCCGATTTCGAGTTTGGTGCGATGGCCGCAGGGGATGAGGGCGAGCTTTTCAAGCGCCGCGAAGCGGACGATTTCGGCGACTTGTTCGGCAGAGGCTGGTTTGGCGACCGCGGACGGAATGACTTCGTCGACGGCGTATTGGGAGCAGACGGCCAGATCGGCAATGACATTAGAAGCGCCAATGGCGGATTCGAGGCGGGCGGCGAGCTTGGAAGAGGCGCTAGGCATGAAGAGAGAAGAAAACACACAGAAGTAACACAGAGGACGCAAAGGCAGTAAGCACAAAGGGCACAGAGAAGAAAAGAATTACAACCTGAGAGTTCATGTGACGTTCGGACGCGAGGAGGAGTTAGCGCGGACGCGAATTTCGCCGCAGCCTTTGCTGAGCGGGAAGATTTTGCCAGGGTTGAGAGAACAAGCGGGATTGAAGGCGTCGTGAACGCGGCGCATGAGGTCGAAGTCGGCGTCGGAGAAAAGAAGCGGCATGAGTTCGGACTTTTCCATGCCGATGCCGTGCTCGCCGGTGAGCGCGCCACCGACTTCCACGCAATAGCGAATGATTTCGGCGGAGGCTTGCATGGCACGCTCGAACTGGCCTTTGTCGCGCGGATCGTACAGAACGATGGGGTGAAGATTGCCGTCGCCGGCGTGGAAAATGTTGCAAATGTCGAAGCCGCAGCGCGCGCCGATTTCGCGGATGCGGCGAAGAGCTTGCGGAAGCTTGGTGCGAGGGATGACGCCATCGAGGACGTAATTGCTGGCGGCGAGTCGGCCGAGCGCACCGAAGGCGTTTTTGCGGCCTTTCCAGAGAAGTTCGCGCTCGGCATTGTCGCGAGCGAGGCGAACTTCGCGGGCGTGGTGTGAATTGCAAACCTCGGTGATGGCGACTGCTTGAGCGGCAACGGCTTCTGAGAGGCCTTCGACTTCGAGGAGAAGAACGGCGGCGCTGTCGCGTGGGAATCCGGCGTGGACGAAGTCTTCGACGACGCGAAGCGTCCAGCCATCGAGCATTTCGCAGGCGGCAGGAGTGATGGCGCGGGCAGTGACGTCAACGACGGCTTCCGCGGCGTCGTCCACGGAATCGAAAATGGCGAGGAGAGTTTTGACAGCTTCGGGCTTGCGCGAGAGCTTGACTGTGATTTCGGTAACGAGGGCGAGCGTGCCTTCCGAACCGACGAACAGGCCAGTCAGATCGTAGCCGGGAGCGTCGCCTTGCGCGCTGCCAACGCGAACGATTTCGCCGTCGGGGAGAACGAGCTCGAGAGCCGTGACATGATTCGTCGTGACGCCGTAAGCGAGCGTGTGGGGGCCCCCTGCGTTTTCCGCGACATTGCCCCCGATGGTGCAGGATTTCTGGCTGGAAGGATCGGGCGCGAAGTAAAGGTCGTGCGGCTCCGCGGCAAGCGTAAGGTCGTAATTCACGACGCCGGGCTGGACGACCGCACGTTGGTTTTCATGATCGATGGAGAGGATGCGGTTCATACGGGAGAAGACGAGCATCAGGCCGCCGGTGCGGGCAAGCGCGCCTCCGGAGAGACCGGTGCCGGCGCCACGGCCCACGATGGGCACGTTGTATTTGGCGGCAAGGTTGACGATTTGGGAGACCT
This sequence comes from Candidatus Acidiferrum sp., assembly GCA_035280065.1. GTDB lineage: Bacteria > Acidobacteriota > Terriglobia > Acidiferrales > UBA7541 > Acidiferrum. Next base: position 28,944 of record DATEGO010000158.1, read on the forward strand.
CTTGGGTGGAGGTTGGGAAAACGACCACCTCGGGGCGGCCTTTTTCGACGGAGCCATCGTATTCGTAGAGGACAACCTCTTCCGACTGAAAGAGAACGGAGGAAGAGCCGAGAAGCTTTTCGAGATCGCGAAGAAGGCCAGAGTGCATAAGGGCGCTTTCAGGGCGCAGTTCGCACTATAGTGAGGATTCTGGACCAGGCGCAACCTTAAGTTGCATGTAAGAAGTTGCATGGGGGGTGAGCGGGTATGCTAGTGTGAATGCCCGGGCTGCGATGAGGAGCAATGGCCAAACCGAAAGTTCTAGCGACACACCGGTTGTTTGAACCCGCCAGAAAAATCCTGCAAGAAAACTGCGAAGTGGAGTATTGGGAAGAGCCCGAGCGTCCGCCGCGCGAAGAAGTGCTGCGCCGTGTGAAGGACAAGGAGGCGCTGGTCTGTTTGCTGACGGAAAGAGTGAACGACGAGTTGTTGCAGGCGTCGCCAAAATTGAGGATTGCGGCAAACGTGGCGGTGGGCTTCGACAATATTGACGTGCCGGCCTGCACGAAACGCGGGGTGGCGGCAACAAATACTCCGGGAGTGCTGGATGAGACGACGGCGGACTTTGCGTGGACCCTGCTGATGGCGGTGGCGCGGAGGGTGCTCGAAGGCGACACGCTGGCGCGCTCGGGAAACTGGAAGGGTTGGGACTTGGACCAGCTTGTAGGTACGGATGTTTGGGGAAAGACGCTCGGGATTGTGGGGTTCGGGCGCATTGGAAGAGCAATGGCGCGGAGGGCGAGCGGCTTTCAGATGAAAGTGATTTACACGGATGCAGTGCGCGCGACGCCAAACATTGAAAAGGAGCTGGGAGCGGAGTTTCGGGAAATGAACGCCCTGTTGGCGGAGGGGGATTTCATTAGCGTGCATACGCCGCTGCTGCCGGAGACGCGAGGGCTTTTTAATGCAGAAAAATTCGCGCGGATGAAGCGAACGGCTTTTCTGATCAACACGTCGCGGGGGCCGGTGGTGAATGAAGGGGACTTGGTCGCGGCCCTGGAGAGCGGAAAAATTGCGGGCGCCGCGCTTGATGTGTTCGAAAAGGAGCCGGTGATTCATCCGGGGCTGCGGCGCGCGAACGTCGCGTTGGCGCCGCACATCGCCTCGGCGTCGCTCGAGACGCGGACAAAAATGGCGGTCATGGCCGCGGAGAACGTGATCGCACTTTTGCAAGGGCGGCGGCCCGCAAACATTTTGAATCCAGACGCACTGAAAGGTTAGACGAAAGCTCGGGCCTACCTTCCATGGCGGAATTGAAACAACTCGCCCGCCAAATTTTCCATGAGACCCTGGCTGCAATAGACATCCCTGCGACGATGCAGAGGAAACTGCGGCGGCAGGGCACGCGAGTCGTGTGCGGCGAGAAGACACTGGACCTGAGAGATTTCGGGAAAATCCGCGTCGTGGCGATGGGGAAAGCGGCTCATCCGATGGTGGACGGACTGGTTCTGTCGCTTGCGCCGTTTGTTGGTTTTGAAGGAGTGGTGTCGGCTCCTTCCCTTCCGAAGAAGGTCGTGCCAGGGCTCAAGTATTTTGCCGCAGGACATCCCGTACCAAATGAGGAGAGCCGGGAAGCGGCAGAAGCCATCCTGTCGCTGCTAAGAAAATGCAATGAAAAGACGCTTGTGTTTTTTTTGCTGTCGGGCGGAGGGTCGGCGCTAGTCGAATTGCCGCTGGATCCGAAGCAAACGTTGGAGGACGTGCGCCAGTTGCATAAGGCGCTGGTAAATTGCGGTGCGAACATCGACGAAATCAACACTATACGGAAACATTTGTCTGCAGTGAAAGGCGGCCGGCTTGCGGCTGCGGCCGGAGAGGCGACGAAGATTACGCTGGCGGTCAGCGATGTGCCGGTGGGAAAGGAGTCCGCGCTGGCGTCCGGGCCGACCCTGCCCGATCCAACGACGATCGAAGACGTCGCGCGCGTGATCAAAACTTATTCGTTGGGTGAGAAACTGCCGGCGGGTGTGCAACGATGGATTGACGATGGAAAAATGGCGGAGACGCCAAAAGCCGGCGATGCGGCTTTCGGGAAATCGTACTTTTCGCTGACGCTCGGGATGGATGACCTGCTTCACCCTGCTCACCACGCCGCGGAGTCTTTGGGATTCGTGACGTGTTGCGATAATTCGACCGACGATTGGCCGGTTGAGAAAGCAGCAGAAGCCCTGTTGGGACAGCTTGAGGAGTTGCGCACGATTCATCGCGGGCATCGCGTCGCCCTGGTCGCGGATGGAGAAGTGAGTTCGCCGGTGACCGGAGATGGCATTGGCGGGAGAAACTCAACGTTTGTTTTAGCTTGTGTGGAAAAAATAGCCGGGAAAAAGATTGCCGTGCTGAGCGCGGGGACGGACGGACTTGATGGAAACAGCTCTGGCGCCGGCGCTGTCGCGGACGGAGAAACGCTGCGGCGAGCGAAGGAAATGGGACACGATCCGAGAGATTCTTTTCAGCGCAGCGACGCATTCACTTTTTTCTCAAAACTCGGGGACGCTATTTTGACGGGACCGACGGGAAATAACTTGCGAGATTTGCGGATTCTACTGGCAGAGCGGTAAGAAAAAGAATTAACGCAGAGGCGCAGAGTTCCCAGAGAAATACTGTCTCTGAGGACATTTGAGGAGGATGCCCGAAGAATGTCAGCTGACGGAAATATCCAGCCGCGGATGGGTTGAGATGCTTCGCTCAGGATGACATTCTCACGACGGTCAGAGTCTGCGCGTGATAACACTCACGGCTTCGGAGGCGGAAGGCGCGTTTCGAATGATTTAAGGCGTTCGTTCATCTCTTGGACGAGATGCTCCAGTTTTTCCAGCCGCTGAAGAACGGCAGCGGAGTCATCTGCTTTTTCTGAAGTGGAGGCCCCACTCGCGGATTGCCCCCCGTCGCCACCCGCAGCGCCTGCCTTGGCTGCCGGTTTCTGGAGCCGCGCGATTTGTTCCTTGATCATGGGAGCCATTTCGATGCTGAGGTCGCTGCTTTTGAGCAGCGCTTCGAGAGCAGGAACAGCAGCCGCGTCGCCGCGGCCGCCAAGAGAAAAAATCGCGGCCATGCGCACCGGGAAATGCGGCTCACTCAGATACCCCGCGATTTGCTGGGTGATTTCGTGATTGCTTTTCTCAAGGCTCGCCAGACTGCGAATCGCGCCCGTACGTGCTTCGATGGATTTGCCGGGAGCGGCCCATTGCTGGAGCAGGGGAACCGCTTTGTCATCGCCGAGCGGGCCAAGCGCGCGAAGCGCGGCGTTGCGAAGGTAACCGTCGGGGGAATCGCCGGAGACGGCGGCTTCGAGTGTAGCGAGAGCGCCCGTAGACTTCAGGCGACCGAGGGCTTGCAGCGCGGCGGCGCGAGCGCGATAAGAGCCGTCGTCTTTCGCGATGGCGGTGAGCTTGGTGGCAATGGCGGCGTCATCCTTGAAATTGCCGAGCGCGGACACGACGCGGTAGCGCACCCACGGCTCGGTGATGGAATTCAGCGCGTCAAGGAGTTGCTTCGACGCGGAGGCTCCTCCAATCCGGCCGAGAGCGTCAGCGGCAGTGGCGCGAAGGCCCCAGAACTTGTCGTTGTGCAGGGCGGCGCCAAGCGCGCTGACCACTTCCTCATCGTTCTTGATCTTTTCAAGAGCCACCGCGGCGTCAGCGCGGTCGGCAAACTCGGACGCATTTTTCAACTGATAGAGCCATTCCTTTTTCTCTTTATGAAATTCGGCTGACTTGAGGATTTGCCCGCCCTTGTCAAAAAGAATCATGAGGGGGGCGGAATCGGCCGGAAACGTGAAAACCTGCTCAGCCTTCGAAACGGTAATGTCGTAAAGCTTCGGACCTGAGGACGTTGTGATTTCGACATCAACCGGAACGCGGAAGATTCCGACGCGGCCTTCGACTTTCTGCGTTTCTTTGACCGTCAAAGCGACCTGATGTTTGTCGCGGTCGTAGGAATAGCTGATGTCAAATTTCGGCGCGCCGGCTCCGTAAAGCCACTGGCTGAAAAACTGGTCCACGTTGGTGTGGGAAGATTCCTCGATGGCCCTTGAAAGGTCCGCGGTGACGACGTTTTTTCCACGATTCACTTCGAGGTAGTGCTTCAGCCCGCGGTAGAAAGCGTCTTCGCCGAGTTGCTGGCGAAGCATGTACAAGACCCATCCGCCCTTCCCGTAAGCGTTGCCATCAAATTCGCTGGAATCATCGAAGTCGTGGCGAACGATGGGTTTGTTGAAGAGATTGCTGTCTCCAAACCATTGGCGGGCACCTTCCCAGCGCTCGTAGTTGGCTTGATCCTTGCCATAATGCGCCTCGGTCCACACAAATTCCATGAAAGTTGCAAAACCTTCGTTGAGCCAGATATCGCCCCAGTCTTTGCAGGTGACGAGGTCGCCAAACCATTGGTGTCCCAGTTCGTGGGAGATCAGTGGGTCCTCATCGGTGTAGAGTTCGGAGGCGATTTTGGCGTGATTCAGGGAGCTGCTGGTGTTCGTAGTGGCGCTGGAATTTTCCATGCCGCCGGCCACGAAATCGTCCACCATGACTTGAGCGTATTTCTCCCAGGGGTAGTCCACGCCGAGCTTTTTGCTGAAGAGGTCGATCATCGCCGGCGTGCGGCTGTAGTTGACGGGAAGGCGATCGCCGCGGCCTTTCGGGGCGTAATACGTGACCGGCATGCCGCGCCAAGAATCCTTCGCTTCATCGAACTCACCGGCAACAACGGTAATGAGATAAGTCGAGCTTGGAACGGATTCGCGCCAAGTCCAGGTCTTCAAGCCTTTGCCTGCGTCAGCAACGCTGATCAGCTTGCCGTTTGAAACGGTGATCCAGGAAGCGGGAACGGTGAGGATGGTTTCCGCCGTGAGGCGATCGTTGGGATAGTCGTACGTGGGGAGGTAGTAGCGCGTGTCCTCGGATTCACCTTGCGTCCAGATTTGCTTAGGACGATCAGGATAATCTTTGTCCGGAAGGATGAAGTACATGCCCTTCGTAGGTTTGCCTTCATAACGAATCGCAACATCGAATTTTTCTCCAGCCTTAGAGGCTCCAAGGAGAGGAACGATGAGTTTGTCAGCCGTGGTTTCGAATTTTGCAGGAGATTTATTGACGGTGACGCTTTGGATGGTGAGGCCGACCGAATCGAACCAAATCTTTGTGGTGCCGTCGCGAAGAATCGAAAGCGAATGCGTGACCTCGCCAAGAACCCTTCTTTGGTCAATGTCAAAGCGCAGAGCGATGCGCGAATGCTGCAAGTCATAGTCGCGCGTACGGGCGTACGGTTCATCGGCGCAGAGTCGCGATGCGCCATTGAAAACTAGTAACACCACGGGCAGCGAGAAAGCCGCTGCTTTACTGCGAGCAGTAGTCCCTGCAAATGGATAGATCATTCGGTTGGCTCCTGTAAATCTTCGTGTGAAGTCGTAGGTTCGAAAGGACGGGGCGTAGCGGCCATTGAGTTAGAGCAGGCTCCTGACAAGGCCGCCGTCCACAGCGATAGAGGTGCCAGTGACGTAGGCGGCGCGCTCAGAGGCCAGAAAAGCCACGACCGCGGCAAACTCCTGAGGAGTGCCAATGCGTCGCATTGGAATTTCCCGCTCCCAGCCCGCAAAAACTTCTTCCGGCTTCCCGCCTGTGCGTGCGGAGATAGTAGAAGCGAGTCCGTCGAGTCGAGCGGTTCGCGTGTAACCCGGGCAAACGTTGTTCACGGTGATTCCGTCGGCTGCGTATTCATTGGCGAGCGTGCGAGCTAAACCGGTGACGGCTGCGCGCACAGAATTGGAAAGGAGCAGCCCATCAACGGGTTGCTTCACAGCCGACGAGGTAATGGTAATCAGACGTCCCCACTTGTTTTTTTGCATGCGCGGCAAAGTTTCCCTGGCAAAAAAGATGGTGCTCATCAAAAGCTGTTCGACGGCGGAGCGCCAATCTTCCGGCTTGGTGTTCTTAAAAGAGTTGGACGGAGGACCGCCGGAATTGGTAACACAAATATCGAGGCGCCCGAAACGGGCTTCGACGGCGGCCGCAAAGGATGCAACTGCCGCAGAATCAGTAACATCAAGGGCTTGATGGAAAACTTCACGGCCGGTCGATTTTTGGATTTGCGCGGCGGCTTCACCGAGGGTACCGGGAGCGCGGGCGCAAATAGCAACGTGAGCCCCTTCGCTCGCGAGTTCCTCAGCGACAGCGCGGCCCAAGCCTTTGCTGGCTGCCGCGACTATGGCCACGCGACCGTTGAGCCCCAGATCCATCCCGCCTCCAAATTCAAACCTGCAATCCTCTCGCAAAATACGCAAGGGCGTCAACGCCGGGCAGGGTAAAGAATTTTGTTTGCGTGACGCGCGGCGCGGCACTAAGATGCAGGCAATTCCATCATTGCTGAGGGCTGACCTCTGCCTCGAGGGGTCATGGGAGGTTCTTATGCAACGCATCAAGTGGTTCAGGCTGGCGGCAATCTTTTTCTGCGCGGGGAATATGGCTGTAGCGCAGCAGATTGGAAAATATGTGCCGATCCAGGCAGGTTCCGATGTGGATCACGCATTGAGCGAAATTAACGGGACCGCCGATGCGGCCCAAAAGCTCGCTCTGATTGAGAAGTTCGCCGAGGGGTCCGGGAAGGAGGGCAACTATCCGCTGGTGGCAAACGGTCTTTTTGTGGATTACTACCTCAGTCAAAAGAGCTATGACAAAGCATTTGAGTATGGCGACAAGCTTTTTGCTCTAGACCCAGATAATTTTCAAAACGCCATCAACATGGTCCGAGCCGCGGCCGAAAAAGGCGACGTGGACAAACTCTCCGCGTATGGAGAAAAAGGTGGCGGGATTATCCAACGGTTCAAAAATGCGCCCGCGCCGGAAGGGACTCCGACCGCAGCTTGGGAAGAACAGAAAACGCGTACGCTCGAAGCAAACAAGGACAGCTTCGTTTACGTTCAACAACTGGTGTTCAGCGGAGTGTATCACCTAAGAGAGCCTGCGAAGAGGGCGGCGCTGCTGGTGAAATTCGCGCTAGCATTTCCGGATTCCGCTTACGCGAATCAGGCGCTCGGAGTGGCCGCAACGGACTATCAACGGGCGCAGAACACGCCAAAAATGCTCGAGGTGGCCAACGGCGTGCTGACAAAAGACCCGAACGACGTGGGTATGCTCCTCTTGCTTTCCGATTACTACGGAGAGAAAGGCGAACAACTGGATAAGGCGGAAACTTACGCGAAAAAAGCGATTTCCACGCTGGAATCTGCAAAGAAGCCCGAGGGCGTGACGGACGAACAATGGACCCAGCAAAAAGGGTTGCAAAAAGGCCTGGCGCTAAGCTCGCTCGGACAGGTCAACATCGAAAAGAAGGACAACGCACAAGCTGTCGAGAATCTGAAATCAGCGGCGCCTCTGGTAAAGCCGGATGACGGGAGTTATGCGCGAAACCAATATCGCCTGGGGTTCGCACTTCTGAATCTAAAGAGGAACGCGGAAGCGAAAGAAGCTTTCACGCAAGCGGCTTCGGTCAACAGCCCCTACAAGACGCTAGCGCAGGAAAAATTGAAGGGCCTTGCCGGTGCTGGGCCAGCAAAGCGGAAACCTGCATAGCTGCAGCCGCTTTGCAGAATCCACTTGTACCTGTCGTGCATCTAACGACTGCATGAAAATGTTTAGCGATGTTTTACCGGTGGAGAGGAGGGTTCGATGCCTGAGATTGCAACGTTTGGAGCCGGATGTTTCTGGGGAGTGGAAGCGGCGTTTCAGCGTGTACCCGGAGTGATTGACACGGCGGTAGGGTACAGCGGCGGACATACCGAGAATCCCACTTACCAGGATGTCTGCACCGATGAAACGGGGCACGCAGAGGTCGTGCAGGTGACGTTTGATCCTGCCAAAGTGAGTTACGAACAATTACTGAACGCATTCTGGCAAGCACACGATCCGACGCAGGTGAACCGCCAGGGGCCGGACTCTGGGACGCAGTATCGCACGGCGATTTTCTTTCATTCTCCCGAGCAAGAGGTTATCGCCAAGAAGTCGCGCGCGGCGCTGGAAGCGAGCGGCAAGTTCCGGCGGCCCATCGCGACGGAGATTACGCCTGCAGGCGAGTTCTACCGTGCGGAAGAATACCATCAGAAATATCTACAGAAGCGCGGTGCCGCCTCCTGCCATTTCTGAAGAGCCGGCTCTTGCGAGTCAGGCGACTTTGCGCAATTTAGTGACCCTGCCTACCTCGACCCATTCGACAACAAAGATGTTGCCCTGATGATCGAAGCAGGCCCCATGAGGACACAAGAAGCGGCCCAAGATGAATGTATCGCGTGCCTGTCGGCGAGCCTTGTACCACTCCTCTTGAGTGGAATAATCACCATTGCCCAAAGTAGCCGCCACTTTGTTTTCACTGTCCAAAATCACGACCTTGCTCCAGAGGTCCGGGATGACCACGTAACCGTTGCGCTCGCCGAAATGGCAAGGCATTTTTGTCGTGCCAAGAATGAAATCAATGTGCTTGCCGTCCAACGTGAACCGCTGTAATCGCGTATTTGAACGATCGGCAACGACGAGCACAGGCGGTTCGACGCGGGTGTCTACCCAAAGACCGTGGGGACAATCGAGTTGGCCGGCTTCCTTTCCCAAGCCACCAAAGGTGCGAATGAACCGTGCTTTCTGGTTGTATTGATTGATGTAGCTGCTGCCGTAACCGTCGCCAACATAGATGTCGCCATTGGGTGCGATAGCCACATTGGTTGGTCTGTAGCTCGGCGCCATGCCGTTCTTTCCTTGATAGGCGGGCGATTCCGCCGGATAGCCGAGAGTGAAAACCTCTTCACCTTTCGGCGTGCGTTTTGTGACTATGCCATGCTGAAAATCGCAGAGATAAAGAAACTCCTCCCGTCCCTCTTTGCGGATGGACAAGCCATGCGCTCCGCCCTTGAACTGCCCACCCCAGGAGCGCACAAACTTTCCGTCCTGGTCAAAAACCACAATCGTGTCCGGAGATTCACTGGTGGAATGAACCGTGTGATGAATATAGATATGACCTTGTGAGTCCTCGCAAACGCCGTGGGTATTCCCGTATCGAATATTGGCTGGCAGGGCGCCCCAATCGTGGAGGGCTTCATACTGATGTTTGCCTTCGCCAAGGATTGGTGCGCGGCTCCCGGACTTGTTCGTTGCCCTGAGAATAAGCGGTGCCACTCCGGCTGCGCCGGCGGTAGCGAGGAAATTGCGTCGGTTGACTCTCATGAACTCTGAACTCCTGTAGACAAAAGAAAGTGAAAAAACTGCTTCAGCCTTACTTTTGAGCCGTTACAGGTTTCTCCATGACGAGCTGCGGATCGGCAAACTGGAGCCAGAAGCCCATCATTTCTTCATCGCTAGGCTCGCCCCAGCGAACCGGCTTGGACGGGTCGGGGTTCAAGGGATTGTTTTTCGAGTTGTCGAAATAAGCGACGGTCACAAGCTTGGTGCCCTTTGGCAGTAATAATTGTTTCTTCAAAAAGTACGTTTCCTGCCAACGGAAATCGTAGTGCGGGACGTTCATCAGTACTTCTTCATGGCCATCGGGATAAATCGCTTTGGTAGTCATGCTTTTGCCGCGGAAGTGCATGTGCCCGGTGTAGGCCACCGCGGTGACATCTTTGGGAAGCGTGAAGCAGGACGTAACGAGGTGATTGCCGTCGTTGGGAGGAATGAGAAACATATTGTTCCAGATTTCGTACTGCGCGACTTCGTGCTTGACGGGCTCTTCCGCAAACACCAGCCCAATGCTCGTGTGGTCCTTGACATCTATCCCGTGGTGATTGCTGTAATGAATCTGAAATTGTAAATACGCACCAGCAGGAATCCGGAGCGCGTATCCCGGAGGCCGTACCTCTGGCATGTGGCCCGGAAGGTAAATCGCCGGCACGATATTCAAATAACCAGAAGACTCGCCCGGAATCCCGCCGCCGTCGGGAGCGGCGCAACCATCGTCAAGGATTGGCGCAAGCGGACGGAGATGCAACACCTTTCCGGTGCGGTAGTGATAGTCATCCATGCCGGCGTTCTCTTTGACATGCTCTCCCTGATGCTTGGCGAATTCGGCGCCGTCGATCACGGAAACAGTAGCGTGATGCACCACGCGGCGGTCGCCGGGAAGGACTTCGCCGGCTTGAATCCACTTGTCTTCCGTGAAATTCGTTGGGACATAGATGTATTCGTAGTCGTCCTGAGCGGTCTTTGGCACGAAAAATTCGGGGATGGTGAAAACGACGTCCGGCTTGATATGCCAGCCCTTCTCAAATACCGGCATCGGCGGCAGGTCTTTGAGGTCGCCCTTTTTCATTCCGCCTTTTACCCACGCTCCGATGGTTGCGATGTCAGCGTCGCTCAAGCGGGCGTCGTTCATGAACTGGCCCACGTTGGGGTCGGCGTGCCAAGGCGGCATCTTGCGCTGCTCGACGTCCTGCCGAATCATGCGTGCAAAAGGTAAAACTTCTTCATAGGTCATCAGCGACATAGGCGCCACATCATTCAGACGATGGCACACAACGCAGTTGTTGTACAGAATCGGCGCTACGTCCTTGGTATAGGTAACTTCTTTTTGAAGTTTTAGAGGCGACGCAACCTGGTTCGCAGCTTCCAGTAACAGGCCGCTGAATCCAGCAAAGGAAATGATTGCAATGATTCTTCGCAGATGCATGGGACCTCTTATCAAATGACACTGCCGGTTTTGACGAGCCGGTCCAGAATAGCGGCAACGCGTAATATTTTACACTCTCGACTTCCGAAATTGACAAGGCGGAAGCTTCAGAATCTTGCAGTGCCAGGCGCTAGCGAAGCGGCGCCCCCGTTGAGAAAGCTAAGATTTGAATGGATGGGAGACGGGTAAACATGGCGAAGAAGGTGGGATTTGAAACTACTCGTTCATTGGAAACAAAGGAGTTCTGCGGAGCACCTTGGCCCAGCGGAATTTGTGACACGTGTTGCTCAAAATTTTTCGCGAGACAGCTTTTTTCTTGGTTGCGGTGTATGACCCGGCGAAGCAGCGTTTGTGTCGGAGGTTAGAATCGAAGGCAGGTTTTCCTACGAGGCGGTTGCTAGTCTTAGGGATTACGACGGGCAGTTTTGAAAAGCCCAGGTCGAACCAAAGGTGAAGCCGCACCATAGAATCAGACGATTGGTCGGGAGGCTACTATGGATTCATCTTCGTTTCTGAACGCTGTTGGGTAATTGTCGGCGGTGCAGTGGGCGGAACTGCCACTGTGACTTTTCTGTCTCGATACCTGGGCGAAGCCTGGCTAAACAAGTCAATGGGTTGGCCATTGCCGGGATTCCGGGTAGACTCAAGCTCTGGCGGTCCCCATTCCCGCCCTCCGCTCGGATACGGTTTGGGCAAACGCTTCCCGTTCCTTCTTGTAGAGCTTTTCCAGCTTTGGGTCGTATCCGAAAACAACCCAGGGGGTTTGCTCTGCCAGACTTTTGAGATAGAGATCCACATTCTGTTCTGAGCTAGTGAGTTCTACAAACTTCCCTCTCGTGTCACGAAGGACCAAACCGTATGAACTGCCTGTCGGTATGAAATTCACTGAATGCTTCGTTCGTTTCTTGTAGGCCCAGACAATTTCGTCTCGCTTCATGACGACTACCTGCGTTAACCAACAGCTAATAATCCAATTTCGGCTGAAGGTCATGTTGCTAAGCGTAGATGTTCCAGCGGCCACATCGGACTCGATCTCCGGGACGATGGAGTACAGAGGTCCGTATTGAGCAAGTTCTTTGCTCAGTGGATGTTTCTCAGGCATTTCCGTTCGGCGTTTCGACTGGGCCATTGCGTAGAAACCGAGAAGCAGGAGAGCGGTAATCCCGATGTAACCAAGAATGAGTTCGCCGCCGTAATTGGCTGCGGCATCGAGCAGCAGAGGGAACGTAGCAGACTGTAGGTCGGGTTCTGCTATCCGTGAGAAGACCTCCCTCTTAACATCTTTAGGAAGGCTTAAAATTTCACCGGTGTATTTGTCGGAAGTGTCGCCGGGCCTAGCTTTCACCACAAGAATGTGATTGCCGACAAGCAGAGCCATGAACTCAGCAGTGGTTCTCTCAGATTCAACCACGCCATTGCGTGTCGTCCTTTCTATGGACGTTATTCCCGTAGAGACAGCTTCTTTGCCGCGTACAGTCGCGTAGTTTCGCATCCGAAGGCTCGGGCTGCTAATGCCCGTCAAGCGAGCCTCGTCTAGAACAATTGGTCCCTGAAGTCTATTGATAAATGGTCTTAGCTCATAAATGCTCAGGCCCAGAGCCATGAGCAGAAAAGCTCCACCCAGCCGACGAAGCGCCTTGTTGGTTGCAGCTATTCGTTGTCCGATGAATCCGTGCCACATACGAAACCGGATGAAATCTTGTCGAGTCTCACTATGGCTTTATAGGTGCGGAATTGAAGCTGGCTAAGACTAGCACACAGATGAGAAAAAGCAGATCCTATTTACCGTCAAATCTTGGTTCAACTTTTCCGTTCCCTGGGGCCAAAGACATCAGCTGCGTGTCATATTCTCTAACATATGAGACAACTCTCTTTTGATAGCTCTTACAAGAATGTCTTCACATGTTAGCCGATTCGGAAGATGAGGGAGCACTACGTTATTTAGTGGGAGCTTTGATGTGAACGTCTTTGTCGCAAATAACTTCCGGACCGTCGCACATAGCCTCTTCGTCTTAACTACTTCGTTGCTTCGCGGGGACTCAGCAAACGAAAATCGTTCGATCCGTAGGAGCCTTTTCATCGGCCCCTCATTAAAAGTAACGCCGCGACAGGGCAACCAACAGGATCAAAGTTAGGAATCACCAGTGTTTATCCGGGTTTTAATATGGCGGAGAGGGTGGGATTCGAATCCGCCCTATGTATGGAAACAAAGGAGTTTTGCGGCGCATCCTGGCCTTCTAAGGTATTGAAAAGAATAGGAGGGAATCCTTAGTGCCCCCTTATTGCCGCTAAAGAAATTCTCCATCTCTTCAGCGCCATAGTACCCGCAATCATCTATGAGGAGTAATCCGGGGGGCCATGACGAGCGTCGGATACCGGAGAAGCAAATTCCGAGACGAGCTTGTCAGTCACCCAGTTTAAGTAGCCATGTAGGACAACAGGAACTGAGATTGACGAATCTATAAGAAATTTCATTCTCGCGTCACCCATTGGCCATGGTGCTCAATCCGGATCCTTTGGCATGGGGACAAAGGCTCTTACGGCAAGAATATGGGCCTTCACACCAGTGGTATTCTGATTGTAGAAACCGACCGTACAGTTGGGCGAAAGTAATAATCGTTTCCCGCCTTGGCAGAGTGCAGGCCCTCGACGGCATCCATACCACCGCCTGCGGCTGTTTTCCCTTCTCCATTCAGCACCAGATAGATATCTTCTCTCGTTTCGTGGTGATGGGGGAAGTTTGTGCCGGCGGGTGCAAAGTCTATTAAGAAAGAGTCAGCCACGGTGTAGGCGGCGTTGATGCGATCGCTCGTTGCCGTGCGGGGCCCGATCAGCAACTTGTAGAGGCAGTCGCTCGGTAGGCCACTGTGTTCACTTCGCGGATTAGTTCAGCGTGATCCTCAAGACCCAAGCCGGTTGCGCCCTGAGATCGTCGGGAAGATCTGGCAGCTCGATTGCGACGCCTGATTTCGTCGCCTTGAACTTCACAAGAGTGGGCGAGCCCAGGAGAGCAACTAATCTGGCAGCGCTCAAGTCTTTAATCACAAAGCTGTGGCCTGACCAGTGCGGCAGGATGGCGTAAAGATCGTTACCTTTTGCGGTGAAGAATGCCTCGATTGACGCTCTGCCGCCCGCAGGCTTCTCGATCAGCTTAGTGACATCGTACTCGGACGAATATTCCTTGTTATATTCGATCTTGGGCACTTCGCCTGCCGTCCATTGCCGCGTAGTCTTCCACGGCTTGGTTCCATAGATGGCTTCGCCGTTGATCTTCATCCAGTCACCGATTTCATTGAGGCGCTGCTCCATGATGACGGGGATCGTGCCGTCCGCTCCGGGCCCGATGTCGAGCAGCAGGTTACCTCCGCGGCTAACGGTATCGACGAGGATGAAAACCAGTTCACGTCCGGTGTGATAAACGCTGAGGTTCTCGGCACGATTGTAGCCGTAGCTCACGCCCATGCCACGGTTCTCTTCCCAGGGATGGCTGGTCCCGCTCATGCCCGCGGTGTATTCGGTGGTCCAGTAGCCGCCGTGCTTGTGGCGGGTATCGCTGCCCCAGCGATCGTTAACCACGACTTCATCTTTCACTGGCGAGTCATTGAAAAGCCATGCGAGCAGTTCAGGAGAATGCCAGTCCGCAGAGGACATTTCCCATTCGCCGTCGCTGAAGATGACCGAAGGTTTGTAATGCGTGACCAGGTCTTTGAACTGCGGGAACATGTGTTCGGTCACGTACAGCGGCTTGTTGCAAAGCCAGAGCGGGTTATACCACTCGTATAGCGAATAGTAGTAGCCCATACGCAAGCCCTTGCGACGAACGGCATCGGTGAGACCAGCTAACAAATCCTGCATCGGACCGATCTCGACCGCATTCCAGGGACGTCCCCAAACAGCGGAAGCCTCTTTGCTTGGCCACAGGGCAAACCCCTCGTGATGTTTAGAAGTGAGGACCACGTATTTCGCTCCGGATCGGGCAAAAACGTCGGCCCAGTGGTCGGGATCAAAGAGCTCGGCTTTGAATTGCGAGGCAAAGTTTTGGTAAAGGAAATCGGCACCATACAATTTTTGATGGAACGCCCACGTGCCCCTCTCGAGGTCATTCGCTTTGGAGTCGTTTCTGCCATTAGTCATCGCGTGCCAGTACCACTCGGCGTAGGCCAACTTGCCGGGAATGACCGGAGCATAAGCTGGCACGGAATAGGTCCCCCAATGAATAAAGATGCCAAAACGCGCTTCCGTAAACCACTCCGGGGTTGGACGTTGGTCAATGGAATCCCAGGCAGGCCGGTATTTTTGCGCACTAATCGTTGTGGCCGAGAAGCAGAGCAAGAAAAGAAGAACGGGAACTCTTTTCACATTATCTCCATGCTGCAACAGCGTCCCAGGCAGAGCTAGTTCAAGAATCGCGCTCATTTCGCGGCTTCGGAGAAGACCTCGTGAAGACGTTTCGCCACAATCTGATCTTCACCGGGTTGCAACATCCAAACTCCCACAACGATGACGTTGTTGCCTCCGGGCAGACCGGCGCTGGCGGAGCCTCCTCCGGTGGCGGGATTCAGTTCGACGCGCGGAGTGCCTTCGCGCATTTTTTTCATCACGTCGGTTGCAGAAATTTTGATCCGATTCAGGTCATAGGTAATCAGCAGGTGCGGGACATGGTTCGCAACAGGAGGGATAAAAACTCTTGCCTCCACGCTCGGCACGATTTGAACGCGCTCTGCGATGACCGCGGCTCGCTTGCGAAATTCCGCTTCCATGGCGGCATCGTCTTGCGCAAGAAACCAGTCCACGGCAGCAACGAGACCAATGATTTCTTCTTTTCCTACTTTCATCCCGCGGCCCACGGTGTTTGAGTACGGAGAATTGTTCAGTTGCGCCGCGTCGATCAAATCCTTTTTCCCGAGGAGCAACCCGGTGCACTGCGGTCCGCGTATGCCCTTCCCTCCCGAAAAAGCCACCAGATCAAAACCCATCTGGGTATAGTTCCAGAGGTTTGCAATAGGCGGGACATCGGCGGCGGCATCGTTGAAGCACGGGACTCCATGCTGGTGCGCAGCGCGGACCCAATCTTCCCGGCTAATCCGGCCTCCTTCGGCAGCATTGAAGAAGTGTGTCATCACCGAACGCTCGGTGAAGGCGCGCTCGTATTCATCAAGCGTTTCCACGTCCACAAAACGTGCGCCACAGTCTCGGATCGCGTGATCATAATCGTAGTGATGGGCCTTTTGGACGATGACTTCATTCTTCAGTCCCTGCATGTCGGTGGGGATATTTACGACGGCGGATTTGTTCCCTCGGGTCATGCACGCTGCGGTAGCCAGCTTTATGCCAGCGGCAGCGCCGGAGGTGACCAACGCAGCTTCGCAACGTAACCGCTTGGCAAGATATTCGCCGGCCCCTTTGTGCAGCTCCATCAGATGAACAGGCTTTTGCGCGGCCAAAGCCACGGCCGCTTGGACCTGATCCGGCATGGTCGAGGCCGTCAGGATCGTGTACGTGCCAGCCGCGTTGATGAACGGCGTTACGCCAAGTTTCTGGTAATAATCCACGCCCGATGCAGGCGCTTGGGGTGCCGAGGCGTTCACAGGCAATACGCTGCCGATACACACGCCAGCGGCGACAGCCTGACTCCCGTTGCGCAAGAGCTTCCGACGACTGATCGATTCCGGCATACTTCCTCCTTTTCAGTTTCTTGGGTAACTGTCGGCGGTCGCCGGAAGAGAACCCTGTAACATCGGAATATTGAAGTATTGAGGACGCGCTTTTTCCCATTGGACCATGCTCAAGCCGGAAGGGTCATAGACAATTCGCCCTGCACGAATAGTCATTCGTGCCACAATCTGTGAGGTCCCTTCCATCTTGGCGTAACCACAATCAATGTAGCCGAAACGACCGTGCAACTCCTCAAAAACAGCGATGTCCGCCTCTTTGCCAACGGACAAGGTTCCTAGCTCTGGCCGGTGAATCTCGTGTGCAGGATTGACGGTCGAACGGCGGATTAAATCGGCCAGCGGAACTCCCATGCTCAGAAACTTGGACAAGACATTGCTCATGCTAAGAACCGTAAAATCGCCGGTGTGCAAGTCGGTGGAGATGGAGTCAGGGATAAATCCTTGCCTGACTGCAGGCACGGCATTTCGGAACCAGAAGCTCCCTGCTCCGTGGCCCACATCGAAAATGACCCCCCGGTTTCGCGCTTGTTGCAGGATGGGATTGAGCTTCCCGTCCAGAAGGATGGGAAATTGCGACGCGAAAACATGAGTATGGATATCACCGGGTCTGGCCTTTTGGAGAAGGAGGTCCGCATAGCTTCTTTCGGGGCGCGGCCAGAAATCATACATAACCGGGACTCTTGCTGCTTCTCCGCAAGCGATGGCGCGATCTACAGCGGCCCAGGTTGGATGCAAGTCGTCCAGGGGTTTCTGCGTCCAGTAGTGAGCGCTTTTTACTCCGACGATGATGTCCGAGTAACTTAGAACCGTATCAGCGCACCGCTTCACGTCCATCGCATCGGCGTTTTGTTCTAATCCACCCTTCATGCCATTGGCCACGATGTTTAGAAAGGCCAGCACACGTACTTTGGCGTGGTCGATCACTTCTTCCTTCTCTTGCAGAAACGTGTCTGCACCAGCCGTCCCCGCGTCAACGATTGTGGTTACGCCCGACTGCAAAGCTAAATCCGCTGGAATTCCGAGCGGGGCCAGTTGCGCGCGCGGATCCGTTGTGAGTGCAGTCACCACCGGAATCTCGTGATCTGGAGAGTCGGGAGCGAACCAATTCAGTGGCGCGCCTCCGTGGCCAATGTGGTAGTGAATGTCGATCAGCCCGGGTGTGAGATAGAAACCGGAGACATCCACAACCTTTGCAGCCTGAGTAACGGAAATGTCCTTTTCAACCGCCGCGATCCTGCCAAGCGAAACAGCCACGTCCATTTTTCCATCCAATCCGTTGGCTGGATCGATGACATGCCCGCCTTTTAGCACCAGGTCATACCTGGGCAAATGCGTGTTCGCAACCTGCGCGTTAGCCACGCTAACGGCAATTACGAATAATTCCGCCACTGTGAAAAACACCTTTGCTGTTTGCCGCATTAAGGCCCCTTTCGATCCTTCGAGAATATCTGTTTCATAAGCGTCGACTCGTTCGGTCAATTTGTCTGAAGGCAGACATATGGCTTGTGACTTCACAGCGCCCCTCTTCAGCGAAGTACCAAGGTGTTGATGCGTTTCGGGACCTCTCCCGCGGGGATAATGGCCACGATTTGCAGAGTTCTTGCATCGATGGCGGATACCGAACGGGCGCCGGAGTTGGAGACGTAGACGAACTTGCTGTCAGGAGTAAAGGTAATCCACTCGGGCACGGAACCGGTGGGAGCACGGTTGGGCGGATAGACCTTGAGGAGAGAGCAGTGCCCGGCTAGCGTCAAATCAGGAAGCGAATACTTAAAGACCGCGTTAGCAACCGTGCTGGCGATCCAAAGAGATTTTCCATCGGGAGAGACGCCGATGCCGTGCGATGGAGTATTGAAGCGCACCTGGTCGGCGCCGCTTGCGCCGGGCTGATCAGGAAATCGGATTCGGGCAACTTCGGAGTGCTTGGCAAAATCCACGACCGCAAATCCGTTGAGGTCGGAAAGCTGGACAAAGATGCGACGCGTCGAGCCGTCGGGATTGGTCTCGAAGGCCATCGGGCGGACGCCATTGTCGAATTTGATCTCCCAAGCGACCTGGTCAGTCTGGAGATCGATGATGGTCGCCGACTTGAATTCGATGGAGCCGGCCACGCCAAATCTGCCGTCAGGCGTGACGTAAACGTTGTGAATCGTTCTTTGTATGGCGATAGTACGCGCAAGCGTGAGAGACGACGTATCGACCACGTCGACCGCGCCGGGGGCCGAACGGATTCCCACCAGAACGCGGCGGCCGTCCCTTGTGACGGCGATGTTGTTGGGATGTCCACTGAGGGGAATTCTCTTCAGGATTTCTCCGTTCTCGCGGTTGACGACGTCGAGCACGCTCTCCGACTCATTGCTGATGTACACGCGCGCTCCATCCGGAGAAAAGTTGACGCCGTGGGGCAACTCGATGCCGCTAATGACTTGCACCACCGTGTTCGTCGTGGGATCGACGACGTCGATAGTATTGCCCGCGCTGTTGGTAACATAGACGAGGGCCGCGGATCTCGTCTTGGGGTCAACGGGAGAGTGTGTTCTGCGGACCCACTCGACAAGAGTGAGCCAGTCTGGATCATTTTGCGTCTCGAACTGTCTTCCACCGGAATGGAAGGCATCTCCTCCGGCTTCTGCCGCCAGCGGATGGATCAAAAGTAAACTCATATACGGGTTACCAGGGATAACCAGCCTGGATACCGTCTGGAAGTTCTGCCATGATTGCTCCTCCGTCCAAGCTGCAGAGCCCGCGGAGAGTTTTTCGAGATGGAAAATGCGACTCGACTCCGAGTGGCAGCCGTAGCAGCGGGCATGCCCGGGGCGCTCTTTCAAGAATATGGGCTCTACCATGGATTTGAAGAAATCGAAATCCAAAGCGTTGCTTGAAGGACTGGAAGCTGAGTTGCTCGATTGTCCGGACTTCTGCGATGGCCGGCGGTGACCTTCACTCACCACGCGAGGAGCAGTTACAACAGGACGGAGGCTTAACGCAGCACCCAGAATGAGAATGCCGAATCCTGCTTTGCGAGGACAGAACATCATTGGAATCCTTGTTTCGCCGCGAACTGAATACTAGCGCAAAAGCGAGGCAGTGAGAACGACGAGGTGGCGCGCGAAAGGTTGGGGATTCCTGCGGCAACTTTTTAGAATCACGCGAACTAACTGGCTGCCGGTATAATCCTTCGCTCGTGTGCTGGTCGCTCTTTTGAAGAGGAGGATTCGATGCGCGTTCTCCGCCAATTTGCCGTTCTCCTGCTCTCTCAACTCTCTCTCTCGCTTTTGGTTCCTGCGCAAACCACGCCGGGTACGAAGCTAGTCGCTCTTGTCGGCGGAATGTTGATTGACGGCTATGGCGGGCGGCCGATCGCCCACAGCGTCGTGCTCATCGAAGGCGAGCGCATAAAGGCCATCGGCACTGCCGACACGCTCAAAATTCCTGCGGGGGCCGAGATCATTTCCACCGAAGGCATGAGCGTGCTGCCCGGCCTCTGGGACATGCACGTCCTCACCATGATAGTCGGCCACGCCAACTACGATCATTGGGACAAGACCTATCAGCCGAAGTTTGAATCGGTCATCATGCCCGCCGCAGCGAGGCAGTTGTTGATGGCCGGGGTCACGAGCGCTCGCGACCTGGGAGCGCCCCTTGACCCGATTCTGCACGTTCGCGACGCCATCAACGCTGGCAAGATCCCTGGCCCAACACTGTATGTTTCCGGCCCGTTCATTCAGCATGCACCCTATCCGGGCACCGAACTCTATCGTTGGGGCGTGAACGGGGCGGATGATGCGCGCGCAAAAGTGCGGAAGCTGGTGGAAGCTGGCGTGGACGAAATCAAGCTGATTGATCAAGACCAGATGACGATGGATGAAGTTCTCGCCGTTGTGGAGGAAGCCCACAAACACAAGCTCACCGTGGTTGCGCACGGACATCGCCCGGAGGAAATCCGCCGTGGATTGCGCGCCGGGGTGGATTGCTTCGAGCACACCGGGCTCGCCACCGCGCCTGAGTATCCTTCAGATGTAATCACAATGCTGCGCGAGCGCAGCGCCAACATGAGTATCGGCCCGCTCTTCTGGACGCCCACGGTCGAAGGTCTGCTGAACTAGGAGCGCATGCGCGATAACTTGGGCGGTCTCGCGACGGGCGGATGGCTGGACGATCCTTCATGGCAAGTGGGTTTGACCCAAGACATCGTGGACGACATCAAAGCCTCGCTGCGACATCCCGACCGGCTTTCGTATTTCACTATCACACCGTATCGCGTGCCCACGATGGCACGAAAGTTCGCTCAGCTTCGCGAGTCGGGGGTCATGCTGCTCATCGGCACTGATAGCGGCATCCCCATGAACTTCCACAGCCGCTCCACGTGGCGCGAATTGCAGGCCTGGGTAAGCATCTTCGGTATGAATCCAATGGATGCCATCCGCGCGGCAACCTATTGGCCGTCCGTGTTGATGAAGGTGGACAAAGATTCAGGCACCGTGGCTGAGGGTAAATATGCCGACATCATCGCTGTGAAAGGTGACCTCTTGCGGCAAATCGATTTGTTGCAGAGTCCAGCGCTCATCATCAAGCACGGAAAAACGTACCAGTAGCCGCATCCTCGTTACGCTAACTCCCCGTTAGCCCGTCAACCGGCAAGAATCACACAATCGCCGGTCTACAAGAGGATGTCCGAGTTTTAGTTGATTGCAGCGACTCTCGATGTTCGGCACTGTAAAGCTCCTTGCAACCGAGTTCAAGCGACTTCTACAGTCCTGACCTCCTTCTGCTGAATGCGCGACGGATTCAGTCGTTCCTTCAGCA
>DATEGO010000159.1:0-5544 GCA_035280065.1 Candidatus Acidiferrum sp.
ATTCCAGGCGACGACAATGGGAGCGGCAATACCAAAGCTGGAGTATGTTCCTACCACAATCCCTACCACCAGGGCAAAGGAGAAAGCACGAAGCACCTGGCCGCCCATCAGGAACAGGACGAGCACGGTAAGGAAAGTCAAGCCGCTGGTTAAGATGGTTCGCGACAGCGTTTGATTGATGGACTTGTTGACCACGTCCGCGAACCCTTCCCGGCGCAACAATCGGTTGTTCTCACGAATGCGATCGAAGATGACGATGGTGTCATTCATGGAATACCCGACCAGGGTGAGGAGCGCCGCGATAACCGTGAGGGAAATCTCGAAACGCAACAACGAGAAAAGTCCCAAAGTGATCAGCACATCGTGAAACACGGCCAGAACGGCAGCCAGCCCGTAAATCGTTTTGTCGAGAACCCAAATCACCATTCCGGCGACACCTTTGGGAGAAGTAAACAGTTGTCCGCCAACCTGGCCACCCGTAAAACGGATGGCAATATATACCAGCATGCCGCCCAGCGCATAGAGGGTAACGAGAGTCGCCTGCTTGCGCAGCTCGGCACCGACCTTCGGGCCAACAATTTCGGTTTTGGCTAAGGCAAATGGACCTAATGAAAAGCTGGATTTCACAACGTTCACAACCGCGGGCGTGGCGCCCGTCACTTTTGAAAGATCATCGAAGCTGGTCAGAACGCCATTAGGAGTCGCGTCGCGGTAATCCAAAAGCTTCTTGGCAAGCTGCTGGTAACGATCTCCGGCATTCACCGAGAGGAACAACGGGTCTTTTTCTGTAAGCACGACCGCGAGCGAAGAGGGCGTGGTGGAATTGAAATCAGGCTTGCCAGAAGGAGCCACGCCATACGTGGCATTCAAAGCATCGAGCACCTTGCCTCTGCTCGCCTGGATGACGTCTTCATCCTGGCCCTTACTTTCGACGAAGATGAGGACTTCGTTGCTGTTAGGGCTGGAGATATCGTGGATGGGCTGGATTTCGGAGTTGCCAATCCCTTGCGCGGTAAGGGCGCTGCGGATTTTGTCAATGTTTGGAGGCTGGGCAAAACGAACGTCCACGTTAGTCCCACCGCTAAAGTCGATTCCGTACTTAATACCGCGTCCGAAGAAAATCGAAGTCCATCCGGCGAGAAGAAGAATACCGCTCAGGGCAAAGAAATACTTCGCTTTGCCCATCCAATCGAGATTGGGCTGCTTGAAGAGCTCGATCATGCCTTCCCAACTTCCCTTCCTTAGACACCGCTAATGGCGAAATGTTCCCGGTCCGAGGTTCCTTGTCGCGAGCCAACTACCCAATAACCGCCTAGGGTAGAACAACCCGCCCAGAGAACCCACTGCCTATTCGTTTAAAAGCAGTTAGGCCCAGCGCCTTAGCAGTTCTAGTACGTTTAAATTCACCGGTCTAAAGGACCGGCCACCGCAAAAATCAAATGCTCAGTTCCGCCTGACGGTCCATCTTGGTCAGGTGATACTGGAAAATCGTCTTGGACACATAGACCGCGGTAAAGATATTGGCAACGAGACCGACAACGAGCGTGATAGCAAAGCCGCGGATGGGCCCGGTTCCAAAGAAGCCCAGGAAGGCAGCGGAAACCACGGTCGTCACGTGCGTGTCAATAATCGTTCGGAAAGCGTTGTCAAAACCAGCGTCCACGGCGGCGGGAGAGGACTTGCCGTTGCGCACTTCCTCTCGGATGCGCTCGAAAACCAGAACGTTGGAGTCCACGCCCATGCCGATCGTCAAGATGACGCCGGCGATGCCAGGCAGGGTAAGCACTGCGCCGAAAAGTGCCATGACAGCAAGCAGAATGACCAGGTTGAGGATCAAGGCCAGAACGGCATTGCCTCCGGACAACCGGTAATAAATCAACATGAAGACCATCACGACGAGGAGGCTCAGCACAGAAGCCTGCACGCCGTGACGGATTGAGTCTGCCCCAAGGGAAGGTCCAACGGTGCGCTCCTCGAGATACTTGATGGACGCGGGAAGAGCGCCAGCGCGAAGAACCACAGCCAAATCGTGAGCGCTCTGTTGGCTGAAGCTGCCTTCAATCATTCCTGAGTCATCGATGCGGGCATTGATAACGGGATCCGATTTGACGCAACGGTCCAGAACGATGGCCATGTTGCGGCCGATGTTCGTCTGGGTGAAGGGCCCGAAGCGATGAGCACCCTCCGGCGAAAGGGTAAAGTTCACTTGCCACGTGCCGGGATTGGTCGTGTTGCGGCCTTCTGTGGCGCTGCGCAAATCGCGGCCCGTGACGGCGGGCGCGCGAGTGAGTACGTAATAAAGATCTCCGTTGTCGGAGCCGCGCGTGCGAGCGCGGTTGTCGGCGCATGCCGGCACGAGTTCATCATTCGGGGGAAGCACGGTATGCTGCGCCATGTACGCGGCAACCGAAGGATAGGTAGCTGGATCATCGACGAGCTTTAGCTCCAGCTGGCCGCCGGCTTGAATAACCGTCTTGGCTTCCGCCGTGTCGCCGACACCCGGCAATTGCACCAGGATTTCGTTGTCGTTGCGCCCGCCGCGCGGCTGAACCGTGGGTTCGGTAAGTCCCAGAGCGTTGATGCGCTGCTCGATGGTTTCTGTCGCCTGCGTCATGGTTTGTCCTTGAATCGTGGCGATGGCGTTGGCGCGCAGGGTCAGAGTATAGCTATTCGGTTCGCCGGCTGCGGCAGCGACGTCCCAGACATTGTTGTATTGGGTGCCGACAATGTCGCTCAAAACGGAGTACTGCGCGGGGTCAATATTGCGAACGAGAATGTGCGTGTCATCCACGCGGCGTACTTCGTCATAGTGAACGTTTTTACTGCGCAGCGCGTTGCTTACGCGGTCAACGGTGGTGTCCGTCTCCTGCGCGATGGCTTCCTGCACCTGGACTTGGAGAACCAAATGGCTGCCGCCCTGGAGGTCGAGGCCGAGCTTAATCTGGTTGCGGAAATTGTCCTTGACCTGCGCGTAGGAAGTCGGGAACGCCGGGTAGCCGAAAAGAAAATAGAGACAGAAAAGAATGACTGCAAAAATGAACAGCGCTTTCCATTTGAGATTGGGATTCATGGTTAGAAAATAAGACGCGCTTTCCGGCGAAGAGGTGGCTTACTTTGCATCTTCCTGTGCCTCCACCTGAGCAATCGCCGCACGTGCGATTCGGATTTTAACTTGCGGCTCCGAGGAGATCTTCAGAATGACGGCCTCTCCATCGATGCCGCTGATGGTGCCGTAAATGCCGCTTCCGGTGATGATCTTGTCGCCCGTTTTCAAGGTCGAGAGCATCTCCTGGGTTTTCTTGCGCTGGCGCTGCTGCGGCATGATCACCATGAAATACATGATGCCGAACATGAGGGCCAGGGGAATCAGGAAGGTGCTGAAGCCGCTCGTTGGCGCTTGAAGAAGGATTGTTGCTGTCATCATCCGTTTTCAGTTATCCGTTCTGAGTTCTCAGCCACAAAATCTTGTTTCGAACGCCGCTCCAAGCTCCCAGTTTCCGTCTGCTCCATGCAATTTTGCAAGTCAACCAACACTCAGCTCTGCGCCGCGCCCCACAGAAGATAGCAGAGGCCGCAAGCAGGCCAATTGCCCGCTTCCCTGCTCGACTGACTTCCTCATTTATGGGCAACCCCTACCTGATCGGAGTTGAGTGAAGCCCCGTGGAGGCCCGCGCATTGCCCGCATTCGTTTGAGCCAAGAGTTCCAGCCTTGAGCCCTTCGAGGCTCAGGGTAAAACCCTATTGGCTCTCAGGCTGGGTCCGCAGCGTAACGCGCGTGCATCTCTGATGAGAAATTCGCTAGGTTCCCAAACTCGATAGCCTCTCGGATTTGCCGCATGATGTCAAGGTAAAAGTGGACGTTGTGATGGGTCGCGAGGATGGCTGCGGTCATTTCCCCCGCGGCAAAAAGATGGCGAAGATAAGCGCGTGTGTAGCGGCGGCAAACGCTGCAAGAGCAGTGCGAATCGATAGGGCGCTGGTCTTCGGCAAATCGCGAGTTCTTGATGAGCACGCGGCCTTCGCTAGTGTAGAGGCAGGCGTGGCGCGCGGCGCGCGTGGGCAGGACACAATCCATCATGTCAACGCCGAGGGCGACGTAGTCGGCGATTTGCTCGGGGCGGCCGACGCCCATGAGATAACGCGGGCGATCTTTGGGGAGAAGCGCGGTGACTTCCGCGGTCATCGCGCAGGTGACTTCGTTCGGCTCGCCAACAGCGAGTCCGCCGACGGCGTAACCGGGGAAGTCGAGTTCAAGAAGCTGGCGGGCGCTTTCGCGGCGCAAATCCGGAAACGTGGCGCCCTGCACAATGCCGAATTGCCATTGTTGCGAAGCTTTGCCATTACGCTTGGCGGATTCCTGAAAATATGCGCGCGCCCGACGAGCCCAAGCCGTGGTGCGCCGGAGCGCAGCTTCCGCTTGTTCGCGAGGCGCGGGAGTCTCGATGCACTCATCGAGAACCATGGCAATGTCTGAGCCCAGCGCGAGCTGGATCTCAGCGGCTTTTTCGGGGGTAAGAAGATGCTCGGAACCGTCAAGATGCGAACGGAATCGGACACCCTCATCGGTGATCTTGCGAAGCTCGGAAAGACTGAAAACCTGGTAGCCGCCGGAATCGGTCAGGATGGCTCGCGGCCAGGACATGAATTGATGCAATCCGCCGAGCCGGCGAATCAGCTCATGGCCGGGACGCAAATAAAGATGATACGTGTTCGCAAGAATGATTTCCGCGGCAAGCTCTTCGAGCGCTTCCTGTGTGAGCGCCTTGACGGAAGCTTGCGTGCCGACCGGCAGAAAAAAGGGAGTCTGCACCACACCGTGCGGCGTCCTCAGGCGGCCGCGGCGCGCGCTGGTGGCGTCAGTTCTCAGAACTTCAAAAGAAAAAGACACCCGCCCAGTGTATCAGGAGAAGATGAAGGCCCAACCGACGCGACAAACGACCCAGACGGCCCAGACTGTGAAGGCGATCGTAAAGGACTTTGCGCCTTTCAACTTCTTTGGATTCACGGCCGCGAAGCCAATGGCGAGGAGAATGAGCGTCCCGAATGTGAAAAGGTCGAACGACTTACAAAGAGCGACGAGCCATTTGGCCGCGTCGTCTGGCAGGATTGCAGCGAGATTTGTCGCTACTGGATTCTCCAGGTCGGCCGTGCCGAAGGGTTTTAAATACAAGATGAGGATGAACAGCGGGCTGCTCACAAGTCCCGTCAGAAAAGCGTGAGCGGTGATACCGAAAGCAGTGCTGAAATTGGTGCTGATACCGCCAAGCAAACTGTATACACCCCACATTATCAGCCCGATGATCAAAGTGGCAAGAATGGGCGCACACACTCCAATGGCATAAGTGAAAGGCCCCGAAAATTTGGCGCCACCCTCGATTTGCTGCTGCTTTTGCTCTGGAGACAATTGCGCCGCGCGCGGGCTTTTTTCAATCTGCTGGCTAATGTAGTCGCGCCAGTTCATGCGCTGGTTGATAGCGAAACTGACGCCGATGCTGAGGATCGTTGTAAGCAGAACCGGCAGCAGCCAACTGGGCTTGCGGACGA
>DATEGO010000160.1:0-12945 GCA_035280065.1 Candidatus Acidiferrum sp.
GAAGGTTGGAAGTTCGGCGTGCGCGACCTCAATGTCAGCCTGCGCGGCAAGAATGACCACTTTGTCGGCGTTGGGCGCGCGACGCCGCGCATCGTCTTTGGCGGACCGTTGCTGGGGGACAAAATCAGTTTTTCCGAAGTCTTCGAATACGACGTCATCCGTGATCCTGTGCGAGGCTTGGCTTGGCCCCGCAACGAAATCAAGAAGCAAGGATTCAATTCCTTCAGCACGCTGCAGGCGATCGTTTCGCCAAAGCAGGTCGTTACAGTAACGTTGAACGTATTCCCGCAGAGAACCCAATTTGCGAATATCACCGCACTGATTCCTCAAACTGCCTCTTCTGACTACGACCGCAAAGGCGCTTCCGTCAGCCTTTCTGACGCCTACACCTTCTCTTCTGGCGCACTCTTCCGCATGGCATTGAACTACACCCGATTTGACAGCAATGCGCACGGGCAGGGCAGCGAGGACATGCTGCTTACTCCTGACGGCTGGGGAGGCAATTTCTTCAACTCTTGGGCACGGTCTTCCAGCCAGTTCCAGGCCGCCCCGGTCTTTCAGCTTGCTCCCCGAACTTTTCTTGGGCGCCACGAATTGAGGATCGGTGTCGACGCGACCCACCACTCATTTAGCGGCAATAGCGGGTCGCGGCCGGTGCGCCTGCTCCGTGAAGACGGCAGTCTTACCGAGCAGATCCAATTCACCGGCACGGGGTCGCTTGGCGAATCCGCAACCGAGGTGGAAGAGTTTGTCTCGGACCACTGGATGCTCAGCGATCGTTTGGCCGCGGATCTCGGTGGACGATTCACCAGCCAGACCGTCGGCCGCACCGCGCTTCGGCATTGCCTATTCGCCGGGCAAAGATCGCAAAACCATTCTCCGTGCCGGAATGGGCATTTTTTATGACCGTGTTCCACTGCTCGCGGACGATTTTGCCGGAAATCCGATACGCGTCATTAGCCAGTTCGATCCGGGTGGTCAGCCTATCGGAAATACGATTGCTTTCGAGAACGAGTACATCGCGAACGGGAGCGGTCCCATCGCGTCGCGAATCCGTAATGCGCCGAACACGAGCGCTCGCAGCTTTGTAAGCAGCGCAGAAGTGGACCGCACGCTTTGGACCGGTGCCGTTCTCCGCCTTGGCTATATGCACACCACGACGCGCGACCTTTTTGTCATTTCTCCGTTTGGCGGCGAGGGCAGCCTGCCAGGCGTTCTCGGCCTTCTGAACACGGGGAAGGAAAACTACAGCCAAGCGGAAGCAACCCTGCGGTTTCATCCCATCAAGGATGGCGACTTGTGCGTCTCCTACATCTGGAGCAGATCGCGTGGAGATTTGAACGCGCTTGGAGACGTCTTCATTCCGTTCGAGCAGCCGGTCATCCGGTCCAACGCTTACGGTGTTCGCCCTTCGGATGTGCCGAACCGAGTGGCCGCTTGGGGAACCTTTCATCTTCCGTTCGCCTTGGTTTTCGGCCCGGTCGTCGACGTGCACACGGGCTTTCCGTATTCCAAAGTGGATGAGCGTCAGAATTACGTTGGGCTTCCCAACTCGCAGCGATTTCCAATGTTTTTTTCGGTCGATTCCCAGGTCTATCGGAACTTCAGCATCCCGCGCGGGTTTCACTTTGGTTCGCGCAAGATCCGCCTCGGCTTCTATGTAATCAACCTTACAAATCACGGAAATTTCAGCCAGGTCTATAACAACGTCACTTCGTCGAATTTCGGCCGCTTCACGGAATTCGAACGCCGGCAGACGGCGTTTCTGTTGAGCGTGGTCAACTGAGCAAGCGGGATGACAGATGAACGGACCTCAACTAGAGGTAGCTCAGAGCTGGTAGGAGGCCTCCTGTGAAGGCGGCAAGAGAGGAAAGTAATGAAAACAGAAGGCAAGCGTTGGAAGTGGGCGTGGTGGCTCTTGGTGGTTGGCGTAGGCTTGCGATTTTACTTTGTGCGGGAATTGATTGCTGCGTTTGCATTTTTTGCGATTGGATTTGCCCTGGTCGCTTTCGCCTTTTTGATTCTGTATATGTTGCAGAGGGGTTGGGAAGCGGCAGTGGCGCATTTCACGAATAGCGTGGATTCGTCGGAGCCCGGCTTGCAAGCTGGAAAGCCGGTGCGGGGAATGCCGTGAGCTTGAGGCGATCGAGAGTCATGATTTCGATGTGTGGGCATACACAGACACCGGGAGCCTCATGGCCGGCTCATGGCCGGCCCACCTCAGTGAATCGGCGTTTTTCGCAAAGAGAGTGCCGCCGCGTGGCACAGGAAGATCTTTGTGCTTTTCATTGTTTCGACACCTCCTTTGCAGACATGACGGAGTTGTCGGTGGCGTGCACCGTCTTGGGTGCGTAATCCAAATAGTCGATGTTCACGTCCGTGGTGCCAAAAATATGGGCTTCCGTGACGCTTTTCGTCGAACGGGGAAACCAGAGAGGTCCATTTTTCTGATAGATCTGTACGAAGTGAGTGCTCTTCGTCCAGAAAGAAGGGTTCTTTGCAGGCTGGCCCTCTGCGCGCGCCAGTGCGTAATCTTCCTCGTCTACCCAGATGCGGCCGCGAAATAGGTATTTCTCTTTGCGTTTGGGGCTGACTTCCAAAACATAAGCTGTGCGGCCGTCAATTACATCCGTTCCAGCCATTTTGAAGTCGTAGTTTTCGGGATTGATTCTAGTTTTTGCGCGAGCTTCGGGATGCGACGTCTCTGATTCTGATTCCAGCATCTTTCGCAAAACGTGCTTGTGTGCTGCTTTCCAGCCTTCTTCCGACACGACCTCGAAATGTTTTGTACCGTCTGGGTCCCCTTGGACCTGAACCAGCATCTCCGCGCGCTTGTGAAGGTGCTGATTATCGAGGACGTACCGCCGCATTCCGGCGTATCCCTCGATGGAGACCTGGCGCTGCAGGTCTTGAATGCCCATTCGTGCGACGATTTCCTCAGCAGTCGGCAGAGAAGGGAATTCGTCCGCCACAGCGGCAGATGCCGGGAGCAGAAACAGAGCAGCAAGCGAGAGGCGATTTCTCATCGTAAAGACTCCAAGACAAAGTTTCCGCAGTATGCGCGCCAGAATGGCTCCTTGTGTTTGGACTTTTATTTTTCAAATCAACGGATGTCACTTGGAATGGTCCAAGCAGCGATGGTTGAGCCCACGCCACCACCGAGGATCACAAGGTCAAATTCCTCGACAGCCGGTTTTTCGACGGCCGGCCAGTCTGTCCAATTCCGGTCCCGAGCTAAACTTGCCATCACGTGATATGGGATTCTTCCGCGCTGGTACTGAGCCTGCACGAAGCGCTTTGCCTTTTCTGGATCCTCGATTGTTTGCAATAGCCAGTTCACTTCATCTGAATTCATTTGTGGTACTCCGTGGTTCGATATTGCAATTGACCTTCCACTTTTCGTTTGTGGCTTAACAGTGGTCCGCTGGATGGAAAGGCAACTTTATGCGGAGCAGCCACGCCGCGGTATCCAGCTAGCGACCGCTCACTTGGAGAAGCGGCCGTCTTTCCATGGATACCTCACTCGAATTACAGTCATTCACGCCGCCGCCCCAGCGACTGCTTGTCAAAATACTGACGCGCGATGTCACGCGCTGTCTCGATGACACCCATATTTTTCGAACAAGCGATCGTATAAAAGCCCTGGAATGTGTATTTCTGCGATTTAGGCATGCACTCCTCGTTTGGCAGAGTAGATGCCTTATTCGTGATCGCCATGAAAGACGAATCACTCTTGTGTGATCTGAGAATGCAATTCCCTAAGACTGCGACACCTCAATCCCGACCGATTGAGAAGCAACGGTGGTTATTAAATCAAAATGCACAAGGAGAACAACGATGATTGATAAAGTTTTGAAATCTGCGGACGTCGGATCAGTGGACCTGCCGTTTCCAGGCTACACCGGAGACATCAAGATAAAACCCTTGAATGGAGACTACGCACTGGGTCCGTCGATGATACATATCCGCATGGAACCCGGTGCATTCATCCCGGCGCACTTGCACAAGAAAGCCGCCGAGGTGCTCTGCATTTTGGATGGTGACTTTATTAACGAAAACAAGGCGTATGGTTCGGGGGATTTTTTGCATTCTAAGCCAGGGACCACCCATGGTCCCCACACGACAAAAAAGGGCTGTTCACTTCTAGCCTTGTATACAGCGAACACGGGCGAGGCCGATCCGAGCGACTTCTTTCTTGCCGAGGCGGCAAAGCGCAGTTGATTGTCGGATTGTGGCAGCGAACATGAAAAGGCCAGACGCGTTACACAGGCATGGCGCCCGAGAGTTATCGAGCCTAGCTACGGGCGCCTGTTGACTGAGTTTTTTCCTACGCACACGAACGTCAAGCATACATGTGCGTCAGGATTTTGATCGATCCGATTCTATTCGATAACCCGTCCAGGGACATTGGATGGAGCGGCTACCTTGCAGGCAAGAACTCGACACAGGGAGGTGACCGATGAAGGCGATTGTGGTGACGGATCAGACTGCGGGAATGGCCGGGGTTAAGCTGGTGCAGCGGCCCGAGCCGCAGGCGGCGATAAACGACGTCGTTGTTCAGATTCATGCGTCGGGATTCACCGGGGATGAGCTGACGTGGCCCTCGACCTGGACCGATCGCGTTGGCCGTGACCGGACGCCTTCAATCCCCGGACACGAACTGGCAGGAGTGGTCACCGCTCTCGGCTATGGCACGACGGGGCTGTCAATTGGACAGCGAGTGTTCGGCCTCACGGACTGGTATCGTGACGGCACGCTGGCGGAGTATGTGGCCGTCGAGGCACGCAACCTCACACCGCTACCGGGCGACGTTGACTTCACGGTAGGCGCGGCCCTCGTGATGCCAGGCCTGACCGCGTGGCAGGGGCTGTTCGAGCACGGCCGCCTTCAGGCGGGGCAAAGAGTCCTCGTGCATGGTGCTGCGGGCGTAGTCGGTTCGATGGCGAGCCAGCTCGCACGTGAGGCCGGCGCGTACGTTATCGGCACGGGGCGCGCTGGCGCCCGTCAGACGGCTCTCGACTTCGGCGCACAGGAGTTCGTCGACCTCGATAACGACGCCCTAGAAGATGTCGGCAAGGTCGACCTGGTTTTCGATGTCCTCGGTGGCGACATCGCGAAGCGGTCTGCCGGGGTGATTCGCGCCGGAGGAACGCTGGTGAGCATCACCGGCCCGATCGAGGCGCGGCCCGCTGGCGGCCTGACCATCGATTTCGTCGTCGAATCCGATCGCGCGCAATTAAGTGAGCTCGTCCAGCGGGTCCGGAATGGACGGCTGCGGACAAACATCGGTAACGTGGCTGCCCTCGATGATGCCGTCGCCGTCTTCAACCGGACCGAGCGAATCAAAGGAAAGACGATCATCCGCGTTCGTCCGTGAGGACTCGGGGATTGCCTAGCACTTACGAAGGTGCAATTCACGCGCCGAAAACCTTTCCTAAGGAGAAAATCTAAGATGCGAGTTTTTGTTACAGGGGCGACGGGATTCATTGGTTCCGCGATTGTGAGGGAATTAATCGACGCAGGACACCAAGTCCTCGGTCTCGCTCGCTCGGACGCAAGTGCCAAGTCGCTCGCCGGGGCAGGCGCCGATGTGCATCGTGGTTCGCTCGACGATCCCGAGAGTCTGCGCAGCGGAGCGGCTGCTGCGGACGGTGTGATTCATACGGCATACATCCACGAGTTCTCTAAATATAAAGAGAACTGTGAGACAGATCGCCGCGCGATCGAGGCTCTCGGCTCGGCCTTGGCCGGCTCTGATCGTTCGTTGATTTTCACATCCGTCACTGCGCTAGTTGGGCCGGGTCGAGTCGCCACCGAAGACATGCCCGTCTCCAATGCTTCGCCACTTCCGCGCGGATCTTCCGAAGAGGCAGCAGGTTCGGCGGCAATGCGCGGGGTGCACGTGTCGGTTATTCGTCTTCCTCCCTCGGTCCATGGCGATGGCGATCACGGTTTGGTCCCGTTTCTGATCAACACAGCGCGAGAAAAACGCGTCTCGGCCTGCGTCGACAACGGGCTTAACCGTTGGCCTGCTGTGCACAAGCTCGATGCTGCACGTCTGTTCAGACTTGCTCTGGAGAAGAATGCGGCCAGAGCTTACTACCATGGCGTCACTGACGAGGGTGTGCCGTTCCGAAAGATGGCTGAAGTTATCGGCCGCCGTCTGAACGTTCCCGTCGTCAGCAAGTCGCTCGACGAAGCCAGCAATCACTTTGGCTGGTTCGCGCCTTTTGCGGCTCTCGACAATCCCACATCGAGTGAGCGAACGCGCACACTGCTGGGCTGGACGCCAAAGGAACCGGGGCTAATTTCGGACCTTGAACACGCACGCTATTTCGAAGCGTGAAAAGAATGCAAAATCAAATTCGTTGGGCGACGTAGTCTTCACGCGCCGAAGGAGAGTTTAGATGTCGAACACGATTACACGCCAAAGGAGAGTTTATATGTCGAACATGATTACGCCGACGGCTTTCTATCGCACGGTTAACGTGGAGGGGCTGGAGATCTTCTATCGCGAAGCCGGTCCCCGGGATGCTCCTACCGTTCTGCTCTTGCACGGCTTTCCGTCGTCTTCTCACATGTTCCGCAATCTGATTCCCATGCTTGCGGATAAATATCATGTCGTTGCCCCAGACTTCCCAGGATATGGCGAAAGCTCAGCGCCGCCGGTCAACGATTTCGACTATTCCTTTGAAGGGTTAGCGACCGTAACGGAAAAGTTCATCGAAAAGCTGAATCTTTCCTCCTATGCGCTATTCCTCTCGGACATAGGTGCATCGGTTGGCTTCCGGCTGGCTGTCAAGCATCCCGAACGAGTGACCGCTCTGATCGTCCAAAACGGGGGCGCCCATAGGGAAGCCATAAATCAGGAGTTTCTCTCAGAGGGATTATCTGCCTTTTGGGAAGATCGGAGCGAAAAGAATGCTCAAGTTCTACGCGACTGGCTCCTGACAATTGAAGGAACCAAGTGGCATTATCGGCATGGTGTCAGCGATCCGTCGAAGATCAGCCCCGACAATTGGGTGATCGACCAGGCTTATCAGGACCGACCGGGGAACAAGGAAATCCAACTTGAAATCCTCTACAACGCAAAAAGGGATTTGGATGTCTTTGCTGATTGGCAGGAGTATTTCCGCAAACAACAGCCCCCCACGCTGATCACCTGGGGCAAAAACGACGGAATCTTTACGGTGGAGGGTGCTGAACTGTTCAAAAGAGATATGCCTAGTGCAGAGCTCCATCTTCTCGACACGGGCCATTTCGCGTTGGAAGAAGAAGTGGATCGGATTGGGTCGTTGATGCATGAGTTTCTCGACCGCATTCAGAAAACGCGCAAAGCTGCCTAATTTTGACAAGGGTTGCCACGTTTTTGTTCCTATTGTGGCTGAGACATGCGCGCGCAGAGGAGCTGGGTTTTCGCGATTTCTCCAGCTTGTTCCTGGTGAAGGAGAATCGCAGGCAACCGGGAAACTCTGCGTGTTGCATTTCTTGTGCAAAGGTCAGCTCAACATCGCGAGCCTTTGCAATGGACGAACGAAGCGAAAGTGGGGTGCAATTGCGAAGTCTTGAATCTGGTCTTGCCTATCGAACCCTCGGCACGCCGTGTAATTCCGGGACGCGGCAAACGGCAACCTTCACCGAATGCCACTAAACCGCAGCTCGCTGCGGGCACTCCTTGCAAGCTGTCGGTTAGTTCGTCGCGGTCGTCTGAGGGCACCGGTCGCAAAATCCCGAATTTCTTCATTTTGGCAATCAAAGTATTCCGTTTCAATCCCAGACGTGCGGCGGCGCCGGATGGTCCGCCAACCACCCAGTTTGCAATCTGCAATGCCTCGCCTCCTTACGTGCGAAATTTGGTTGATCGCACGCAGCCAATCCGACGCCCCCTTCTGTTTAGGGGCGACTGCTTTCTGGAGACACTTTTTTTTCGTAAAAGGAAAGAATGCCGGCAGCTATGTACTCGACACAATCTTCCGTTGCGAAATGCCCCGCATTTAATCGGTGCATCTCTGCGTTCGGCAGATCATTCAGATAAGATTCGCCACCTACAGGAGTGAAAAAGACATCCCCTTGTCCCCAGAAGATGATTGTCTTCGGCTGGTACTTTTTTAGAAAGCACTGCCATTTCGGATATAGTTCCGGGTTAGTCCGATAGTCATAGAAAAGATCCAGCTGGATTTCCCGGGCATGCGGGCGCTGCAATGTGAGCAGAAAGTCCGAGTTCCAGGAATCCGGGCTCATTAGTTCAGGAACTGGTGATCCAGTTAAATACGCGGCTCTTACAGTTTCGAGCTCAAGCAGACTTGCGACGGCATTCTCGTTCGTTTCGTTCCGGTCAAGCCACAGGGCATTCCGGAATCCGTTCCAGGCCTCACTAAAGCCCGCCTCGTAGGCGTTTGTGTTTTGAATGATGAGCCATTCCAGCGAATCAGGCTTCTTTGTGACGATGCGGAACCCAACCGGTCCGCCGTAGTCCTGAACGTAGAGTCCAAATCGGTAGAATCCTTTCTTTTCGAGGAAGCGCTCGATAACTTCTGCCAGCTTGTTGAAGGTGTACCCAAAAACCGATGGATTGGGTGCCTCGCTGTTGCCGAAGCCGGGATAATCAGGCGCAACCACGTGAAAGCGGTCTGCCAGCTCACGAATCAGCTCTCGATATTGATGTGAAGAGGAAGGCCAGCCGTGAAGTAGGACTAATTTCGGAAAGGACGGATCGCCCGCCTCTCGATAGGCGATGTTGAGACCATCAACTTCGATGGTCTTAAAAACCACGGAGGTAGGCAACACTGCTGGTGAATACGTAGACCCCATGTCGACTCCTATTAATTGATTTTTGCCTGCTAAGCAACCGCAGCACATCGACGCACGATTCGCGCCTCTTTCTTGATCCCAAAATCAAAAGCCCTGATCGTCAGCGTTTCGAGATTCGTTTAGTTATTGACGCCGCTCAAGAACCCGCCTAGATGTGCCGTAATTGCAATGACAGCTACACCGAGCAGTTCGATGGGGATGCGAGAGCGAGGAAGAGACGGCTGATCGGATCTACGAGTCCGCCAGTGGATCCACCAGGATGCTACGACCAATACCGCTGCGCAGGACGCCGCGACGAAGTGTAGCAATATCAGACCCTTAAGCTTTGCTCCGTGAAGAACGAACTGCCAGGCCAATACGCCAGTCACGTATGTTGGAAACACGGCTACCGCAGCCACGGAAAAGTTTAGATACGCAGCGGTAGCAAGTTGTGAATCGCGCTTGCCTCGGGATAGGAGATCGAACAGTACGCCGATCATAAACAAAGCAATAGGAAAATGGATAAGCACTACATGCTGTGCGTGCTTTGCCAGAAAAATCGTCCGCAAATCGAAAGGATTCACCATGCTCAAACCCTACCTATCCAACCTTCACAATCCATTTCTTCAGTGGTCTCAATTAGCTCTGAATTTGCTTGCTAGCGGCTAGCGATTTCCCCTCTTCTCCGGACTTTGAAATCGCCAACCGCGAGCCACCTTGTCCCAATCAAGTTCAGCACGGCATTCCGCTGGGACCCTACTGAACGATCAATTTGCCTTCCATGTTCGGGTGGAAGGTGCAGGTGTAGTTGTAAGTGCCTTTGTTGTGAGCGACGAAGTGCCACGCCGCTCCTGTGGCGATGAGGCCGGAATCGAATGCAGGCTTTTTTGCATTGGCGTCCTCCGTTGCGGTGTGCGGAACGATATCGTCGTTCTTCCACTCCACGGTGTCGCCTTGATTTACGGTCACCGTTGCCGGCTCAAACTTGAAGCTGCGGATTGCAACGGTTACCGTCTTTGTCGAGGCGCTCTGCGAATTGGCCGCCCGGCCCGCACTTGTGAGCGACGGGAAGCCCGTCGCCACCAGTGCCAGCGCGCCCAATAGAACGAGCGATGCCGATATAGGACTCAGCTTGGGATGCATGTTTCCCTCGCCGTTAGTAGCGAGACATCCCGCTCGAGGCTTGCTTTGCGCCACCCTCGACAGCCGACTGCACGCGCTCGGCATGTTGCAGGTGACCCTCGAACAGAGGTTCAGCCCCTTGCAGGGCCGACTTCAGCTCGGCGTTCTGCGCGCTGGGGATCAGCACCGTCTTAGTGGCGTTGATGACGGCCTGGTGGTAGGCCACTTCGTTGTCGATATACGCTTTCTCGAACGCTTTGCCCTTCAGTTCCCGAAGTTTCTGCGTCATCTGTTCGGCCTGGGCATTCAGCGCGCTGCTGGTCCCGCTTTCCGCCGGGGTCACATTGAGCTTCGCCGCCAAGTCGTTCACAGATTTCTGCACGGACGAATGGTCCGTGATCATCTGTTGTGCGAAGCCTCTTACCTCCTTGTTCCTTGTCTTTGACAGCGCCAGCTTGGCGTAATTGATGTCAATCTGGTCTGCGGTGGTGACAATGCCCACGATTTGTGGATCAGTGGGAGCTCCGTCACCTTGTGCATTTGCTTTCACGGGATGCAGAGCGATCCCGAATGCGATAGCTGCTGCCGCCGTTAAGGCTGTGCGTAGGTTTTGCATAATTGTTTTCGACATATCCATCCTCATATTCCTTCTTTCTTTGTCTTGGTTAATAAGAATTCCCCTGTTCGCATACTGCGTTCCAAGGTTCCGGCGAAACAGCTTGCAAGCAGCGGGCCAAATCGACAGATTGGTTTTCTATTCGACGAAATACGATTGAGGAGGTGGGGGCAGAGCAGTCTGTCAGAAGAATGTCAGACGGCGAGAAAGCAAATGAGCTGGTAAGGTTACAAGAGAAACCAATCACATCTGATCGAGCAGTTGGAGCGGATCAATTGCCGTCATGGTTTGGATTCGTGATGTCAACATAACGACACGCGGACACTTGCTCTTCATCCGCTTTGACAGGTGCTCGTGGCACGAGAATCGCAGACAGCTGGGAAACTCTGCGTGTTGCATTTCTTGTGCAAAGGTCTGATCAACATCTCGAGCCTTTGCAATGAACGAACGAAGCAAAAGTAGGGTGCAATGCGCCGGAGGGATCCAGATCTCGAGCCGGGATCTCCTCATTTGAGAACAAGGCATCTACAATAGGCCTGCAATGGCGTCCGCGAATGCTGCCACCGTGTTCGTCGTCGATGATGATGCCAGGATCCGCGCGTCAATACAGGGACTACTGAAATCGGCGGGTTTGCGGTCGGAAGCCTTCGAGACGGCAGAGAAGTTTCTGGAGAGAAAACCACTCGATGGTCCCAGTTGCCTGATCTTGGATGTAAGCCTTCCTGGGGTCAGCGGCATTGTCTTTCAGCAGCAGCTTAAGAAGGCCGGTATCCATATTCCGATTATCTTCGTTACCGGGCATGGCGATATTCCCATGACTGTGAAGGCCATGAAGTCGGGAGCCGTAGAATTTCTAACCAAACCCTTTGGTGATCAGCAACTGTTGGGCGCTATTCAACAAGCTCTGGCCCGCGACTCAGCCGAGCGCAAGGAGCGATCGGAAGTGGCAGCTCTACAAAAGCGCCACGACCGGTTGACTCCGCGAGAGCACGAAGTCATGGCACTTGTGGTGGCCGGGATGCTCAATAAGCAGATTGCTTCGCAGCTCGGAACCAAAGAAATCACGATCAA
The DNA here is from genome assembly GCA_035280065.1 of Candidatus Acidiferrum sp. Classification (GTDB taxonomy): domain Bacteria; phylum Acidobacteriota; class Terriglobia; order Acidiferrales; family UBA7541; genus Acidiferrum. Next base: position 11,600 of record DATEGO010000160.1, read on the forward strand.
GGTCCATCGCTCTCAGGTAATGCATAAGATGGAGGCCGGCTCGCTTGCCGAACTCGTTAAAATGGCTGAAAAGCTGAAGCGTTCCTGATTGGTCCGATGACGTCCGTTGTGAGGTTGAAAGGCCGAGCTACGGCTGCAATGTAGTCCAACCCGGTTTCACAGGCTTAGGTTCCTGCTCAAGGGCCGAAACCTCACTTCGTCTCGTCCCGCACCAGCCACCGAGCATACCTATACCAAAGCATAATTGTGTTATCCCTGTCCCCGCAGTATTTTTAGGCATCGTGACTTCTAGGGAGGAGCCAAAAGTGGTTGCAATTGTCGATGATGATGAGCTAGTTCGGAGCGCACTGAGCGGCCTAATGAAATCAGCTGGCTTCTCTGCTTTGGCGTTTGCATCTGCCGAAGAATTCCTAAACTCGGGCGAGCAAGAGCGCACGGGATGTTTGATTGCCGACATCCGCATGCCGGGAATGTCAGGTCTGGATCTTCAATCGAAGTTAGTCCGAGACCACCACCGGTTTCCAATTATTTTTATTACGGCGCAAGGTGACGAGAAGATGCGGATGCAAGCTTTGCGGGCAGGAGCAGTGGACTTCTTAAGCAAGCCGTTTGACGATGGGACGTTACTCGACTGCGTGCGCGCGGCATTGGAACGCGATGCTCTGTGATGCTGGTGAGGAATACTTGTTTTGGGGGCATTATTGGAAGTAGTGAACATACTGCGGTCAGGTGAGAAGGGTCCAGCTGAGAGCAGATTTGGCCAGATTATAGGAAACAGTCCTGCGTTGGAGTTTGTGCTCAGCGAAGTGGAACGAGTCGCGCCAACTGATTCCACGGTCCTAATTCTTGGAGAAACGGGTACTGGAAAGGAATTAATTGCCCGCGCGGTTCACAACCTCAGTGCGCGCTGCGGACGCCCGTTCATAAAACTCAATTGCGCCGCGATTCCCTTTGACCTGCTGGAAAGCGAACTCTTCGGCCACGAAAAAGGCGCGTTTACCGGGGCCTTTGCACAGAAAATTGGCCGCTTTGAAATGGCCGATACTGGAACTTTGTTCCTGGACGAAATCGGAGATATGCCTCTGGCTTTGCAGCCTAAGCTACTCCGGGTGCTTCAAGAGCAGGAGTTCGAGCGTGTAGGAAGTGGCCGGACGTATCGCATCAATGTGCGTGTGGTTGCGGCGACACATCGAGATTTAACGGATATGGTTGCTCGGAAAGAGTTCCGCAGTGATCTTTACTACCGTGTAAACGTTTTTCCCGTGGCCTTGCCACCTTTGCGGGAGCGCCGCCAAGATATTCCCCAATTAACCTCACATTTTGTTGAGATTTGTGCCCGGCGAATG
>DATEGO010000161.1:0-40351 GCA_035280065.1 Candidatus Acidiferrum sp.
CGAGATGGTGATGCCGGGCGACAATGTGAGCTGCGAAGTCAGCCTGATCACTCCGGTAGCGTTGGAGAAGGGCTTGCGCTTCGCCATCCGCGAAGGCGGCCACACCGTTGGCGCCGGCGCCGTCACCGAAATCATCGAGTAAGAACGTTCAGCGGCTTGTCCCTGCCCCAGCCGGGGAGCGTTCGCGGAGACCGGGGAGTAGTCGCAATGAACAAGCAAGAGCAACACAACTATTCGCTGTTGCGGGACGATTTGAAAGCCTTAGGCGGGCAGTTGAAAAGCTGGGGACAGGCGTGGGGCTTGAAAGTGAAGACTACGCCGGACGGGTTGCATGGGGAAGGCCTGCAGGTTTGGAAGGGCCATCAGTTTCTCCGCTTCACGATTTGCAGCCCGAAGGAAATGGGCCCGGACACGGAGCGCGATCTGGTTTGGGGAGTCAAAATCCAGGAAGCGCTCACGAGCGTCGAAGAGCGGCTAGGGCGATGGCCCAGCGGATGGTGCCGTTATGACAGCGGCGCCGGGCGCTGGGAAGAAACACAGGTCTGGCCCTTTACGGAATCTGTAGTGCGCCGGTTGCTGAACCTGAGTGATCAGGCCAAATCGGCGAGTGCTTAGGAGCGAAGGTAAGAAATGCGCGAGACCATTACATTGCAGTGCGGCGAATGCAAGAACCGCAACTACACCACGACGAAGAACAAGAAGAAGCATACCGAACGTCTGGAAACCAAGAAGTTTTGCAATACGTGCCGCAAGCAAACGGCGCACAAAGAAGTGAAATAGCTTTTGTTTGGGAGGGTTGCGGGACAGACCGGAATTGAATTTAGGGGAGTCGTCCAACGGTTAGGACTCCGGTCTCCAAAACCGGGTATGGGGGTTCGAATCCCTCCTCCCCTGCCAGAGTTCAGCGCTCCATCAGGGCGCAGGGAAAGCGCCGGGCCCGGCCGGCGCGTGAAATCGAAAGGACGGAGCGGTGGGGCAAGCCCGCTTCGGGGAAGTGAAGAGGTTTTTATGGCTACGCAGGCGGTAAAAGTGAAAGACGAATCGCAAGGCGGGATGGGCTCGGAGCTGACGGACAAAGTCACCGGCTCGCTTGCGGACATGAAGGAGTTCCTCCACGACACGCGCGTCGAGATGAAGCAGGTCACCTGGCCGAGCCGCGAAGACGTGGTCTCGACAACATGGATTGTTGTTGTAACTGTCGCGTTTTTTGGAGTTTTTCTCTGGCTGGTGGATTTGGGTGTTCAACGCCTCGTACAGGCGATTTTCAAGAAGTTTGGTGTGTGAAGGGGAAGAGCAACCGATGGGAATGCAGTGGTACATCATCCATACCTACTCGGGCTTTGAGAAGAAAGTCAAAGAGAGCCTGGAGAGCCGCGTGGCGGCGTTCAGTCTTCAGGACAAGATCGGCCGCGTGATGATCCCCATGGAAGAAGTGGTGGAAGTCCGCGGCGGGAAAAAGGTGGTTTCGCCGCGCATGTCTTATCCCGGGTATGTGCTGGTGGAGATGGACTTGGACGAGAACACGTGGCACATCGTGCGCTCGACGCCGCGCGTCACCGGTTTTGTCGGCTCGGCAACTTCGCCTTCGCCGCTGAGTGATTCGGAAGTGGACGCGATCATCAATCGCGTGCACGTTCCGGCGGATCGGCCGAAACCAAAAGTGGTTTTCGAGCGCAACGAGCAGGTGCGCATCGTGGACGGGCCGTTTGCGAATTTCAACGGCAGTGTCGAGGAAATTGACAACGACCACAGCCGCTTGAAAGTTTCGGTCACGATTTTTGGCCGTTCGACGCCGGTGGAACTGGATTTCGCCAGCGTCGAAAAGCTGGGTTAAGCGCGAGCGCCAAGGCAAGAACAAAGAGAAGGATTGAGGCAAGGACATGGCAAAGAAAGTACAGACGACAATCAAATTGCAATTGCCCGCGGGCAAGGCCACGCCTGCTCCGCCGGTGGGCACGGCGCTCGGTCCACACGGCCTGAACATTATGGATTTCTGCAAGCAGTTCAACGCCAAAACCGCGAAAGAGCCGGACGGAATGATTTTCCCGGTGCTTGTGACCGTGTACAGCGACCGAACCTTCACCTTTATTTTGAAGACTCCGCCGGCGTCCGTGCTGCTCAAGCGCGCGGCCAATATTGCCAAGGGTTCCGCCGAGCCGAACCGCAACAAAGTCGGCAAAGTCACCAAGAAGCAAGTGGAAGAGATTGCAAAGATCAAGCTTGTCGACCTCAACACCACCAATCTGGAGTCCGCGATGCGCACCGTGATGGGCACGGCGCGCAACATGGGCCTGGAAGTCGTGGAAGCCTAGAAGTTCAGGCGCTCGAGGCCGAACGAGGGAGCGAATGAAGAAGGCAGGAAAAAATGTGGAGAATGCGCGCAAAAAAGTGGAAGCGCGCCCGTACAAGCTCGGCGATGCCGCCGAGCTTTTGAAGAAGCTGCATCACACGAAGTTCAACGAAACCGTCGAGCTGGCGATCAACCTGGGCGTAGATCCAAAACACTCCGACCAGGTGGTGCGCGGAACCGTGGGCTTGCCGAACGGCCTCGGTAAAACCGTCCGCGTGCTGGTGATCGCGGGCGGCGAAAAAGTTCGCGAAGCGCAGGAAGCTGGCGCGGATTTCGTGGGCGGCGAAGACATCGTCCAGAAAATCATGGAAGGTTGGACCGACTACGACGCCGTTATCGCCACGCCGGACATGATGCGCTCCGCCGGAAAACTCGGTAAGGTGCTCGGCCCGCGCGGCCTGATGCCCAATCCGAAGACTGGCACGGTCACGTTTGAAGTGGCCAAGGCCATCAAGGAAGTCAAAGCCGGCAAAGTGGAATTTCGCGTGGACAAGGCGGGCATCGTTCATTGCGCGATTGGCAAGATTCAGTTTGACGCGCCAAAGCTGGTGGCCAACGCCCACGCGGTCATCGAAGCCGTGGTGAAAGCCAAGCCGGCGGCCGCGAAAGGCAAGTACGTCAAGAAAATCACACTGACCTCGACGATGGGTCCGGGCGTTACCATCGACCTGGCCGAAGCGGAGGCGCTGGCGACAGCCGCCTAACCGGCGCTGAAGCGGAGCGGAACGAATTTCATGAAGAAGCGCAGCGAAAAACAGGCAGACCTCGACAAGCTGAAGTCGGAACTGGCCAAAGTCTCGACCGTGATTCTCACCACGTTTCAGGGCATCAAGGTCGAGGAAGACACCAAGCTCCGCCGCGCTGTGCAGGCTGCCGGCGGCAAGTACAAGGTCGTGAAGAACACTCTCGCAGAGCGCGCCGGAGCCGGCACGCCCGCCGAGAACCTGCTCAAGAATTTGACCGGCACGAATTCTATCGCCTATACCGAAACTGATCCGGTGGCTCTGGCAAAAGCGATCACCAAAATTGCCAAAGACGTTCCGGCGTTTCAGTTCAAGTCCGGCGTCGTGGAAGGCCGTGTCGTTTCCATCGCGGACATCAAGCAGCTGGCGAACTTGCCGTCGAAAGAAGAGCTCACCAGCAAGATCATGTTCCTGCTGAACGCTCCGGCGCAGCGCATCGCCATCGCGCTGAACGCGCTGCCGCGCAACCTGGCAGTGACCATGAACGAAGCCATCAAGGCCAACAAGTTTGGCTCCGGCGGGGGCGGCGCAGCTCCGGCTCCCGAGGCGGCCCAGTAAGTCAAATTTTTAGTTTTGAAAAAATTTAGTTTTGAGAGGAGAAGAAGGAATCATGGCGAAAGTCGATACGATCCTGGAGGAAATCAAGGGGCTGACGTTGCTCGAAGCTTCCGATCTCGTCAAGAAGATGGAAGAAACCTTCGGCGTGTCAGCGGCGGCTGCAACGGTCGTGGCCGCGGGTGGCGGAGCGGCGGCGGGTGGTGGTGCTGCACCAGCGGAAGAGAAGACGGAATTCACCGTCGTGCTCACCGATGTCGGCGGCAACAAAATCAACGTCATCAAGGCGGTCCGCGAAGTCACCAGCCTGGGCTTGAAAGAAGCCAAGGACCTGGTGGATGGCGCGCCCAAGACCGTCAAGGAAGGCGTTAACAAGGACGAAGCCGCGGCGATCAAGAAGAAGTTCGAGGAAGCGGGCGCCAAGGTGGAGATCAAGTAGTTTTCGCCTTCGATCGGGTTTCCGGACCGGCGCGGCCTTTCGGGCGAGGGGCCGTGCCAGAGGGCATCAGCTACGCACGTTGAAGCTGGGCATTTGAAGAACTCCAAGCGTTCCCGTCGGAACGCCTGTAGTCGTCTGCGCGCGGACGTCGGGCAAGTCTTCGAGCGCGGCGACTATGTGTCTCCTTCGAGTATTTCCGCATTTGCCCGAAAGGGATGAGGTAGATCACGCATGCCGAATAGCAATCAGCACGCCAGGGAACATCAGCGGCTGGATTTCGCGAAAATCCAGGGCTCGATCCAGATTCCCAACCTGATTGAAGTCCAGATGAAGTCCTACCAGCGCTTCCTGCAGATGGATCTGCTGCCAAGTGAGCGCGAGGACGGCGGCCTTCAGTCGGTGTTTACGTCCGTGTTTCCGATCAGGGACTTCCGCGAAATGTCGCAGCTCGAATTCGTGGACTACTCGATCGGCAACTGGGAGTGCAAGTGCGGCAACCTGAAGGGCCTGCATCACTTGCGCGCCACCTGCCGCAATTGCGGTGCGTCGGTCGTCACCAATCCATATCAGACCGGCGACGTCATCTGTCACAAGTGCGGCACGTTCAACAAAAACACGCCGACTTTCTGCAACAAGTGCGGCGATCCCGTAGCTATGCAGTTGAAGTACGACGTGAACGAATGCCAGGAGCGCGGCATGACCTACTCCGCGCCTCTGCGCGTCACCATTCGCCTGACCATTTACGACAAGGATCCCGACTCCGGCGCGAAAACCATCCGCGACATCAAGGAACAGGAAGTTTTCTACGGCGACATTCCGCTGATGACCGAAAACGGAACGTTCGTCATCAACGGCACCGAGCGCGTCATCGTTTCCCAGTTGCACCGCTCGCCGGGCGTGTTTTTCGAGAGCGCCAACAACCGCACCTACTTCCTCGGCAAAATCATTCCCTACCGCGGTTCGTGGGTGGAGTTCGAGTACGACACCAAGAACATTCTCTACGTGCGCATCGACCGCAAGCGCAAATTCCTCGGCTCCATCTTCCTGCGCGCCTTGGGCATGAAGTCCAACGAAGAAATCCTCCGCACCTTCTACCAGGTCGAGCGCATCTCGCTGCGCGACAAGGAGCTTTTCTGGAACGTTTCGCCGGGCATCGTGGACCGCAAGCTGGCCCACGAAATCCGCAATCCTAAATCCGATGAGGTGATTGTCGGCGCCCACAAGCGCATCACCGAAACGCTCTTCAAAGAACTCATCAAGGCCAAAATTTCTCAGGTCCGCGCTTCGCTGCAAGACCTCGAAGGCGCCTACAGCGTCGCCGACGTCGTCAACCGCCAGACCGGCGAAATCATGCTCGAAGCCAATAAGCCGCTCACTCCGGAACTTTGGCAGGCCTTCGCCGAAGCCGGCATCACCGAAGCGGATGTGTTCTTCCCCGAGCGTGACGATATCGGCTTGGTGCTCTCGCGCACTCTCGACAAGGACGCCATACGCTCCTCGAAAGAAGCGCTCATCGAAATCTACCGCAAGCTACGTCCCGGCGATCCACCAACGCTCGAAACCGCCACGAATCTCTTCCGCGGCATGTTCTTCGACCCGCGCAAATATGATTTCAGCCGTGTCGGCCGCCTGAAATTCAACATCAAGATGGGGCTGGACACGCCGCTCGACAATCGCACGCTGGATACGCCAGATTTCGTGGCGGCCATCAAGTACCTCTTCAAGCTGCGCAAGAACATCGGTCTTGTCGACGACATCGACCATCTCGGCAACCGCCGCGTCCGCGCCGTCGGCGAACTGCTCGAAAACCAGTTCCGCATCGGCCTCGTCCGCATGGAGCGCGCCATCAAAGAAAAGATGAGCGTGTACCAGGAAATGTCTACGGCCATGCCGCACGATCTGGTTAACGCCAAGCCGGTCATGGCTGCGATCCGTGAGTTCTTCGGCTCCTCGCAGCTCAGCCAGTTTATGGACCAGACCAACCCGCTCAGCGAAATCACGCACAAGCGGCGTCTCTCGGCCCTTGGCCCTGGTGGTCTTTCGCGCGAGCGCGCCGGGTTCGAAGTTCGCGACGTCCACCCGACGCACTACGGCCGCATCTGCCCCATTGAAACGCCGGAAGGTCCGAACATCGGGCTCATCAGCTCGCTGAGCTGCTTCGCACGCATCAACGACTACGGCTTCATCGAGTCGCCCTACCGCAAGGTCAAAGGCGGCCGCATCATTGATTACGTGCAAATCGTCAACGCTGGCGACAGCGAATTCAAAGCCGGAGAAATCGTCGAGCGCGATAAAGTCGAAGAACTCAACGAAGAACTAAAGCGCCGCAAGGTGGTTTACGAGCCGTACTGCTTCTATCTCTCCGCTTGGGAAGAGGACAAGTACGTCATCGCCCAGGCCAACGTGGCGCTCGATGAAAAACAGCGCATCACCACCGAACTCGTCAACTGCCGCCAGGCCGGCAACTTCGTCTTGAAGCAGCGCGAAGAAGTGGACTACGTGGACGTTTCGCCGAAGCAGCTCGTCTCCGTGGCCGCCAGCTTGATTCCGTTCCTTGAGAACGACGACGCCAACCGCGCGCTCATGGGTTCCAACATGCAGCGCCAGGCCGTTCCGCTCATCAAGGGCGAAGCGCCACTGGTCGGCACTGGCATGGAGCGCGTCACCGCGCGCGACTCCGGCGCGGTCGTGCTCTGCCGCCGCGAAGGCATTGTGGATCAAGTGGACTCGGAGCGCATCATCGTGCGCGTCGAGTCCGACCACTCCGGCGTGCTCAGCCGCGAGGTGGGCGCGGACATCTATCAGCTCATCAAATTCAAGCGCTCGAACCAGAACACTTGCATCAACCAGAAGCCGCTGGTTCGCGTTGGCGACCGCGCGAAGAAAGGGCAAGTCCTTGCTGACGGCCCTTGCACCGAGCGCGGCGAACTCGCTCTTGGCCGCAATGTCCTCGTGGCCTTCCTGCCATGGCGCGGATACAACTTCGAAGACGCCATCCTCGTCAGCGAAAAGCTGGTGAAGGACGACTATTACACTTCGATCCACATTGAAGAGTACGAAATCGAGGCGCGCGACACAAAGCTCGGGCCCGAAGAAGTCACGCGCGACATTCCCAACATCGGCGAATCGTTCCTGCGCAACCTCGACGAAAGCGGCGTCATCCGCATCGGCGCGGTCATCAAGCCGGGCGACATTCTCGTCGGCAAGGTCACGCCCAAGGGCGAGACCACGCTTACCCCGGAAGAAAAACTGCTCCGCGCCATATTCGGCGAAAAAGCCGGAGACGTGCGCGACGCTTCGCTCTACTGCCCTCCGGGCATTGAGGGCACCATCGTGGACGTCAAGATCTTCACCCGCAAGGGCGGAGAAAAGGACGAGCGCCACAAGGCCATTGAAGCTACGCAGGTCTTCAAACTCGAGAAGAACCTGGCGGACGAAATCCGCATCCTCACCGACGAGCGCCTCAAGCGCCTTTCCGACTTGCTTGGCGGCAAAGTTTTGCAAGCCGACTTGCACGACGAAAAGACCAACAAGCGCCTGTTGACCAAGGGCACCGAGCTGACGCGCGAGCTGATTGAAAAAATCTCCACGCGCAACCTCAAGCGCCTGAAGCTCAACGAAAAGGATCCTCTCCTCATCGAGAAAATCGAGGAAATCGAGGAGATGACTTCGCGCCAGATTGACGTGCTCCGCAAGATCACCGAGGAACGCAAAGAAAAGCTCAAGAAGGGCGACGAACTTCCTCCGGGCGTCATCAAGCTGGTCAAGGTTTATATCGCCATGAAGCGCAAGCTGTCCATCGGCGACAAGATGGCCGGCCGCCACGGCAACAAGGGCGTTATCGCGCGCATCGTGCCGCAGGAAGACATGCCCTACCTGCCCGATGGCACTCCCGTGGAAATCGTTCTCAACCCGCTCGGCGTTCCTTCGCGTATGAACGTCGGCCAGATTCTCGAGACGCACCTCGGCTGGGCCGCCAAGGAGCTAGGCATCAGCCTGAAGCGCCTCTTCAGCAAGGAAGTCAGAGCCGAAGCGTTGCGCCGCTGGTTCAGGGAGGTTTTCGGCGAAACCGCGATCTGGAAGTCGCTCGCGAAGCTCGAAGACGACGATTTGATCGAATATGCTGAAGGCTTCAAGGAAGGCATTCCCTTTGCCACGCCGGTCTTTGACGGTGCGCGCGAGCCGGAAATCCGCCATCTGCTCGAAGTGGCCGGCCTGCCGAACAACGGCAAAATCATGCTCTATGACGGCATGACCGGCGACCAGTTCGACCAGCCGGTCACGGTCGGCTTTATCTACATGCTCAAACTGTCGCACCTGGTGGACGACAAGATCCACGCGCGTTCCATCGGCCCGTACTCGCTCATTACGCAGCAGCCGCTCGGCGGCAAGGCGCAGTTCGGAGGACAGCGCTTCGGCGAAATGGAAGTCTGGGCGCTCGAAGCTTACGGCGCCGCGCACATCCTGCAGGAGCTGCTGACATCGAAGTCCGACGACGTTTACGGCCGTGCCAAGATTTACGAGGCCATCGTCAAGGGCGAGCCGGGCATCGAGCCGGGCGTGCCGGAATCGTTCAACGTGCTCGTACGCGAGTTGCAGTCGCTCTGCCTGGACGTCGAATTGATGAAGCGTCAGAAGCCGGCCGTGGAGAAGGCCGCGGACTAGAAAGTCTACTCGTAGGGGCACGATACATCGTGCCCTTTGCGGAGCAGGCGATTTGCATTTGCAGTTTCGTAAGGGTTCTCAGCCGGTCGGATATTTTAAAAAGCATCCGATCGCGGCCCTGGCGAAAGTCAGGGAGGGAGGAAACAACCTTGTATCGCAGCAGCCCGTATGATCGTGCCAGCCTGATTGCTGATTTCGATTCCATCCGCATCAGTTTGGCAAGTCCGGAAAAAATTCGCTCGTGGTCGCACGGCGAAGTCACCAAGCCCGAGACCATCAACTATCGCACCTTCAAGCCCGAGCGGGACGGCCTGTTTTGCGCGAAGATTTTCGGCCCCGTCACCGATTGGGAGTGTCTGTGCGGCAAGTACAAGCGCATGAAGCACCGCGGAGTGATCTGCGACAAGTGCGGCGTGGAAGTGACGCTCAGCAAAGTCCGCCGCGAGCGCCTTGGCCACATCGAGCTGGCTTCGCCCTGCTCGCACGTGTGGTTCTTCAAGGGCTTGCCCAGCCGCATCGGCTACTTGCTGGATATTTCCATGCGCGACCTCGAGCGCATTCTCTACTTTGAGGCGTTCGTCGTTGTGGATGCCGGTGAAGTCGCTGTCCTTCGCGAGCGCGAAGTGTTGCCCGAAGAAAAGTACCGCGAGCTCCAGAAGGAATATCCCGGCCAGTTCACCGCCAAAATGGGCGCGGAAGCCATCAAGGAATTGCTCCGCCGCGTAGAAGTCGACAAGCTTGCCGACGAACTGCGCGACAAGATGAAGGCTGATCCTTCGCTTCAGAAGCGCATCAAGTACGCCAAGCGTCTGAAAGTGCTGGAAGCCTTCCGCAAGAGCGGCAACAAGCCGGAGTGGATGATTCTCGACGTGATTCCGGTGCTTCCGCCGGAACTGCGCCCGCTCGTGCCTCTCGACGGCGGACGCTTTGCCACTTCCGACCTCAACGATCTCTATCGCCGCGTCATCAACCGCAACAACCGTCTGAAGAAGCTGATGGAGTTGCACGCGCCCGACGTCATCGTGCGCAACGAAAAGCGCATGTTGCAGGAAGCTGTTGACGCGCTCTTTGATAACGGCCGCCGCGGCCGCGTGCTGCGCGGCACGAACAACCGTCCGCTTAAGTCCTTGTCCGACACCCTCAAGGGCAAGCAGGGCCGCTTCCGCCAGAACCTCCTCGGCAAGCGCGTGGACTACTCCGGCCGCTCCGTCATCGTGGTCGGCCCGGAACTGAAGCTCAATCAGTGCGGTTTGCCGAAGAAAATGGCGCTCGAGCTTTTCAAGCCCTTCATCTATCACAAGCTTGAAGCCCAGGGCCACTGCACCACCATCAAGCAGGCCAAGGAAATGGTGGAGCAGCAGGAATCCGTTGTTTGGGACATCCTGGAAGACGTCATTCGCGAGCATCCGGTTCTGCTCAACCGCGCTCCGACCCTGCACCGTCTCGGCATCCAGGCGTTCGAGCCGACGCTCGTCGAAGGCAAGGCCATCCGCATTCATCCGCTCGTCTGCACCGCGTTCAACGCGGACTTTGACGGCGACCAGATGGCCGTGCACATTCCGCTTTCGCCAGAATCGCAAGTCGAAGCGTCTGTGCTGATGCTCAGCTCGCGCAACATTCTTTCGCCCGCGCACGGCTTGCCTCTTGCCGTGCCGTCGCAAGACATGGTTCTGGGCATCTACTATCTGACCAAGAACAAGCCCGGTGCCAAGGGCGAAGGCCGCGTTTTCGGCTCGACTGAGGACGTTATCCTCGCGCTGGAAGCCGGTGAAGTCGAGCTGCTCACGCCGATTCGCTTGCGCTACACCGGTGAAGTCATCGACCTCACCACCGCTTACGACAACCAGGACGTCACGCACACCGAGCCGGTGAAGATGGAGCGCCAGTTCATCCAGACCACCGTCGGCCGCGTCATCTTCAATTCGCACTTGCCCGAAAAATTCCCGTTCGTGAACGGGTTGCTCAAGAAGAAAGGCGTCCAGCAGCTCGTTTATTACGCCTATTTGCGGTTTGGTCTCACCGACACTGTCGTTTTGCTCGACCATCTCAAGGCGCTCGGCTTTACCTACGCCACGCGTTCCGGCATCTCCATCGGCATCGACGACATGTTCATTCCGGGCGACAAGTACAAGCTCGTGGACAACGCGGAAAAAGAAGGCGTCAAGGTTCAGCAGCAATACTTGGACGGCGCCATCACCAACGGCGAGCGCTACAACAAAGTCATCGCCATCTGGGGCGACGTCACTGAAAAAGTTGCCGACGAAATGTTCAAGGCCCTTGAAGGCCAGGACAAGGAAGGCAACATCAACCCGGTCTACGTCATGGCCGACTCCGGCGCGCGCGGTTCGAAACAGCAGATCCGCCAGCTTTCCGGTATGCGCGGCTTGATGGCCAAGCCTTCCGGCGAAGTCATCGAAACGCCCATCACTTCCAACTTCCGCGAAGGCCTCACGGTGCTGGAATACTTCATCTCCACGCACGGCGCTCGTAAAGGTCTCGCCGATACTGCGCTGAAAACCGCCGACTCCGGCTACCTCACGCGCCGCCTCGTCGACGTTGCGCAAGACGTCATCATCAACGAAATCGACTGCGGCACCAGCGACGGCATCTACGTCGAACCCATTATCGAAGCCGGCGTCGAAGTCGAGCCGCTCCGCGACCGCGTTGTGGGCCGCGTTTCCCTTGACAAGATCAAGGACTTCGAGGGCAACGTCATCGTTGATGTGAACCAGGAAATCAACGAAGAGCTGGCCAACGCCATTCAGGGCGCGGGCATCGACCGCGTCCGCATCCGTTCCGTGCTCACTTGCGAATCGCGTCGCGGTGTCTGCGCGCTGTGCTACGGCCGCAACCTCGCCACCGGTCGCATGGTCGAGCTTGGCGAAGCCGTCGGCGTCATCGCCGCGCAGTCCATCGGCGAGCCCGGCACGCAGCTCACCATGCGCACCTTCCACATCGGCGGAACCGCCACGCGCGTCTCCGAGCGCTCCACGCTTGAAGCCCGCAACAACGGCATCGTCAAGTTCGTGGACCTCAAGCACGTCGAGGGACGCGGCGGCACGCTCATCGCCATGAACCGCTCCGGCCTCATCGCCATCGTGGACGAAAAGAACCGCGAGAAGGAGCGTTACCACGTTGTGTACGGCGCGCGCCTCCGCGTTCAGGATGGCGAACACGTCACGCACGGCCAGGTCCTAGCCGAGTGGGATCCGTTTACGTTCTCGATCCTTACGGAGAGCGCCGGCACCGTAAAGTTTGACGATCTCAAGACCGGCATCACCATCGAAGAGCAGGTGGACGAAGTCACCGGCCTTTCGCAGGACGTTGTGACTTTGCCCCCGGGCGATGAAAAGCATCAGCCCGCGATTCTCGTTCGCGATTCTTCGGGCAAAGTCCGCAAGAAATACCTCATGCCTTCCCGCGCACACTTGATGGTCCGCGACGGCGACGATGTTTCCGCGGGTGACGTGCTCGCGAAGATTCCACGAGAAACCACCAAGACCAAGGACATCACCGGTGGTCTGCCGCGCGTCGTCGAACTTTTCGAGACCCGCAAGCCCAAGGATCCCGCCGTCATCAGCGAAATCGACGGCGCCGTTCGCTACGGCGAAATCGCCAAGGGCATGCGCAAAATCTACGTCGAAAGCGAGGATGGCAAGACCACCAAGGAATACTCCATCCCGCGCGGCGTGCACATCAACGTTCAGGAAGGCGACCACGTCAAGGCTGGTGAAGCTCTCATTGACGGCCCGCTCAACTTGCACGACCTTCTCGCCGTGCTGGGCGAAAAGTTCACGCAGGCCTATCTCGTCAATGCCATTCAGGAGGTTTACCGCCTCCAGGGCGTGAACATCAACGACAAGCACATCGAGACCATCTCGCGCCAGATGATGCGCTGGGTCAAGGTCGAAGACGTCGGCGACACCAACTTCCTCCTCGAGGAGCAGGTGGACAAGTTCCGCTTCCGCGAGGAAAACGATGAAGCCATCAAGCGCGGTGGCCGTCCCGCTACGGGCCGTCCGCTGCTCCTGGGCATCACCAAGGCGTCGCTCTCGACCGATTCGTTTATCTCCGCCGCCAGCTTCCAGGAGACCACGCGCGTGCTCACCGAAGCCGCCGTCGCCGGCAAGGTGGACTATCTCCGCGGCCTAAAGGAAAACGTCATCATGGGCCGCCTCATTCCGGCTGGTACCGGCCTCGAGCACTACCGCAACATTCAGTTGTTGACGGAAATGCCCGCCCCCGCTCCGGTTGAGGAAATTCCGGAAGCTGCGGAGCTCACTGCCGAAGAGGCTGCTGCGCTCGACTTCCTCCAAAAAGACACCGAAGCCGACGCCGCCACCGAGGGCTAACCTTCGTTGGGCATCAGCTTTACCAACAACCAGCTCAGCTAGATCAACGGGGCCCGGCCAATGGTGAGGGCCCCGTTTCATTTTCAGGCGAGGAGAACAGGTTGCTTTCAGGAACTCTTACCGGCCGCTTTCATTGCGGAATTGTCAGTGAAGTTCCTACAATGAGAAGTGACGCATCAGCGACGGGTGTGGCTGGGGGAAGCGCCTTCCGTCCATCTCCATGAACGACAAAAGCCAAAACACACCACGCGGCAAAGCTGGCTCGGCGTCCGAAGACGCTCGCCGCTCCGCGATTTCCTCAAGCTTCGAGCGTTTTGAAAAACGCCAGAACGAGCTTTGGCGCCTCACCTTCCTAATTCTCTTTTTGCTGGTGATCGCTTACGCCTGGACTTCCTGGGGCTCCATTCGAACCTTGACTCACCACTTTGAAGCGCTGCCCATCGGCCTCGTCGTTTTGGTGGCGCTCTTCAGCGCTTACATGTGGAAGAAGACGCGTGAAATCTCCGAACTGCGCGGCCTCCTGCGCGGCATCGAAGAGCGCGATGCTCAGCCTCCCAGCGACCGGCAGATGGACCAGCTCTTCGAAATAATCTCTAAGTCGCAGCAGGGCTATCGCGACTTGATTGACTCCTTCGACGACCTGCTGCTCGCCGTCACCCTGGACGGCAAGATTCGCGCCGTCAATCGCAGCTTCGCAGACCTGGTCGAAACTCCTTTTCAGGAAATCATCAGCAAGCCGCTCAGCGAATTCGTCCAGGAAGGCAGCGGACAGGAGGAAGAACTCCTCAAGCGCTCGATACCGCGGTTCCTGGAGCGCCGCCACTGGACCGGCGTGCTACACGTCCGCCTGAAAAATCAAAAATCGCCTTTTTATTTCGACTGCGTCGTGCACGCCATGATGCGGGGCGAAGACATTCACGGGATCACCGTGCTCGCGCGCGACGTTTCCGCGCTCCGCAGGAACGAGACGCGCTTCACCGAACTTTTCGAAACGCTCCAGGAGGGCATTTACATCACCACGCCCGACGGCCGGATTCTCGACGCCAATCCCGCACTGGTGCGCATGCTCGGCTACGACTCCAAGGAGGATCTGCTCAAGCGGCAAGTGGCTGAGATTCTCATTGATCCCGCCGAGCGCAAAGCCCTCATGCGGCAAGCCGAAATTCAGCCGATGGAGAGCGGCCGCGAAGTCACTCTTCTGCGCAAGGATGGAACTTCCATCGTTTGTCTGAACACCGCTGCCGCCGTTCGCGACAATGCCGGAAAAGTCGCCCGCTACCAGGGGGCGGTCATGGACATCACCGAGCGACGCGAAATCGAGCGCCGCCTTCGCCAGCAGCAGGAATTCGCCCGGCGCCTGGTGGACAATTTCCCCGACATGATTCTTGTGTTGGATACCAACCAGCAGTACACGTTCGTCAGCCCGCGCTGCCGCGAAATTCTCGGCCACGAACCTGCCGAACTTGCCGCCCTCGGTTTCGGCCACTGCGCTCACCCCGAGGATATGCCAACCGTGCGCATGCTCTACGACGACATCGTTACTGGCAGACGCACGTTTGAGACGTTGGAAGTTCGCGTCCGGCGCAAACAAGGCGATTGGCGCCGCGTCCTTTTCAATTTCAGCCCGCTTTCCGACGAATCCGGCAACATCGAAGGAGTCGTTCTCTCTGGCCGGGACGTCACCGATCTCAAGCGCCTCGAAGAGCAGCTCATCCAAGCGGAAAAGCTTGCCGCCATGGGCCAGATGCTCGCGGGAGTGGCCCACGAACTAAATAATCCGCTCACTGCGGTTCTAGGTGTCACCGAACTGCTTCGCGAGCGGGCCCCGGCCGACGAATCCTTCCAGCGCCAGCTCGAACTCACGCATCGCCAGGCCCGCCGCGCCGCGCGCATCGTGCAGAACCTTCTTGAATTTTCGCGCCCCGCGTCGGCGCAGAAAAAGCTTCTCGACGTCAACAATCTCATCGAGCGCACGCTCCAGTTGCATGAGCATTCGCTCCGCCGCAACAATATCGAAGTGGATTTCCGCCCCGACACGGCGCTTCCCGGCATCCTCGGCGACGCCAACCAACTCATCCAGGTTTTCCTGAACCTGGTCACCAACGCCGAGCAAGCCATCCGCGAAATCCGCGAATCCGGCCATCTCCAGATTCGTCCCGACCGCAGCGGCGACCGCATCAGCATCACGTTTCAAGACGACGGCGTCGGCATCCGCCCTGAAGCCCTCCCGCGCATCTTCGATCCCTTCTACACCACAAAGCGCCCCGGCGGCGGCACCGGTCTCGGCCTGAGCATCTGCATGACCATCGTGCGCGAGCATGGCGGGCTCATCGAAGCCGAAGCGCTGCCTGCGGGCGGCTCCGCGTTCAACGTCACTCTGCCCATTGCGCCAACGGAGAAATCGCCAGCGAAAAGAGCGTCAGCAGAGAAATTGGAAGCGCCGGCTCCTGCGGAGCTCGGCATGTCTTCGACTTCGCTAGCCGCTTCGTCGGCATCCACTTCCGCCGCGGATGGGCACGTGGTGCTCGCGCCTGCAGAATCGAGCTTTGGCTCCGTCCCCGTCGCATCGGTTTCCGCGAATGCGCCTTCCGCACCCCCGAGCGTTGCCTCAAACGCAGGGGCACCAAACCGCGGGGCCGCATCCCCCTCCGCCGAAATTCTCAAGGGCCGCAGCGTCCTCGTCCTCGACGACGAAGAGAGCCTGCGCGCGCTCTTAGAGGAAGGCCTCTCCCCCCAGGGCCTGCGCGTGGACTGCGCGGCCACCGCCGAAGAAGCGCTGGCCTTGATGCGGAGCGGGCCGCGCGACACCCCGCGTCCGGCTTATGACATTCTTCTCTGCGACTTGCACCTTTCCGCAGGCGGCTATTTTGTGGACGGCCGCGAGGCCGCCGCCCGCCTCCTCGAAGCCACAGCCGGCGCCGGCTTGCCAAAGCCCGTCGTCGTCTACATGACAGGCGACCTGACCGACGCCGCCCCGGAAACTCCCGCCCGTGGCGAACCGTCGTTCCTTCAGAAGCCTTTCCGTATCTCCGAAGTCCTCGCGCTGTTCCGCGAAGTGCTTGCTCCTGTCGAACCACAACCGAAATGATTCTCATCCTTAGGATTTAATGTAGCGCCACCGCTCGGGTCGCACCTGCTCTGAGGCTGAAAGAACTCTTAACCTGTCAACTGTGAGCTGTCGACTGTCAGCTTCTGCAAGCCCTTTAGAATTCGCAGTTACAAAAACGTCCTCTCGTAACTCCCTTAGAATGCGCAGTTCCGAAAAAAGGTGGGAGAGGGGCAGCCTTTCCCGACTTTTCAATTTCGATTCTCGAGTTTCCAACGCGAAGCGGGGTCACTTCTTGGGGGAGGCGGGGGGCTTGTCGTCGTTGTCGACGCCGAAGTCCCAGACGAAGAGGTTCATGCCGTCGGGGAGGATTTCGGCGAGAGCATATTCGCCGGGAGGGAGCGGCTCGCCCAAGGTGAAGCGGTAGACGGTGGGCGCGACCTCCCAGCGCTGCAGGGACATGGTGTTGCGCTTTTCCTGGACCTGGTCGCCTAAGTAAGTCGTGATGGACTCCAACTGGCGCTTGCCTCCCTTGATCGTGGCGCGCACCAACTCGACTTCCGGGCCAGACTCGCCCGGGCGGCTGCTTTTCTCGATGGGGCTGTTGCGGTCGGGGTCCGGAGGGGCTTCGCGCAGGTAAAACTCGACATTCGTGCTGGACACGCGGACCTTGGCGCGGGCGCCGGGAATGTCCACATTGCGCTTGCCCGGCACGACCGGGATCGGCACCAGCACTTGCTTCAGAAAATTCTTCTTGTCTGAGCGGATTTCCGCTCCGGCCTGTTCGAGTTGCGACACGTGCTTGCCGTCAATGACGAACATGCCTTCGCCCGGCGGCAAAAACACGCCCGGAGCGACTTGCAGGCTGGCGTCCACGTCCATCACGGTGTCCATGCGCTGAGCTTCTTCCTGCGTGTGGACCTTTTTGGCGAAGGCCTCGTCCTCGGACTTCTCCGCGGATTCAGCTTTGCCGGTGGCGTCCCAGTCAACTAGGGCGGCAGGAATCTCTTCCCACTGGCCCCGTTCGACGCTGTAGTAGCGGACGCGGTCGCCCTTGCACTCGTAGCTGCGGACCATTTGGAACGTGCCATCCTTCAGCATGAGCTTTTTGCCGCGGGGAAGGACGTATTTGGTGTTGTCTTTCTGGGACGAGGGAGTTGATTGAGCTTGAGTCGAACTGGCCGATTGGGCTTGGTCGGGGTCGCTGACCTGTCGCCCCGGCGTCAAGCTTCCGTCAGACTGCGGAGTTGCAGCTGCAGCCGTGGCTAGCAGGAGAACAGAAAGACACGCGGTTGTGGCAATTGGCGCAGGGTTCATGGTTCTATGGGAATGGGATGCATGGGAGTCGGCCCGGTTTGCCCTCTGAAAGCCAGCATACGCCGGGAAGTTTCCCATTCGCAATGGGATAGAAAGCAGCGGAAAAGAGGCAAATAGCTAACAGCTCAAAGTTAGCAGCAAATAGGCCTAAAGGCCTCAACACAGAGATCCCAGCAGAAGAGGTAGGAGGGCACAGAGAAGGCGGTCCCGAAATGGCCTGAAAACACGAAAGGCTCTCTAGAAATGCTAGAGAGCCGCAAAAAATAGAACCCTTGCCCTGTCCTAAGTTAATGCGAGCGGGTTAGTGAGTGCACTTGGGAAACAAAGTCACCAAAACCATCAGGTCGGAAAGGGTAAAGAGCCACTGATCCGCCTTGATGCCAGCCGCTTCCGCGGCTCGGGCGATGAACCCGAGGTGACGGGTTTTTGCGAAATTGTGGACGTGCTCCACGCAGATACCCGTCAGGCTGGAGACCTCTGAATCTGTGAATATTTTCTGACTGGACTTGACCGTGACCATGACCTTACTCCTCAGTTCTGGGCCCAATTTGCCTTCTTACCTCATTAGATGCTGAGAGCATCCTATTTGTTCCAACACATTAAGAGCAATAGTTGTTCCGTTCTAGAAACAAAAAACCTTCCGGCTAGTACTTTTCCTCTAAAGCAGCGAAGAATGAGCGTTTATGCGCCTATTTTGACCGCCTACCAGCTAGTACGAAAGGGAAGCAAAGAGTGTTCGAAATAGGGTGAAGGGAAAGAGAGTTCTACTTTTGCGGAGCTGTTACGGTTTTCGGTAGGGCAGCAGCGATTTCCCTCATCTGTTTTGAGTGCCTTACCTGATGCGAGGCGATCACCTGGAACCATTCGTAAAGGTTGAACGTGCCGAGAAAAGGATGGGGCATGTGATATTTTCTTAGAGGCTTCCCCGCGCACTCTTCCATGAAAACCCTGGTTTGCTGGCGGACTTCTCGGAGTAGAGCGAGCATTTCGTCCTTTTCGCGGATCTGCGTGAAGTCGAGAGGAATGGGCGTTTTGCGCGGAATGAGGCGGGATTCAACCAGAACCATCGGGAGGTGGAAGCGATGCGAAAAGGGGCGAGGTTTTGGAGGGTGCCGCAGCACTCTGCTGGCGTTCTTAACGATGGCGCTCTCGACCTGGATGAGGTGGCAGACGAGTTCGCCGGCGGACCAGCGGTTTTCGGCGGGGCAGCAGTTCCATTGATCAGCGGGAACGGTGTCAGCGGCAGCAAGGAATTGCTTCTCGGCGCGAGCGAGATTCTCGGTTATAGACTGAAGCGAGGTCACGGCTTCATTTTATCGCATGACGCGTGAGGTTCGGAATGGCCCACCTTTTCATGAACCAAACCCGAAAAGGGTGGGGGCACCCGCGTGGTTTTCGCTATGGATTAAAGCGAAGCCACACGTCTAAAGTTCAGTGCTAGCGGCTTGTTCGAAGGCGTGGGCGAGTTGCAAGACGCGGGCTTCCCCGAAGGGCGGGCCGAAGATTTGCAAACCCACAGGGAGCTTGCCATCGATTTTGCCGCAGGGGACGGAGATGCCGGGGACGCCGGCGAGGGAGCCGGTCACTGTATAGATGTCGGCGAGATACATTTGCAGCGGGTCGCTGGTGCGTTCGCCCAGTTTGAAGGGCGGGACGGGCGAGGTGGGCGTGAGAATCGCGTCCACTTTGGTGAAGGCGTCGCGAAAATCCTGGGCGATGAGCGCGCGGACTTTTTGACCCTTCAAATAATAGGCGTCGTAGTAGCCGGCGGAGAGGACGTAAGTGCCAAGAACGATGCGGCGCTTCACTTCGGGGCCGAAGCCGGCGCCGCGCGTTTTGCGGTACATGGCAAGAAGGGAATCGTCGGGCACGCGGAGGCCGTAGCGCACACCGTCGTAGCGCGCGAGGTTGGAACTGGCTTCGGCGGTGGCGATGACGTAATAAGTGGCGATGGCGTAGTCGGTGTGGGGCATACGAATTTCGACGAGTTCGCAGCCGAGCTTGCGGAAAAGCACCATGCTCGCTTCGACTTTTTGGCGGACGCTGGAGTCCATGCCTTCGCCGAAATACTCTTTGGGGATGCCGAGGCGCGGGCGCTTGAGAGGCTTTGCGAGTTCGGCAAGGTAGTCGGGGACGGGAGCGGTGGTGGAAGTGGAGTCGTTGGGGTCGCGGCCAGCAATGGTTTGCAGGATAGCAGCGACGTCGCGCACTTTGGTGGCGAGAGGGCCGATGCGGTCGAGAGAGGAGGCAAAGGCGATCAGACCGTAGCGCGACACGCGGCCGTAGCTGCCCATCATTGCGGGAATGCCGCAGAAGGAACCGGGCTGGCGGATAGAGCCGCCAGTGTCGGTGCCGAGAGAAGCGACGGCCAGGCCTGCGGCCACTACTGCCGCCGAGCCGCCGCTGGAACCGCCGGGCACGCGATCGGGGGCAGCGGGATTCTTGACGGGGCCGTAGGCGGAGTTTTCGTTGGAGCTGCCCATGGCGAATTCGTCGCAATTGGTCTTGCCAAGGATGACGGCGCCGGCGGCTTCGAGGCGTTCGACGGCGCTGGCGTCGTAGGGTGGGATGTAGTTTTCGAGAATCTTTGAGCCGCAGGTGGTTTTTGTAGCGCGCGTGCTGATGACGTCTTTGATGGCGACGGGGACGCCGGCGAGGGCAGGCAGCGGTTGACCGGCGGCGAGGAGTGAGTCAATGCGGTCGGCTTGGCGGCGGGCGCGTTCGGGAGTGAGGGCGAGGTAGGCGTTCAGCTCGGGATTTTTGGCTTCGATGCGTTTATAGAAGTCGGCCAGAAGTTCGCGCGCGGAGATTTTCTTCGCCGCGAGGGCTTCTTTGACGGTGTCGATGGTCCAGGTGGTGGTCATTTCAAAGTTCGCTCGCAGCCGAAGAAGGGCACGATGTATCGTACCCCTACGTCCTCAATTCATTGAATCGTGCCAAGCCCGGGCGCAGTGTGCTGCCTGCAGTTGCAAATTCAAGACAAAAGCACCAGTCTAAAAACCGGCCACTACAAGGGCCCTAGCGCTCGATCACCTTGGGGACGCGGAAATAGGGCGGCTCGGGGTCGGGCGCGTGGGCTAGAACATCGTCGGCCACGGCGCAAGGCACCGTCAAATCTTCGCGCAACGTAGCGTCGGCGGACTGCTCTTCAGCCAACACCTGGGCCATGGGCTCGACTTTCGAGGTGTCCAGCTCGTTGAGCTTGCCGATGTATTCCAGGATTTCGTCAATTTGCGCGCGGTAGGTTTCGAGCTCAGACTCGCTCAAATCCAAGTAGGCCAGCTCTGCCACGCGCAACACATCTTCCCGGCTGATTTTCAATGAGTCCCTCGATCCTACGCAATTCAAAATTTTAGCACAGCCGCCAGGCCGTTCCCCTCATTGGAGAGGATGCGGGCATTTCGCGCGCTGAATAGAAGACAGAGATTAGCTCGGATGTCCTGAACAAATTCCTCGTCATACCCTTTTGCGACCCTGTTTTCTAGCCAGCCAAAACAAAGCTTCCATGATGTCCCCAACACGAAAGAGATTTGTAGAAGGACAGCCCTTAGAACGAAGAAAAGAGCTCAGACAAAAGTATGGGGCTGACGCGGAGTGCCGAGTGGGATCCAGAAGGTGCTTCTTCTTATTGTGGGAGGAGCGTCCATACCTCATCGCGCGAGGGCGTCGGCGGTTTTACGGGGGTACTTTTTCGCGATATAGTTGTCGACGAGGGATTGGAAGGCGGCGGCGAGTTCGTCGTAGGTGCCTTCGAGCGTGACGTTTTTTTGGCCGTCGATGTAGACGGGGCAGCGCGGGGCTTCGCCGGTGCCAGGCAGGCTGATGCCGATGTTGGCGGCTTTGGATTCGCCGGGGCCGTTGACGATGCAGCCCATCACGGCAAGGGTCATGCTTTCCACGCCTTCGTATTGCGTTTTCCAGACGGGCATGCTGTCCCGAATGTAGCCCTGAATACGTTCAGCTAATTCCTGGAACGTGGTGCTGGTGGTGCGGCCGCAACCGGGGCAGGCGGTTACGCTGGGCGCGAAGGAGCGCAGGCCGAGCGCCTGGAGCAGTTCGCAGGCAGCGTAGACTTCTTCGCGGCGGTCGCCGCCGGGGCGCGGCGTGAGCGAAATGCGAATCGTGTCGCCGATACCTTCGTAGAGCAGAACGCCCAGAGAGGCAGCTGACCAGATCTGGCCTTTCATGCCCATACCGGCTTCGGTGAGGCCGAGGTGCAGAGGCTGCTCGGTTTTCGCCGAAAGGTTGCGGTAAACGGTGATGAGATCGCGGGGACGGGAAGTTTTGCAGGAAATGATGATCTGGTCGTGGCGCAGGCCGGATTCGAGCGCGAGTTCCGTTGACTCCACCGCGGAAATCACCATGCATTCGTTGATGATTTCTTCGGAGTCTTTGCCGAGGTTTTTGTCGGTGTTCTCCTGCATCTTGCGCATGACGAGCTCTTGGTTGAGCGAGCCGCCATTCACCCCGATTCGCACGGGCTTTCCATTATCCACCGCGACCTTACAGATCGTTGAAAACTGTTCATCGCGACGCTGGCCGGCGCCGACGTTTCCTGGATTGATGCGGTATTTGTCGAGCCGCCTGGCGCATTCGGGGTACTTAGTGAGCAGGACGTGGCCGTTGTAGTGAAAATCGCCGATGATAGGGGCGCGGCAGCCGACATCGGCCATGCGCCTTTTGATTTCCGGAACAGCGGCAGCGGCTTCGGGGACGTTGACCGTCCAGCGGACGATTTCCGAACCGGCTTCGGCCAGTTCGACGGTTTGCTTGAAGGTGGACCCGATGTCGGCGGTGTCCGTGTTGGTCATGGACTGGACAACGATGGGGGCGTTGCCGCCCACCTGGACGTGTCCGACCTTCACCCCGTAGGTCTTGCGACGCGGATGGCGGGTGGCCGTTGCGTCAAAGCCTTCAATTTGCGTGAGCATTTCTTTTCATTTTAGCCTGAGTGGCCCTCAGCTCAAAGCCCGCACTGTTTAGGGCTTTGCGTCGGGATACTCCAAGCGATACAACGGCTCGAGACCAGTCCTTTTCAGCAGTTCTACAACTTCGAAAGGAGAGAGCCTGCGGCCAGGGCGTTCGCTGGCATTGGCAAACTGATAGCCAATCACGGCCAGGACGGCAGTATGAATTCCAAGCAGACTCGGATCGATTTTCTCAAAGGTATCGACAATAGTGTGGTGCCGGACGTCATAGTCGCCGCGCTCGACCCGCAGGGCATAGGCCGGCACGCCAACCACCATGAAGGACTCGTGGTCGGAATCGAAGTCGGCGTCCATGTAGACGCCATCGGCCCCGAGCGGCGACAGCGGCTTCAGTAGCTTTTTCGTTGACCCCGCGAGGTCCTGGCGGCCATTGAGTTGAAGACCGCGGACCGCCTGGGCGCCGGAATCCGTGTTGATTACCGCGCGGATCTTGTCGAGCTCACCGCGATGTTGCTCGACGTAGGCGCGCGAGCCGTTGGCCAACTGTTCCTCACCGGAGAAGAACACGAGGCGGATGGTGTGGTTGGGGCGGATTCTGAGCATTTTAAGAATGCGGGCGGCTTCGAGTATCGTGGCGACGCCCGCGCCGTTGTCGTTCGCGCCTTGAGCAGGGTCCCAGGAATCGAAATGAGCCGTCAACAGAACCATTTCACCGCTGTCAGCACCTTCCAGATCAGCCACGACGTTGCGTTCGCGCTCCGGGCTGCTGGCAAAGGAATTCTGGAGGTCGATTCGCAGTTTCACCGGGCCTTTGGCCAGCAATCGCCGAAGCAGCGCAGCGTCTTCAGCGGCGATGGAAAGGATGGGGAGAGGGGCCCGGGGATAGAACCCGAAGGCCGAAGTGTAAACCATGCGGTTTGGCTTATCGGAGACGATGAACATGGCTGCCGCGCCGGCCTGGGCAAGTTGTCTGGCCATCGTGACTCGCGCTCCCGCGTATGTTGACGAGACGCCGCTACTTTGCAAGTCGACGATGACAGCTGCTCCACGGACTTGCTCGGGCGCAGGGACAAGTCCCTCGGCGACTGCGCCGAAATCCGCCAATGGAACTACAATGGAGCCCGCGGTGCCTGGAACCCATCCATACGAGCCGACGTACAGGGCGCGGCGGATTGGGCTGATGACTTCGCCGTTTGCCGCTCCGTGGCGCCAAACAGAACCTAGCTCGTATTCTTCGAAGTGCGCGTTGTCGAAGCCTGCTTCTTTCAGGGTTTTGAGAATGAGTTCGGCGGTGGCTCGAGATTCCGGGCTTCCCGTAATTCGCCCGCCGATAGTGTCGGTGAGTCTCTCGAGGAAGTTCGACGCTCCTCCTCGCGCCAGGGAGTAGCCCATGATTCGTGCGATGTCGTCGCCTGCGGCCGCGTTGCTGCCGGGTTTGGCCGGAGCCGATTGAGCTGTGGTGGTCACCGCACAAAGCAACAAGACAAAGACTGCCGCGAAGAAGTGGCGCATGTCGTCCTCCAAGCTGGTTTTGCAAAGACGCTACAGCCTTGAGGCGGGCAACATATCACGGCCGGGTGGTTACGCGCGCAATGGGTTTGTCGAGGACGACGTTTTCCATCAAGACGAGGCGGCTTGCTGCGTGATGGTACCGCGGAGGCCGAGGGTGTCGGCATGTTCGCGCATGGCGGCGATGCAGAAGGAGATGTGCTCTTCGAGCGGGATGCCGAGTTCTTCGGCGCCTTTGCGAACGTCTTCGCGGGAGACGCCTTTGGCGAAGAGTTTGTCTTTCATGCGCCGCTTTACGGAATCGACTTCGAGGTCGAGGATGCTTTTCGACGGGCGCACATAGGCGCAGGCGGTGAGGAATCCAGCCAGTTCGTCGCAGGCGAAGAGGGTATGCTCGAGGGCGGATTGCCGCGGGACGTTGCAGTAATCAGCATGCGAAAGGATGGCGCGCACGATTTCTTCGGAGTAGCCCTGCTGGCGGAGGATTTTTGCGCCTTCGGAAGGGTGGCCCTGGTCGGGGGAATGCTCCTGGTTGGGCCAGCGTTCGTAGTCGAAGTCGTGAAGCAGCGCGGCGAGACTCCAAGTGTTCTCGTCAGCGCCAGATTTGCGGGCGTAGGCGCATACGCAGGCTTCGACGGCGAGCATGTGCTTTCGGAGCGATTCCGATTGCGTGTATTCGCAAAGCAGTTTCCAGGCATCATCGCGCGTTGGCATGCGGAGATTCTCCTCAAAGAAACAAGTAGTGTAGCGCGGAGGGCTGAGATCAGAGAACGGAGATCAGAGATCGGAGCCGGAGATTCTTGACCACTTTGGACCGCTGAGACTTCGGTCCGCAGTTGACGCCGTGGCGGCATTGATGGGGAGTTCGCCAATCCTTCTCTCCAATTCTTGCCGTTCATCCTGCCGTAACATAGATGAGCTATGGGTGGCAATTAGGCGACCATAAACAACTTATGAGACGAATTGAGTTTGCTAATCCCCGGTATTACCTGAATCGCCATCTCCAGTGGCTGGAATTCAACCGGCGTGTGCTCGAGGAGGCTCGCGACATCGGCAATCCGTTGTTGGAACGCGTCAAGTTCCTCGCGATCACCGCAAACAATCTGGATGAGTTCGTGGAGGTTCGAGTCTCGAGCTTCTTGCAACAGATCGAGCACGGGTCCAAGGCCGTCAGTCCCGATGGACTGACTGTCGAACAAGAGTTGGAAAGAGTGTCCGAGGCTATGCAGTCGCTGGTCCGAGACCAGTACAAATGCTGGAATCAGGAGTTGATCCCAGCGTTGGCCAAGGAGTCGATCCGCGTGCTTCGGATGGACGAACTGGACGCCAGAGGTCTGAAAGCGGCGAAGGTATTCTACGACCGGCGCCTGAACCCCATGCTGACGCCGGTCACGGTGGATCCGTCTCATCCGTTTCCGCATGTTCTGAATAAAGTATTGTGTATTGCGTTCTTGCTGCGCCGCCGGAGAGGAGGCAAGCCCTATTTTGGAGTGGTGACCGTCCCCAGGCCATTGCCGCGGCTGCTGCGCATGCCTTCTGAGAATGAAAATGTTCATTACGTGTTTCTGCAGGACGTTTTGTCGCACTACGCGGCGCGGCTTTATCGGGGCTATGAAATTCTCGCCTCGGCGGCGTTCCGGATCACGCGTAACAGCAATCTTTACTTGCAGGAGGAGGAAACGCGCAACTTGCTCGAGACCATTGACTCGCAGGTTGCGCTTCGCCGAAAAGGCGACGCGGTGAGGCTGGAAATTGAAGCCGGGGCGCACAGCGAAATTGTGGAGCGCCTGGTAACGACGTTCGAGTTGGACGAATCTCTGGTCTTTCGAGTGGACGGGCCGGTAAATCTTCAGAGATTATTTCACGTTTATGAGGAGACGCCGCGCCCCGATCTGAAATTTCTACCATTTACGCCTCGGCATACGCGCCTCGGGCACGATGCAGATTCCATGTTCGAGCTGCTGCGGCGCCAGGACGTTTTAATGCACCATCCGTACGACTCCTACGAGGGCGTGGTTCATTTCCTGCGGACAGCCAGCCGCGACACGCGCGTTTTGTCCATGAAGCAGACGTTGTATCGAACAAACTCGGGATCACCGATTGCTCAGGCGCTGCTGGAAGCTGCGGGCAAGAAGGAAGTTGCGGTGGTCGTGGAACTGAAAGCCAGCTTCGACGAGGCCACGAATATCCGCTGGGCGCGCAGCTTTCAGGATGCGGGAGTTCAGGTATTTCACGGTTTGGTGGGCCTGAAGGCGCACGCGAAGCTGGCGCTGATCGTTCGCAATGATCCGGATGGAAAAATCCGGAGGTACGCGCACTTGGGCACAGGCAACTACAATCCTTCGACGGCACGTTTTTACACGGACTTGAGCCTCCTTACTTGCGATGAGGAAATTACTTCAGCGGTCCACAACATCTTCAACTACCTCACCGCTTACTCGGAGCAGCCCAGCTACAAGCCGCTGCTTCTGGCTCCGGTTGACATGGCCAAATCGTGCATTGCGCTGATTGACCGTGAAGCGCGGCACGCCAGGCGTGGCCAGCCGGCGCGGATGATCGTGAAGGTCAACGCGGTGATTGATCCTGTAATCATTCAGTCGCTTTATCGAGCCTCGCGAGCTGGAGTGGAAATCGATCTCATTGTGAGGGGGCAATGCACGCTTCTCCCCGGAGTGCGCGGGGTAAGCAGCCGTATCCGCGTGCGAAGCATCGTCGGGCGGTTCCTCGAGCACAGCCGGATTTTCTACTTCGAAAACGGAGGCGAACCCGAGATTTACTTGGGGAGCGCCGACTGGATGCCGCGTAATCTCTACGAGCGTATCGAAGTCCTGTTTCCAATCAAAGATCCGCACCTTCGTCAGCGAATCTGCTCGGAAATCCTGCCTGGGTATTTACAAGACGCGCGAAAGGCGCGCCTCCTTGGGCCGAACGGAACGTATGCTTTGCCCCACGCAGTGCGCAATGGGCGGGGTTTTTCGGTGCAAGAACATTTCATGCAGCTTGCGAGCAGCTCTGCGACGGGTGACGGAACTGCGGTGTTTGCCCAGTTTGACGAGAGCGGGGTTGAGGGCGCGGCGCAGGAGCCCGAAGAATCGGTGAGCCGGGATACTTCCAATGTGATTGTCTAGAAGCGATTAAAGGTTCATGTGACAATGCGTTTGTTATTTTTCGTAAACAGGGTAACGGAAGCGAAATTGTGTCTGGGGATGGGTGACGGTAACGAGTAATGGACAAGCGGAAATTTCTATTTGTTTCTCTCTCAGGCCTGATCGGCGACATTGCCTGGCAAGTGCTCAAGGAAGAGCACGACGTACGCTACTACATTAACGACGAAAAAGAGCGCGATATCGCAGACGGTTTCGTCCCCAAATCGCAGGATTGGGAAAAAGATGCCGCCGAGTGGGCGGATATTATCGTTTTTGACGACACTCTCGGACAAGGGGCGAAAGCGCAAGCTTTGCGCGCTGCCGGCAAGCCGGTCATCGGGGGCACCGAATACACGGACCGGCTCGAGGATGATCGCTCCTTTGGACAGGAAGAGCTGAAAAAGGCCGGAGTCAATATTATTCCTTACGAGGATTTTGACTCCTTCGATCCCGCGATCGAATTCGTTAAGAAGAATCCTGATCGCTACGTCATAAAACCGAGCGGGGAAGCGCAAAACGTCAAGCGGCGGCTCTTCGTCGGGGAAGAAGAAGACGGCGAAGACGTCATTCGCATGCTGGAAGCCTACAAGAAAGCCTTCGCCGATGAAATCAAGGTGTTTCAGCTGCAACGCCGCATTAACGGAGTTGAAGTGGCGGTGGGCGCGTTCTTTAATGGCAAGAAATTCGTCACGCCCATCAATATTAACTTCGAGCACAAGAAGCTTTTTCCGGGTGACGTTGGCCCTCCGACCGGCGAGATGGGAACCTCAATGTTTTGGAGCGAACCCAACGCTCTTTTCGCGCGCACGCTACAGAAGATGGAGACAAAACTTGCCGAAGAAGGTTATGTCGGCTACATCGACCTGAATTGCATCGTCAACAATAACGGCATCTACCCGCTCGAATTCACCTCGCGGTTCGGGTATCCCACGATTTTCATTCAGCAAGAGGGTATTCTGACGCCGATCAGCGACCTGTTCTGGGAACTCGCGAATGGATGCGAGCCAAAATGGCGTACGCGGAGTGGCTTTCAAGTCGGTGTACGAATTGTCGTCCCGCCGTTCCCGTTTGACGACGAGCCGACGTTTGAGTCTTTCTCGAAAAACAACGCCATCGTCTTCAAACGGGGCACGCCGGACCAGGTGCATATCGAGGATGTGAAACAAGTGAACGGGCAGTGGCTCATCGCCGGCACTTCTGGCGTTGTGCTGGCAGTGGTGGGCACGGGCCAGACCATGAAGCAAGGGCAGGCCCAGGTCTACAGCCGCATCAAAAACATTTTGATCCCTAACATGTACTACCGAACTGACATCGGGGACCGCTGGGCCGAGGATTCCGACAAACTCCACAATTGGGGCTATTTGAAGTAGCCACACCTGTATCCTTCGTTCTCGCGCGGCCCTCCGAGCAACTGCTAAAGGGGAAGCGACGGACAAAACGGAACCACAAGCTGTATGGCAGCACGGCGGGGCGCGTACAAGCGTTGGAGGAAAACAGCGGGCGAGGAGCAGGAGACTGGACGAAGGGACAGCGAAAAGGGGGCGTAAAAGGGGAAGAAAAAAGGAGCAACTCGAAAAAAAGTACAAAAATACTCTTGACAGGAAAATGCGATTCGCACAATACTCTCGTCGCGCCAGTAACTGTCTTCCCCCTATGAGAACGTTCCGACGTTCCTCTCCTATCCGCACGCCGGAAAAACCGTCAGCAAGGAGCACCGGTGTCGGCACAAGTGAATAAAGACGAGATGAACACGCTCGAGATGGACCGGGAAGTTATCCGCTGCAAGACGTGTGGACTGGTACAGTACAGGACGCGCACGGGAAATTGCCGGCGTTGCGTGCGCGCATTGCCTCAGCGCCTGGAGTTCATGATTCCTCCGTCGCCACCGGCGGAGGAAGCGGCGGTTGAGCCAGCTTCAGAGAAGCTCGTTAACCAGCAAACCGTGGAGAACATCGGGCAGAGGATCCGCCAATTGCGGGAATCGCGCTCAATGACCCAGAGCCAACTGCAATCGCGCTCGAAAGTCTCGCGCTCGTATTTATCGAGAATCGAAAGCGGGCAAATGACGCCCAGTCTCGGCACGCTGGAGAAGATCTCGGAAGCGCTTAACGTCGGGCTGAACCGGTTCTTTATCCCGGAATCGGACGGCGAGGCGCTGCTGGAGGATCCGTTCATCCAGGGATTGCGGCCGTTCCTGCGGCAACTAGATTGGGAGCAATGGCAGTCCATTCTGAAGAGGCTGCAGGCGATCAGCGATCACGTTCACGCGGCACCGGTGAACCTCCGCCCTATCGGTAACCCGGCGCGGCTACCGCAAAGCGCGCCCGCGAATGGCCACGTGACCGGGCATATCGGGACCGGCCATTCGAATGGCGTGGGACATACGCACATGCCGCAGGGCTATGGATTGCGGCAACCAGCCTCGCCTTTCGTGGCGCAAGCGAAGACGTTTGGGACGCAAGGCAAGCCCTTCGCGGCTCAGGGCAGGCCTGCGTTTCTGAGACCCCTGGCGAGGTAATTTCGTTTTGTCGAGAAGATTAGCGCGGCGTAACCTTCCGGTTGCGCCGCGTTTTTTTTGTTGCATGTGCTAGGGCGAAATGACTATTCGCGGATGACGGACACTTTCGCTTCCGGAACTTCCAGGCGAATCAGGCGGTGGTTGCTGTCGAGCAGGAGCTGAATCTCCAAGTCGGAAGAAGTGACCTTTAGTCCTTCGTAAGTCTTGCCGTCGGCCGTGGTGGAGCCCGTGGAGGCCACGCTCACCGTACCCGGAGTTAATTCCTGAGGGATGAGTACGGAAAAAGTCTGTTCGCCGCCCTTGGACCAATCGTAGATGCGCGCGAGTACGGCGTATTGGTAATAAAGATTGTTGTCCAGCACGAGGATCAACGGATTGTTGAAAGAGACGTCCTGCTGAAAAGGCCGCGCGCCTTGCATCTCCAGCGTGATGCGAGCGATGCCGTTGGCAAAGATAATGTGCGCGCCGTTGGTCTTATCGGACTGGGCGGACCACTCGTAGCTGATGGGGGAGCCGTCGGCCTGGAGCGTGAGCGAGCCGGTAACCTTGCTGGGAGCTCCCTCGGGCGGCTTGATGTCGGAAGTGCCTTTGGCGAGCCAGCCGCCTTCAGCGGGAGCAATGTCGAACTCTTCGTGGCCCACGGTCTGACCAGCGAGCTTAATGGTGAACTTTCCTTTGTCCTGGATCAGTATTCCCGGCGCGGCTTTTTCCTTCTTTTGAGATGCGAAAGAAAGCGCGGCGCAGGCCACCATTCCTAGGGTCAATCCGATACAGACGGCTTTGCAATTCACGGCGTGTGTACCCCCGCGGGTATTCTCTCTCAGGGGAGAGGTTTCTCAACGACGAGATGGGCCTGGTTTCCTCCAGAAGCAACAATGCCGAGGCCGAGGATTTGAGCGACGATCTCGGCGGGCTCGCTAGAGCTGTCCACGCGGTGGTCGGCGAGCTGGTAAGAAGGCAGTCGTTGCGCGTGGAGGGCGCGGAAGCTGGCCTCGTCGCGGAAAAGCGGCCGACCAGTCATGGTCATGCAGCGGGCAAGAAGCACTTCGATAGGGGAATCGAGCCAAAGAACAGGAACGCCAGCGAAGCGCAAGAACTCAGGGCAACCCGCCTGCGCATAGGTTCCGCCGCCGAGGGCGAGGATGGTTCCTTGCTTGAGTTCGGAGCTGCGGCCGATGGCGGCGCGAAGCTGTTCGGCTTCAAGCTGGCGGAAATAAACCTCACCCAGGCGCTCGAAAATCTGCGGGATGGGAAGTCCGGCGGCTTCTTCTATGCGATCGTCGAGATCCACAAAGCGCCAAGCAAGCTGGCGGGCCAGAAGCGTGCCAATGGTGGTCTTGCCGGAACCCATGAAACCGGCGAGGCAAAGAATCGGGACACGCGGGAGACCGCGCGAAGGAGGTGTAGTTGTCACACGAAAGAGGCGCGAAGGGCAAAAAAGCTAGAACGGCATTAATCGCGCTTCAAGATTCGAATTGTACCACTGTAGGTGGAGAGTTCGACTTTGGCAAGTCCGGCGCCGACGGTGCCAAACAATGAGCGGAAAGATTGCAAGTGGCGGCGGATTACACCATGCGAATCTGGCTTGAAATACGCGGCGGCCTGATTATCCACGGTACCCATGGTGGTCTGTGCTTTCAGGTCGAAGGAATCATTGCCGGAGAAGCGTACTTCCACAAGGCCTTTGCTGCTCTTCATGGAATAAAGACCAGTGCGGATGAAATCGCCATCGAAAAGGATGTTGCCGAAACTGGTGCTTGCCTCCACCCTGTTCAGAGCGGGTTGCAGGAATTGGGCGCCCCCACTAACGGACTTGAAATCCACCTTGCCGGCGCATTGTGTGCAAACCAGCGAGCCACCGGTCGTCTTGACGATGATGTAGCCTGAAACTTCCTTCAGGTGGACGTCCCCGGCCACGCTCTCGAGGGTCATGTCTCCGGTAACCTGTTCGACGTAAATCAGGCCGTTTTCCGTCTTGAGCTGAAGCTCGGTTTCTTCCGGCACGGTCAATTGCAGGCTGGTTTCCAGATCGAGAGGTTGCGCGGAGGCATCGAGGTTGTTGGCCGTGACGTCAATGCGGTCGCCCGCCTGCTCCATGTCAAAATTGATCTTGTTGGAATTTTGGCTGGCGATTACCGTGACTTCCTGGGTCTTGGCGGATTTCACTTCGATGCGGCCGTTAGCCACGTTTTGAATCACCACCACGGGCCGTCCATTCACCGCAAAATGTCTTTCGGTGCGCTGTGTGGCGGCCATTGCGGCTCCGCTCGAGCCAAGCGCAACTGCCGTTGTGAGAATCAGCCTGAAACCCCGTCCCGCCGACCTGGTCCGCATGTTAGTTAACGCTCCTTCCGCGATCCATCATCGCGGCAAGTAATTCCGCTTTCTGCTGGTAGGCGTCGGCGAGATACTCGCGCGCCAATTGGTCTTGCGGCGCCTCTTTCAAATGGCGTTCGCAGTCAGCAATAAATCCGTCGATTTCTTGCAGGTTTTGCTCGAGGGTTACATCCACCGGCGAGGTGCTGACAAGGTGCATGTTCCTGAGATCAACTTCTTGCTCATTCACTTGCTTTGCAATTGCTTCCATGCCCGGTGGAACCAGTGGCGGCTCGACAAGGCGCTCCGTCTGGCGAAGTTGAAGAACGGCCGCCGCGGCAAGGACAGCGGCAACCGTCAAAGTAGCTAGCGCGCGGCCGCGGAACAATTGACCGAAGCCACTCCACGACGAAACGCGCTTCGCTTCAGGCGCGGCCGGTGCCGGCTCCTTGATGATGCCTTCCAATTCCAGCTGCGTACGAAGCGCAACCCAGACGCGAGACGGCGGTTCCACTTCCGCGGGCAGTTCCTGAGCGGCTGAAACAATTGTTTCAAGATCGGCGATGTAACCCTGGCACTGCCGGCAACCCGCTACATGTCCGCGCACGGCTTCCGGCAAAGGCGTCAGGCCTTCCTGCTCAAGAACCTCTTCCACGTCCCTGCACTGCATCGTGCCTCATTCCAGGCAGACCGAATCCGCCGGCTCGCTCTGCTTCTTTCCTCTTCTTCTTTGGCCCCCAACTTCTTTCAACATTCATTACGGAATTGCGCGCACCCCGTTAGTGCGCTCATTGTAACTCAATCATCGTTCGCCGTCTGCGTTCTCGCGGCATGACGTTCCTGACGCGCCTGGGCGCGCAACTCTTCCTGCAACAAATCCCGCAAGCGCGTCCGCGCCTTATGCAGCTGCGATTTCGAATTTCCCACGGAGCAACCCATAATCTCCGCAATCTCGTTGTGCTCGTATCCCTGGACGTCATGGAGCACAAACACTGTCCGGTAGCCCGGGGGCAGTTTATCCACGGAGCGTTCCAGATTCACGCGGTCCACCGCGCCACTTAAGCGCAAATCCGGTGCGCCAATATCTTTTCGTGGGCCGCCTGTTTCTTCGTCGGGCTCCGTCGTTTCTTCGAGCGAGGCCACTGGAAGCGACTTTTTCCTGAGCCGCATCAGCACCACATTGACAGTCATGCGATGCAGCCAGGTTGAAAACGCTGATTCTCCCCGGAACGTCCCGATCTTGCGAAAGAGCTGCAGGAAAGCTTCCTGCATGAGGTCCTCCGCATCGGCCGGGTTATTCACCATCCGAAGACATAGGGCGTAAACGCGGCGGCTGTGCAATTCATACAACAATTCAAATGAGGCGGCGTCACCCGCCTGGGCCAGCCGTATCGCTTCCGCTTCAGTCACCGGTTTGGTGGCCTGCCGGGAAGTCGACGCATTCGGAGCGCTTGGTCGATTTCGGGCCAACGGTCCAATTGCGGCGCATCCACCCCATCGGATGCACCGAATCCCCCCTTGAGTTGTCCTGGCGTTCGCCTGCCGGAGCTAAAGAGACACCCCTGAAAAAGCCCCATTCTGACAGCTGGTGTTCGGGCTGCCGCGGGCCAGCAGGTAGGATTATTGTCCCGCGAACGCGCTCATTCGTCTATGGTGCGGTGCGACCAGACCCTCGCTCGGGAAGTGAGACTGGACATAGATGGTTCTTTCGAAATCGCCAAGTTGCCCAGCCGGGAGCACAACCAAGAAGGACTTAAACAGAACTATGGTTTCCCGGAGACAGGTGTTCAGGTCGTAGTGGCCCGCATCCATTTCATCCCATCCATGCTCGGGATCAGTGCACACTCCGCCGGCGAGATCATTAGCGATGTTCCGAAAGTCCCGATCCAGATCCTCTACCATTTCTTGAAGTGTGCTGACCTTGTGAAGGAACTGAAGCCTATGGGAAAACAAAACCCGGTCCAGGAGCCCGCTCATGCGGGCGGTGCGCTGTCCCCTCGTCCCTTGATAGTTGTCGGGGTCCAGCGGGGCGGCATTTGGCACGGTACCATAATGTTTGGCATGGTCATGCAACGCCCGCAGAGTGCCGGAAAGCGGTCGCGTCAGCCGTTCGCAGAGCTGCGAAGTCATGCTGATGGCGCACAAGGCTTTGGCCCGGAATCCCGCGAGCTTGAGTTCAATCGCTTCGTTCAGCGAAACGCTGAACATGTTATACAGGGACTCCAGATGACGCTCGTGGTCATAGAATACTTGCGCTTTTTCCTCAGGCAAGCATGCGCGCCAATCGTGTTGGACGGACCTGCCGCGGGACAAAGGGGGGCGGCTTTGGTCTCTCAAGAGGGGCCTCCCAGGGCACAGGGGCAGGAGTATAGCAAAACAATTCCTGTTACTACTACCTGTTTGTGATGGTTGAGCTTCAACCGGTGATGCTTCATCACAGAGCCTCACACTTCTTACTCCATACTTTAGGCGTTCCAGGCTCCAGCGCGCAAGATCATGTTGCATCGGGCAGTTGGCTTCTATCATATTCACTGGATTGACGTTGCCAGTTTCTTGCCCCAATGAGCTTTGCGCCGCTATACTCGGTTTCCGCCTTCATAAGAAAGGACATTCTCCTTGGAATTCGAGCCACGCGATCAGTTTGAGCAGCGCCAAAAAAAGATCGAACAGATCCGGGCGCTGGGCCAGGATCCCTATCCGCGCGAATTCCGCTGGACGGACACGCCTGCGGCGCTTGTGGAAAAGTTCGGCTCCGTCGCGGCGGCCGATTTGGAAGCAAACAAGCGCGAAATCCGGGTGGCCGGCCGCATCGTTTCTCTCCGCCTGATGGGCAAGGCTGGATTTGCGCATCTGCAGGGAGGTGGGAAGCGTATTCAGATTTACGTCAAGAAAGATGTGGTGGGAGAAAAAGGGTTTGAGCTTTTTCATTTGCTGGACCTGGGCGATTCCATCGGGGTACGCGGTCACCTGTTTCGCACTAAAACCAATGAATTGAGCATCTGGGTGGACGAGATTTTTTTTCTGGCGAAGGCGCTACTCCCTCTACCGGAAAAGTGGCATGGGTTGACGGATGTGGAATTGCGCTACCGCCAGCGCTATCTCGACCTGATTGCCAACGAGAAAGCCCGCAGCGTCTTTGTGACGCGCGCGCGGATTATTCACGAATTGCGGCGCTTCTTCGACGCGCGCGGCTACATTGAGGTCGAAACGCCCATGATGCATCCGATTCCCGGGGGTGCGGCGGCGCGTCCTTTCATCACGCACCACAACACCCTGGACATTGATCTGTTTTTGCGCATTGCGCCGGAGCTCTATTTGAAGCGACTGACCGTCGGCGGATTCGACCGTGTTTACGAAATCAACCGGAATTTCCGTAACGAGGGAATCTCCACGCAGCACAATCCGGAATTTACGATGCTCGAGTTTTACGAAGCTTACAGCAATTATCGCGACTTGATGGATCTGAACGAGCAGCTCTTCGCGCTGCTGGCAAAAAACATCTCGGGTTCGACGACGGTGCAATACGGCGACGTCAAATTGGACTTCTCCAAAATGCAACGGCTCTCGATGCGCGAGGCTATTGTGAAATACTGGCCGCGGGAAGCGGGAGAG
The DNA here is from genome assembly GCA_035280065.1 of Candidatus Acidiferrum sp. Taxonomy (GTDB): domain Bacteria; phylum Acidobacteriota; class Terriglobia; order Acidiferrales; family UBA7541; genus Acidiferrum. The sequence continues at coordinate 35,497 of DATEGO010000161.1, forward strand.
GCTCCCTCACTTGAAACACTCGTTTCCAAGAGTGGCGCGCGCGAAGCAACGGCCCGGTACAACCTCTGGGCAAAGAAGAGCGGAGCTCCCTACGCGGCATCCAAAGGCGACTTGAAAGACGGTGAGTGGACCGGCTTGCTTTTCGAAACCATCGCGGAAGACAAACTCGTCCAGCCAACGATCCTGTATGACTTTCCAACGGATATTTCTCCGCTTTCCAAACAGAAGCCCGAAGATCCTTCGCTGACTGAAAGGTTCGAGATTTACGTGGCGGGAATGGAAGTGGCCAACGGCTTCTCGGAATTGAATGATCCTGAGGAGCAGGAGCGGCGCTTCCTTGCGCAAATTGCTCAAGGCGGCGAGGAGATGCCCAAGCAGCTCGACGTGGATTACATTCGCGCTCTTTGCCACGGCATGCCGCCCACGGCGGGGGAGGGAATCGGCATTGACCGCATGACGATGTTGCTCACCGATTCGCCTTCGATCCGAGACGTGATCCTTTTTCCCTTGCTGCGGCCGGAAGGACGCACCGAAACAACTACCGCTTCCGAAGCGCACCGCGCGTAACGTATCCTTCCAACCACAATGCGATTCGAATGGTTTGTGGCCCAGCGCTACCTGCGGTCGCCTTACCGCCCGGCGGTTCTCCGCCTGGTCACTTTGATGTCGGTGATCGGCGTGGCAGCAGGCGTGGCAACGCTCGTGATTGCACTTTCCATGAACACCGGTTTTCGCGAGACGCTCCAGGATCGGTTGCTCGGTGTTACGGCGCACATTTCCCTGACACGCCCCGGCACCGGCGGGATCAAAAACTACGAGGAAATGGCTAAGAAGCTGGCCGAGACTCCTGGCGTGCGCTCGGTTACGCCGGCGGTTTATCAGACCGTCTTGCTTTCGTTTGCGGGCGATGCGCGCGGAGTGGTTACCAAAGGTATTGATCCGGAGCGCGAACGCAAAAGCGACGAGGCGCTCCAGCGCATTGTCGCCGGCAAACTGGATTTTTCTCCTGACGCGGACGGAATGGAAGGGCTGCTCGTCGGCAAGCAGCTTGCCGACGAATGGAAAATCTCGCCGGGCGACTACGTGACCATCACGAGCCCTCAGGGAAGGCTCACTCCGTTTGGTTTAATTCCCCGCACTCGCCGGTTCCGCATCAACGGCGTCTTTGATTCCGGCTTTTACGATTACGACGAAAACTGGTGCTTCATGACCCTTGCGGCTGCCGAGGGCCTCGCTGGCGTCGGAGACATGGTCAATGTGCTGGAGTTTCGCTTGAACCAGCCGGAGCAGGCCGCGGAGATTGCCAAAGAGATTGAGCACGCGGCGGGGCAGGGATTTTCGGCCGCTACCTGGATGGAGGAGAACCGCGCGTTGTTCCGCGCGCTGCGTTTGGAAAAACTGGTTACCGCCATTTTTATTGGGCTGATCACCTTCGTGGCCGGGCTCAACATCCTGGTGGTTCTCTCGATGACCGTTACGGACAAGGCGCGCGATATTGCCATGCTGCGTTCGCTTGGCGCACGCCGCGAGCAGATTCGAAAAATTTTTCTCTGGCAGGGAATGGCGATCGGCGCGGTAGGCACGCTTTCGGGACTCGTTCTTGGATATTCCTTCTCGTTTATCTCCGGGAGCTATCATCTGATCCCGCTCGATCCCCAGGTTTACGCGGTTCCGTACGTGCCTTTTCACCCGAGCCTGTTCGATGGAGTTTGGATCACGGTCGTGGCGATGGGAATCTCGATCGGGGCCACAATTCTGCCCGCACGAGCGGCGGTGAAACTGCTTCCGGTGGAGATTCTCCGATTTGAATGAGTCCCCAAGGGGGGCAAAGACCATCTCCGCCGTGAGAATAGTTTGGTGCGTGATTTGCTCCTAGTCGGGGTGGAGAACAGGTGGGCTAACCTTGGGTATCGCCCTCACCCTTGGTTGTTTCAGGTGCCCGCCGCAACCTGTTGAAAATAGAAAGATTAGGAATATCCGAATGGGCACGGAAAGTGACCTTTTTTCGGCAGGCAAGCAAGTGGCAAAAAAGGGAAAGTGTTTGGGCCATTTGACTCGATTTTGCGGGACGCCAAGGCGGCACGTAGCCCGCGCAAAGCGCATCTAATTATCAGCAGCGATTCATCGAAGAGGACAAACGCACTGACGCAATGAGCCCCGATGCACAACCAGCAAGCCCCACGCTGATGAGCGCATCGGCGGATTCCCCGGTGATGATGGAATCGCGCGGTTTGAAAAAAACATACGGGACCGGAGCAAAAAACGTTCCCGTTTTGGTGGATGCCAACCTGGTTTTGCGGCAGGGCGAGATGGTTGCGGTGGTTGCGCCGTCCGGAGCGGGTAAAAGTACTTTGCTGCACCTGCTGGCTGCGCTAGACACGCCAACAAGCGGTACAGTATACTTCGATTCGAAAGCCCTTGAAACAAATGATGACGCGGCGCTCGCGGAATTTCGGAATCGCGCCGTGGGTTTTTTGTGGCAGCGTCACCAGTTGTTGCCGGATTTCACGGCTGCGGAAAACGTAGCCATGCCGCTGTTGCTGCGCGGCGAGAAATTCATCTCCGCGCTTGAAAAAGCGCGGAAGTGGCTCGCGGAGGTCGGCCTGGAAGATCGAACCGATCACCGCGCGGGGGAACTCTCAGGAGGGGAACAGCAGCGCGTGGCGATTGCACGGGCGCTCGTCACCGGGCCGTCCGTGCTGCTGGCAGATGAACCTACCGGAGACTTGGACGAGCAGAATGCTTGGGCCATGTTCGAGTTGCTGGAACGGCTACATCGCGTGCACAAATTGACGTCGCTGATCGTGACGCACAATTTGGCGCTCGCCGCGCGTTGCGACCGCATCCTAACGCTGGAACACGGCGTTCTGCATACCCGCGAAGCTGCGGCTCACGCGGGCGGGGTCCCTGGGGGAGAAGCGAGCTAACGTGTTCGAACGGTACACAGAGAAAGCGCGTCGCGTCATATTTTTTGCCAGGTACGAGGCCAGTCAGTATGGCAGCCCATATATTGAGACGGAGCATTTGCTGCTCGGCTTGATGCGCGAAGACAAAGCCCTGGCCAACCGTTTCCTCCGCCAGCAAGGTTCCATCGAATCCATTCGTAAAGAGATTGAAGCTCGCATCACCATTCGCGAGCGTATTTCAACGTCCGTCGAAGTGCCCCTCAGCGCGGAGTGCAAGCGCATTCTGAACATGGCCGCCGAAGAAGCCGAGCGCCTGGGCCACAAACACGTAGGCACGGAGCATTTGCTCCTCGGCATTCTTCGTGAAGAGAAGTGCTTTGGCTCGGAAATCTTGATGGAGCGCGGCCTGCGCCTCTCGACGCTGCGCGAAGAACTGGCGCGCACCTCCGGTGAAAAAGCGGCCGCGGCGCGGCCCAAAGAAACTTCTCTACTCGCGGAATTCAGCCGCGACCTCACGCAATCCGCCGGCGAGGGTTCTCTCGATCCCTTGGTCGGACGCGAAAATGAAGTGGAGCGCGTGATTCAGATTCTGTGCCGCCGCACGAAGAACAATCCCGTGCTGATTGGCGAACCGGGCGTAGGCAAGACGGCCATCGTGGAAGGCCTCGCGCAGCGCATCGCCGATGGCGATGTCCCACCGTTTCTCGCGGACAAGCGCATTCTCTCCCTCGATCTCTCCCTGATTGTTGCCGGAACCAAATACCGCGGCCAATTCGAAGAGCGTCTCAAGACCATCATGAAAGAATTGATGGAGAGCCAGAACGCCATCGTTTTCATTGACGAGTTGCACACGCTGGTTGGCGCCGGTTCCGCGGAAGGCTCGCTCGATGCCGCCAATATTCTAAAACCCGCTCTCTCCCGCGGAGAAATTCAGTGCATCGGCGCTACGACTCCCGGCGAATATCGCAAGTCCGTGGAGAAAGACCGCTCGCTCGAGCGCCGCTTTCAAGCGGTGAAAGTGCCCGCTCCCAGCGAAGACGAAGCCATTCAAGTGATTCAAGGCGTGCGCGAGCGTTACGAAAAGTTTCACGCCGTCAGCTACACGGACGAGGCGCTTCGCTACTCGGTCTACCTCTCCAACCGCTACATTCCCGACCGTTTCCTCCCGGACAAAGCCATCGATCTGATCGATGAAGCCGGCGCGCGCGTCAAGCTGCGCCAGGCAACCGTTCCCGAAGAAGTCGGCGAAGTCCAGAAGCGTGTGAAATTCATCACCCACCGCATGGAAACGGCGATTGCCAATCACGAATTCGAAAAGGCCCGCTTCTACTCCGAGGAAGAGCGGAAAGAGAAAGAAAATCTGCGCGGCCTCCGCGAGCGCTACAAGCTTGACGACGCCTCCACCGGCATCGTCAGCCGCGAAGACATCGAGGAAGTTGTCTCCCGCTGGACCGGCATCGCCGTCACTTCCATCAAGGAAGACGAACAGCAGAAGCTCCTGCGCATCGAACCCGAACTGCACAAGCGTGTCATCAGCCAGGACAAAGCCATTACCGCCCTGGCTCGCGCTATTCGCCGCAGCCGCGCCGGCCTCAAATCCCCCGCGCGCCCCGTTGGCTGCTTCCTGTTCCTCGGCCCGACCGGCGTCGGCAAAACCGAAGTCGCCCGCCGCCTCGCTGAATTCCTCTTCGGCTCCGAAAAATCTCTTGTCCGCTTCGACATGTCCGAATTCATGGAGAAGCACTCTGTCTCCAAACTCATCGGCGCCCCTCCAGGTTATGTGGGTTACGAAGAAGGCGGACAGCTCACCGAGCGCGTTCGCCGCACTCCTTACTCCGTCATCCTTCTCGATGAAATCGAGAAGGCCCATCCGGACGTCTTCAACATGCTGCTGCAGGTGATGGAGGAAGGCCAGCTGACCGACTCCTTCGGCCGGCACGTGGATTTCC
>DATEGO010000162.1:0-11841 GCA_035280065.1 Candidatus Acidiferrum sp.
TACTGTTAGGCAGCTTGTCGGAGTCCCCCATGCCGATCAGGTCGGGGGCGATGCAGCGGCCTCGCGGCTGCAGGTGCGGCAATACGTTGCGCCACAAGTACGACGAGGTGGGATTGCCGTGCAACAGCACGATGGGGTCACCCTGTCCCGCCTCCACGTACGCCATCTCGCGGCCGAGGACTCGCCGCCGCTGCTTTTCGTACGGAAATGCCGCAGAGGTCATGTTCGCTCCTCCTTCAAAGGTGCGCTTGCAAGGACCTCCACCTTTTCAACCTGCGGGGGAACTGCAAACAATTCGTTGGCTCGCGCCCCCAATGCCTTCGCAATCTCCCCAGTCAAGTGGCATTGCGGCCCCCTTCGTTTGCAAAAGTATCGAAGATGCCGAACTTCCCCGGTCCAAACTTGATCGCATACCATTTCAAGGTCTGTTTTTCATTCAGCGCGAGTGGTTGAGCTGACTTTAGAAATGTCTCGGCAGCAGCCTCCTTGCCTGGGCGCGCTCGACGTCCGATTGCTTCCATTGAGTTACTCTCCTGCCGAATAGACTCGCCTCCGGGACACGATTGCACGATCTGATCTTCAGCGGAACCCCCACTGCGCGAGAGTGTGTGACCGATTGGAAGGCCTTGTACCGCGAGTCGAGAACAGACATCGTTTCTTTTCCTTCGGACCAACGAGGCAAGTAAAGCGCCAACAAGGGAAATCCTCGAATCGGAGCAAGAAGTCAGATCTAAGTTGTTCTGCCTGTTAGGGATGCTCCTGAAGAGTCAGAAAGCGATTGTCGTAGGTATGTGACGGGATTGTGACGGATGTACAACACTGACGGTTTTCGGTCTCCTTTGTCACAAGCATGACGGGACGAGCGAAAGTGTCCCCCTCATAGATCCCACTGTCCGCCCAACTGAGTTGCCGATGCTCAACCCTAGGTATGTTGCGAGCCGTCTCGTGTCTAGTGGTCTCTTTAGGGTGCAACGTGCTGGGTGCCGCGGCAGAAAATACAGCGTTTGTCGCTGGCGTGATGGAGCTTGGCGCAATACGAGCCGTTGCCGTCGCGCACCCAAAGAAAAAAAATCGCGTATAGTGCGCCGACACAATACGGCGTGTAGCGACAAAGGACAGTATGATTGGAGGCAAACAGGACGGTCAGCATCAAAGCACACGAAATGGCCACTTCGGCAATGAACGCCACGCCGGCGCCGTACAATCCGGGTAGTGTTGCGGCGTAGCGAATCGTTGGGTTCCCCGGCGCGCCTAGCAGGAGAGCACTGGCGATCGCGACGCCCGCGGTCGCACCGGCAAATTGCGCGACTCCGTAGAAGATGGCATCCCAGAATTCCACCCTTCCCAGGCGGTAAAAGGTGAAGGTCATTGCTGGATTGAGATGGCCGCCGGATTGTTTTCCCCAGGGCGTCAAAACAATGGCAACAATGGTGGCCCCAACCGAGATGCCCAAGGCTGCGCGGCGAACAATGCTATTCGGTAGCAGATGACGAATCGGCGAGGCGGGATGCTGAAACAGAGTCGCGAATATGCACGTAAACAGATACAACCCCATCTCGGTAAGTTCCATCGTGTACTCCGGCCAATGAAGCTGCAGACTTGTTACGAAATTCAGCTCGTGCTTCAGCTCCTCACTCGTTCGCTGGAGATTCACGCCGCGCACAAACCTTCTTCGGAAACCGGGCAAGGCCGCAAACTCCCCTTGTTAGCCCCCGGTTTACGCCGAACTTGCGTTTCCCTTTTGAAGCCGACGGTCAGCGCCCGTCTCCCGCGATGCAAGCGCGCTTTCAGCGTGCTCACCTGCAGGCCTAACATCCTTGCCGCCTCCTTTAAGGAACAATCGGAAAATTTACAAAGCTGGATCGCACGCCGCATTTCGACCGGCAGCTTCTGCAGCGTATCGTCCAACATTTCTCGGTGTTCCAGCCTTTGGAGTTGGTCTTCCGGAGTCGGTAGCGGGTCTTTTAGATATTCCCTGAACGATGACCCATCGAATTTATGGTCGACCTGGTCCAAGGAAACAGTCAGATTCGTCCGGGTCCTGCGGATTTGTTGCAGCGCGGCATTAATGACGATCCGCGTCGCCCTGCTCAGGAAATCGGCACGTCCCTGAAACCGGCGCAAGTGGGTAAACGCCGCAAGCATCGCTTCCTGCACTGCGTCTTCGGCGTCCTGTGGTCTGGCCAGAATCCGCAGCGCCTGATAATAGAGCCGTCTGCGGCAGGATTCGAACAAAAGGTTGAGAGCTTCCACATCTCCCTTTTGCGCCCGCAGAAGTAGAAGTTCTCTTTCTCGCGCAGAAGTGACTGCCCCCTCGTAATTCAACGCTCCCCCCTTATTGGCATCGAAACTGTTGTCGTGGAAAAACCTTGGCTATCGGCTTCAACTTTGGCCCCTGCTCAATTGATACGGCGTGGCTTCTTAGTCGATCGCGATGCCAGCAACCCTGGAAGCAAGCGATGAATCAATACTGACACCTCGACGCAAGTGAAGGTATTCGGTCGAAACGATTCAGGAAGTTGAAGTTGGCCGTTTGGGATCGCAGCCAAGTTTCTTTCATGGCTGACGCAACTGTGTTGGATACCCGTCAATGACGGATTTCCGTCGCAGGAACGCGGCGAGACATGTCTCTGCTGGTGAGGCGAAGGCACTGCCTTCACATTGGCATTTCGACGCCTTACGTCGAAGTTCAGTCATTCACGACACTAAGAGCGGCATCTCAGAGCAGGATGAACAAATCCAGACGCGGCGTTTCACGGACTTTTGTCGAAGCGTCTTACCGGATTGCTCAAGATCTGGACGAGATCGCGATCCTCCCTAGAAGTGAAGGAAGTTCTCGCGCAAACACGGCGACGCGGAATGGCAGAACAAGTGCTCCAGCACGATCACTATGAAAAGTCAATCCGAACACCCTACCAGGTGGCGATCGCATCAAAGAGAAATTCGCGCGAACACAAATGGTTCTCCTTCCCAGCGCCGCGCCACCCTGCTTTACTTGCAAAGGCTGATCGTCGCAGCCGCCTTAGCTCTATCCCTAGCATCAATCACGCCTGCGTGGGCACAGAACGCACTCCCTGAAAACCAGCCGGCTCCATCTGTAGACTTGCTCTCACGAAATTATCTGCTGGGCGACTGGGGCGGCGAGAGAACCGCGCTTGCGGAAAAAGGCATCGTCTTCGATTTTTTCTACATCGCTGATCTAGAAGCAAATCCGAGCGGCGGCCTTGAGCAGACAAGAGCGGGCTGGCCGAGGGTTCGCGGAACCATCGACATCAATTTCGACAGGATCATCTCGTGGCAGGGATTCAGTTTTCACGCTACCGGACTGTGGCAATCGGGCGTGAACTTGGGAGGAAAGATCGGGACCCTGGCGAATCCGAGCGATTTGGTGAGCCAGCACGCAACGCGGCTTGACTCGTTCTGGGTGCAGCAGCTCTTTCTGGACAATAAGATTCGAGTGCGAGCTGGCCAGCTTGCGGGACTCGACTTTTACGGCAATCAGGAATATGGAGGCACCTGGCTTATCGAGCCACTCGGCTACGCGTACGGAAACCTCTTTAGTTCAATATTTGAGTCGTTTAATCCTGCAGGCACTCCTGGAGTAGAGGCGCGATTATCGCCGACGAAGAATTTCTACGTCAAGAGCGCAGTCATAAGCGGCAACCGCGATCCATATCACGACGACCCTACGGGCTTTCACTTCGCGATTCGCAATTCTCCTAATTTTCTCTTCGAAACTGGATACGTGGTAAGTCCGGAAAATGGCATGCCCTCGGAAGCGGATGTCGGCTACATCACGAAATCGGCGGGTCCGACCGGCCGCAAGGCTTACCCGGGCCTATACAAATTCGGCGCCGTGTACAACGGAGGCAAATTCGCAAATCCCGAAGGCATGAGAAGCAGCGGGAATTACCTGATTTACGGGATGGCGAGCCAAGCCCTTTTCCGGTCGACACCGGGATCGAACCGTGGATTGGACGTGACATTTGGTTTTGATTACAGCCCCGGTGACGTCAGCCGCGAAAATGTTCAGATCACGGCGGGAGCCCGCATCAATGCTGCATTTGAACGTCGTCCCAACGACCGGATTGGCATCGGTTTCGTTTACACCAAGATTAGTGATCCATTCAGCGACTTCGGAGCGCTTCTCGGCGGACCACGTCTCGGTTCGGAAAAAGCGTTTGAGCTGAACTATTCCATTAAAGTGACGCCGTACTTGCTCGTAGAACCCACGTTCCAATATTACGCCAACGTCGGCGGTAATCCTGCTCTAACAAACGCTCCAGTTTTGGGGTTTAGAACCAAGGTCACGTTCTGAGCAACGGGCGCTGATGAGAGACCGAGTTCAGGAACTGAAGAATGTTTCCGGTCAGCCGTTCGATCTGTGCGTGATCGGGGGAGGAGCGACGGGCGCGGCTTGTGCCCTAGACGCGCAATTGCGGGGCATTCGAACGGTCCTGTTCGAAGCCGGCGATTTTGCCGGGGCCACGTCCAGTGCGGCGACCAAGATCATTCATGGCGGCGTGCGCTATCTCGAAGAGGCAATCAAGGGAGCGGATCTTCAGGAGTATCACGTCCTGGTGCGGGCCCTGCACGAGCGCGTGCGAATGCTCGAAAACGCGCCGCACCTCACGCGAAAACTGGAGTTCCTGGTGCCGAGCTATCACTGGATCGACGTAGCCTATCTGGATGTAGGACTCAAAATTTACGATTGGCTGGCAGGTCCGGGGCGAATCTCTCCCAGCAAGTATCTTTCGCACGACGAAACCCTGAAGCGGATGTCGGAGCTGAACCAGAAGGGTCTGATCGGTTCCATCGCTTACGCCGATGGGCAGTTCGATGACGCCCGCTACAACATCACGCTGGTACAAACCTTCATCAAAGCCGGCGGAAACGCGCTGAATCATGCCTGCGTTACGGATTTTCGCCGAAACCCGAGCGGAAAACTAACGGGCGTCGTGGTGACCGATCATCTGACGGAGAACAAGTTCACTGTCAACGCGAAGGTAATAATAAATGCCACGGGCCCGGTTTCGGACTCGATCCGGCAGCTCGCCACTCCATCACTGCACAAGCGCATGCGGCCAAGCAAGGGCGCGCACATTCTTCTGCCGCTCGAGGTGTTTCCAACCGAAGACGCACTCCTGATCCCCAAGACGGAAGACGGACGCGTCCTGTTCGCCGTTCCGTGGGGGGGCCGCTTGCTTGTTGGAACTACAGATGAAGAGGTAGCACCGGGTACGGAACTGGTTGTAACTAAGCAAGACGTCGGGTACCTGTTGCGGCACCTAAACCGATATGTAGCTCGTCCCGTGACCCCTAGCGACATCGTGAGCGGCTTTGCGGGAGCCAGGCCGCTGGTCGGCTCGGACGACGAAGGTGACACCAAGAAACTAGCCCGCGACGACGTGATTGAAGTTGATCCCGCGAGCGGGCTCATCAGCATCATGGGAGGCAAGTGGACGACGCACCGTGCCATGGCGGAAGACACGATTCATCGAGTGCAGGAATCCCTCGGTCATCCGCGCACGGAGAGCCAAACGCGCAACTATATTCTCTACGGTGGCAAAGGCTTTACAGATGACTATTGGAAGACGCTCTCCCGCAAAAACGCCATATCAGCTGAATCTGCGCGTCATCTGGCATCCAAATTCGGAACCGCAGCCGAAAACGTCCTCGCGGTGAGCGGTGAAGACCGATCACTCGTTGAACTCATTGTCCAAGGATATCCAGCGATCCGGGCCGAAGTGATTTACGCCGTTCGCGAAGAAATGGCGGCGACCATCGAAGATGTTCTCGCGCGGAGGATTGGTCTGCAGCTCTATTCCTGGCGCGATGCTATTGCGGCTGCCCCAACAGTCGGGGCTCTGATGGCAACAGAGTTGAACTGGTCCAGTCCCGTCACCGAGGCCGAGATCAACGGTTATGTGGCCAAAATACGTCATTTATTTGACTCAGCAGGCCTTCCGCAGGCGGAGCTTCAACACCCGTCGGCGGCGAATTGAATCATCACGGTTGAAAGAGGAAGTGGAGAAGGCAGGGCTATAAGTACGTCCGGTCGTAGTTCGAGCGAAAAGAGCATTTCGAAAGCAAAGGATTCCGTCGAGGAGGAGCACAATGTCAGACCACATCGGCGCGATTGATCAGGGCACGACCAGCACGCGTTTTATCGTCTTTGACCGCGCGGGTCACGTTAAGGCTGTGGCCCAAAAGGAGCATGAACAAATCTATCCGAATCCCGGTTGGGTCGAGCATAACCCGGACGAAATCTGGCAGCGTACGCGCGAGGTGATCGCGGAGGCCATGGCGAAAGCAGGCCTTCAGCCTCAAGACCTCGCTGCCATAGGAATCACAAATCAGCGAGAGACGACGATCGTATGGAATCGGAGGACCGGCGACCCCGTTGCGAACGCGCTTGTCTGGCAGGACACACGAGTCGCCGATTATGTGAAGGAGCTAGCGAAGTCCGGAGGACAAGACCGCTTCCGCGGCAAGACCGGATTGCCGCTCACGACTTACTTCAGCGGTCTGAAGATCCGTTGGATTCTTGAGCACGTGAAGGGAGCTCGCGAACTAGCCGAAGCAGGCGACGTGCTGTTCGGAAACATCGACACATTTCTGGTCTGGCATTTGACAGGTGGAACGAAAGGCGGCGTTCACATCACGGATGTCACAAACGCCAGCCGCACACAGATGATGAATCTCGAAACGCTCTCCTGGGACAAGGAATTGCTTGAGGCGTTTGGTATTCCCGGAGCGATGCTACCCAAAATACGCTCAAGCAGTGAAACGTATGGAGTCGCAAACGAACCGTCTATAAAAAATGTGCCAATCGCCGGAATCCTAGGGGACCAGCAAGCCGCGTTGGTGGGTCAGACCTGCTTTGAAGCTGGCGAAGCGAAGAATACCTACGGGACGGGCTGCTTTTTGCTCATGAACACCGGAACCCGCAAGGTCGAGTCCAATTCAGGGTTGCTGACAACCGTGGCATACAAATTCGGCGAGCAGCCAGCTCTCTATGCTCTCGAAGGGAGCATAGCCATTACCGGCGCACTCGTGCAATGGGTGCGCGACAACCTCGGTTTGATTGCGAAGAGCTCGGACATCGAATCTTTGGCAAGGTCCGTCAGCGACAACGGAGGCGTCTATTTTGTTCCTGCGTTTTCCGGTTTATACGCGCCCTATTGGAAAGATAGCGCGCGCGGCGTCATTACTGGACTTACGCGTTACGCAAACAAGGGACACCTCGCGCGGGCTGTGCTGGAGGCAACGGCTTTTCAGACACGCGACGTGCTCGAGGCGATGGAAAAAGATTCTGGTATCAAGTTGGACGTACTTCGGACGGACGGCGGCATGGTGGAGGATGAGCTCCTGATGCAGTTCCAAGCAGACATTCTCGATCGCCCAGTCGTTCGGCCACTAACGAAAGACGCGACGACAGCCCTCGGTGCGGCCTACGCCGCTGGCCTGGCGGTCGGCTACTTCAAGAATCTCAAGGATTTGCGGGCAAATTGGGCCATAGACCGAACTTGGCAACCGAATCTCGCCAACGGAAAGCGGCAGGAGATGTACAGCTTATGGAAGCGGGCGGTCACACGCTCGTTCGATTGGGCTGCGTGATTTAACGAGCCTCCAAAATCCAGAGAAGGAGCGTTTATGCTTGGGAAATGTTTTGGTGAATTCATGGGGACGCTTGTGCTCGTCTTGCTGGGTGACGGAGTCGTTGCGAACGTACTGCTGAAGCGCTCGAAGGCGGAAGGGGCTGGCTGGATGGTGATCACTAGTGGTTGGGCGTTCGCGGTGATGGCAGGTGTGTTCACTGCGATTGCCTGCGGCAGCAGCGACGCGCATCTCAATCCCGCGGTTACGATGGGGTTCGCGATATCATCCGGCCATTTTGGGAAGCTCGTGCCCTTCGTTCTCGCTCAGATGGCTGGCGCATTTGTCGGAGCTGTTCTCGTGTGGCTCCATTTTTGGCCGCATTGGAAGGAGACGCAGGACCAAGGCCTGAAACTCGCTTGTTTCTGCACCGGACCGGCCATCCGCCGGTTTGGCGCGAACCTCGTCAGTGAAATCCTGGGGACTCTGGTTCTGGTGTTGGTGGTCGGAGCGATCTTCTCGAAAGCAGTTGCGGAGTCCGGGCCTGCCTCGGGACTGGGTCCGTACTTGGTGGCTGCGCTGGTTTGGGGGATTGGGCTGTCTCTCGGCGGAACCACAGGGTACGCGATCAATCCCGCTCGAGATCTTGGGCCGCGGCTCGCTCATGCGGTTCTACCCATCGCGAACAAAGGAACTTCGGACTGGAGTTACGCGATCGTGCCGGTGCTGGGTCCAGTCATCGGTGGCGGACTGGCAGGCCTGCTCCTCCGAATCATTGGAAAATAAGTCGGCTCGATCAACTCACTGCCGGGAACGGCCTGTCTTCGCGGCGACACATACGACACCCTGTCGAAGCAGGGTCATTCGCTGACACTGAGACCGCCATCTCACAGCAGATGAAAGAAACGACGATGCTGGCTGTTTGAGTTCGAGCATCAGGTAGAGGAGTTCTGGAACGTCACGTGCACTTGGCAGTCTGGCGTTGGAGGCGCAGAAACACACCGAAGGGACTGCACGATGAATCTGCTCATGCGCATTTTGATTAGGCTCGGTATCCTCAAGAAGGACCTGGATTACCATTTCGCTCGCGCCTCGATGGTGATCATCTTTTTGTTCTTTGGTTATCAGAAATGGTTTCAGTATGAGGCGCAGGGGCTGATCCCTTATATCAGCCATGGGCCTCTCATCCTGTGGATGTATCCAGTATTTGGTACGCGAGGCGCCACCTGGTTCTTGGGAGTTTCCGAATGGCTGTTTGGCGCACTCCTGTTCTGCGGATTCTGGAATAAGAACGCGGGAATTCTTGGCGCGCTCGGTTCATGTTTCACTTTTCTCGCAACGATCACGATCATTCCATTTTTCCCAGACGGCTGGGCGGCTTCGGCCGGCGGATTTCCCGCAATGACCGAACACGTTGCTTTCCTCATGAAGGATCTGGCCCTTTTGGCCGTTTCATTCTATTTGCTGCGTGAGGACCTCAAAAGAGTTTCTCTTACTGCCACGGAATCGATGCGATCGGACCAAGTTTTCTTTCATAACGACTGTCGCTAGTTGAAGTAGGCCGCGGCGAGTTTAGAAAATAAGTGAGGTCCGTGGTCCTAGCACTTTCGTGAGGGATTCTTTACATCGGAGAGGATTGACAATGCATACGCGGAAGATAGCGTTCGCGGCGCTCGCCGTCGTTTTGTTCGTAGCATGGTACGCCTTTCGGCCGGAAGGGCTCTTCATCAACCGACGTGTCCACGAAGAAATGCCAGCAAATAGCAGTTCCAAAGTACAGGTCATCGAGTCTGGAGCATTCTATGGAATTGCGCATCCGACTGAGGGCACAGCAACGATTTACCGCATGGGAGACAGCGTTCTAATGCTCCGGTTCACGAACTTCAAAACTACGAATGGACCGAATGTTCATGTTTACTTGGTGGCTGCTGATGATGCAAAGGACAACGATGTTGTGCGGCATTCCGACTTCATAGATCTGGGCCCCATTAAGGGGAACATCGGTGACCGAAACTATGCCCTGGGCTCTGATCTTGACTTGTCGAAGTACCGCTCCGTTTCGATCTGGTGCAAACGCTTCAGTTTGAATTTTGGCGTTGCATCATTAAAGCCCGACCACTCCACGTCGCAGAACCAAGTTGCGAAATAGGCCCGGAGTCCCCGCATTGTGCTTGGGCGGCAGTAATGTCGATGGCAGACACTTTGCTCAACTCACCTGCAGCAGATTGCCGTCAAAGACAAAGAAACTGTGAGCTCACTTCCGTTCTCCTGTGGGCCCAAAGCGTTCCGTTTTGATCTTGTCGCGATCGTAGCCCGAGGCAGTGAGGAGGTCCGCCACACTTTCCACGAACGATGTTGGACCGCAAATGTAGGAAGTCGGCCCAAGACTCGTGGGCCATGCCATCTGCGCGAGCAAGGCGGCATCTATACGCCCGGGCGGTCGTGGCCAATCCTTCGGGATGGTTCGCGTATACGCGTATGTCACCATCACCGACCGTTCCCCATCGGCGAGCTCACGCAGTTCATCACGATAATAAATCGATCTCGGTTCGCGCACGGAATACAACAATCGAAACGGCGCTGCGCTGCCCGTCACAGCTCGCGAACGGATCATGGCCATCAGCGGAACGATTCCGGAACCCCCCGCTACCAACTGCACTGGCTCAGTTTGTTCAGCGTGCCACACGAACCAACCGCCGATTGGCCCCCGCAGCTCCAACTGGTCCCCGACAGTGACTTCTTGCGTAAGGTAGGGTGACACTTCGCCGTTAGGTAGTCGTTCGACGGTTATTTGAACGCGCCCTTCGACGTTCGGCGCAGAGGCGAGCGAGTATGACCTAACTGCAGAGTACCCGTCCGAGGCCGTCAGCCGTACGTCAACGTGCTGACCTGCGACGTGACATGGCCAATCTGGAACTTTGAGCGTGAGTGTCCGCGCCGTCGCTGTTTCGTCGTGAAGATCAATCACGGTTCCAATCCGCCACATCACCTTTCGCCCGAGTACCGCTGCTCCCGCCACGGATCTCCATAAATGTGGTAGCCGAGGCCTTCCCAGAATCCAGGTTTATCCGCACGCATCAGCGTCATGCCTCGCACCCATTTAGCGCTTTTCCACAAATAGAGATGCGGCACAAGGAGTCGTGCGGGGCCGCCATGTTCGGGAGAAAGATCTTCGCCGTCGAATCGGAACACAATCCACGCCTGCTTGTTCAAGAGGTCTTTCAGAGGCACGTTCGTCGTGTAGTCACCATAGGAGCGAACGAGAGCGTAGGCAGCGTCGGTTTTTATGTCTGCGAGCATGGTATCAAGGGAAACGCCTTCCCAAGATGTGCCGAGCTTCGACCATCGCGTAACGCAGTGTAAGTCCGCGCTGATGGTCTCGCTGGGTAGCTCGCGGAACGACTTCCAACTCCATCGTCGCAAAACGTGGTTGCCGTCGTCGATCGTAAATTCCCAACGGGCGAGCGGCACGTGTGGTGTTGGTCCCGCGGACAAGACTGGGAAGTCCGTAGTGAGGTACTGCCCTGGCGGAAGCTTTACATCTGCCGGGTTGCGCCGACCGGAAAACCCTCGTGAGATTGTACGCATCCGCACTTCTCCCTGCTGAGTGAAGTATGCTCGCCCTTATAGGGCATGCACGGCGATGGCCAACAGGCAAAACGAATGCCAGCCGCTGAAAATAGCGCTTCTCCTCATGGCCTGGTGTTGCGGCGCAAACACCACTGACACATCTGGCTGACCGCCTCGCTTTAGTGGAGGTCCGCTTACCTGCGCTGATCTGCAAGAATTCCGCCGATTCGTTCTCTCGCTTTGGCTAGCGATACAACCCCTTGTTCGCCTGTTTGGTTTTCCGCATGAACAAACGTAACGTCCGTGAGCCCGATGAAAGCCAGAATGTGCTGCAAGTAGGGTTCTTGAAAATCCAAAGCACCTCTGGCAGTTCCCTTCTCGTACGTGCCCCCACGCGCAGTGACGACGATCACTTTCTTATCGCTTAGAAGCCCCTGGGGCCCGCTCGCTCCATACCCCCAAGTCTTTCCTAACCGCACAATCTGGTCGATCCAAGCCTTGAGTGGCGCTGGAATCGAGAAGTTGTACATTGGCGCTCCGATGACTATCGTGTCAGCCGCCTGCAGCTCTTCGATAAGCTCATCGGATGTAGCGAGATACGACCGCTGAGCAGCCGTTACCTTCGACGGTTCAAGAAAGGTCGCTCCCCAATCGTCCGTAATCTGCGGAAGT
>DATEGO010000163.1:0-55078 GCA_035280065.1 Candidatus Acidiferrum sp.
AGTCCCGCGTACAAGGAAACGATTTTTACATTTGCACCGAAATCACCGGGGGCCGTGGAGTACAAGAAACTCGCGGCGGAGGTTATCCAACGTGTCGAAGAGGATCGGGTTGCCCGTCACGCTGAAGATGCGGCATGACGCACATTATGTAGAGTCACTGACAAGCTATAGCGGGGCGGCTGTTGGACGGATGATCCGGCTGGACCAGATCCGTCCGAACCCGGAGCAGCCGCGCAAGGCGCTGGGAGATTTGCGCGAATTGACGGAGTCGGTGCGCGAGAAAGGCGTGCTGGAGCCGCTCTTGGTGCGATATGTGCCCCGCGAGGATTGCTATTACATTATCTCGGGCGAGCGGCGCTATCATGCTGCCCGGGCGGCGGGGTTGCGCGAGGTGCCGTGCATTGAAAAGATGGCGGATGATGCGGAAACTTTGGAACTTGGGTTGATTGAAAACATCCAGCGCAAAGACCTCACGCCATTTGAAGAAGCGGACGGATTGCACCGCTTGAGTACACAGTTTGAGTATACGCATGAGGACATCGCGAAAAAAATTGGGCGGGCGCGGTCTTCGGTGACCGAGACGCTTTCGCTGAGGAACATTCCGGAGTTGCTGCGGAAGCGGTGCATCGATCATGGAATCAATTCCAAGTCGCTGCTGCTGCAAATTGCACGCCAGCCGAACGAAAAGAAAATGGTTGAGATGTTTCATCGCATCATGCAGGGCGGATTGACGCGCGATGAAGCCCGGCGGGAACGGCGGCAGGAGCAGGCGGGTCCACAGCGGCCGCGGCCGTTCATTTTTCAATTCGAGCCGCCGACCGAAACGTTCAAATTCCGGATTCAATTCAAGAAGAGCCATGTCTCCCGCGATGAGCTGATCTCGACGCTGCGGGATATCCTTTCGCAATTGGAAGAGGGCACTTCAGAAGCCGACACCACTGCGGCATAATTGTAGTTTGATTCTGCTGACCCGCTTGGATTTCCAGTTGGCGAAACATTCCGATGGTTGATCTGTCTCCACGACAAATGCAAGTGATGGAACGCCTTTTTGTGGCTGGCTTTCGCCCCATTGCGATTCCTCCCTACGAGGGCGCGTTGTGCATAAGGAAAGGGAACTGCGTAGCTGCGCTGGCACCGGTTCCGAATGCGGGAATGAAGTTGCTCGCGCCGGCTTCGTTTATGGTTGACGGAAATTTTAGCGTGAAGCTGAAGCGTGGTTCGGGCGAAGTGTTTGTGTGGAAAAAGAAAGAAGTGGAAGCGACGCCGGAGAGACTGCGCGAACTCGAGTCGTTCCGGATGGAGTTGCAGGAAATCCTGGAGTCTCCGGAAAAACAATAAATCCACCGAATTGCAATTCTTCACGCCTCACGGCAAACTCAAATTCTCATGAAAACCTACGACATTATCTGCATCGGGGCGGGACCGACCGGCCTCGCGACGGCTATCGAAGCAAAGCGCGCGGGCATGCAGGCCCTGGTGATTGACAAGGCCTCCATCTGCAACTCCCTTTATCATTATCCGGTGAACATGGTGTTTTTCACCACGCCGGAATTGTTGGAGATCGGCGATTTGCCGCTCGTGAGCGCGGCAGAGAAGCCTACACGCATTGAGGCGCTGAAGTATTACCGGAAGGCCGCAGAGCACTATCAATTGGACCTGCGGCTTTACGAGCGCGTGATCGACGTGGATGGAAATGACGGAAACTTCACAGTGGTGGCAGAGACCGAGAAGGAGGGGCAAGAGAAATATTACGGGAAAAAGATTGCAGTAGCGACTGGCTATTATGATTTACCAAACTTGCTGGGCGTTCCAGGCGAGGATCTGCCGCACGTTTCGCATTACTACACCGAGCCGCACGAATACTGGAGGCAGGATGTGGTGGTGATTGGCGGAAAAAACTCGGCGGCAGAAGCGGCTTTGGATCTGTACCGAAATGGGGCGCGGGTGACGCTCGTGCACCGCGGAAAGGAATTAGGCTCGACGATCAAGTATTGGGTCCGTCCCGATATTGAGAATCGCATCAAGGCGGGACAAGTTACAGCGCTGCTCAACACGCGCATTGAAGAAATCACCAGAGATGAAGTCGTGGTGGCGAACCACGCGGGGGCGAAGCGACTTCCAGCGAAGCAGGTTTTCGCACTGACGGGGTATCACCCGGATTTTTCGTTTATGGAGAGCATGGGGATAAAACTGGACCCGGAAAGCAAACGTCCGTCGTTGGATCCGCATACTTTAGAGAGCAATGTGCCGGGGATTTATTTGGCCGGAGTGGTAACCGGCGGACGTCATACGGGAGAGATTTTCATTGAGAACGGGCGGTTTCATGGAAAACAGATCGTCGATGCGCTGAAGAGTTGAAGAGTTCAAAAGTTCAAGAGTTCAAGAGTTCAAGAGTGATGCGAGAGGAGCCTTCGTTTGCCCGCTCCCAGAGGCTTTGTTAGACTGAAATCATGCCATCCGTAATTCGTGAATTGGGTGAGACGTTTGAGGCGCTGGTGAAAGGGTTCAGCGTTACCTTCCGGAACATTTTCCGGAAAACGGTCACGGAAAACTACCCGCACGAGCCGGTGCATTTCCAGCCGCGGTACCGCGGAATTCATGTATTGCACCGCGACGAAAACGGGCTGGAGAAGTGTGTGGGGTGCTTCTTGTGCGCCGCGGCTTGTCCGGCCAATTGCATTTACATCGAAGCGGCGGAAAACACGGATGCGAGCCGGATTTCGGCTGGCGAGCGCTATGCGTCCGTGTACAACATTGATTATTCGCGATGCATTTTCTGCGGCTACTGCGTGGAAGCGTGTCCGACGGATGCCATCACGCATGGTCACGGTTTTGAACTGGCTACGTACGACATCAATTCTCTGGTTTACCGCAAGGAGCAGCTCCTCGAAAAAGGGCAAGCCGCCGCAGCAATTCCAGCGCGTTAATTCTTCCCCGTTTTATCGATCTGATCCATGTCCGCATCGCTAGATGTAGCGCATGTGCACCTGTGTGTGATTTGTGTGCACGGCGTTCAATGCTTTCTTTGTCGGCTAATACCTATATAAAGCTGCCAAGACGTAAGACTGAACCGTAGAGAGTGACAGTGGCATCACGGTGCACCTTATCGCCGACACGGAGGAGCTTGCCTATTTTGCCGGGAGCGACGCAAGGTGTTGGCTGCCAGGCGATAGTAGTGATCGAAGCTTCTGCTCGCGTCTGCTTAAGATTCTAATTTGGCGCCGGCAGCGGAGCGGCGGTAGAATAATAAAGACAGCCCGGGATGGAGGACCGATGATGGACCCGGAAACCAGCCGTGCGTGGAGGCGGCTGCTGAAGGAAGTGAAGGACAACACACCGATCGTGCTACGGGGGGTGGCAAGCTCAGGGAAACGCCTCCCTCGCAAGGTCTATGCTGCCGTGGTTCGCGGCTGCAAATCCTTGATCGGGCGCGCCAGAGGGTGGGATTTATCCCCAGGTGGGAGAAAAGCGATGGTCTCTCAGCTTTCCCGCGTGCGGCTCCGCTCGCCGATTTACAAAGCGTAATCTCGTCAACCCGGCCCGAATCAAAATCTAACCGGCTGTGCCCTTTTGTCAGCCTCCGCTGCAAAATCGGACCACGATCTCTTTGTGTCTCCAGAGCATGTAAGTCTCCCAGTAAAAGAAATTAGGGAAGAACGACGGGGTCGTTTATACGCAGTAGCTTGCCGGCCTCGCTGGGAACAACGCGCGTGTTGGTGGCCATGCGGTAGAAATGATCGAAGCGCTCGAGCGGTGCCCAGGATGGAAGCGCGGTGCGGCGTTGCTCGGTGAAGCGCTTCTGAAAACCCGGAAACTCCGCACCAGTGTGCGGATTGCGCGGCGGCACCGGACAGCGCGCGCAGGGATTGCTGCCGTCGAAGTTCACGTCGCCAATGCGAAAGCGCACGAAACTATTCTTGTCTCGGGCGAAAAGCTGGTCTTCCCAAAACGGCGGGACTCCATCGATTTCCAGCGTAGTGCGAAAACGCAAGCGCATGTCCGCGGAAGTCAGTCCAGGGAACCACGAGGCAGCATCATCCAGCGAAGCCGTGGAAATAATTGTGGGGCCGTTGGCGACGGTGTCGTCGGGAAAACCCTCCGGAGAACAGCGCACGGTGACCGATTGATCGAAAAACGCGCTGAACCATTGTGCGGCATCGGCCGAGCCGCCGGGAAAGTCAAAAGTTTTTGTGGGAGTGCCGCTCCGATCGGCAGGAACGGAAAGCGTCACAGAGCTGAGGTCCGGCGCGTAAGCCGCACGAATCATGTGTATGGCAGCTGTGCGCTTGCCATTGATCCATTGCCCGTCGGCGGAATAAAGAGCCCAGGTACGGTCCAACTCCAGCCCGCCGCCAGGACCGATGCGCGCCTCTTTCACTTGCACAGGATCCAGCGCCTTAATTGGATGCAGACGGATGCCCGCGAGACGAGCGGATGAGTTGTCTTGGCTCATTGTAAAATCTTAGCAGAAGCTTGCGCCGCACGACCCGCGCAGGATTTACTTGGCGGGATGTTGGTAGAGGCCGATGACGTTTCCGCCAGGATCGCGGAAGCGCGCGGTAATCTCGGGCGCATCCGCTCCGATAGGCTGTACGATTTCGCCGCCGTTGGCGACGACGGCGTCCAGCGCCGCAGCCACGCTGTCTACCAGGATGTAAAAGAGCAGGCCAACCACCGCGCCCGGCGGGCGTCCGGGCACCCAGGCGCCGCTCACCCCGTTGACCGTGTCATCAAACGAAGTGCTGCCGTCACCGCGCTTGCGGATAGTCCAGCTGAAGACTTTTTTGTAAAAGTCGGAGGAGCGCGCAACGTCTGTAGCGGGCATTTCGAGATAGCAGATCTTGCCAGGCAACATGGTGGGAGGCATGAGTATTGTCCTAAGGGGTTGAGGCAGTTCGCGCGAGAAGTATACCTTTAGGGCAGTGTTGAAGGTACCTAGGATTTGACGGGTAGAGGCAGCGACTATCCGGCGACGCGAAGCTGGCCCAGGACGACACGCGCGAGAAACGCGCCGCCCAGCACGGCGATCGAGAAGCTGAGAAGCGTGCCGATCAGAAAATATTCGGCAAAATGCTCGGACTTGAATTCGGGATAGCGGGCGATAGCTTTGGCAGCCAGAATGAGCCCTGCTGTGCCGGGAGATTGCAACAGGAGCGCGGTGAGCAGCAGGAAGCGTTCGAGCCAGCCGATGTAGAGCCCTGCGTTCTGCATGGGCTCGCCGCCTTTTTCCGGTTGTTCCAGGCTGATGCTTTTCGCCAGGGGGCGAGTCAGTGCGCGAATCAGGTAGCCGCCGCCAAAAATCACGCCGACGTAAATGATCGGTATGAGGAGAAGCCGGCCTGGGAGGGCGCGGCCTCTGCCGAGCAGGGCAGTCAGGTCCGCAAAAGGCAAACTGGGCGCAAGCAGCCACGCGGCGACTGCGACGCTCACCAAATGCAAGAGTTGGTCGGAAACGTAGACAACGGCGCCATCGCCGACGAAGGATTTTTGCGTGAGCTGGATTTTGACGAAATCTATGAACAAATGGAAAAGCGTAAGAGCCAGAATGACCGCATGCGTGCGCAACGACAGCCCGGATCCGACTAGGAAAAAGCTCACCAGGGCAATCGCCGAGAGGTAATGCGTGAGACCGTGAAGAAAATAGGCGAAGAGCTTGCCGCGCTTCTTTTGCTCGACGAGGCGGCGCGTCTGAAAGACAAAATCGGTCAGGAGATGAGCCAGGTAAATCGCCAGAAACGTCCGGAAGAGGATTTGCATAGTCTTGTACAAATTCCCCGATTTGTACGTTTTTGTGCAACTACGAAAGAGTGCGCTCGATGAAAGCGCCGGTCGCTTTCGCCGTCTCTGAGAGTTGCCAATAGTACCCTCTTTTGAGATTTCTGGAAACCGTCGAGATGTCGAGCTTTAGCCGCTTGGCGGTTTGCTCGAGCGCGGGCTGGGCCAGGAACTGGCGGATGGTCTCCCACTGTTTCGAGGTAATCTGAGATACCAGCGTATCGTGCAAGCCGTAAAGCAGATTGATGGTTTGGTCGAAGTGCTCGTTGCCCGAGGCGAAGGCCGTCAGGGTCTCGAATTTGAAGAGGCTGCCGGCCTTTACGTTGTCAATGCCCCGGCGCGCGAACTGAAACGCCGGGCCGCTAAGGCGGTTGACCGGCGGCTGAAGGCGGCCCGCGACTTCGCCAATGCCCACTCCGATGCGGAGGGGAAGAGGCTGAAGCATGGCTCGTAGGTCCAGAAGCAAAGCGGGAACCGGCGCCAGCTCCGTGGAAATGGTTTGGAACTCATCGCCGGCGGTGACGGTGTAAGGGAAGCGAATGAGCTTCTGGTTCAGGTGCTTTTCCGAGGCGGCCGCAAGCTTGTTCCCCAATTGGGCGCGCATGTTTTTCCGGGCGCTCGATGCTATGACGTCGGCGATCAATACGGCGTAGATTTCGTCAGCCATTGGTGCCTGCCTTAACTTGTACGAAAACGTACACATCGTTGTTTTTGTACATTATCATACAAATTGGTACAGTTGTACAAAGACGTGCAAATCGTAGGATTTGTACGACACCGTACAAGTCATGAAATGTCAAGCGGGTTTCGCCGGCGTCCGCAGGGTTCATGTTTCCGGAGGGTTGGGGCGGTGGCGCGAGGCACAATATTGTTCTCGCGACGGCAGTTTTGAGCACGATCTCGCGCATGCAAGTGCAGGCAAAAACCGCGCCGTCCGGTTGCACGACGAACGCCGTCGTGCGGCTCACCGATGACACCACGCCCGTCAGCGTCACGATTTCCGCCGCATCGAACGACAGCGGCGCCATCGCTAAGAATTATGCGGCGGGCGCGTCGCTCACCATAGCGGTGCAAACCGCCGCTGCGGGCTGCACCACCAGCCCCGCGGACGCCAACGTCACCGTGCAATACCGCATGCAGTGCGCGCGCCTCGTCGTGCGCCTTCGCGCGCTCTTCGCTAAGCCCCTGCGAGGCAGCGCCACCTTTAGAAAGCGTCGGCCTGGCGCCTGCAAGGCTATAAAAAAAACAGGGCGGCGCATTTCGCGCCGCCCAAAGTCAACATACACAGTGTAGGCTGGCCAAGCGAGTTGCCGCAGCATAGTCCCAAATCGGCCCGATTGCAATATCAAATGGTAAATGACGCCCAGGATGCCTTGAATGCACCTAGCGACGTTTCGGCGGCTTGTGCGCCTTGCTAAAGGCGGCAGCGCTTGGCGCCGCGTCGTCCGCGCCGCCAAATGGTTCCTCCTAGGAGCCGGTGCAGGCGCAGTCGTTGCCAAAGCCCGCTAGTCTGCTCGTGGTCTCTCATCTTACCGATTCTGTATAGAAATAGGCTATAATTCGCCCAACTAAATGCTCAGCGCCGGCGTCGCTCATGTCTGCTAGCGAAACTCGTCTCAATTCAGGAGAGTCGCGCCTTCACGACAGGAAGCTCGATTCCTGGAAGGAGATTGCCGACTATCTCGATCGCGAAGTCCGCACCGTTCAGCGCTGGGAGAAAACCGAAGGCCTGCCGGTTCATCGTCACGAACATCAGAAGAAGTCCACGGTCTACGCCTACACCAGCGAACTCGATGATTGGCGCAAGAACCGCCAGCCCAAGGACGACCCCGAAGCGGATGACGCTTTTGTGCCCGAGCCCGACGTTGCCGATATTGCTTCAGAATCCGGTAACGGCAACGCAGATCCAACGACGTTGGCGTCGCCCGTCGCGGAGGCCCCTGACTCCACAGACTCGCGCAAACAAGCTCCTCCTGCTTCAAAGTTGCGCCGCGCTACTAGTACATTGACTGCTGTTGCACTGATCTTGGTAGCCGCCTATGGCGTCTATCGCTGGATTCAACCTAGGCTAATTCGCTTGAATAAAGTTCGTCTCGTCGTCATTCCATTCACCAACCTCAGTGGCGACGCAAAGCAGGACTATTTCAGCGCCGGCCTCACCGACGAAATGATTACGCGCCTCGGCAGCCTCGATCCGCAGCGCCTCGGTGTGATCGCCACCGCTTCTTCCAACGCCATTGTCGGCAAGCCCATTGCCGAAATTGGCCGTGCCCTCGATGTCCAATACGCTCTCGAAGGAAGCGTGCGCCGCGAAGGCAACCGCGTGCGCATTGACGCCCAGCTCATTCAAGTAAGCGACCAGACTCACCTTTGGGCCGACAGATACGACCGCGACCTCAACGACCTCCTCGGCGTTCAAGAGGAAGTTGCCGCTGCCGTGGCCGACAGGATCAGTCTTGCTTTGAATCCGTCCAGCAGCAAGGGCAGCGGAGCCGTTGCAAAGCGCACGGTGAACCCAGAAGCCTACGATGCGTACCTTCGGGGACGTTTTTATTGGACCAATCGCGGCGACCTGCACAAGAGCATCGAAGCCTACCAGCAGGCCATTCAAAAGGATCCACAGTATGCTCTCGCATATGCCGGCCTCGCAAGCTCTTATGCTTTGCTCGGGCAAGTGCCTTACGACGATTTGGCGCCATCCGATGCCAAGCCGAGGGCCCGCGATGCCGCCAAGCGCGCCCTAGATCTCGACCCCGAGCTCGCCGAAGCCCACGCCGTACTCGGCAACGTCGCGTTCAGCTACGACTGGAATTTCGAGACCGCGGAGCGCGAGTTTCAGCGCGCCATCGCCCTTGGCCCGAACAATCCCACCTCTCATCATTGGTTCGGCCACTATTGCATGGTGCGCAATCGCTTGCCGCTGGCGCTCGAGGAGAACTCCCGCACGCTCGAACTCGACCCCGTTTCGCCGCTGTTCAATACCACGCGCGCCGAGATCAAGTACCACATGCGAGACTACGACGCCGCGATCGAACAAGGGCGCCGCACCATCGAGCAATACCCGGCTTATCCATTAGCCTATATTTGGTTGGGCTCGGCCTACCGCGAAAAGAAGATGTATCGCGAAGCCCTGGATTCCTTTTCCCAGGGACGCAAACTCTCCGGGGAGCACCCGGCCATGATTGCTTTGTACGGACATGCGCTCGCGGTTTCCGGCAACGCCGCAGGCGCGCGCAGAGCCCTTGCGGATTTGCAGCATCTCGCTCAGTCGCGCTACGTTTCTTCGCTCTACTTCGCCATGGTTTACTTGGGCCTCGGAGAAAACTCCAACGCCCTCGACTGGCTTGACCGGGCATACAAGGAACGCACCGACCGCCTCGTCTACCTCGGTGCCGAGCCCATGGCCGATCCGCTGCGTTCCGAGCCACGTTTCACCCAGTTGCTCCACAAAATCGGCATCATGTAAGGCCCGCCTTCTGAGGCGGGCAGAATGGCACGGTCGTTGCCCGCTCTCGTGGCCCACTGTAGGTCATTGTTGTTGACAGCAGGGAAGAGGCCACTTGCGGAGGCGGAGGTGCAGGGAATTGATTCCTCTCCGAAATTCCGCGTGGCCTCTTCCCAACTCTTCGCAATTCCCAACCTGCGCCCAACCGCCGAACGTCAGGGGGCCGGAATCGTCGGCTGCGACTGCGCGCCCATCGGGATCGTGCTGTAAATCGCATCCACGCCCAGCGAAGCAAAAAAGTTCCAATCCGCCGGCGTATTCGCGGGATCCGCGAACGCGCGCATCCCTAGCGAGTGCGCCGCAGCCACAAACTCTCGTCCGCTCCCCGGCTGTTGTTGCTCCGCCGCGCCAAGGAAGTCCATCTCGCCGCCGATCACGCGAGCGCTCGTAACCAGTCCGGTGATCAAGAATTGCGTCGGCGACGCGTAACCCGGCAAACGGTATATTGGTCCAATCTCCGCCCACGTAAGCCCGAGCGAAATCTTCTTGTTGATGACGGTCACCGGCAGCCCCGTAACAAACTGCACTTGCGCCGGCGTCAGCAATTGCAAACCGTCAAGATCCAGCTCTCGCGGAATCTCCGGCGCCATTTGCTGCGCCAGATACAGCAGCGCCGGCGAGAACGAATCGAACATCACGCGGTCGGCAAACTGCGCCTTCCGTATTTCCTTCACCGCTGCGGTAACCAGCGGTTGCTCCAAGTTATCTCCAGAATCGCAGAGCGGTGAAAACGCCTTCAGCTCCACAATCAGGATTCCCCCCAAGTTCGCTCTGGCGCGGTTATTGAACTCTCGCGCCACGTTGATGATTTGCCGCAGCTCCGGCACATAGGGCAAACGCGCCTGAAGCTGGTCCAGCGTCAGCGAGTGGATGCATGTGAAGTCGCTCAGAAAATCGTCGTGGAACACCGCCAGCTTGCCGTCCGCAGTAAGCTGCGCGTCCACCTCGACCACCCGCGCACCTAAGGTATACGCCTTTCGCACCGACTCCACCGTGTTCTCAATCGGGAAGCCAGGATTCGTCACCGGGGTGTACGGCCCAACGCCGTGGTGCCCAATGGCAATTGGCCGCACGGGCACACTCAGAAAATCCAGCGCCGTGCTGTGCTGAGGATTTCCCGGCTCCTGCGCCGCCGCCGGAGCCGGTCCGCCAAACCAGGTAATCAAGGTGATCAGGGAGCTCCGCAAAACCCAATCCCGAAGGGAGCCTCGGGCACCCCTGCTGGTCCGGGAATTGTCTCTCTCTGAGAAATCCATTTTCGGTGCTCCTTCTTCGTCATTTGCGTCTCGAACGTGACTTGGCAAGGCTCAAGGTTTTCTTCGCCAATCGCTTTCAGCCGCCGCGGAAAGGGCTGGGAAAGCACCTCGTCGGGTTTGCCAAACCCGCGAGACGCCGCTCAGCATCCGACGTCTCGAAAACTCCTTCAAGCGACAAGGAGCGACCTCGCGCCCCTCAACCCATATGTCGCCCAATGTCGTATCCGGCCCCTGCTTAAAACACCCAAAGAGTTCCTTGCCGACGCGGTTCGCAGGCGGCTGTGAGGTGCGAATGTAGGGCCGCGGCCGTCAGTGCGGGCGTCTTGCGGTGCCACGATATCGACAAGGCCTTTTGAGCAGGGAAGTAGTGCCAGCCGAAGCTTCCCTGCACGTTGCCTAGGATCCTTCACCCCCTCGTGGTCTGTCCAAGAACGCTGAGTAACACGCCCGGCTCCTGACCACGAAAGCGCGTTGACCACTGTCCTAATATCCCTTATCTCCTTAAGAAGCCAGCAGAGAAAGAGAGTCGCAGAGGTCGCATGGGTGAGTCCGCGCGACCTAGCTGGAGGGCCCTGGCATCTGCTGCGAGCCCAAAAAACTTGTGGAAAACCCAAAGAAAGCCCTTGATCCCGTGTCTGATAAGGTATATTATGTTAACTAACAAATGGGCTGAGTTTCTTCGGCAACGGCTGGGCGCCAAGGCCCTCGGCGACGGCCTTCACGAGACCCCACTCCCCTCTTGTTTATCTCTTCTCAGTGGATTTGCTTGCGCCAACTTTGGCGAGTTCGTAGTTGATGTATTGCTGAAGCAGATTCGCATCGGCCCCGACCATGCGACGGCCGTTCACAAAAACCGTGGGCGTGCTGTTGACTTCGAGCTTCTCGCCATTAGCGTGGCTGGCATTGACCGCAGCCCCGGCTTCCGGGCTAGCCATGCAGCTCTTAAAAGCCTCGGCATCGAGCCCGGATTGGGTGGCGTAGTCCGTCATCTTGCCCCAGGCATTTGCCGCCGAAATGATTTCCTGGTTGTCATAAATTAGGTCGTAGACCCTCCAGAACGCGTCCGGCTTCTGTTGGTAAGCGCATCGCCCGGCGATGGCCGCCGTGCGCGCCCACGGATGGAGTTGTTCGAGGGGAAAGTCCTTAAAAATGACGCGCACCTTGCCGGTGTAATTGGGCAGTATACTCCTCAGCGTGTCGTGCAGGTTTCGGCAAACCGGGCACTCAAAATCCGAGTACTCGACAATAGTCACCGGTGCTTTGGGATCGCCTAGCGCCGGTGCCTCCGTCATCCGGATCTGCGCCAGGTTCTCCGCCAGCGGGTCTTTTGTCATATCCGAAAGCTCGCCGCGAAACAGGAATCTCCCATCCTTGCTGACGTAGAATTTTGCATTCTCTTTGTTCTCGCCGATGGTCACGTCAATGTTTGTCTCGAGAATTCCCTCAACTGCCGACTCCTTGAGCGGTCCCACAATGACCCTCACGTCCGGCCCAAATGCATAAAGGTTCCGCAGATAGGCCTCAATGTTCTTCTGCGTCTGCGAAGGAGCGGATGGGGCCGCGGATGTCGGCCCGGTTTTCTGTTGAGCTATCGCAGGGAAACCGGAAAAGAAGATCGCCAACACGGCACTGAGTATCGGGAGTTTTCTCACAAAGGACCTCTTTTTAGTCGTAGGGGCACGATGCATCGTGCCCGAATCTTTTCTTTTCACGTAGAACTTACGACTTAAAACTTACGACTCGAAACAGCTAAGGAACAAACTTCTGCGCAATGGGGAACGGTCGCCCAAACCCAAACGCCCGCGACGTAATCTTCAGCCCCGGAGCCGCCTGCTTGCGTTTGTATTCGTTCCGGTCCACCCGCAGCGCAATGTCTTGCACCAGCTTCAAATCGAATCCGTAATGATCCGCAATCTCGTGGGGGCTGCGCAAGTCCTCAATATAGGCCTTCAGGATGCGGTCCAGCACGTCGTAGGGAGGCAAGCTGTCTTCATCTTTCTGGTCGGGCCGCAGCTCCGCCGACGGCGGTTTCTCAATCGTCGAGCAGGGAATCACTTCCCTTTCGCGGTTAATCCATCGCGCCAATTCGTACACCATCAATTTTGGCACATCGGAAATCACGGCCAATCCTCCGGCCATGTCGCCGTAAAGCGTGCAATAGCCTACCGCATTCTCCGATTTGTTCCCCGTGCTGAGCACCATCGAGCCGAATTTATTCGACAGGGCCATCAAATAATTCCCGCGAATGCGCGCCTGAAGATTTTCTTCCGTTACGTCCATGGGCCTGTCTCCGAAAGCAGGCGCCAATGCCCCCTTGTAGGCTTCAAATACATTCGTAATCGACAAAGTGTGGAACTGAATTCCAAGATTCTTCGCCAGCGTGTGCGCGTCGGCTTTGCTCCCCTCCGAGGAGAACGGCCCCGGCATCGAAACGCCCAACACATTCTCAGCTCCCAGCGCGTCCACGGCAATAGACGCCACCACGGCAGAATCAATTCCCCCGCTTAATCCAACCAGAACCTTTGCAAAGCCGCATTTCCCCACATAATCACGCGTTCCCATAACCAGCGCGCGGTACGCGTAAGCAATCTCTTCCTTCGGCTGCTCGTGGATTTCCCCTGTTCCCGTTGCGGTATCAAACAAGACTAGGTCTTCTTCAAAAGCCTTGGCCTGCGCCGCCACCTTGCCGTCGGGCGTCAACGCGATGCTCGCTCCATCGAAAATCAGGCTGTCGTTCCCTCCGAACTGATTCACGTAAACCACCGGCAGCTGGTGATTCAGCGCGATGGAACGCAGCATTTCAAGGCGCAGCGCTCGCTTGTCGAGCGCGTACGGGGAAGCGGAAATATTCAGCAACACCGTAGTTCCCTGCCGCACAATCTCGTGTACAGGGTCGCGATCATAAAGCGGCTTCGCCCAGAAATTCTCATCATTCCACACGTCTTCGCAAATCGTGATACCGAGCTGTTCACCGTGCAAGCCAAACACGTATTGGCGATCCGCTGGCTGAAAATAACGCGATTCGTCGAACACGTCATAAGTCGGCAGCAGCATTTTGCTTTGCTCGAAGACCACGCGTCCGTCGCAAATCAGCGCCGCTTTGTTGCCGATGGACTTCCCTGTTCCATTTTTCACGCGTCCCGCATAGCCGATAACCGCCGGCAGAGGGATTTTCGCCGCCAGCTTTTTCAATTCGCTGTGGTTCCGTTCGATAAACGCGGGGCGTTCCAGGAGGTCTTGAGGCGGGTAGCCGCACAGGCAAAGCTCGGTAAATACAGCCAGCCCGGCGCCGCGCTCCTCGGCTTGCGCCGCTAAGCTCAAAATGCGAGCCGTATTCCCTGCAAAATCGCCGACGGTGGGATTGAACTGAGCGAGAGCTATCTTCATGCTCGAATTAAAGAATACGAACTGTCACCCCAGATTGCAAACCGCCGAGCCCGGCAAGATCCTGCGACGAAGTAATATAGAGTGCGGCAACCTTGCTGTCGCTTCTCTTCCGTACGCGACTTGCAGCTCTGGCTCTCAAGCAAATCTTGCCAGCAAACCTAGCTGCGGCGGTCGTTTCCTGCAGGCTTTCTTGCTGCCAAGCTCGCAATTCCCTGCTCTGCTCGCAATTCCCGGTAAAAAACGACCTCCAATTCCGGAAACGCTCTCCGAAGTTCGCCGGGATTCAGCAGGTGCGCCGGATCTCGAGGTCCGGCGCTGAAATCCAGCTGCGCTTTCGTGTACGTCTCAAATAGCAGCATTCCCCCAGGCCGTAACGCGCAGCAAATCTGCGGAAACAAAGATCGCTGCAGGTAGCGAACACAAAGAATGACCGAGTAGCGACTCGCCGGAAGCGCCACAGCCTCAAGATCGGCCTGCAGCAAATCAATTCCCGCCCGCGTCACCCGTTTCGCTTCATCGATTCGCTGAATTCGCCGCACCGCGATCTTCATAGCTTTCGTGCGTTCCTCCACAACATCCAGTGCTGCACCGGACCAATCCACGGCCGTGACGTGCCGTCGATGCTCTGCCAGGAAGAGCGCATTTCTTCCCCTGCCGCAAGCCAAATCAAGCGCGGGTCCCACGGGTAACAGCGGCCACAATTCGGTCAGAATGCCCGCAGGCACCTCCGCAGCAGCTTCATTCGCTGCCAGGCCATGCTTCGCATCCCAATCCGACTGGCTAGTAGCCATAAGTCCGAGCTTAAGAACAAAAAAGGCTCCTGAACGTTATTATTCAGGAGCCCACAAATCATTGTTTCCCAATTCTTTAGCTGTCAACTGTTGCTGTCAGCTGTTAACTTCCCTTAAACGCTAAACGAACTCCCGCAACCACAAGTGCTCTTCACGTTCGGATTGTTAAACTTGAATCCCGCCCCTTCCAGCGTCTCGATGTAGTCAATCTCAATCCCCTCAAGGTACATCGAGCTCATTTGGTCCACGGCCACTTTCAAGC
This sequence comes from Candidatus Acidiferrum sp., assembly GCA_035280065.1. GTDB lineage: Bacteria > Acidobacteriota > Terriglobia > Acidiferrales > UBA7541 > Acidiferrum. The sequence continues at coordinate 14,977 of DATEGO010000163.1, forward strand.
CGTCAAACTCGAAGATCTGGTCCGCTTCCGTGGTGTTGTTCTCAAACGCCATGTGATATTGAAATCCCGAGCATCCCCCGCCTACCACCGCCACGCGCAGGGCAGTCGGCACCGGGCTCTGCATGTTCATGATTTCCTTCACCTTGGAACTCGCAACCGGCGTCAAATGAATCATAGTTGTCTTGGCCTCCGCGTCCCGACCGGGTCGGCACGCTACCTACACTTTACATTATAGCAAAACGTTGCAACCAAGGCATCCAGCGTTGAGCAATTGTGTTGCTGGTTGGAAACATTCACCGCTGCTACTCTTTCGTCATTCGCAAACGCTTCGCTTACAATGAGATGCCCCCATGAAACACAAAGTTACGCTCATCCCAGGCGAAGGCATTGGCCCCGAAGTTGCCTCCGCCACGCGCCGCATCCTCGAAGCGGCAGGAGTACAAATCGAGTGGGAAGAAATCGCCGGCCGCGCCGATGAGTCGGCCGACCACGGCCAGCGCGTCAATCAAGCCGCCATCGAGTCCGTCCGCCGCAACCGCGTCGCCCTGAAAGGGCCCATGGCCACAGCCATTGCGGGGGGCGCTCCTAGCGTCAACGTCGCTCTCCGCAAATCGCTCGATCTTTACGCGAATTTGCGCCCCGTGAAAAACGTTCCCGGCGTGAAATCCCACTTTAAAGACGTGGACCTCATTTTAGTCCGCGAAAATACCGAAGACTTGTACTCCGGCCTCGAGCACGAAGTCGTCCCCGGAGTCGTGGAGAGTCTGAAAATCATCACCGAAAAAGCCTCCACGCGCATCGCCCGCTTTGCTTTCGACTACGCGCGCCGCCACGGCCGCAAAAAAATTCACGCCATCCACAAAGCCAACATAATGAAGCTCTCCGATGGCCTGTTCCTGCGCTCCGTCCGTACCGTGGCCGCGCAATTCCCAGAAATTCAGTACAAAGAACTCATCGTAGACAACGCCTGCATGCAGATTGTCATGGATCCGCTCCAATTTGACATGCTTCTGCTGCCCAATCTCTACGGTGATGTCATGAGCGATCTCGCCGCCGGCCTCGTTGGCGGCCTCGGCGTCGTTCCCAGCGCCAATATCGGCGACAACTGCGCCATGTTTGAAGCCGTCCACGGCACAGCCCCCGACATCGCCGGTAAGGGCCTCGCCAATCCCACCGCCCTGCTAATGAGCGCCCTGCTCATGCTCGATCACCTGGGAGAGCGTGCCGCCGCCGAAAAGCTGGAAGGTGCCCTCCTAAAGACCTACCGCGAAGGCACCCACACAACAAAGGACGTAGGCGGTAAAGCCGGTACCGAGCAATTCGCCAACGCAGTAATTGATGCACTTGGTGCCGTCAGCCCGAAGTAGATTCGTATCGCTGCATTTGGTTGGTAGGCTGAACATTCGCGAAGCTACTCACTTGTAGGGGCGAGGGGCGCAGCACTGCTGGATCCACCGCGCCGTAAGGCGCGGCCGCGTTTCTAACAGCGTGTCTGCCTAGGCTGCGAACTGCGATCACGGGCCCAAACCATTTAAGTACTATCAGTTCCAAATCTTTATTTTCCTTGCCTTCCGTTACTTTTCGTGGCAACATTTTGGCGAATACGGGGAGAGTCCTTCCAAAAGGCCTTATTATGCAGAGAGTCCGTTACCCGGAGCGTCGCCGAACTGTCCGCCTCCCACTTCAAATTCCCGTGAAGGTACGCTGCCGCCTCCCAGAAGGCGAAACCATCGATTTGCAAGCCTACACCTACGTGGTCAGTGCCCACGGCGCTCTTCTCCTCATGGACACGCCGCTCATCCCCGGCCAAACCATCCGTATCTTCAATGAGAACACCGCTGAATCTGCCGAGTGCCACGTCACTTCTCTCCGCGAAAAGCGCGAACGCCGTTTCGTCGGTGTCACGTTTACCTCACCCAACACTGATTTCTGGCACATCGTCTTCCCCAAAGCCGGCACGCGCCAAGCTGTGCGCTCCCCGCAAACCGGCGCCTTGGTTCCCCCCGGCTTCCGTCAAGACAACAACCAGTTTTAGCTGGTTCCATGTGTTTTGGATTTTATTTCGTACGCCGGCTTCTAGCCGGCGATTTTGCTTCTTTGGGGGAGAATACTGCGCGAAACCCGATCATCGTATACCCTGCCGCTTTTTCCTTCTCCGTTTCAACTTTGGACTTTGAATCTCTTCCCATGTCTCTTGCGGTAACCAGCGCAACTCACTTCGGCGCATAAACCTGATAAATCATAAAATAGATAATCACTCCCGTCACCGACACGTAGAACCACAGCGGCAGCGTCCAGCGCGCAATCAACCGATGCTTATCGAATCGCTGCAGCCACGCGCGCCGCAGCGTCACAAGAATCAACGGCACAATCACGACTGCCAGAATCGTGTGCGAAGTCAGCAACGTGAAGTACACCGGCCGGATCCATCCCTGCCCCTGAAACAGCACCAATTTCTTTTCGCGAAGGTGATAAATCACGTAGGAAATCAAAAATAGCGTGGACGTCCCAAACGCCGACAACATGAATGTCCTGTGTACGTCCTTCTTTCCCGCTCGAATTGCCGCGTAACCGCACACCAACAGAATCCCGCTAAGCCCATTCAGACACGCATTGAGCGATGCGTTGGACATTGCAAAACGTCCATTCCTTCTTTTCCCTTTGTTTTACTTAGAACTGAAAACTTATGACTTATAACTCGCCTCAGCGCGGCAATTTATCGTACGCCATCAACCCCAGCAGCAGCGGAATATGCAAAACCGTCGCATGCATCAGCCACTTCGCGCGCGCATTCGTTTTATTGCTCGCCGCCCACAAACAAACTTGCAGCAGTGCCGTGCATACCACCAACGCCCCAAAAAAATAAACAATCCCGGCCAAACCGAGCACCGCTGGCAGCAAACTTACTCCCACCAACGCCGCCGCATAAAAAATGATCTGCCGGAATGTTCGCGTCCCTTCGCGGTCCACCACCGGCAGCATCATAATTCCCGCGCGCGCATAATCTTCGCGGTACATCCACGAAATCGCGTAGAAATGCGGGAACTGCCACAAAAACAAAATGCCGAACAACAGCCACGCCCCGCGACCGAGCGAACCCGTGGCCGCGACCCAGCCAATCATCGGCGGAATCGCACCAGGAAACGCGCCCACAAACGTCGCCCACACGGTTCTCTTCTTCAACGGCGTGTACGCCAGCAAATAACTCAGGCACGTCAGCACACCAAGCCCCGAAGCCAGCGCCCCGGCAGCAAAATAAAGATCGACCGCTCCCGCAATCGCCAGCGCCACGCCGAAAGCCAACGCCCGCCCTGGCCGCAGCAAGCCGCTCGGCAGCGGCCGAGAAGCCGTCCGCCGCATATAGCGATCCGACTCGCGTTCCAAATAATGATTCAGCGCCGCGGTTCCTCCCGCGATCAGCAGCGTCCCCAAAATCACATGACTCATGTGCCACCAGCTGACCGGTCCGCGCGCCCCCATGTAATAGCCTGCCGCGGTGGTCATCAAGACGAGAAACGACACATCCGGCTTCGTCAGCGCAATATATGCATTCGCGCGCGACGCCAAAGTCAGCTCAACGCTGCGAACCGTGCTCATCCCGCGGTCACCTGCGCCGTCGCCGCCACTTCCCCGTTGCGCGGCACCAGCCGGTAGCACATCAGAACCACAAGCAGCGAAAACGCGAACAAAATCGCGCCCACCACCGTGTGAATCACTGTGAGCCAAACCATCACCGGCATCGGCTGCGCCGCATCCGCAGTCGTCAGCCGCGACCAATACGCCAGCAACCCCAGCAAAAATTGCGTCCCAAAAATCGCGTGCAGCAAAATGCGCGCCTTGCCAAACTCCCGCGAAGCTCCAAAGCGCTTCCGCAACGCCACCGCCGTCCACGTCACGGTTCCCAGAACCAACAGCGCGCCAATAGCATGCGGCCAAATAGGAATGTCCTTATGCCGGAATCCCGCGCCTAGAATCACCTGCAGATAAATCACCGCCGCATTCAGCGTCGCCAAAAAATGAATGGACGGCGAGCCTTTGTCTTCCAGTTGCGGCCGCTCCGAAACCCACCACTTGCTCGTGAACACCGCAATTCCGAGCACCGCCGCAAAAACAATCTGCGCAAAGCACGCATGAATCACCGGCAGCCAGTAATGCAGCAAGCGAATGACAACCTGCCCGCCCAACACCGCCTGGACCACCACTCCCAGCACGGCAATCGCGCCCAGCCACCGCAACCACACGCGGCTGTCTTTCACCACCAGCAAAACCGCCAGCAGCAAGGTAAAGATTCCCAGCCCGCCGGCAACAAATCGGTGCGAAAATTCAAAAAAGTCCCCTCCCTGAAGCGAACTCAAAGGAGGAACCCACGATCCGTGCGACTTCGGCCAGTCCGTCACCGAAAGCGCCGCATCTTTCGACGTCACCAGCGCCCCCGCCACAAACAGCAGGATGGTCCAGCACACGGTAAAAACCGCGAACCGGTGCACACCAGCATTGTAGGAAGATGTCATTGGCTCAAGTCCAACGGCGGATTATACCTCGACTCCCCGCGCTTGTGCGAAATCGTCCCACTGGCCACTAAAGACCCGACCGGCGCTACGTGTCGGCGAACTGTTTACTACGAGATGTCATGCTGATCGTAGCGAAGCATCTCAACGTAAAGATTGGCTCGACCCGACCCCGTTGCGGCCACTGTCGCACAACTCGATCAGTGGTGTCTGCTCGGCGTATAATGAACTCATGGATCGCACCAAACTCGTGGTCGTTGACCGCTTCGCGTCGCAAGTCGACGCCGACCTTGCCAAGAGCGCTCTCGAATCCGCTGGCATCGACGCGATGATTCAATCCGGCAGAGCCGGCGGCATGGGCGACCATCTGGCCTGGAGTGGACTTGGCTTCAAAGTGCTGGTGCGGGAGGAGGACTCCGCCGAGGCGCACGACGTGCTCGACGTGCCATCCGAAAGCGACCTTGTCCTAGTTCAAGTCTTCCGCACGCCAGCTGAGGCGGACGCAGCCAGCAGCACGCTCTTGTGCGCAGGCGTCGTCGCGACGATTCAGAATCACGTCGCTGACGCTCCTCTTTCGTCGACCTCAAACGACTTCCGACTTCGACTTTTGGTCCGCAAAGAGGACGTCGAAAAGGCTCGGTATGTCCTTAAGCGGCTCAGTGAAGCGCCCACGCAAGAGAGCGCCTAGAATCTCCCTCTAAACGGCCGCCCCGCCTATTTCCGCCGACGCCATCCGGTCACGCGCGGGCCTCTCTTCAATCCCCACAGCTCGCAGCACCAAGTCCTGCAGCGCCGCAATAAACAACGGCGAATCCCCCAGCGCTGGCATCATCCTGAATTTCTCAACGCCGGCCTTTTGCGCCTCTTCGCGCGCCTCGATGTTTATCTCATGCAGCGTCTCAATGTGCTCGGTCACAAAAGAAATTGGCACTACCAGCATTTCCGTCACGCCCTCGTGCCCCAGCCGCTCGATGGTTTCCTCCAGCGGCGGCTGCAACCATTTCGACGGCCCAACGCGGCTCTGGTAACAAAGCAGATGTGTCCTCGGCCAGCTGCTAAATTCCTTTGCGCCCAGGTCGCAAACCATACGCACCGTCTTCCCAATCTGTTCAGGATACGGATCGCCCTTCTCGACCAAACTCATCGGCAGCCCGTGCGCGCTGAAAATCAAATGAATCTTCGAGCTGTCCGCGAACTGCCGCAGCATCGAGCCAATTCGCTGCACCAGCGCCCGAATGTAAAGAGGATGGTCGTAAAAATGATCAATCGTGCGCACCGGCGGGCCGCCGTCAGCCTGGCCATAGACACGCCGCCATTCTTTCAAGCTGCTCAGCGTCGTTGCATATGAATAGTGCGGATACAGCGGCAGCAGAACGATTTGCTCCAGCGGGCCCACTTTCCGCAAAGCATCCGCTGCGACGCTCGTCAATGGATGCCAGTAACGCATCGCCGTCACGATGACCGGGTCAATGTAGGGGGCTAAAGCATCCCCCAGCCGTACGCGCTGCCGCTCCGTCAATTCCCCAATCGGCGAACGCCTCCCAATCTCCGCATACTTTTCCGCCACATGAGGCGCGCGCCGCGCCGAAATCAATTTGGCAATCGGCCGTCGCAAGATTCCGAGCGGCCCCAGCGGAATAATGTCCGGATCAAGAAAAAGGTTCAGCAGAAAAGGCTCGACAGCCTCCAGCGAGTCCGGCCCGCCAAGCTGGAACAATACAATCCCGACGCGCTTCTTCCCTGCCAACCTAATTCCCCGCTCTCTCATTTGCAGCGATAAGAACGCTATTAGTTGTGATACAAAAACGGAACAGCGAGGCCAATTTCGGCGCCCCGTCGTATCTGTTCCAAGACAGTATTTTTACTTAGAACTGAGAACTGATTACTTAGAACTTCCCTTACTCAGCTGCGTCTTCAGCCGCTCCACCTCTTCGCGCAGCGCTACCATCCGCTGCGAGACGGAGATGTAATACACAAAGAAAATCGCCCATCCAGCAAGATACGCCGCAAGCACGCTATCCAGATTTTTCATCGAACCTCCGCCTCCCTTCGCAAATCGTCCACGCTGGCGCGCAGCGCCTCCAGCTTGTACCGCGCGCTCAAAAGCAGAATCAGCAACCCCGTCAGGGCGCCCCACATCAGCAAATACGAAACGCGCATCCTCGGCTCCAGCCCCGAGCCCGGCCCACCCAGAATCACCGGCTGCGGATGCTGCGTCCGCCACCAGCGAATCGAAAAGTAAACCAGCGGCACGTCCAGAAACGCAAAAATGCCAAACAGCGCGCTGAACAACGCCCGCTTATCCGGCTCCTCAATCATCGAACGCAACAGAAGATAGGAAATATAAAGCAATCCCAGCACAAACGTCAGCGTCAGCCGCGCATCCCAAGTCCACCAAATCCCCCACACCGGATGAGCCCAAATTGGCCCGCTAACGAGTACCACGCTGATGAACGCCAAGCCCACTTCAGCCGCCGACACGCCTAGCCAGTCTGCCTTCGGCTCTCGCGTGAAGACGTACCGCAGATTGGCGTAAAAACACGTTCCAAACGCCACAAACGCGCTGAACGCGCAAGAAATGTGCAAGTAAAAAATCTTCTGAATCACGCCCATGGTTTTCTCCATGGGTGCGTAATAAAAAGCGAGGTACGCGGTAGCCGCAATCAAAACAAAAAGACCGATCGCCTTAAGCGCGCTCTTCAACATGACGGTTGTCTCCCGTTGTAGGGGCGCAGCACGGCTGCGCCCGCCGCGCCGCGGGCGCGGAACAAACCACTAGGACGATTAGCACGACATAAAGGGTTCACTTCGCCTATTCCTCCAATAAATACTCCCCGAAAAGCCACAAGGCCGTCAAAAAAACAATATCAAAACCAGCCAAAAATCCCACCCAATCGATTCGTAGCCCTGGATTCTCCGCCAAAAGTCCGCCCGTGGCTTCCGTACTCGCAATCAAAACCGGTGTCAGCAGCGGCAGCAGCAGCAACGGCAGCATCAGTTCGCGCATCCGCGCCTGCGCCGAAATCGCGGAAAACGCCGTCCCCGGAATCGCCACGCCCAGGCTGCCCAGAAACAACACGAGCACCAGTTCCGGAAAAACCGCCAGGATGTGCACGTTATAAAGAATCGCGAAAATCGGCAGCATCAGCGCTTCCGTCAGCAGCAGAAACACCGTATTTGCGCTGAGCTTGGCCAAAAAAATCGAAAACGGATCCTGCACCGAAAGCCGCAGCGCGCTCAGCGTGTCATTGTTCTGCTCGCGCAAAAAACACGGCTGCAGCATCAGCGATGCCGCAAACAAAAACGAAAGCCACAGAAGTCCCGGCCCAAACCGCCGCGATTCTCCGGCGCTCGGATCAAACGTAAAGCTAAAAAGCGCCACAACCACCAAAATGAATACGACAGTCGTCGTCAGCAGTTCCCGCGAACGGAACTCCGTCCGCAGCTCCTTCCCCAGTAGCACCATCGTGTCAGCGATCAGCGCCATCGTTTTCAGTCATTCAAACTCATGGACTCGCCTTTACCGTCGCGGATGCCTTTGAAATCCTTCACCAGGACTGATACACAATGAACTCTTCTCTTTTCCTTCCAACTTTAAACTTTGGACTATCAACCTCTTACGCGCCTGCAAACGTCAGAATCGCACGCATTTCCGACCCAGCCCGCGTATCGGCCGCCACCGACCCTGCATCCAACCGCACCGCCCGCGTCGCCAGCGCCGAAATCTCCGACTCTCCATGTAGGCTCATCAAAATCGTTCGTCCGTTATCCCGCATCCGCCGCAGAGCATTCGCCAGCCAGGTGATTCCTTCCGGATCAAGGCCCGTAGCCGGTTCATCGAGCAGCAATACCGAAGGATCGTTCAGCAGCGCCCGCGCAATCGCCACGCGCTGCCGCATCCCGCGCGAAAACGTTCGCACCAGCGAATTGCGCCGTTCCGCAAGCCCCACTTCGTCCAGCAAGGCCGCGGCGCGATCTCCCGGTTCTGCAATAGACTGCAACTTCGCGAACATCAGTAGGTTTTCTTCCGCCGTCAACTCGTCATAAACCATCGTGGCATGGGCCACAAATCCGACCGGAGCATCTCCTGAAGGCGCGCCACGCCGCGGCGGGTTTACTCCGCCGTTTTTTTTTGGCTCATCGTTCCAACCCGAACTGACAAAACCAACCGAGCCGGCCGACGGCCGGACCAATCGTGCGCCAATTCGCAAAAGCGTCGTTTTTCCCGACCCGTTTCTCCCGGCAAGCGCCACGCACTCACCCGGAGCAACTGCCAAAGACACGCACCGCAAGGCGTAAAGCCCGCCATACCGTTTTTCAATATTCTCGAAGCGGATTCCGGTGGGAGCAAAGCCCGGCGCGGTCACCGGATAACCTCAAAGATCAGAAGGCGCCAGCAACGCCTCGCGGTACCCATCAGTCCTGTCCTTTGTTTTCATACACTTACGAACTGCCCAATCCGCAAGTCCTTTGTTTTGAAAACGATGCAACAGTGCCGGGGGTGGGTATCTTCCTAATCCCGAACTACCCAGTTCTCCGACCCTTAGCCCCGCACCAAGTCACGCAAGACCTTCTCTGCCTTGGCACGCTCCCGCGCGTACTCTTCCTCGGTGATAGTGCCCGCCTGGTGCCGCAGCTCGAGCCGGAACAAGCTCTCCTTCAGCGCATCCAGACTTGTTCCAATGGCCGCGTCCACATCCGACATGCTCACGGCTCCGTTAGAGCCGGATTGCTGCGTCCCGAGCGCCGATGCGGTCGTCGTGGCGGGCCGCACCTTTGGCTTATTGTCTTCTCCTGCCGGGATGGCCGCAGTCGGAACTTCAGTTCCGCTAATCGCCACCACCGTTTTGCGGGAAAGCAGGTAGCCAAACAACCCGAACACAACAGCAAAGCCGCCAAGCAGAGGCCATTTCATCGAGTCGAGCCGTCCGGGAACCGCCTGAATCGCAGATCCGCCCGGTTCCGCGCCAGCGTCCTGCGCCTCCCGGCCTTGCGGTGCGCCATCAGCTCCGGCACTTGCACTCGCAGCCGCCGTGCCCGACACATTCACTGCCACTAGCATCCCGGCAGCCACGTCCTGCCGTAGGAACAGATTCATCCCCTGCTCCTGCCCTGCCGCCGAAAGCCCGTCGCCGGTGACTTGCAAGCCTGGAGGCGCCACGAACAACACACGTCCGCCCGGATAAACCGTCGGAATCTTAACCGCCGCCGCATTGTTCAGATATGGCAAATCGTAGGAATAGCGCACGGTGCTGTCGCCAGGATGAAACGCAAACGCGATCGAATAGCGATTGTTCTTATTATCGATAGGAAGCTGCGTCAGAGGCATTCCTGACGGCCCTGCCGCCTGCACTCCTTGCAGTTGCGCTTTTTCCGGGAGGGCAAAATCAAAAGTTCCCTCCGTGCGGAAATACGCATACGGCGGCTGCGACTTGTTCTCGATCTGATATTCCTCGGCAACTTTCAGAGTGTCGCCGTTCGGCTGAAAAACCACGAAGTGGGAAGGCACTTCAATCGTTTTGGGATCTTTGGAAGTCTCGAAAATATCCACCTGCAGGGTGCTCGTGCCCGGAGGCGCCATGGTGTTGAAATGAACTCCGTGATACGTCGCGCGTACCAGCATCGGCTGCTCGCCAAGATTCGGATGCTCGAAAGCGAATTCGCCCTGCGCCCCGCTTTTTGCATGCGCCAGTTCTTGCATGCCGCCCATCGGCGCAACCAGCGTCAACTCCACGCCCGCGGCCGCCTGCCCCGTCGTCCCGTTTTTCACCGTGCCGCGCACTGTCCCTGCGCGCGCCGCCGAAAACGGTACCAGCAGCAAGCCCAGAAACAACCATGAAGCATGACGAGTCTTGTGCTCGCCACTCGCCACTCGCCACTCGCCACTATTCTTCAATGGGCGCCCCGGTCGGCGGGATGCGCGCCTCGCGGCCTGCGTACCTGCGCTTCCGTCACTTGATCGATCTCCGCGAGCACCAGAGCCGCTTCGTTTTCCAAGGCTGCCTTCATCGCCTCAAAATCGCCGTCCGAATATTTTCCGGACCGGTATTCAAACCGCAAGTCTCGCAAGTTGTCATAAATCGTGTCGCGGCGCTCCAGCAATTGATCGAGCTTGGTGCGGTGCGGTGCCAGGTCCGAAGCATCCGGCTGAATGTAAAAAATAAAAAGAGCTATCGCCACCGCCAGCATCAGGCATGCCCCCAGCACCGCCCAATCGCCCGAATGGCCCACCACGATTGCCAGCGGAGGAATCGGCGACGCCATCATTCCTCCGTCTCCTGTGCGGCGAGTTTCCTGGCGCGTTCCAGAAGTTCCGGCGAAACGGCGTTCGTCTGAGCGCCGCCCGCGGGAAGTCCCGAAGCGCTCTTCTTCAGCCATCGCGAAATCACAAAAATCACCACCAGCGTGCCAAGCACAAGGTAGGCAGTCGGCATCACCCACGCCACCAGGCTGAATCCCGATTTCGGCGGCTCCGCATACACTGTGGATCCAATTTGCTTCACGAACGCCTGGATAATCTGCTCGTCGGTTTCGCCCTGGGCGCCACGTTGATCGATTTCCTGCAACATCCCCTTCGCCGTGGGGCATGGACCGGAGAACTCGCCTCCAGGATGCGAACAGCCCGCCGCCGTCATGTTGCACGAACCGCACATGCAATTGAGTTGAGAGCCGACTCTCTTCGCACGCTCGGAGAACTGTTCTGCCCCAACAGGAGCGGTTAGTAAAGGCAGGGCGGCTGCGGCCAAAAGCCCCGCGACAGCAAAGATCGATCGCCACTTCCTGCGGCGTGATTCAAACAAGTGTCCCAACTCCAAATCCTCTCTCTTGCTTAGAACTTACAACCTAAGACCTACTACTCAACTAATCATGGCCCTCTCGCAAAGCCACTTGCGTAGTCACTGCATGCGGCAGCGGCCGCGCCGCAGAAGGTTGTTGGGCGGGAGCCAGTACGAGCACCGACCGTCGATTCGGCATCAACGCCACCAGCGTTCCAAACACGACGACTACGCCGCCAAACCAAATCCATTTCACCAGCGGATTCAGGAAAGCATGAATCACCGGCTCTTTCGTTTCCGGATCGATTCCCGCAAACACGATGTAAAGATCTTCCTTCAACGTGGAACAGATCGCCACCATCGTGCCGTTCTCTTGGTTGGTCTCGAAGCGCCGCTTTTCTGGGAACATCATCATCAACGATTTGTTGTTGTGCAGCACCTCGATCACCATGCGCTGCGCCGTGTAATTTCTTTCCGGCTTCGTGTCGGAGGTTTGCAGCACCACGGTGTAGGGTCCAATCTGCATTCTGTCGCCCACGCGCATGCCTTTTTGTACGTCGCGGTTAAACGCGGCTCCCCCCAGCCCGATGAACACGAACACCATTCCCATGTGAATGATGTATCCGCCGTAGCGGCGCGTATTGCGCATCGTCAAATCAATGGCACAAGCCGGAAGCGAAGCGCCCGAGCGCGCGCGAATCACTTTTGCTCCGCGGTAGAATTCCAGCAGGATCGTGGCCGCCACGAAAACGCACAAAATGAAACAGGTCACCGAGAAAAAATCGCGATATCCAAAGGCAAAAAACAGTACACCGCCCATAACGCCAATCAGCGACGGCCAGCCAAAATTCTTCTTCAGGCTCTCCGTAGAAGTTTTTCTCCACGCAAGCAGCGGGCCGACTCCCGTCAGGAACAGAATCAATAGACCTATGGGAATGTTCACGCGATTGAAGTACGGCGCGCCCACGCTGATGCGGTTGCCGCTAAACCACTCCGAGAAAACCGGGAACAGCGTCCCGGAAAGGACCGCGACACACGCCACCAGGAAAAGCAGATTGTTAAACAGAAAGCTCGACTCGCGCGAAATCATCGAATCCAGATGGTTCTCACTTGCCAGATAATCCCGGTTCTTCAAATACGCGCCCAAACAAACCGCTAGCGTAATTCCCATGAACGCGACAAACCACGGGCCGATATTCGATTGTGCAAACGCGTGCACCGAACTCACCACCCCGCTGCGCGTGAGGAAAGTCCCGAGAATACACAGCAGGAATGTAATAAAGACCAGCCAAACGTTCCACACTTTCATCATCCCGCGCTTTTCCTGCATCATCACCGAGTGCAAAAACGCCGTGCCCGTCAGCCACGGCAGCAGCGAAGCATTTTCGACCGGGTCCCAGCCCCAATAACCGCCCCAGCCAAGCACCGCGTAGGCCCAGTGCGCTCCCAGCAAAATTCCTGCCGACTGAAACATCCACGCAATCATCGTCCACTTGCGCGTCAGGTGAATCCATTTCTCTCCCGGGTAGCGAGCTAATAGCGCTCCCAGCGCAAACGCAAACGGAATCGTAAATCCGGTGTAGCCCGAGTACAGGTTCGGCGGATGAATCACCATCTCGGGATATTGCAGAAGCGGATTTAAACCGTTCCCATCGGCCCGCGTAAAAAAGCTCATCACCCCATTGGGGCCGGCTGCCGCCAAAGCCTTGAACGGGCTCTCCACAAAATTGCTGAGCGTTAGAAAGAAAAGTTGCACGCCCGCCATCACCACGCCGACGTAAGGCATCAATTCGCCATTCTTGTTGCGGTAGGTAATCAAGACAGAGAGGACATAAATCGCCAGCAGGAAGCTCCAGAACAGCAACGAACCTTCCATGCCTGACCACAGCGCTGCAATCTTGTAAAACGTGGAAAGATCCCGGTTGCTGTGCGAAACCACATACGCAACAGAAAAATTGTCGGTGAAGAACAGGTATTCGAGGCTAAACGTTGCGAGGAAAATGAGTCCGCAGGTGGCCATTCCGGCCTGGCGCGCGCTCTTGACCAAAAGAGGATGCCGCGTGCAGATCGCCGCGATGCCTCCCACAAAAGCATAGCCGGCGCACACAAAAGCTAGCAAGAGTGCAAAGGAACCAAATATATCCACGGCGACCCTGCCTCTCCCCCGGTGACCCGGGTCTTACATACTGCTGCTTGGCTGCGTGGAACTGGCTGCGGCGCCTTTTGTGTCTCCCCCGGGAGCCGCTTCATACTTGGACGCGCATTTCGCCTGGACATGTTCCGCTACGAACTGCCCATCGGAGCCAAGGTGACCTTCCACCAGGGCTTGCGATTTGTCTACAAAAGTGTCAGGCAGCGGATCGCTTCCGGAGTAGCTCACGGGAAGAGCCTTGCCTTCGCCTTCCAGCACAAAGTCAACGCGCCCGGCCGTTCGCCGAATGCTGCCGACCGCCACCGTTCCACCTATCCGCATCCGCTGCGATCGTGCCGAGCTGTTCAAGCTCTGCAATTCGGCAATGGTGTGATAATACGTCTTGCTCTCGCCGTATCCGAGCCAGGCGAGGAACCCCAGCGCCACCACGATAATGCCGATCCCGACCCCGAATTTAGCTTCTTTCTTCATTTTAGTATCCGCCAAGACCTGTTAAACCAAGGTTGGCCTTCAAAGTCCAAGATTGGCTCTTTGAAACTTGATTCTACCACAGCAGGAATTAGCCTCTATCTGATTGCCCTGCTATCAAGGACCGCGCGAAACCGCGCGATTTCCTCTTCCTTGCCAGGTGGGGTCAGTGCGAAGGGCTTTCCCTCGTTCAGTATCACTTCGCAGCCTAAATCGAGCGCAAGAACATCTTGCACGACCTCTTCAGGTATTTCTGTGACCAACATCACACGCTTTGGTTTAAGCGAACGCCGGATCCGTGAAGCCGCGGCAGGGAGATGTTCACACAGGAGTTTAGATGCGTTGGGCGCGACATTCGGACCGTTCTGAAGAGGGCATTCCAGCACGTGCGTCAAGAAGAGTCCCGCAGCCTGAAACTCTTCATGAACCGTGTCTGCGGACTTCTCCGCGAAAGGAATTCCTGCGCCGCGAAGCAGAATCTCCGCTTCTCCCCGGAATTCCCCACCTGGCGCATACAGAAACTCCGCGTCTTCGCGTGGGGCCACGCCGCCCAGCAGCAGCGTCTGAATGTGCACGGGCCGGAACCGCGTCGCCCACTCGAGCCGCCGCAATCTTCGCGCAATATGCTCGGGCGAGCCCTCCTGTCCACAGCCATCGCAGCGCAAATTCATTTCCTCCAAGCGAGCCATCTCGTAAATTCAACATTAACAGAAAAATACCTCTGACAACTCCTCTGGGGGCGGGGCATAACCTTCGTCGGGGGCGCGCTTTTTTCGTTTGCCAATCAACAGACGCACATGATTCGGGATCACGCTGTGCAGAACACTCAGCCGTTCATTCCCGGTAAGAAAATCTTGCTTCCACCCCTCCCTGCTTAGGTAGGACTCACTGCATATAGGCCTCGCCTGTACGCGAGCTGTTAACTACTGATTTAGTAAGATTGGCTGCGCGCAAGTTCAACTGTAACTACTACCAGTGTCCGAAGGAAAACAAAGTGGCTAGATTCACACGGAATCGGAAACACTCTCGTCCATCGAAAGCATTCGCGGCCGGAAAATTGCGTTCGCGGAAACAATTTGACGGCCGAGAGCCTGAAGTCGAGGAAACAAGCAACACCAAAAGGAGGATTCTTATGCAAGTAAAAAACCGAGAAGAACTCTTTGTATTGTTACTCAGCCACTTGCGACAGGGCACGGAGCGCGCAGCAACGATACTTGAAGAACTCGGTGATGCTGCTCAGAACGCTGAAATAAAAGAAGCTCTACACGCGCGAGCATTCGTGACGCACAAGATTCTTGCCACGCTTGATGAGGCCTTCAAACAAATCGGCCAAAAGCCGGCAAACCTGCCTGGACGTCTTCATGACGCGTTTGTTGAGGACTTCCGGAGGGAACTCGCAGAGATCCAATCGCTCGAGGGAAAGCGCCTCTTCGTCCTGGCCAAGGCCCACCAGTTCATAAGCCTTCGCACCGCAGAATACCTGGTTCTTATCGCAGCGGCCGACGCTTCAGGCAATCATGGTGTTGCAGTGCTACTAGAGAGCTGCCTCGCAGACAACCTGGCTTTCGTCGAACGGAATCGCCGCCTCATTCGAAAGATCGTCGAGGCAAGGATCGCAGCGGCGAAATCCGCCTAGTCACCACGCTCCCCGAATGTCATCCACACCGAGGCGCATTTGGCGAGCAGAACGAAGAGTCCGCAGAGCCTCGTGCAAACGGGCTTTGCGGACGTCTCAGAAACAGACTTCGGCCAACTCGGCCAAAGAAGATCACTACTCAGGCAGCGCAAGATCTTAGACCAAATGTGGCTCAAGTCCTTCCAGGTCGCATTACGGCTTGTCCGGTTTCAGCGTTATCAGGAGCTATTCCGGAAGCCATACGGCGAATTCGCGGCTGCCTATTCTAGGGCCTGGTTTTCCAGGTTATCACTGACGGGCTCGGGCTACTTTGCCGCCTGGCGGCTGGTCGCGGTTCGTCCGACTCTGCGCGCACCTAGGGCATCTCCACAAACGAAGACTCTGGTCCTCCGCCCGCACCTCAGCGAGGTACATAAGCAACCCATCGTTGGGACAGATGACGCCCGGAAGAGTTTCTTTGTCGGTTGGAATTACGTCCGGTGCGTAGAAGTAACCGGCAGAGTCCGTGTAGCCGATCCGGCAGTCGGCTACCGTGCAAACGAAAGCGGGTGGCTCGGCAGGATTGATGCCAATATTGAAATGCATCTCCGAGTGATGATCAAAACAGAGTGGTCGAATATCTCTTTGTGTCCTCACGCCAGGCATACAGTGCCCCCTTGCCGGGTGTGTAAGGCGAGGCACTGCCGGTGGCGCGGCCATAAGACCGGGATCATCCACTCAGCAAGGTCTCGTTTCGTATGTTCCTTCCAGTCGATGTCTCCCTTTTTGTCTACCTTAAATCCCTTTGTTTGGATCACCTTCGCAGATACAGGCAAATCGCCACGGGGCAGAATGACCCTATCAAACGCGATCTTCAAATAGCCCTTCCCGAAATGATGCCCCGGATATTTCTCCCCTTCCACGTGCCCGCCTAACATGCTGCCTCTGGGAAAAAATGGCCTCATGGACGTACCTCCTGAATGAACTAAAAGCACGTAATCGTATAGGTTTGAGCAACCGCACGAAGTTCTGCGCCCGTCGACTCACTTAAAGACCGGGTCAACAAAGAAGTGAGAAACGAAGGGCTCCGATCAACCTTGCACCGCGCCAGAAAATACAGAAGTATCGCTGCTATCGTCACTGTCACTATTGACAGATAATGATGACCGATGAAAGGCAGGCAACCTGGTGATAGATCTTTTTATTTTCAGTAGGGACTCAGTCTGTTCTCAGCGCTGATCCCTTTGATGGCGAATGCGCCAAACGCTTGCCAGCTGCTATACTGAACGTAATTCGGAATGGATTCTATTTTTTCGGCCCAACAGGGTTCTTAGTGGCTGCCCGGCGCCAGATCCAAACCTCCACAGTGGAAATAGATCGCGTTAATGAAATTCTGTTTGTTGCGAAATCCTCGAGCCGTATATTTCACCCACTGAGTTTTGGTGTTGATGGATTCGCTGGCGGCGTTTGTAATCGGATGGCTTACGTACGTAATGATGTTCTCGAATCGTCGCTTCAGCATGGCGGCGACCTTCTTCATCGGTGCTAAGCGACTACGAGTCGCCCAGTTATACCACTACTGAAAATGCTTGCGCGCGGGCTTCTCATAGACATAGTTGTAGAGAGCCATACCGGTTTCTTTCATTGCCCAAGCGCATGCCGTTTTCAAATCGCTTTGCCGCAGTTGCACAAATTCTCGCCGCTGCTCGCTCTCCATGCGCGCAGAGTTCTCGATCCTGCCTGCCAAGATTTTCGCATGCGCTCACCTTGCCACTGACCCCAAGCCGAATCCTCTTGTTCCGCTATAATCTCTCTGCCAGGTAAAACAGAAGCTGGCTCTGCCGGGACGCAACCGTGCCCAGGGATAATCTGGCCGGGCTCATCGAGCCAATGTTGGACAGCGCGGGGGCCTTCTTCCTTTCGCTCGCGTTGTTAACAACGCCGCCAAGCTCCGAGCGGAAGGCCGTCAGACTCCTGTTCGAGTCGAACGCAAAAAAGAAGTAATCGCCGGTTTCTACCATGAAGGCAGAAGCAAGTGCAAGATAGTAATCCATCTCCATCGCATGAGTTCGTCCATGACAACAAACAAACTGGAGATTTTATGACTTGGAAGGCGAACACACGGACAGCTCTCATACTCTTTTTACTCATCGGCTCGGGAACAGCGCTCTCCCAGTCTCCTTCGTTCCAATTTCTGCAAAAGCCCGGGCCTTATCCCGTGGGCCTGAAATTAGTGAATCAATATGATCCCTCACGAAAGTTTCCCGCTACACCTGATCGTCCCGGAGCACCTGCAGGGCAAGGAAGCCGCCCGCTGCAGACGTACATCTGGTATCCAGCGCTGCAAAGCAGGAGTAAGCCAATGACAGTTGGAGATTATGTAGTGTTGGCGGATACAGAGATCCACTTTGACACGCCTGACCAAGAGCACAACAAATGGCGCAGACGATTGAAGAGTTCCTTCGATCTTTCTCTGTGGGCAGTGCGCGAGGCGAAACCGGTCGAAGGACGCTACCCCGTTGTCATTTATGCTCCCAGCCAGTCATCCATTGCCTGGGAGAACGCTGATCTGTGCGAGTACCTTGCAAGCCATGGCTATGTCGTTCTTGCGAGTCCTTCATTGGGACCGTCAACGCGCGGTGTGAGCGACGACCTGGCGGGGATTGATGCGCAAGCTCTCGACATCTCATTTCTTATTTCTTATGCAAATAGCCTGCCTGATACGGATTCATCGAAGGTCGCCGTGGTGAGCTTCAGTTGGGGAGGAATATCGAGTTTGTTCGCTGCGACGCGGGACCCCCGCATTCAGGTCTTGGCTGAGATGGAAGGCAGCATGCGCTATTATCCAGGACTTGTGGCAAGCGCTGGAGATATTCATCCAGCGCAGTTGAAGTTGCCACTCCTCTTTTTTACCGCAAACCGTTTGAATTACATTGAAGATTTTGATGCGGACCACGGCCCGCTGAATGAAGGACGCAGCGTTCTTAACGAATGGACACACGGAGATGTCACAACCGTAAATATGGTGGGCATGTCCCATCCTGAATTCAGTTCCATGTTTCAGCGCATGCAGAACCCCGACATATTCCCGGGAGACCAAGTCGCAGATTACGGACGGGAAGACGCAAATACAAGTTATTCGTGGGTTGCACTTTACGTGCTTCAGTTTCTGAATGCCTACGTCAAGCATGACGCTGCGGCGAAGGAGTTTCTGGGGAGAACTACCGCTAAAAACGGCGTCCCCAAGCACATCATGGAAATCAAATTCAGACCGAAGTCCTTTGCCGAGATAATGCGGTCCGCAGCTCGGATGGGAGAAGAGAGCGCGTGGAAGACATTCCAGAGCTTCGCTGCCGACCCCATGCACCGTTACATGACCGGCGAAGAGAAGACGATAAATAGGCTTGGCTATGCCTTCCTTAAGGAAAAGGACCCGTCGTCAGCCGTCGTGCTGTTCAAATTGAACACAGAGGCTTATCCCGATTCCGCGAACGCATGGGACAGCCTTGGAGATGGTTACGAGGCGACGAACGATATCCAAGATGCGCGTATGGCCTATGCGCGGTCTGTTGAGTTGAATCCTGGCAATGAGCACGCGAAGGGTGAACTGGCTAAATTGCGCAAATAGCGTCTGCGAGATAGGAGCGCACGGGCGTGTATTCAGACTGCAGAAGAGTCATTGGACGATAGACCCGCTATGCCTTGAAAATCCCCGCCCCGAAGGGGCGCTACGAACCCAGAATTCCCATTTTTTCTACACACCGACTTGGTTTTTCTGGTTTCTCTTCCTGGCCACGAATTTTTGATCCCCTCGATAGGAGTTGTGTCCTAGCGTGACTTATCCTGTTAGGCGAGCGCGTTATCGGCGTTGACCTGGTTCGCCCTACTTAAATCCGACGCTGGATCTACGAAGAAACAGGGGCGTCGGCAGGCAGCTTCGCGCGTAGGCACCACTTCAGTTCCTGGCTCAATTCGAGGACTTCCATGCCGGGCATGACGATGAATTTGCAGCTCAGCATCTCGCGCGGCTCATCGTCGTCGGGCAGTTGGCAGGTCACGCGGCAATACTGGCAATCCTGGTTCCAGCAGAAGCGACCGTACGGAATCGTTTCCGGGCTGATGAACTGGAAGCAGCGCAGCAGCGAATTGCGCTCCGGCACCTGGAACTTCTTGCCGAAGATGGTGATGTCAACCAGCTTTTCGTAAGGACGGAAGGGCTCCGACATTGACGGTTCCTGTTCTCCGTGGGACCAACCAGGTCGTCAAGATGGACCGCGAGGTCCTCAAGACAAACCAGCGGGGACCAGTGAGGTCCCCAAAAAAAGGGACCGGTAAAGTCCCTAAAAAATGACCCACAAGCTTTTTCTAACTACGACGGGTCTGGGTGAGTGCACCCAAAGAGTAGAACGCGCGGCGACAAGGTACAACGCTACTCGTTGCAGACGTTTCCAATTTGCTACGGGGTCAAAAAAGCGAAGCGTTTGGCGCTAAGCGCGGGCCAGTGATAACGGACTCCCTCAGAGGGCGGTCCCTCCACTGACTATCCGGCAAGGTCGAAGAATTGACCCATCTTGCGGAACTTTTCATAGCGCACGTTCAGCAAGTCGCGGATCGGCTGATTCATCAAAGTCACGAGCTGCCGCTCCAAAACGTCATCCAGCATGCGCGCCGCGGCTTCATGATCGGTGTGGGCGCCGCCGTCCGGCTCGGGAACGATTTCGTCCACGATCCCCAGGTCTTTCAAATCTTTCGCGGTAATCTTCATCGCGGCTGCAGCCGTTTCTGCTTTCGCCGCGTCGCGCCAAATAATCGAAGCGCATCCCTCCGGAGAAATCACCGAATAAAAGCTGTTTTCGAGGATGTTCACTTTGTCGCCCACGGCAATGGCCAGCGCTCCGCCGGAGCCGCCCTCGCCCGTCACCGTAACAATGATCGGCACCGGCAGCCGCGCCAGTTCCCGCAGATTCCTCGCGATGGCCTCGCCCTGCCCGCGCTCTTCCGCGTCCATGCCGGGGTACGCGCCCGGCGTGTCTACGAAGGTGAGAACCGGCCGCCCAAACTTTGCCGCGAGCTGCATTACGCGCAAGGCTTTGCGATAACCTTCGGGTTTGGGCTGGCCGAAATTGCGCGCCAGGCGCTGCTTCGTGTCGCGTCCTTTTTGGTGGCCGACGATGGCGACAGGCCGTCCATGATATTTCGCCAGGCCTGCAACAATCGCTTTGTCGTCAGCGTACCCGCGGTCGCCGTGCAACTCCATGAAATCCGTAAACAGTAGATTTACGTAGTCCAGCAGGTACGGCCGCTGCTGGTGGCGCGCAACCTGCGCGCGCTGCCACGCTCCCAGGTGCGAATAAAACTCTCTCCGCAACTCCGCCACTTGCTGGCGGATGCGCTCCAGCTCCATGTCTGCCACAGCGTCGCCGTCACCGGACAGGCGCCGCAATTCCTCGACATCTTTCTCGAGATGCTCGATGACTTTCTGGCGCTCGCTCTGCTGCTTTTCGAGCTTCTCTGGTTTGTCTTTTTCTTTCGTTCTCATGCGCTCACCGAGGCTACCGCCTGACCACCGCAGACATGCCCGATAGCCTCCACCAGTTCCGCCGAAGGCTTCACGCGCTGCTGCGCGCGCATCACGGCCACCGAACCATCCGGGCGGCACAACTCGAACACTACCGGGCAATTCCCCGGCGATTGCTCCATGAGTTCCGTCAAGCGCTCCATCGCTTGCTCATCCAGTTTTGGCAAATCCAGGCGCACGCGGAACTCGCTGCTGGCCGGACGGTCGGCAATGTCCTGGAGCAGCCGCGCTTCCTGCAGCGACAGCCGCGTTCCGGCTTCTTCCACCTGGACGCGGGCTTTGATCAGCAGCGGCTGTCCCGGTTTCAACATTTGCTCCAGACGCGCAAAACTTTCGGGGAAGGCCAACAACTCCTGAATTCCCGTCATGTCCTGAAGCGTAAAAATTGCCCAACGCGCTCCTTTCTTAGAGCGCATCGGCCTGCTGCTGACGATCAGCGCCGCGATGGTGATCTCCTTGCCGTTGCGCTGGCCTTCGATCTGATCGAGAGATACTACTTTGAGATCGGCCATCCGCGATGCGTATTTTGTCAGCGGATGTCCTGAAACGTAAAACCCCAGCATCGCATATTCGCTCGCGAGGCGCTCTTCTTCGCTCCAGGGCTCCGCTTCGTGGAGTTCAAAGGGGGCGGGTGCAGGCGCTGCTGCTGTGGCCATGAACAATCCGTGCTGGCCCGATTCGCGCATCCGTGAAGCGCGCAGCAACGTGGCCAGGGCATCGTCTACCGAAGCGAGCAGCGACTCACGCGGCCCGAGCGAATCGAGCGCGCCGGACTTGATAAGGCTCTCGAAGACGCGCTTGTTCAGAAAACGCGACTCGATGCGCTCGCAGAAATCATAAAGCGACTTGAACTCGCCTTGCGCCAGCCGCGATTCGCGAATGGCTTTAGCGGTGTTTTCGCCAACGTTTTTGATGGCGGCGAGGCCAAAACGAATGGCTTCGCCTACAGGCGTGAAGTACAAGTCGCTTTCATTCACGTCGGGCGGAAGAATGGAAATGCTCATTCCTCGCGCTTCGTTGATGTACTTCACCACCTTATCGGTGTTGCCCGCTTCGGAGGTGAGCAGCGCGGCCATGAATTCCACGGGATAATGCGTTTTCAGATAGGCCGTCTGATAGGCGAGCAGCGCGTAGGCGCAGGAGTGCGACTTATTAAAACCGTACCCAGCAAACTCCTCCATCAGGTTGAAAATCTTCTCGGCCTTTTTCTCAGGAATCTTGTTTGCCGCACAACCACCCATGAACTTAGCGCGCTGCGCCGCCATCTCTTCTTTCTTTTTCTTGCCCATCGCGCGGCGGAGAATGTCCGCTTCGCCGAGTGAAAAACTCGCGAGTCGGTTGGCGATTTGCATCACCTGCTCCTGGTACAGGATGACGCCATAAGTCTCTTCGAGAATGTCTTTCAACTGCGGTAGTTCATAGGCGACTTTCGTCTTGCCGTGCTTGCGGTTGATGAAATCATCGATCATGCCGCCTTGAATCGGCCCAGGGCGATAGAGCGCGTTGAGTGCTGTGAGGTCCTCGATGCGAGTGGGCTGGTAGCGGCGGAGAATGTCGCGCATGCCATGCGACTCAAACTGGAAGATGGCGGTAGTGTCGCCGCGGGCAAAAAGCTTGTACGTTTCTTCGTCTTTCAGCGACAGGTTATCAATATCAATTTTGGCGCCACGGTTTTGCCCGATCATGCGCACCGTGTCGTGCAGAACCGTGAGCGTGGTCAAGCCGAGAAAATCCATTTTCAGCAGGCCGACACGCTCGAGCGCGTTCATGTCGTATTGCGTCGTGATTTCATCTTTGTTCGACTTGTAAAGAGGCACGACTTCCGTGAGCGGGCGGGGCGAGATCACTACTCCAGCGGCGTGCGTGGACGCATGACGCGACAATCCCTCCAAGCGGAGCGCGACGGCCATCAGCTCTTTCAAATTTTCATCCGAGTTGACAGCTGCTTTGAGCTGCGGCGCTTCTTCCAGCGCATCCTTCAGTTCGATGCCCAGCGTATTCGGGATCAGTTTGGCAAGCCGGTCCACTTCCCCGTAGGGAATATTCATGGCGCGGCCAACGTCTTTTACCGCCGCTTTCGCAGCCATCGTTCCAAACGTGATGATCTGCGCGACGTTTTCGCGGCCGTATTTCTGCGTGACGTAATCAATTAGCTCGCCGCGGCGCCTCATGCAGAAGTCAATATCGATATCCGGCATGGACACGCGCTCGGGATTCAGGAAGCGCTCGAAGAGCAGGTTGTATTGCAGTGGATCGACGTCCGTAATCCGCAGCGCATAGCTCACCAGGCTGCCAGCAGCAGATCCGCGCCCAGGACCGACGGGGACGCCTTGCGCGCGTGCGTAGTGAATGAAATCCCAAACGATCAAGAAGTAGCCTTCGTAGCGCATCTTCTTGATCATCTCAATTTCGGACGTCAGGCGGCGCTCGTACTCGGCCAGCGAATTTCGCAGAAAACCTTCTTTCGCGAGACGCTCAAGATGAGGAACGCGAGTGGCATAACCCTCGCGCACTACTTTTTCAAAATAGCTCGCGGAGTCGTAGCCGCCGGGAACTTTAAATTCCGGGAACGGATTCAGGATGCGCTCGATCTTCACGTTGCAGCGGGCCGCAATGTCCACGGTGCGGCTCAAGGCGTCGGGAATTTCACCAAAAATCTTGGCCATTTCCGCGGCGGTCTTGAAATAAAACTGGTCGGTCGCGAATTTCATGCGGTTCGCGTCGCCCATGGTTTTGCCGGTTTGAATGCAAAGCAAAACTTCCTGAGCGTGGGCGTCTTCGTGATGCAGGTAGTGGCAATCGTTGGTCGCGACCAGCGGGATGCCGGCTTCTTTCGAGAGGCGAACGAGATCGGGATTCACGCGACGCTCGATGTCCAGGCCTTGATCCTGAATTTCGAGGAAGAAATTCCCTTTTCCGAAAATGTCACGCAGTCGGTAGGCGTTTTCGCGTGCCTGGTCGTATTTTTGTTCCATCACGGCTTCCGTGACCACGCCGCGCAGGCAAGCGGAAAGCGCAATCAATCCTTTGCTGCGTTTGGCGAGCAGGTCGTAGTCAATGCGCGGCTTGTAGTAAAAACCTTCGAGGAAGCCAGCCGAGACAAGTTTGATTAAATTGTGGTAGCCCTCCGGCGACTCGCAAAGCAGCACCAAATGATTCGTGCCGCGCATCCCCGGTTCTGCTTCGGTCTTGTCCGGTCCCCCGTTCCCGTTGGCTTTTTCGCCGCGGTCGTGCCGGCTGCCTTTGGCGACGTAGACTTCGCACCCGATGATAGGCTTCACGTCGCGCTTGCTGGCTTCGTTGAAGAAATTGGCGGCGGCGAAGAGGTTGCCGTGGTCGGTGATGGCCACGGCGGGCATCTTCTGGCGGGAGGCTTCATCCAGCAGCTCGGAGGTTTCGCAAGCCCCGTCGAGCAGGCTGTAATCCGTGTGTACGTGCAGATGTACGAACTGCGGTTGCCCCATAGACTCGATTCTAAAGCTCTCTCAAGAGATTTGCATTACGCAATCTGAGTTTCCCACAGGCTCGCGTCCGGAGCGCGGGGAGTGTTTCTAACGATGGTGTTTCTTCTTCGGGCCGCCGGCGTGACTGGCATGAGCCTTCGTTGCCGGCCTGCTTGCGGTTCTTGCGGGGGCTGCCTTTGCTTTTGCAGAATGTTTGACTTCTGCTTTTGCAGCAGCGTGTTTGTGAATGGAAGCGGCCGCTGCGGCGTGCGCTTTGGCCGCGCCTTTGGCGGGCTTCTTGTCTTTTTCCTTCTTTTTCGGCGGTTCCTTGATTCCGCTCAGCTTCCGGAGGATCTTCTCGCGCTCTTCCGGAGTTTTGCCGCGCCCGGTGAGCTGCATCGCAAAAACTTGCTCGACAATCTGGTCGAACTTCGGGCCTCGAACCATTCCCAGCGCTTCCAATTCATTCGCCACCTGCGGCAGGCCGTTGCGAATCGGGCGCCACTTGTGCAGGTACGCGCGAACCTTGGAAAGAGCGCCGCTGTTGTTCGATTCCGCCAGCAAATAAGCCATCTGCTCGAGTGGAAGCTTTTCTAAGAACCGGTAGGCGTCTACCGGAGCCTGCATCTTTTTTCCGACCAGCTCTTTTTGTGCCGCGAGAGCTTTTTCCTCGAAGGCCAAGACGGCGTCCATTTCGGCGGCGCGGAATCCCGCTTTCGAGAGTACGCTGGACAACTCACGATCTTTCATGCGTCCCAGAAGAGCCAACAGCATGGGAGTCGCGAGCCGCGGGCGGAATCCTGCAGTGAACAAATCCTCGCGCACTTTCATGAGTCGGTTGATTGCGTCATAGTCGGGATGTTTCTTGGCCAAAACCGGATTGACCACCGCCAGCAGCTTGGCTTCTTCCCAAGCCTTGAGCACCACGGTGGGCCGTTCTTCCCGCGCCACGGCATGGAGCTCCGTGCCAGCGGCCTCGGGCTCGATGGAGTGCTGCAAGTTGCGCTCGATGGCAAGATCGAACCATTCTTGCGTTCGCTGCTCCACCTTAAAGCCCATGCGCGCCGCAAACCGTAGCAGGCGCAACAGGCGCACGGGTTGATTCGTGAAGCTGTGAATGCTAAGGGCACGCACTTCCCCGTGCTCGATATCGGAGAGACCGTTGGTGGGATCCAGCAGCAACCCGCGCGAGGCAGGATTCAGCGAGATGGCGATGGCATTCAGCGAAAAATCGCGCCGCCGCAGATCCTCCATGATGGTGGACCAGCGAATCTCCGGGCGCGTTCCCGGCCGCACGTAATAATCGTCGCGCGCCGCGGAAATGCTTCCTTCGCAATCGCCTGCAAAGAGGACCTCGACGTGGCGGTATTTCTCATCTTCGACGAGAACTTTTGCCCCGCCCTTTTCGAGCTCGCGCGCGATGCGTGAAGGGTTGCCCTCGACGGTAAAATCCAGATCGCGCAGCGACGCCCCGGTGATCAGGTCGCGCACCGTACCGCCCGTCAAATACACGTTAAATCCGAGCGCGGCGGAGAGTTCCTGCACGCGCATCATGGCGGCCCGCTGCTCGGGTGACAGCCGGCTTTCCAACAAAAACATGTAATCTGGCATTGCGCTCCTTTTGCTTCAGGGTGTCCGCGCTCAATTCCGCGGAGCCACCCGCAATGAGCCCCTCGACTTTGCCGCGTTATGCACGCGGGTGATGCGCTTTGTAAATCTGCTTCAACCGTTCCTCTACGACGTG
Organism: Candidatus Acidiferrum sp.; assembly: GCA_035280065.1. Taxonomy (GTDB): domain Bacteria; phylum Acidobacteriota; class Terriglobia; order Acidiferrales; family UBA7541; genus Acidiferrum. The sequence goes on from DATEGO010000163.1 coordinate 41,261, forward strand.
GGTATAGATTTGCGTCGTGGAAATGTCCGCATGGCCCAGCATTAATTGCACTGACCGCAAATCCGCGCCGCGTTCGAGCAAGTGCGTGGCAAAACTGTGCCGCAGCATGTGCGGTGTAAGCGCCATGCGCAGCCCGGCGCGACGCCCGTACGCGGACAGAATCTTCCATACCCCGACGCGGCTCAGCGCTTTGCCCCGGCGATTCACAAAGAGTGTGGGGCTTCCCGCAAACTTACCAATCATTTTCGGACGTGCGTCGCGCAAATATCGTTCCACCATGCCCAGCGCCTTCTTTCCAATGGGAACAATCCGCTCCTTGTCGCCCTTGCCAATGCAGCGCACGCAACCCACTTTGGTGTCCAAGTCGGAGACGCGCAAGCCGACAAGCTCGGAAACGCGCAAACCCGCGGAGTACAGGACTTCCAGCATGGCGCGGTCGCGCAAACCCAAAGGAGTCTCCGCGTCAGGCTGCGCCAGCAACTTTTCGACTTCTTCCAAACGCAAATATCCGGGCAGCGACCGCCGAATCTTTGGGGATTCGAGATTAATCGTCGGATCCGCCGCGATGAGTTCCTGAATCTGAGCAAAACGGAAAAAGTTTCGCAAGGAAACCAGATGCCGCGCCACGCTCTTGCTCTCCAAATGTTGCCGGTAGAGGCCCGCGAGAAAATCCACCAGGTCGTCGCGGCTGGCCATTTCCACCGTGAGCTTGCGCTTCTGAGCGAACTCGCAGAATTTCATCAAATCCCGCCGGTAGGCGGAGACCGTGTTTGGAGATAGTCCTTTCTCCACTTTTGCGTGGGTCAGAAAAGACGAGATGGCGGCCGCAATTTCCATCACAGCTCCGTGTATCCGCCTTCACCAGCCCCGGCGCGGCGGCGGACCGCAATTCCATAAACTTCCTGGATCTCATGGCAACGGAAAACCCACGCTAGCGCAAGGTACAACACCGTTGCACCAGTGATCAGCCCGACAAAAACGCCGACCTGAACCAGGAATCGGGAGTGCACGGTGAAAGAGGTGTAGTGATTTCCAACCCAGCAGGCGGCAGCCATGATGCCAGAACACAAGGAAATCTTTGCAAAAGACCGCATCGTCTCTCTGATGCCCATCGAACCGTATCGCAGTCGGAAGATGATGAGCAGCGCGAAGAAGTCAAAGAACGTCGCCAACGCGGTCGCCAGAGCCGGCCCGCCGTTTTGCACTTGCTTGAAGAAAACCTGCAGAAAGAGGATGTTTAGGACGATGTTAATGACCAACGAGATGGAGGCGACTATGACCGGCGTCTTGGTATCCTTGGTGGAATAAAACGCCGGAACGACCAGTTTGACCGTTGCCAGCGCCGGCAGCCCAATGGCGTAATAAAGCAAAGCGCGTGCCGTCAAGCGCGTGGAGGCCGCGACGAACTGACCGTGCTGGAACAGCACGCGAATAATCGGTTCGCGCAACACCATTAAACCCAACGCTGCGGGAATCGTGATGAACGCCACGATGCGCACTGAGAAGGATAGCGTCTTCTTCAAAGACTCGTAATCCTTTGCTGCGGCCTGGTGCGACATCATGGGAAGAATCGCCGTGGCCACCGCAATGGCATAGCCCCCCAGCACCAATTCCATGACTCGGTCGGCAACGTAGAGCGCAGCCAGACTTCCGGCAGGCATTCTCGCAGCCGTCGCAAACTTAGTGTCAATCAGAAGGTTGATCTGGCCAATGCCGATCCCAAAAAGCCGCGGAAGCATGAGCCGCGCCACTTCCTGAATCGCAGGGTGTTTGAAAGAAACCCCGAAACTGAACTTCATGCCCTTCTGCACGAGCGTCGGGACTTGCATCAAGAATTGAAGGACGCCGCCGACAAGAACCCCAACTGCCAAAGAGGTGGCCGCATCCTTGAAGTGATGCCAGACGATTCCTATCGAGAATAGAATCGTGGCAATGTTCAGAACAACAGGAGTAGCCGCGGGTAGTCCAAAAATGTGAAAGCAGTTGAGGATGCCCATCGCCAGTGCTGCTAGGGCGATGAAAAACAAATAAGGGAATATAATCCGGTTCAGGTCCACAGCTTGGTCGCGAGCAACGTTCGCTCCCGAAAAGAAACTGACGACGGCGGGTGAAAACACCATGCCCAGGACGCTGATAACCGCTGCAACCAGCGCCAGTGTCCAGAACAGCTTGTTGGCGAAGTCCCAGAGGTCTTCGGTTTTCTTTTCCTGCATGTAGCTTGAAAAAACCGGGATGAAGGAGGCGGTCATTGAGCCTTCGGCGACCAATCTACGAAATAGGTTGGGAATGCGGTAGGCTAAGACATAGGCGTCCGCGGAAAGCGTGGTTCCTAGCAGTAAGGTGATGCGCTGGTCGCGCACGTAGCCGAGGACGCGGCTGACGATAGTGACCAAAGAGATGATCGAGGCCGATTTTAGGATATGCTTCTTATCGGTCAAAGGGTGGTGCTCCGCGACACTAACCCCAATGAAACCAACAACTTGACAGGAAAAGCGTGCTTAACATAACATACATCTTGCCGATTGGCAAATTTGTGATTTTCCAGCCCGGGATTTGCCGATTTTGAAGACGAAAAACGCAGCTTCGACGCACAAGAAGGTCGTTCTCGTGCTCGCCGACAGGAAATCCTTGCGCGGGTATCTGAATCCTGCCCGCCTTGGCCAATTGGATCCCATTGACGTGCTGACTCCGGACGGAGAGCATGTCCAATTCCCGGTCGCCAAGGTCCGCGCCATTTATTTCGTGCGTGAGTTCTCCGATGAGTTCGAGCCGCAGCGCAAGGCGTTCCTAAGCCGGCCGAAGCTCGATGGACTGTGGGTGAAGCTGCGTTTCCATGAAGGGGACACGCTCGAAGGGGTGATTCCCAACGATCTCCTGACTTTGCTCGACAACGGCGTGCAAATTACGCCCCCCGATCTGAACTCTTCCACGGACCGTATCTTTGTGCCTCGCTCTGCACTTACTGAAGTAACCGTTCTCGGAGTGGTTGGCATCGCCCGGCGCAAGCCTGCTGCCGCCGCGGCGGCTCAGCCTCGCCTTTTCAACGAGTAGTCTCCATCTGGCTGCGCGCTCGCCGCGATCCAGATACTCGGTCTCCGCGGGCCTTTGCGGACTTTGCGCCTCTGCGTTATCTTTGTTTTTTCCTGTTTCCCTAAATCCTTGAACTTTAAACTATTGAGGTGCCTGTGGTTGCGTGAGGAGCGTCTATGAAACTCTCCGAACTTGCTCAAAAGCTGAGCTGTCGTCTCGAAGGCCCGCCCGACGTCGAGATTTCCGGCGTCGCCGGAATCGAGCACGCCGGTCCAGGCCAAGTCACTTTTTTGGCGAACCGAAAATATTTCGCCCTGCTCAAGACGACTCGCGCCTCCGCAGTATTGCTTGAAGAAAACGTTGCTGTCGAACGCGACGCCGCTCAGTCGCCTCTCGCGGCCCTGCGCTCGGCCAATCCCTACCTGGCCTTTGCGCACGCTCTTGAACTTTTCTACCAGGCGCCGAAGTACGCCCCGGGCATTCATCCGACGGCGATCGTTGCGAAGACCGCCAAGATTGGCGACGGCACACACATTGGCCCGTACTGCTACATCGACGAAGACGCCGAGATTGGTCGCAATGCCGTCCTGCACAGCTTCGTCACCATCTATCGCGGGGCCAAAATCGGCGACGATTTCATCGCTCACTCTCACTCCGTCGTGCGGGAGCACTGCCGCATTGGCCGTCGTGTCATTTTACAGAACGGCGCCATTATTGGCGGCGACGGCTTTGGATTTGCAAAACGGCAGGATGGCACTTGGTACAAGATGGTGCAGTCCGGCCCCGCGGTGCTCGAGGACGACGTGGAAGTGCAATCGAACTCCTGCGTGGACCGCGCGACTGTCGGCGAAACCCGCATCGAGCGCGGCGCCAAGCTGGACGATCTCGTCCTCGTCGGCCACGCCTCGCAGGTCGGCGCCGATACCCTGCTGTGCGGCCAGGTTGGTCTCGCGGGCTCGACCAAAATCGGCAATGCGTGCATCTTGGCGGGACAAGTAGGAACTGCTGGTCACTTGGTCGTTGGCGATGGCACGGTCATCACCGCGCAGAGCGGCGTGCCCAACGACGTTCCCGAGCATGGTTTCTTCTCCGGCTACCCTGCTGTCGAGAACCGCCAATGGCTCAAGATGATGGCGGCACTGCAGCAGCTTCCTGAATTACAAAAGCGCGTCCGCGAGCTGGAAGCCCAACTTGAAAGGAAGAAAGCTTAATACCGCCAGAAAGGGTCTTTGGCGGGAACAAACTCGACCTGTACTTCGCTCACAAACGTCTTCAGCCAGCGGGTGCATTCTTCCATGCCGGCTTGTTCCGAAGGAATGTGACTCAGGATGATGAGTCCTTTGTGCTTGCTTTGTGTCACCGCGTCCGCGACGTACTCCACGGTTTCCCATTCGCGAGGCTCGCCAGTTACCAGAACATCCACGTCGTTACTTTCCAAGGCCAGCGTTTCTTTCTGGAATCCCGAAGCGCCCGGCACCAGCCCAACTTTCTTGACCTTCAGGTGCCGGTCGCCAACCACTCGCAGCACGTGGACATCAAGCTTCTTCTTCAGGTCGGCGGCTAGCGTCTCAAGCGTAGTTTCTGGAACCGCGAACAGATATTGATTTTCAGGGTCCTGCTGTTTTTCCCAGCCAAGCGCGTGCGCCATTCCTGCTTCGATACCGTCCAGAGTGCGCTGGTGCCAGTGATCGTGGAATCTCCAAACCACTAGGTGGTGCTCGGCGATAAACGCGAGCTTGGCGGCGAGCACAGGGTCTTTCTCCTTTTCTGGCAGCACGTCGAGCTTGTCCAGGTGATTGTAGAAAGTCGGTTCGTGCGTAATAACAAGGTTCTTGCCCGAAGCGGCCGCGCGTTCGAGTACATCCATGGTGGCCATCATGGTCAACGCAACGCCAGTGACCGGCTCATCCGGATTGCCCGCCTTGAACGTGTCCACGGTTTCTGTCTGCCACGGCACTCCCACATGCGCCTGTATCCGGCCGACGATCTCGCGGGCGGTTAGGCGCTTCTCTTGGGCCGAAGCCAGTGCGCAGCATGACAAAAAGGCGACACCGGCGGCCAGGCAAAGCTTCAAAAACATTCGGTCGATGTTCATCTTTGCTCTCCTACGAGAAATTGTTGGCCTGGGGCTCCGCGCCTGCGCCCGTAAACTCAATGGGCTTCTGATCCTCCGGCAGGGCGTCGGCCATCGCGTCGTGGACAACGTTGTTCAAGTCATCCCGCTCCTCAAACGAGTATTTCGATGCGTCAATGGATTCCAGAAATTCCACCACGATTTCTCCAGGGCGGATGACCAACGACCTCTTCCCCATAATGCGATGCGCGCCCGAGCACACCATCGGCACAATTGGTACGCCCGCTTTAATGGCCATCACTACCGCGCCCTTCTTGAATTCCTGCAGTCGGCCGTCCGGGCTGCGCGTTCCTTCCGGGTAAATCAAAAATGACTGCCCCGCCTTCATGGCTTCGGTGGCTTTCTCGACGCTGGCAATGGCGGAGTCGCGCGCGCCGCGGTTTACAGGAATGAACCGCGCCGAGCGAAACGCGGCTCCCACAATGGGCCACTTAAAGAGCGACTCTTTCAATAGGATTGCTACGCGACGAGGAATCGAGCTCACAATCGCGGGTGCATCCGCCGAACTGGTGTGATTCGCCACAAAAAGGCAAACGCCCGGAGGAATGCGCTCCGTGCCCTTCACATGCACCTGCACACCAACCACACGTACGAAAAACATCACGCCTTTCACGCCGCACCAGTAGATCGGGTTTGGATCCTTCGTGATCAGCGTGTAGAGGAGCAACGGCGGCCCAACGATCATGATGTAGAGAGACAGGAATATCGCGACAAAGGAGGTTCTCAGCATAAACAGGCAAGACTCTCTCGAATCCCGCGCACTAGGTCAAGTCAAAGCTGCAGAGCGCTGAGTCCGAGCGTAAAGGTGAGGCTCAGCTAATGATGCGCTGCTGATGACGTTTCGCCGCGCAGCAGGCCTTCGCGAATGCGCCGCGCCTTTTCGGTGGCGTGCGAGTCTTCCAGGACTTCGTAAGCTGTTTCTTTGATTTCGCCGAGATGGAACTCCACGGAGAATTCCTTGTCCTCACGCCGAATCCGCAGCGCCAGCAAGTCGCCAGGACTCTGCTCCATCACCCAACGCGAGGGCCGTCGCGGCAGTTCCCCGCCGTTCCAGGTGAGGATGGCGTCGCCAACCCGCAATCCTGCCTGAGCGGCAAGTCCGTCGGCATCAACAACCCTCGCAATGAATACCCCGCTAGCTTCGCGCTCACCGGCAAAACCTAGCGTAGCGAGCCTGTGTTCTGTGGTGCGTAGCTCGAGCCCTGCGAGGCCCAAGATCTGCTGATACGGAAAGGGTTCTGTTCCAGCGACGTATTTCTGAAAGAATTCTTCGAACGAGCGGCCCGCGACTTTCTCCGCCGTCAGGCGAACGTCCAGGCTATCCCGGTAAAACTTTCCTTGCCTGCCGAAATCGTTGTTCATGGCGCGAAGCACGTCATCCAGACTTTTCGCGTTGTTGGTGCGGTCGCGAATCAAAATGTCCAGCAGATCGCCAAGCACTTGCCCCTTAGTGTAGTAAGAGACGCTGTAGTCCGGCTGGTTGTAGAGCTGATATTTCTCGAGCCAGGCGTCCAGGCTCGATTGCTCCGCGCTCTGCCAGCGATTCGCGGGACGGCTTTCGAGTTCAGTGATCTGTGCGCCCAAGTCGTCGTAGAACCGGTCCTTGCTCCAGAGGCCGCTGCGCACAAGTGTGAACGAGCCGTAGGTATTCGTCACGCCTTCGGCGAACCACAGCGCGCGCGTGTACTGTTCCTTGGTGTAGTCCACAGGCTCGAGCGTGACGGGGCGGATGCGCTTCACGTTCCACAAATGAAAAAACTCATGCGCGGCTACCCCCGACAAATATTCATCGGATGGCACACCGATCGCGGTCGAAGAGGAATGTTCCATGCCTCCGCCGCCGGTGCCTCTCCCGATGTGCAGGATGAACGTGTAATGGTCAAACGGCGCGCCTTCCATAAGCCGGATTTCGTACTGGCAAATGCGCTTCAGTTCTTCCTCGATCTGCTTCTTTCTCCATTTGTCGCCGTGGACGACAACAGTCACGCGCGGCGAAACTCCACTTAGATCGAATTCCTGAAACTTGCCGATTTCGATGGGGCTGTCGGCAAGCACGTCGTAGCTCGGACTTTCCATGGTAATGGTCCGCACACTCCCAAAAGAGGTTACGGCTACGGTTGCAGCGGACTGGATATGCCAGTCCGGTGGCATTTCGTTCAGGGAAAGCGAAACAGGTTCGGCTTGGCGGTCCGGAACGTAGAGCAGAATCATCGCTGGATTGATGAACGCATGTTCGCCGTTGAGCTGCGTCGCAAAAGGTCCGGCCTCATCCCAATACGTCGCATAGCGGACCGTGATTGACCCGTTTCCTCGAATCCGCCATGTCTGTTTGTCTAACTTATCGGTTGGCGCTTTTTCGTTTCCAACAAAAGTCTCCACTTGTTGGACGTGTGCGCTGAAATCTCGAATTTGGTATAGCGCGTTCCACGCAGCCATGTGCACGGTCACTTCGCCTTTGACATCGGGAATTGTCATTGCTACGTGGAACAAATGTCGTTCAGGGTGCTCGAGCGAAACGCTGTACTGAATGGTCGCTCTGCTGGCGGCAATGAACGTGGAAGAACTCAGGATGAGGAGGAGAAAAGGACGTAACAGCGATTTCGCAGAAGCCAAAGGGCTCACCGGGCTTTTGCCTCGCTGGCAACCGGAGCGGCCGGACTCACCTTCTTGAGTAGCTTTTCGCACAAGCCGTCGAAGCTGCCGTTGGACATAATCAGCAGCAAATCTCCCGGTTTGGCTTCGCCTGCAAGATGCTCCGCAATGGCATCCGAACTTGGATAAACGTGCGCATCTTTTCCAAGTTTTCTGACATCCGCGGCCACTGCTTCGGGATCCATGCGATTTTCGTCGCCTAACTGTTGAGCGCGGTAAACGCCGCCTAGAATCACACGATCGCCCAGGGCAAGCGCTTTCGGCAATGCTTCCTGAAACACCTTGCGGCGCATGGAATTGGAGCGCGGCTCCAGGACCGCCCATAGCCGCCGCCCTGGCCAGCGCGTGCGGGCGGCTTCAATCGTAGCCTTCACGGCCGTGGGGTGATGTGCAAAGTCGTCCACGATCAAGATGCCGCCAACCTCGCCTTTCACGTCCATGCGACGCTTCACGCTGCGAAATGTCGCCAGTGCTTCAGCAATCTTCTGCGGACTGATTCCACGGCTATGCGCAACAGCCATTGCGGCCATGGCGTTCAACGCGTTGTGCTTGCCTGTCGCGGTCAGCGAGAAATCGCCAAATTGCGTTCCGTGATTCTCCACGCGGAAGTGCATCAAGTCGCCTTCGACGACAAACTCTTTTGCCAGCCAATCGTTTCCTGCGCTGAAGCCATATGTTTCAACGGGACAAAATGCTTTTTCCGCCGCGCGACGCAGCGCAGGCCCCGATTCTTCTGTGTCGCCCCAAATCACTACGCGGCCGCGGCGCGGTACAAGATTCACTAGTCTTTTGAATGCGAGCTGGTACGTTTCAAAGTCCGGATAAATGTCCGCGTGGTCGTACTCCAGTGAAGTCACAATCAAATCGTCCGGGTGGTAATGAAAGAACTTCGGCCCGCGGTCCCAGAACGCCGTTTCGTACTCGTCGCCTTCGAGGATAAACTCTTCTCCCCCTCCCAAGCCGTAGCTCTTCCCAAAATTCTCAGCTACGCCGCCAACCAGAAAATTCGGCCGTCTTCCTGCGGTTTGAAAAATCCACGCGAGCATCGCGGTCGTGGTCGTTTTTCCGTGCGTTCCGCTTACGACTATGGAATGCTTTCCGGGAAGAAAAACCTCTTCCAGCATCTCCGGCAACGAGCGGTATGGAATTCTGCGATCCAAAACTTCTTCCAGCTCCGGATTTCCTCGTGCGATGACGTTTCCGATCACGGCCAAGTCCGGCGCGGGCTGCAAATGCGCTGCATCAAACGAGTGATAGAACGAGATCCCCAAACTTTCAAGCAGTGTGGACGCCGGAGGATAGACCCCAGAGTCCGAGCCCGTTACGCGAAAGCCGTGCTCCCGCAGCATTCCTGCCAGCGGCGACATCGCCGAGCCGCCAATTCCAATTACATGGACATGTCTTACTTTGCTCAAGCCACCACCACCGCCGGCTCCAGATATTCGAGTGTGCCTTCTGCGTCGGCATCCAGCCGCGCTTTTATGCCCAGCGGAAGCGTGAGCATGGGCCGCAGCGTGTGGCCGACAGGCGCACCAAACACGATGGGCACGCCTAGGGGCCGAAGAATCCGTGCGCACACTTCCCGAATGCTCGGGGCGCCTTGCACGACCGGATCACCGTATGGGAAGTCTCCCAGCAAAATCCCTCGCACATCCTCGAGTTTTCCCGCTTGCTTCAAATGCATCAGGGAGCGATCCACTTGGTATGGTTTCACGCCACGGTCTTCAAGAACCAGGATCGAATCCTCTGTGTCCAATTCCCAGGGCGTCCCGATAGACGCCTCAATCATAGTTAGGCATCCGCCCAAAACTCTTCCCATGGCTTGTCCAGTCAGAACGGGCTCGCCCTTCAGCCGCACTTTCCAACCACTCTCAGTTTTCCTGATTGCTTGAAAAAGGGAATCTTCATCATAGCCCTTCCGCGCTCCCGGTCCAGCATTCAGTCCCCCCACCACCATCGGCCCGTAGAAAGTCACCCAGCGACAGCGTTGCCAGAGATAGATTTGAAGATAAGTAAGGTCGCTAAAGCCGACCACGCATTTCAAATTCCGAATGCTCTTCTCCAAATCGAACTCCAGCAAATAATTCGAGCCGTAACCGCCGCGCAGGGCGACGAGCCCATCAATTTGTTCCGACTGTATGCCCGAAAGAAATCCGTTCATGCGGTCCAAAGACGTGCCGGCAAAATATCCTTCAGCCTTGCTGTCTTGATTGGACACCACCTGGAAGCCCTGCCGCTTCAGCTCCGCGAGCCCGGCGATCATTTCCACGGAATCCGCCGGCGATGCGGGAGCAAACACTCCCAGCCGGGAACCAGACTTCAACGCCTTTGGTTTTCGCGGAGTCCCGTTTCCCAAGCTCATTCGTGGCTGCCCTCGCCTGGCGTCATTTCCGTAATCACTCCTTCGCGGTTGAGCTGGGTGACGATTTTCTCCTGCTGGCTATGACTTACGACTGATTCAAATTCCACAATCGACTTGTCCCCTGCCATAGACACGCGAAATTGCTGCATTGGCACTTTTAACTCTGTCATCAAACGTTGCACTTCCGTGGCGAGATTTCCGGTATGGCTCGTGGTGAATCGAAAAGCCACAGAGCGGTGCTTCAAGTCAAACCGCTGCGCCACCCATCCCAGGCAAACCAATGCAAAGAGCACGAGAGCTGTGGCATATGCCGCGATTGCGTATAGACCGCCGCCCGCAGCCATTCCGATCGCCGCTTCCACAAAAATTGTCGCGGCTGTGGTCATCCCCACGCGGCCGCCGGCCTCGCGTAAGATCGCACCGGCACCCAGGAAGCCGATGCCCTGCACGATATTTGAGGCGATCCGCGTGCTCCCTGTGTCGCCAAACGCGCGTGAGATTTCACCGGACAGAATGGTGAATAGCGCTGTGGCCAGGCAAACAAAAAGACTAGTGCGTATGCCCGCTGGCCGGCGGCGCAAGTCGCGCTCGATGCCGATGATGGCGCCCAGCACAGCGGCAACGGTCAGCCGCAAAAAGACTTCACGAAGAGAAACCATAGCTCCGGCGCCCCAGCGCGCCTTTGTGTGATTCTATCCGGCTACAATTTAAATTGCGTCAGTTTCGCAAAGTGGCGTGCTCTGGCGTGTATCTCGCTGGCCTTGAGGTGCCGCAGCCGGTCCAAGCCGAATTTCTCCACGGCGAAACTGCCCAGCACAGAGCCATACACCATCGCGCGCCGCAGGGACGCGTCGCTCTTGCCCTTGCTGCCAGCGAGATACCCCATGAATCCGCCCGCGAAACTGTCGCCCGCCCCCGTAGGATCGTGTGGCTCTTCGAGAGGAAACGCTGGGACGCAAAACACTCCACGAGCGCCCACCATCATCGCGCCGTACTCGCCGCGCTTCACGACCAGGATGCTCGGCCCCATTTTGAAAATATGCTTGGCGGCGCGAAGCAGATTATGTTCGTTGGAAAGCTCGCGCGTCTCCGAATCATTGATCATCAAAATGTCCACGTGCTTCAACGTCTCACGCAATTCGGCGTTGGTTCGTTCGATCCAGTAGTTCATCGTGTCCATTGCCGCGAGCTTGGGCTTTTTCTTGACCTGATGGAGTACATCGCACTGCAAAGTCGGTGCAATATTCGCTAGGAAAACATATTCCGAGTTGCGGTATTTTTCGGGCAATCGCGGCTTGAAATCTGCGAAAACGTTCAATTCCGTCGCCAAGGTCACCCGTTCATTCAGATTTTGCGAATAACGCCCCGCCCAGAAAAATGTCTTTCCGGGAGCGCGTTCCAGGCCTTCCAGATTGATGGTCCGCCCGTGAAAAATCTGCGCATCAATCTCCGTGAAGTCGTCTCCGACGATTCCCACGAGATTCACATGCGTAAAAAAACTCGCGGCCACGCAAAAGTACGTGGCCGCTCCGCCAACCGCGCGGTCCACCCTTCCATAGGGGCTTTCTATGCCATCGAACGCAACCGAACCCACAACGAGTAAAGACACGCGCGTCTCTCCTAAGAAATGTATTTTCCAATGATGGCCGCCAGGCGCTGCTTGGTGGCCTTGGGAACGAGCTTAATATCCGTAACCAGCGAGTGTTTGAGAGCTGTTCCACATTTGCAGGTACGCTCCACGGAAACTTCGCGGACCGCTGCTCGTAGCACTATCTGCGCGTTCTCTGCGTTTTGATTCAACGTGGCGACAATTTGAGCAGCGGTCACCGATTCGTGATCCGGATGCCAGCAATCGTAGTCCGTAATCATGGCGATCGTGGCGTAGCAAATCTCCGCCTCGCGAGCGAGTTTGGCTTCCGTCAGATTTGTCATGCCAATCACGTCGAACCGCAGTTGGCGATTGACTTCCGCCTCGGCGAGCGTCGAGAACTGCGGGCCTTCGATGCAAATGTAGGTTCCCCGCCGGTGCACTTTTACGGCTTCGTGGAAGCACGCATCCGCCAAAACACCGGATAAATCGCCGCAGGTGGGGTGCGCAAACGCCACGTGCGCGACGAGGCCGTCTCCAAAAAATGTTGAGGCGCGATTTTTGGTGCGGTCAAAAAACTGGTCCGGAACTAGAAATTCCCCCGGCCGCAAATCTTCTTTCAGCGAACCCACTGCGCTCACGGAAATAATTCGCTCCGCTCCCAGCAGCTTCAGGGCATAGATGTTCGCGCGATAATTAATTTCACTCGGCAGAATGAGGTGCCCACGTCCGTGGCGCGCCAAGAACGCCACGCGCTTCCCTTCCAATGTCCCTAGCACTATGACGTCCGAGGGCTCTCCGAACGGCGTCTTCACACGAATCTCTCGCGTGTCCGTCAGTCCGCTCATCGAATAGAGGCCACTTCCGCCAATGATGCCGACGCTCGCTTGCGCCTTGCTGACTTTGCCTTTTCCCTTGCCGGAATTCGTCGCCGCCATTCCCTTTTCTCTCCTAACGATCAAGCCCGCTTCGCTTCAGAATTTCGCTCACCGCGGTAAACGGATCCTTCTTCCGCTCTGCTACTTCCTCAGCCAATTCCGCCAGCCGCGCTTCGCTGCCCGCACCGCCCAATGCACGCTCAATCAGCAGCGATTCCAGCAATTCCACCAGGCGGCTTTTCCAATGCTCCACGTGCTTGCGCTTGCGCTCGCCGCTCGATTCAAAATGCTTTTCAAATTCCTGCACGGCCACCGCAAGCGTTTCGATCCCTTTGTTCTCTGTGGCCACCGTCCGAATCACGGGCGGATGCCAGCCGTCGCGCGGCATTACGAGCGAAAGCATGGCGAGCAGTTGTTGCTCCAGCCGGTCCGCACCTTCGCGGTCCGCTTTGTTCAGCACGAAAATATCGCCAATTTCCATCAGCCCGGCTTTCATGTTTTGAATGTCGTCGCCAAGCCCGGGCACCATCACCACGATTACGCAATCCGCCAAACGCACAATGTCGATTTCATCCTGGCCCACGCCGACGGTTTCAATCAGAACGTGCTTCTTTCCAGCAGCGTCCAGCAGCAACGCCACTTCTGCCGTCGCGCGCGCCAGCCCGCCAAGGAATCCTCTTGTGGCCATCGAACGGATGAAAGTGCCGGAGTCCCCCGCATGTCCCTGCATGCGAATCCGGTCACCTAGGATCGCTCCACCTGAATATGGGCTCGTTGGATCCACCGCAATTACGCCGACCTGCTCGTGATTCTTCCTGTGGAATGCTGCCAGCCGGTCTACCAGCGTGCTCTTACCAGTTCCCGGCGCGCCCGTCACGCCGGTCAAATACGCCTGGCCAGTCTGCGGAAAGAGCAAGCGCAGCAGCTCTTCGGCTTCCGGTGCATGGTTCTCGATTGCAGTGATTGCGCGAGACACCGCGCGCACGTCACCTGCGTGCACCTGTTCAGCCCATTTTTCAATGGCTGTTGTCGGCGCAATGGGCACGGTCATTCTTGTCCTGTGGAGCTGTTCGGAGAGACGGAATTCACTCGCCTATTATTTCTTACCAAGTAGCTGCCGCGCAATTACAAGCCGCTGAATTTCACTTGTCCCTTCGCCAATCGTGCACAGCTT
>DATEGO010000164.1:0-96700 GCA_035280065.1 Candidatus Acidiferrum sp.
CGCGCGGAATTGTACTTTCGGGTTGTGCTTACTCAGCACCTTGGTGATCGCGGCCGTCAAAGTCGTTTTGCCATGATCAATGTGCCCGATCGTCCCAATGTTCACATGCGGCTTGCTGCGCTCGAATTTCTCCTTCGCCATTTCGTCCTCTGCTCCTCAGTCAAAGTGCTGCAAAAATCTGCCTTCCACAAACTACTTTCCACCGCGAGCCTTCTTCACAATCTCGTCGGCGAGATTGCTCGGAAGTTCCGCATAATGCGAAAAATGCATAGTAAAGTTGCCACGGCCCTGAGTGCGGCTGCGCAAATCAGTGGCGTAGCCGAACATTTCCGCCAGCGGCACTTGCACGCGAATCACGTTGCTGCCCGCACGGCTCTCCGAGCCTTGGATCTGCGCGCGGCGCGAGTTGAGGTCGCCAAACACGGCGGCCATGTATTCTTCGGGAACCACGACTTCCACTTTCATGATGGGCTCGAGCAGCACCGGCTTGGCTCTCCCGCAAGCTTCCTTGAAGCCCATCGAGCCGGCGATCTTGAACGCCATTTCCGAACTGTCCACATCGTGGTAGCTGCCATCGATGAGCACTGCGGCGACGTCCACCATCATGAACCCCGCGAGCGTGCCGCTATCCATGGCTTCACGGATGCCGGCCTCAATGGGGGCGATGTATTCCTTGGGGATTGCGCCGCCAAAAATCTTGTCAATAAACAGGAAGCGGTGTTCTTTGTCAAATTTCCACTTGCCGCCCGGGCCGGCAACGGACTTCGCCAAAGCATCGAGCTCATCGGTGCCCATTTCGTGCATGTTTTCGTGGTCGGCGCTCGGCAGCGGATGCACTTCGAGCTTGCAATGGCCGTACTGGCCGCGGCCACCGGTCTGCCGAATGTATTTGCCTTCGGCTTCGGCCTTTTTGCGAATCGTTTCGCGGTAAGCCACTTGCGGACGGCCGACGTTGGCTTCCACGTTGAATTCCCGCTTCATGCGGTCAACGATGATTTCCAGGTGCAATTCGCCCATGCCGGAGATGAGCGTTTGCCCGGTTTCGGTATCGGTGTGCACGCGGAACGTGGGGTCTTCCTGCGAAAGCCGGGAGAGCGCCTGGCCCATCTTGTCCTGGTCCGCTTTGGTTTTGGGTTCGACGGCGACGGAAATCACGGGGGCCGGGAAATCGATGGCTTCCAGTATGATTTGCTTTTCTTCGTCGCAAAGGGTGTCGCCGGTGGTGACGTTTTTCAAGCCGACGCAGGCGCAAATGTCTCCGGCATAGACGATGTCGATTTCTTCACGCTTGTTGGCATGCATTTGCAAGAGGCGACCAATGCGTTCGCGCGTGCCCTTGGTCGAGTTGTAAATATAGCTGCCCGCCTTCAACACACCGGAATAAACGCGAATGTAGGTCAAGTGGCCGACAAACGGGTCGGACATGATTTTGAACGCCAGGGCGGAAAAGGGCTGGTCGTCGGAAGCCCGGCGCAAAATCGATTCGTCATTTTCGGGATTGATGCCTTCTACGGGAGGAACATCCACAGGCGAGGGGAGATAATCCACGACGGCGTCAAGCAACGGCTGAATACCTTTGTTCTTGAACGCGGATCCGGCGAGCACCGGAACGATTTTCATCGCGAGTGTGGACTTGCGGATGGACTTTCGCATCTCTTCGACACTTAGCGTTTCGCCGTTTAAATATTTATCCACGAGCTCGTCATCGTGCTCGGCGATGTACTCGACGACTTTGTTGCGGTGGTCTTCGTAAAACTTCTTGTCAATGGCGGAGCCTTTAAGCGCCGCGGCGATATCCGGACGCGAATTGACGAATGCCGAATCCCAAAGCTTCTCGACTTCAAAAACTTCAAACTTAGCGCCGAGAGTTTCTTCGAGCCAGACAATTACCTTTTGTTCGAGGAAATCGATGCAGCCGATAAAATTGTCTTCTCTGCCGAGGGGAAACTGGAGGGGAACGGGGTGGGCTCCGAGGCGGTGGCGCATGGTGCGAATGGCGTGATCAAAGTCTGCGCCCATCTTGTCCATCTTGTTGACGAACGCGAGGCGCGGGACACGATACTTGTCCGCCTGGCGCCAAACGGTTTCCGATTGCGGCTGCACGCCCGCGACGGAGTCGAAAATGGCCACGGCGCCATCCAGAACGCGCAGAGAGCGCTCGACTTCCACGGTGAAATCCACGTGGCCCGGCGTATCAATAATATTGACGCGGTATTTCTTGCCGAAGCGGTCCCAGGACGCGGTGGTCGCGGCGCTGGTAATAGTGATGCCGCGCTCGCGCTCCTGCTCCATCCAGTCCATGGTAGCCGTGCCTTCGTCCACCGAACCGATCTTGTAGGTCACACCCGTGTAATACAGTATGCGTTCGGTCGACGTGGTCTTGCCGGCGTCGATGTGCGCCATGATCCCGATATTGCGGGTGTCTTCGAGTTTGAATGCTCGTCCCATAGTCCCAGAAGCCTTTTTGTCTCCGGGCCGGATTGCAACTGCTTCGCTCACGATCTCACCAGTTCCTTATCCTTAGTCTTACCAGCGGTAATGGGCGAAGGCCTTGTTGGCTTCCGCCATGCGGTGCACATCTTCCTTTTTCTTGATGGCTCCGCCGCGCGCATTGGCCGCGTCGATCAGTTCATCGGCCAGTTTGTCCACCATCGTCTTGCCCGAGCGCTCCCGCGAATACTGCAGCAGCCAGCGAATGGCCAGCGACTGCCTGCGAAACGGATTCACTTCGACTGGAACCTGATAGTTCGCGCCGCCCACGCGCCGCGTCTTGACTTCCAGCACCGGCTTTACGTTCTCGACGGCCTTCTTGAAAATCTTCAACGCGTCGTCGCTGGTCTTCTTGGCCACCTGGTCCATTGCTCCGTAGAAGACGCGCTGCGCCGTGCTCTTCTTGCCTTCCCACATCATCGAGCAGATGAACTTCTCCACCAGGTCATTGCCGTAGACCGGGTCGGTCGCCTGAACTCTCCGCGAAACTAATCCTTTGCGTGGCATTGCTCTTTATCGCTCCTTCAGGTCCTCGAAACTCTTACTTCGCTTGCGCGGCTTTTGGCCGCTTTGCGCCATACTTCGACCGCCCTTGCTTTCGGTTCTCCACGCCCGCAGCGTCGAGCGTCCCGCGCACGATGTGATAGCGCACTCCCGGCAAATCCTTCACGCGGCCGCCGCGCACGAGCACGATGGAGTGCTCCTGCAAGTTGTGGCCGATGCCAGGAATGTAAGTCGTCACTTCGACGGCGTTCGTCAAGCGCACGCGCGCGACTTTGCGCAGCGCGGAGTTCGGTTTCTTCGGCGTCTGCGTGTACACGCGAATGCACACACCGCGCTTTTCCGGGCAGCCCATCAACGCGGGCGACTTCGTCTTGCTGATAACCTCTTCACGGCCCATGCGAACCAGTTGCGAAAACGTCGGCACAGTCTTCCCTCTTTTTCGGCCACATTGCGGCCAAACTCTTGCGCGCACAAAACTTCGCGGGCTCTGCGCCGGGCGCGCAGACAAAACTACGCGAGAGCGCACGCAGATGCTGAAAGGTCTACTGCGAATCCGGAGGTACAACCAGCAAGAAACTCCGTACGCACTCCAAGAGGTAGAGCCAATCTCTTGGTAACAGTTCGGAGAGGCTTACTCGGCTTTGCGGGGCTGGCGCCCCATTCCGGCCGCTCTTCCGTCCCATTCCGTCTTACATGTTCCGGGACCGAAGATAATCCTTCCAACTAACGGTTTCGAAAACAGCTGAAACCGCCCCACTCAGGTTAGTAACATCCCTGACAAACAAGAAAGTATAAGGAAGTCGGCGTGCTCTGTCAAATGCGAATTATGAGTGCCAGTGGAAAAAAACAGCTAAGTCCTTATTTTCCAGGGTTTCCTGAACCTCAAACCGCCCTATAGGATAAGGTCGCAAGTTCCCATCGCAGAATTAAGTTAGAATTCAACGCCTATCTTGCTGATTACGCAGCCCTTATCCGCGGTATTTATTGATCCCTCCTTTGCGGCGGGGCGACCGTATGTCTCGAGATCGCGACTTTACCTCCCTGCACGACTGTGTAGCCATTGCGGATCACTAGGTCGACCTTGGCCAAGTCATCCAAGTTTTCATCCGGTCGACCGTCCACCACCAGCACATCCGCCAGTTTGCCCGGCTCTAAGGTTCCCAGCCGGTCGCCCATGTCCAAGATCTCCGAATTGGTTTTGGTCGCCGCCGCGAGCGCCTCAGGAATGGTCCATCCGGCCGCAACGAAGTTCTTCAGTTCGCGAATGTACGGCCCCGGCATGTAGCGGTACCAATG
This sequence comes from Candidatus Acidiferrum sp., assembly GCA_035280065.1. GTDB lineage: Bacteria > Acidobacteriota > Terriglobia > Acidiferrales > UBA7541 > Acidiferrum. Next base: position 4,291 of record DATEGO010000164.1, read on the forward strand.
AAGGATCAAATCCGTTCCTACGCCGCATTTGACTCCCGCTCGCTTCAGTCGGCGAAGCATCTCCATGTTGGCATCGTTGGAAAAAGTGAAACGCCGCGAGGTCGAGCCAAAGTATCCGCCCCATTCGTCGAAAATAATTTGATACGGAATCAGCGTAGGATCGGCGGCCACTCCCTTCTTTGCCATCAACTGAATCGTTTCCTCCGTCCTCGGCAGAGGATGCTCGATGGTGTCCGCTCCTGCTTCCACTGCTCGCTGAATGTAAAAGGTCTCCGAATCCACTGTTACCTTCAATCCGAGTTCGTGCGCTTCCTGCACGGCCGCTTTAATTTCCTCAAACGAGAAATGACTTCCCAGCTTGATGACGTCCGCTCCTTTATGAAATTGTTCTCGCACCGCGAGTCGCCAGTCATCCGGGCCGGATGCAATTCGTGTCGCGCCCATCCATTTGATCCATTCATCGGGAGTGTTCTCGGTCGAGTGCCCGCCCTCTGCGGTGATGAACTGACCCGCGGGAAAAACTCGCGGTCCAGCGAGCCGGTTGTCGCGCACCCACTCTTTCAAACGAAATGTGACGTCGCCTTGGGAGCCGACATCTCGCACGCTGGTGATGCCGCTCTCCAAAAAGTAGCGTAGCTTTTCGACGGCGCGCAGTGTTGCGTCGGCTTCGCTTGGCGCGTGCAAAATATCGGTCTCGGTCAGCGGATATGTCAGGTGCGTGTGGAGATCGATCAAACCCGGAAGAATTGTTTTGCCCGAGGCGTCCACGACCTCGGCGCTCTTCGGCCAGTCCGTTGACGACGCCGGCAAAATTTTCGAAATCTTGTTCCGCTCGATGAGTAGCGTGCCTTCATGCGCCGCCGTTCCCGTTCCGTCGAAAATTCTTCCGCCGCGCAAAACCAAAGTGCGGTCTGGCCCCTGAGGCCCGGGCTTCACCGGAATGCGGCGCGGGTCGTCGCTCACCGGGGTTGCGGGATCCAAGAGCTTTCTCCGGTCCTGAGCCTTCTCCTGCGCGACGACGCAAACGCAAGAACCGAGCATCACGATCAGGAGTGCCATGGTCTTTTTCGTAGTGGGGTTCCAGTTCACGGTAATGTTCCCCTCAAGCTGCTATCAAGCGCGCTTCATATCACAAGTCGCAATCCGTAGTCGCCGGAAAATATTCCGGATTCGCCCCGTGTCGTTCGGCTCGCAATCGCGAGCAAGGCCCGTCGTTCAAAAACAAATGCAGCCTTTTTCCTACACCCGTCCACCCCGCTTCAGCCGGATCAGGGAAACATGGAAACCGGGTCTCGCGAGGGCCAGTTCCGAACAAAAGTTGTTCTATCCGGGAACGATCTTTTGGGGTATACTCTCTTCCAGGCGTTGTCCCCCGTCAACGGTCGGTTTGAATGACCAGCCCTGATCTTGACGCCCCAGCCCGGGTCCGCTGCTTGACTGCCGCAAAGTCGCCGTTCGGCTCTCTAAGTAGTAGTGTGCCTGCGATCGTGCTTTCATCCTTCCTTCTTTTTGGTGCAGCTCAGTGCCGCGGTCAGGCCAACCAGGAGCAAAACCCGGACCTTGCGGAAGCCGCCCGCCAGGAACGCGCCCGCAAGGAAAGTCAGCAGAGAAAGTCCAAGCACGTTTACACCGCTGACGACCTGAAGCGCGAACATATTCTTGCACCCGAAGACCGCGCTCAGTTGGAGGCGCGCAAGAATCAGCAACCAACCGCCCCAACCAACACACAACCACAAGACGCCGCGGCAGGTTCTATCATCGCGGGGGATGTTAATAGAGACGCCGTCCCGCCCAACGTTGATACCGCCGCGTCTTCGACAAATTCAGCAAACGCTTCTCTCGGCGACGTCGCACGCCGGCTCCGGAAAGAAAAACAATCGCAACAGCTTCAGCGCTCCGCAGAATTTCATCTTCCTTTCGCGGACGCACCCGTGCTCGCTTCGCCCAAGGTGCCGGCCCAGCCCTTGGTTCCTCCAGTTGTTGTTCCTCCGACAGTGGTCAATCCTGCTCCGCGAGTGGTCGCACCGTTGCGGCCGTTCGTCAAGCGGTCCCCCTTCGAACGGCCGCGCGTTTTGCTTGCGCCGCCCGTTGTTCCCGAACCACGCGCAATTGTCCCGGCGCCTCTTGTGCGGCGCGTACTTCCCGCGCCATGGGCGCCCCGCGTGTCACCGTCACCCGCTTTCACTGGAAAACTAACCATCGTCACCGTCCAGCCTGGTGACTCACTTTGGAAGTTTGCTGCTTCGCGGCTCGGCAACGGACACCGCTGGCAGGAGCTGCTCGCGCTAAATCCTGCTCTCAGCGATCCCAATGCTCTTCAAGTTGGTTCACAAATCGTTGTGCCGGCTTCTGTCGCCTCGCCGCGCGCTCCCACGAAGTACACCGTACGTCACGGCGACACCCTCTGGACCATCGCGCAAGGGCAATTGCATCGCGGCGCTGCCTGGTCCTGCATCGCCCAGGCCAATCCGGATCTCCGCGACGCCAACGTCCTACGCGAAGGCCGCGTGCTCCTCCTTCCTTCTTCCTGCTTGCCCTAGGACTGCCCAAAGCCCTCGCCGCGGTCTTTTCGCTGAGATTTCGTGAACGGACATTTCGAATTGTCAGTGCGCAGTCATGCAGAACCCTAGGGTGTTTACCCTAACCTTCAATTTCTGTAATGGGGAGACACCTTCAGATTCTTGGAGCCGGTTCTTACTGTCGCCACCGGTTCGTTTGGCAGGATTCAGGCAACCCGCTTCCCCAGCGGGGACTTTGGCTGTTCGCGGCAGATGCAGTTTGCTCTCAAGCTGCCGTTCTAGCTGACCGTAAATCCGTTTCCGAGAGGGCGAGCTGCAGCTCGCCTTCTTTACTTTTGGCAAGACCTCCGAATTCGTCCGTGGGTTAGGGCTTGTCAGCTGCGGCGTAGGTTGGGGCATTGCGGGTGAATTTGCGAATGACAAATTCCTGCAAGATATTGTTCGCCGCGGATGCTCCGATGCCGATGAGCGTGTTTTCAAATGTCACTGTAACTTCGCGATCGCTGTCCGGATAGTAGAGATTTGAGAAGCCGCCGGCGGCCAGACTGCCGAGAACGGCGGAGTAATTCGCCTGCCAGTGGCCGTTGTCGCCCTTGCAGATTACCGCGTTGGCAAGCGCATAGAAAAAGCGCGAGCGGCGTGTGCCGGTTCCTTTATAAAAATAGCGCGGATCCTGCTTGAAGAGCGACGGCAGGATTGCACCGCCGATGAACGTGCTGGTTACCGAATCCGCGTACGCTGCACCCAGACGCTTTGCGTAGCCCTGCGCACCTTGCCCGTATCCGCTGAAATCGTTGGTGGCCTGCTGAATTCCCGCAATGGCCGCGGTCACGCCAAAGTTCACTGGGTCCACGGTGAGCTTCCACGCTAACTCGAATTTTTGCCGCGGGCGGAGCGGCGCGGCGGTGGGATTATACGTGACATAGAAATTGGGGATGACGCCGAGGACGCGCTGCTTCTCTTCGTCCTTGATTTCCGCCTCCGCTTCTTCCTTGGGCGTGAGCGAAACTTTCACTTCAGCGACAGATGCGGCAAGTGCCATCTCGACCGGAGCCACAGCGAAGTCTTCTCCCGAATGCAATGTACCCGAGAATGTTTGCATGGTGAAACCGGGCGAAGTAATCGTGAGCTGGAACGGTCCGGGAGCGATACCGCTAAAGTAGAATTGCCCGTCGCTGTCGGAAGTCGCTTCCTGGTTGAGTGAGAGATCTTCGCGCGAGAGCTTTACGCGGGCTCCCGCAATGAGCGCTCCCGTTCGATCGACGACGGTTCCGCTGATGGTCCCCGGCCGGATCGGTTGCTCGCGGGTTGCATCGGTACCCGGTGAATCCGGAGATTGCTGGGATTGCGCCAAAGTGGGATACGCGAACAGACATAGCAGGCACGCGCCTAGCCGCAGTACTGCACAGTATGCAAAGACCGACTGCTGGGGGTTTCGGCCCGAAGAATTCCTGTAGGATCCTGGTCTTCCCGAGTTCACGACTGAGCCTTCCTTTAGTTTATGCCGTTTGTCTTTCTTCCACCCGAGGTCTAGCTCCTGAGGTTCCTTTCAGTTACTTACGCCGGAAGCTCTTCAAAGTTCCTGCAAAGCCAGGTTGAATCCACGAATTTCGCCTGGGCATCAGCCTTTTCTTCTTCGATGACATTGGCCCGCTCCGGGTTGGATGCGCGGCGCCTTTCTGCAGTTCTAAACAATCTTCTTCAACTTCGGTTACAATATCTTTTTCGTCCCCGAGATCGAGGCGCAAGAGTGATTCACCCGTTCATTTTCCACAACGAGAGCCTTCTACCCATCGAGAAAGTACGCCTTTCTCCGGGCCAGGCCGGGCTCATCTGCGGTTGGGGCATTTTCACCACCGTGCGCATCTTCCGCGGCGAAGCCTTTGCGTATGAGCGCCACTGGCGCCGCCTCGAAAAAGACGCGGGCATCATCCGGCTACCCATGGCGTACACCGGCGCAAAGGTCCGGGTAAACCTGCATGAAGTGATTCGCGCCAACAAGGTGAAAGAAGGCTGCGCCCGTATCTATTTCGTCTACAATTCTGTCGGCTTCTGGCAGAGCAACGAGCAGCGCCCACCCGTTGACCTCATCATTTACAGCGCGGGTCTGCCGGAGCACCGCGAAATCGTTCGCCTGGGCCTGCGCGCACACGGCCGCTACGCGGCATCTCCCCTGGCCGGTGTGAAAGCCATTTCGTGGCTTAACAATGTCTGGTCCATCGCCGAAGCGAACAAAGAAGGTTTCGACGAAGTCGTGATGCTCAATGAGCGCGGCGAAGTGGCAGAATGCACATCAGCGAATATTTTTGCCGTGAAGGACGGGAAGATTCTTACGCCGCCGCTCAGTTCCGGCTGCCTGGAAGGCATCACACGCGGCATCCTTCTGGAAATTGCGCCGGAGGCTGGCCTTTCTGTCGTCGAGCAAACGCTGCGTCCCGAGGATCTCTATTCCGCTGAAGAAGTCTTCATCACTTCGACAAACCGCAATTTGCTTAGCGCCGGCGAAATCGCCGGCCATTCCATTCCCGCTCCCGGACCGGTTTGCCAGCGGCTGCTCAATCTTTTCGACAATTACGTTTCCGATTACGTCACCCGCCGGTTCGCCTCCGCCGCCAGATAAAACTCATGTCCCGAAATCACGCAAAAGCGTTTGGAGAGCTGCAGGCTTAGATGGCCACGGAAGCCAATGTGGGGACGCTTCAGGAGCGCGCGCCTGCTCAGGCTGCCGCAAAAGCCATTTTCCCCATTCTTCTTGGCATCAGCTTTTGCCATCTGTTGAATGACACGGTCCAGTCGCTGATTCCCGCCGTCTACCCTCTGCTCCGGGATGCTTTGCAGCTTAATCTTGGCCAAGTAGGAGTGATTGCACTCACTTCGCAGTTCACCTCTTCCATCCTGCAACCCCTTGTAGGCCTCTACACCGACCGGCATCCACAACCGTACTCTCTCGCCGCTGGTATGGGAGTCACAATTCTTGGTCTGTTTTCCTTTGCGATTGCGCCCACCTACGGAGCGGTTCTTGGCGCGGCTGCACTGGTGGGCATCGGTTCGGCGATCTTTCATCCGGAGTCCTCGCGCGTGGCGCGGCTGGCCTCCGGGGGACAACACGGCATGGCGCAATCACTGTTTCAAGTCGGCGGCAATGCGGGAACGTCGCTCGGCCCGCTGCTGGCCGCCTTTGTTCTCCGCAATCGCCAGCCGCGCATTGCCTGGTTTTCGCTTTTGGCCCTGTTCGCGATGATGTTGCTCGCAAGAATTGGATCGTGGGTGAAGACGCATCATTTCGACCGGCCCAAATCCATCCCCCCCAAGCCCGCCGACACCAAGTCCATCGGCGTTGATCCAGGGCAGTTGGCTGCCGCGCCTCATGCTCCCCATGGTTCGCCACTGTCCTCGAAAAAAATTGCAATCAGTCTTGCCGTCCTGGTGGCTCTCCTGTTCTCCAAGTTTTTCTATCTCGCCAGCCTCATCAGCTACTACACCTTCTACCTGATGAACCGCTTCCATCTCTCCGTGCAGAGCGCGCAGCTCCATCTTTCTCTTTTCCTTGGCGCCGTGGCCGTCGGAACCTACTTCGGCGGCCCGGTCGGCGACAAACTCGGCCGCAAGCTGGTCATCTGGTGGTCCATTCTTGGGGTTCTGCCGTTCACGCTGATTTTGCCGTACGCGAATTTATTCTGGACCAGGGTTCTCAGCGTCATCATCGGATTGATCCTGGCGTCCGCGTTTTCCGCGATTCTAGTCTATGGGCAAGAGCTGATGCCCGGCAGAATTGGCATGGTCTCCGGCCTATTTTTCGGCTTGGCGTTTGGCCTGGGTGGCATCGGCTCAGCCGCCCTCGGCAGACTCGCCGACCGCACCAGCATTGATTTCGTCTACCACGTCTGCGCGTACCTTCCGGTGATTGGCATCCTTACCGCGTTCCTCCCGGATTTGGGGCCGGCAAAGGTGCACCAACCCAAGTCCGCCACGGCTTAAAGCCGCTTTCTACACGGGTCGGTTGGGCTTCCGCATGCTACAATGCGGGTACTGGAATTCACCCGTGTCGGAAACTGTTCTCCCAGGCGAAGATGCCGTTCTCGAAGTCGTATCTCCGGACGGCGCGCGCCGCTACGTGCGCGTGACGCAATCGCCTTTTCTGATCGGGCGGGGCGCGGAGACCGGCAACCACCTCCAACTTTCCGACCGACGGATTTCGCGCAATTGCGCGGCTATCGTCATCGAGGCCAACCACTTTTACATCGAGGACCGCGGGCAGCGCCGGGGGCTTTTCATCAACGGCGAAAAAGTGGAGAGCCGCGAGCTGCAAAACGGCGACGTCATCACTTTTGGCCTCGAAGACTCTTACGAGATTTTCTTCCGCTTTTCCAGCGGCTCGGACGAAGCATCCATACCGCATTTGCTCACGCGCATCGAGCACATCACCAGCTCCGAGCCAAGCGGCGGTCTGCGCAAGCTGAACGAGTTGCTGGAAGCCACGGCGCTGCTGCATTCCCAGCTTCCGCTCGACGAAGCGCTGGCGCGTATGCTGGACTATGCCGTTTCGATCACCGATGCGGACCGCGGCTTGCTACTGGAAGCCGACGTTTCGGGCACGTTGAAAGTGAAGCTGGCACGGCGAAGCGGCGGCCTGCGGCTCCCGCCCGAGAGCCTGACGCCCAGCCAGACCGCGATTCAACTTGCGCTGAAACAGCAGGGGCCAGTAATCACGGAGGATCTGGCGCAAGCCGAGATGGATTTGCAAGCGGCCCAGAGCATCGTGGCGCAGCGTCTCCGCGCCGTGGTCGTGATTCCGCTATGGGCCATGACGCGCGCGAACACGCAAGAGTCTATGGTCAACATCAAGCGCGGCGAACTCCTCGGGGTTCTCTACCTGGACTCGCGCCGCCCCACGGCGTTCTCGAAGCTCGACCGGCAAATTCTGGACGCGCTCGCGGCCGACGCGGCCAGCACCCTGGACCACGCTCGCTTGATCGAGCGCGAGCGCGAACGGCAACGCCTCGAACAGGAAATCAATATCGCGCGCGATATTCAGCAGGCGCTGCTGCCGCGCAATTTTCCTAGCACGCCCGAATTCGCCGTGACGGGCGTGAATTTCCCCTGCTTGTCCGTGGGAGGCGATTATTTCGACGTTTTCCCGCTGAGCGACGGCCGAACCGCTTTTGTCATCGCCGACGTTTCCGGCAAAGGGCTTGGCGCGGCGATTGTCACCACGATGCTCCAGGGCGCCCTTTCCGGCATGACGCTGGGAACGGACCCGGCGCTCGTGTTCAATCACGTCAATCGTTTCCTATGCAACCACACGGAGGTGGGCCGGTACGCGACTGTGTTTTTTGGCTTGCTGGATAACGACGGGCACTTGGAATTCATCAACGCCGGGCATCCTTCGCCGTTTCTCATCCGCCGCGGCACGGCCGAAGAGGCCTTTACCGAGGGTTCGTTCCCGGTGGGGCTGGTGCCGGAGGCCGAATACACCGCGGCGTGCCTCAAACTCGAGCCGGGGGACACGCTGGTGCTTTTCACGGACGGCGTGACGGAGGCGATGGATCCTGATGATCAATTGTTCGGCGTGCCGCGGCTGAAGAGAGTCTTGACCGGCCGATTGGAATGCCCGCTCGAACATCTGCAGAAATGCGTGCTCGAAGCCGTGGAAAATTTCACTCGAGGAGCGCGCCAGGCCGATGACCTTACGCTGCTGATTGTGCGCTACCGCGCGACCGCCGCCTCTCCCACGACGGATCCTGATGCGCCATCCTCGGCCTCGGACTTACCTTCGTCTGTCTCTTCGAGTCGAGCCGCATCGAACTAAGTTCAGCTGCGGATTAACGAAAAGAAAAAGCGAGGAACACAAAGCTGCGTTCCTAGCGTAGATGCAAATCGAGGAAAGGTTTCCGGCCAGAAACTGGCTCACGAGCCGAGATTGCTCAGGTCGTCCTTCGCTTGCTGCTCAGCGTTTTTTGTGGCGCCTTTGGCATCGGCTTCAGGATTCATGGCATGGATTGCTTTGTTCAAAGGCAGCGCTTTTTCTCCGTCAGCCACTTTGCATCCGGAAACGTCAGCATTGGTGTGTACGCCGGTCATGGCGGCGCTAAGGCAAGTGAAGTTCAACGCCAGGTTGTGGCTGGCGTGGAGCGCGGCAAGGCATTCATTGAGAGCCGTAAACGCAGAGCAGCTTTCCGTGGCATTGGAACTGGCGGGCAAAAGTCCCTGCGCTAGCAACTTGGGTGTGAGTTTCTTCTCGAGATCCTCGCGGCTGCCATTCGCATCCGCGGACTTCTTGTCTTTTTTCACCCATTTGATGGGATTCAAGGAATGAGCGCTAACCGAAGTGGACTTGGCGGCTTCGGTGGCGCCCGCGCCGGCGGGCCCCTGCGCCGCAGCGTACTGCGCGCCAAAGGTAAGAAAAGCGTACAAACCTAGAGCCACGAGCGAGACCTTGAGAGCATTTCCTTTCATGTTTACCTCGTCGAGGGTTTTTTGAATGCGCGGAGAGGAGTCGCATTCGGCCTCGCCTCCAGTAGGCCACGGGGCAACGGAAATACGGCGACTTCGCTGAGGAGTACTCTCCGAATCGGTCACGTTGTACGTCGGTACAGGTGGAGAAATTGCCGAGCCGAGGACCGGATTCGCGAGGGTTTACAAGGCTAAAGCCGAGGTCAGGACTTGGCTTTCAGAATGAGGCCATAAAGCGCGAGGCCCAAACCACCGAGAAAAAGCAGGGGACACAGGTAATGAACGACGGCGGGCTGAATGGCCACCGGAATCTCCAGTGGTTTCGAGTATCCCGCAGCAAAGTAATAGATCACGCCCGCCAGCAACATGTACAGGAGCCCGCGGCGGATTTGCAGGCCGCCGGCACCGCTGGAAGTGCTGGACAGGCGCACCTGCGGCTGCATCTCGCGGCAAAAGGGACACTGGTTCAAGTGTGCCCCAATCCGTTTTCCGCAGAACGCACACTGCCGCAATTGCATAGCCTGATGTCCTATCGCGCTCATGAATTTCCTAGGGAATGGCCCCCATCTCAGGCTAAAAGGGGGAGTGCGTGGGGTCAAGGCGAGGTGATGTATTTGGCAACAGGGTGGCTGGACCTGCATCCAGCGCATATTCATGTCACTCGGAGGGGGCTCTTGGATCGCCCAATGAGATCCCGTTTTAGAGCTCGCGGAGAGCGGTCGCTACCGGAAGCCGCGCTGCTCGAACGGCGGGGAAAAAGCCCCCGAGAACTCCCATCACCAGGGCAAAAACAATTCCCTCAGCGAGCAACCCAGGAGTTATTTTGAATGCAAAGGCAAGATTGGAGAAAGTCTGAAAATTGATGGTGCTCGTGGTGAGGCCGTTCAAACGCAGAACGGCGAGGCAGCCAAGAAGCCCACCGACAAACGAAATCAAGAGAGCCTCGATGAGAAACGAAACCACGACGGAAGGACCGCCAAAACCCAGAGCGCGCATGGTGGCAATTTCCTTGCCACGATCTGCAACAGCGGAGTACATGGTATTGAGCGCCCCGAAGACTGCTCCAATTGCCATGATGAAGGCGACGAAACCTCCAAGAGTCGTGATGAGCGTGGTCATGCGTGTGGACTGCTTCGCGTAATAGTCAATCTCGCGCGTGACATCAACGTTCAAGCGAGGGTCAGAGGTGAGGGCGTCCTTCAATTGAGTCAGGGCTTCTGGAGAGGCGAGGTGTGCGGTAGCGGATTGGAAAAAGGTGTCGGGCCGATCGTAAGCGGCGGTGAGCAGGTGCGAGTCTCCCCAAACCTCGGAATCGAAGGCACTCCCGCCTGCATCGAAGATACCCACAACTTGCCAGTGCATCTTGCCGAGGCTAATCGTGTTGCCAAGAGTCAAGCCAGAATAAGTCTTGGTGGCGTTTTTGCCCACGACGACTTCGCCGAGGCCGGGCTGAAACATGCGTCCCTGAACAATTTTGACACTCTTGCGGATCTCGAGCACATTGGGCGAAACGCCGCGAAGCTGCACGTTGGCGTCCGTACCCGTGGAGATGAGCGGGATGGGCGCCATGAGCACAGCTTCCGGGGTCACCAAGGGACCGTTGGGGCCGCGGGCAATCCCTGGAGCATCTTGAATGACCTTCACAGCATCCAGAGCCACGCCGCTAGTCATTTCTGACGTAGCGCCCCCGCGGACGATGAGGGCGTTGTCGGGCGAGCCGGAAGAAACGAGCGTTGCACGAAAGCCCTTGGCAAGGGAGAGCATCGCGACAAAAACACCGACGGTCCCGGCAATTCCCATCACCGCGACGATGGCCGAAGCCCACCGCGCCCGAACACTGCGAACGTTGTAGATGATTGGGATGGCCATATCAGACTCTCCGTAGCGCATTCACGACGCGCATGCGCATGGCGCTGATTCCGGGTAGCAAACCGCTAATCACCCCAACAAGCAGAGCAAAGCCAAGACCAAACGACAACATGGGTTTCGACAGCAGCAGGGGTGGCAACAAGCCAGTGAGCGCGCCGCTGATGCCTGGGATCATGACAAGGGCCAATCCGAGTCCGAGCACGCCACCAAACAATGCGATGGCCGAGGCTTCCGCAAGAACCAGGAAAAGAACCGAACGGTCAGAAACGCCTATAGCTTTCAAAACTCCCAATTCGGCCGTCCGCTCGCGGACGGAAATGGCCATGGTATTGCCGGTGACGAGGAGGAGCGTAAAGAAAACAACACCACCGATGGTCATGATAAGGAACTCTATGTTGCCGAATTGCTTTGCAAAATAGCCGGCGAAGGCCGATTCGGTCTCGGCTTTTGTCTCGTGAGAGGAATTTGCAAATTTTTCGTCAATGGCTTTTGCGACGCGCGTGGCGTCGTCCGGACCGTTCAGCTTTACGATGTACCACCCCGCAGTGCTCTTGATAACGCTGGGAACGTTCTCGTCAAAATATTTCCATTGGAGCCAGAATTGCCCCTGGTCTCCGTCGGCTTTCTCCGTGTGATAGATACCGTCGAGGTTGAACTCCCAGACTGCACCGCCGTAGAGCGTGGTCTTGATGGGGATGCGGTCTCCTACTTTCCAGTGGAAGCGTTCCGCGAGTCTGGCCCCTGCAATGCAACCCTGGCGATCCTGTGCAAAATGATTCCACTGGTCGTCAGGAACCTTAAACTCTGGGTACACCTGGCGGTGATTGTCCACATCAATCACAAACTGGGGAAAGAAATTCTTTTCGTCCTGGTAGACGCCGCCGAACCAATGATCGTGCGTAACCGCCTTGACGCCGGGAATCGCTGCAATCTTGTCGGCGTAGGAAATGGGCATAAGGTTCATCAGCCCGACTCGATCGACCACGACCAGGCGGTCGGCGCCGGCGATCTCGATGCCGCGATTGAAGGCGCTCCGAACGACCGCTAAAAAGGTGAAGAGAACCAGGGCGATGGCGAAAGACCCGACAGTTAAAATGAGCCGAATCTTTTTGCGAAAAAGATTGGCGAAAATCAGCCTGCTGAATTTCATGCCGCACCTCCGGCGAAAACGCTTTCGCGAGAAGAAGCCTTGCCCTCGACGAGTACACCCTTTTCCAGATGCAGGGTAGTGTTGGCGCGCCCTGCGACGACGGGATCGTGCGTGACCATCAAGACGGTCTTCCCATATTTGCCCACAAGCTCTTCGATGAGTGCCATGATTTCGTCGGCGCTCTTGCGGTCGAGGTCTCCGGTCGGCTCGTCGCAAAGCAAGAATGTCGGATCGGAAACGATGGCGCGGGCGATGGTTACGCGCTGTTCCTGACCGCCGGAAAGCTGTCGCGGGTAATGATGCATGCGGTCAGCAAGGCCGACCACGGCAAGCGCGGTCTCCACGTGTTTGCGGCGCTCGGAACCCGAAAGCTTGGTTAGCAGCAAGGGCAGTTCGACGTTCTGATACGCAGTGAGCACAGGAATCAGGTTGTACATCTGAAAGATAAAGCCGACGTGGCGCGCGCGCCACTGCGTGAGCCTGCTGCCGGACATATTCGTGATTTCATCGCCGGCCACAGTAATGCTACCGGCGGAAGGCACGTCCAAGCCGCCCAGAAGATTGAGCAGCGTGGTCTTGCCGGAGCCGCTGGGGCCCATGAACGCGACAAAGTCGCCCTTGTCCACATCCAGGTTGAGCCCCTGCAGCACTTGGATTTTTTCACCGCCGCGGCTATAGGTCTTGTTCAAGCCGCGCACACGGATGAGGCTTTGTGAATCGCTTCGTCCATCTACTCGGATCATTACTGGCTCCTATTGGCGGATTTCGACTTTGTCACCATCATGCAAACTCTCTGGACCTTTCACGACAATGGAATCGCCCGGCGTCAGGCCTGCCATCACTGCCACGTCTGTGCCACGATCCATTCCAAGTTTTACCGCGCGGCGTTCGACCTTGCCATTGTGGAGCAAATACACAAAGGAATTGCTGGAGTCGGACCGCACTGCGCTCTTGGGGATAAAGGCGACTGCTTCCGGACCCTTTTCCTTACCTTTTGCCTTGGGCTTTTCCGGCTCAAGGAACGCGACTTTTACACCCATGTCGGGGAGAATGAAATCGTATTTATCGAGATTTGGAATCGAGATGCGAACTTTAACAGTCGCCTTTTGCCGGTCGGCGGTGGGAATAACCGTGCGGACCTTTGCAGGAATCTCTTTATCGGGATAGGCATCCAGAACTGCTTTCACGTCCTGGCCTGCTTCGACGCGGGCGATATAAGACTCGTTAACGTCTACTTCGAATTCGTTCGAATGCATATCAACGATGGTGGCGATTCCAGTGCGCGTGAACCCTCCGCCAGCGGAGACAGGCGAAACCATTTCCCCCACCTGCGCATCCTTCGAGACAACAATTCCCGGAAACGGCGCACGAATGGTGCAGTTGTCCACTGCCTGCTGCGCCACAGCGATGCGCGATTCAGCAGCGGCCACCTGTTCCTTGGTAAGGGAGATCTTTGCGCGGAGGCTGTCGGCTGCCGTGCGAGCGTTGTCGAGAGCTTCCTGGGTCTGGATGCCCGAATCCCGCAACTCTTTGGCGCGCTTCAGCTGAATTTCCGCGTTGCGCAGTTGAACCTCGAAATCCTCAATGGCCGCTTGCGAAGCGTCGCGATCTGCTTTCGCGGAGTCGAGAGCGCGCTTGTAATCGGAGTCGTCAAGCGTGGCGAGAAGCTGGCCCTCTTTGACGCGCGTAGCTTCGTCAAAGTAAACGCCAGTTACGCGGCCGGTGATTTTGGCAGCGATCGTGGCTCGGCGGCGGGGCGTCACGTAGCCGCTGGCGTTCAATGCCGTTTGTGGCCCTTCACTATCCGGCTTTGCCGCCGTGGCGACCTCAACGACTGGCTTCTGATTGCGCAGAGCAAATGCGGTGGCAACAATGGCCCCGAAGATGATGACTGGAATCGAGGCGTACATCGCCTTTTTGCCGATGCCAGACTTGGCGCGCTGGCCGTCATGAATGCGCAATGACCCGAGGTCGGGTTTGGACGAATCTACAGGCATTGCCAAGGACTCTCCGTAGTTGCTCAAGGCGGTGCTCCGTTTAGTTTTACGAATGGTGAGGGCCTAAAATTACAGATGCAATCCGCCTGTTTTGGGGCACATACATTCTAGCGCGGAAAGGCCTCTTTAGCCCGCGTCAGCATGGCGAACTGGCAGCGAAAGCTTGGACCAGCACGCTAAGGAAGATGCTGCGGGGCAGCGCGGACATGGTACGCGAATTGCCCTGGTTTTGATCAGTGGAGATGAAGAATCGACCCCGCCCTTGACTGGCAGGACCACGTCTCGTAGCACCGCCGTGTCGTATACAGAATACAAACGAATCGATAGGTGCCACAGCACGAATTCAAGAGCAACCAACATATCTGGCTCGCTGGGTAAGGGCTAGTCCTTAGAATTTAACCGAGAAGTAAGCAGAAAATGCCGAGATGCAGGCAAGGAATACCGACATTTTGGGACCTGGTATGTGCCAAAATGGGGCGGCTCTCCAGACTCGAAGCGGTCATCTACCTGGACCTCTTTGATTTTCCCGAAATGAAATCCCGTAATCCGCACAAACTAAAAGGTTTACAGTGGAAACTGCGGTCGCTTTGAGGCCTAGAATGGAGTTCGTATTGCACCAAGCTTGGATGGTGGCGTGTCCAAAACCTGATGGTTGTAGCGCGGGCGGCCTCCGGGCCCGGAACGCGAAAGCACATGGGGATCGCGCAGCTCGTCCTACTCCGGCACAGAAACCTTTGCAACCGTCGATCACATTGGCAGTTTCGCTTCGCAAACATACGGCGGCGGATTGCAGAGCGGCAGGACCTGACAGGATTCGCCGGCTATCAAAAGCGAACGCAAAAGCGCACCCGACACAATTTTTGGAATGAGCTATGGGATCCATTTTTGAAAAACTTTGGAGGCTAGGCCCGGCCGCGTTTGCCTTCAAGGCCATCATTGCCGCCATAGTGGCGGATGGACTGCTTCTCGCCTTCATTTTCGTTCGGCGGACTTACCGCAAACGGTTCTTCGCCAGGCGCGACAAACGAGTCCTCGAATTGCGCCAGCAGTGGGACGCTCTCATCTCCGGCAGGATGTCCTATGACGGATGGCGGATGAAAGCATTTGACCGGGGCATCGTCGAAGCCATGGCACTGGACGCTTTCGAAGCCGCAGGACCGGAGGAATCCGCTCGCCTGCTGAAATTTATGCGCGTTAGCGGGCTAATCGAAAAACGGATTTTTGAGGCGCAGCATTTGACGGGCTCAAGGCGCATGCGGGCACTGGTGGCGCTGGGCAGAACGCGCGCGCCTGAAGGAGTGCCCGCGCTCGCTGAAGCGCTGCGAGATCGGAAACTCGAAATACGGCTTGCGGCCCTGCGCGGGCTGGGGCGTACGGCATGTCCCCAGGCTGGAGAGGAAATATTGACATGGATCGGCGAATCGGGATTAACCGTTCCCGCGTTGCCGCTGCAAAGCGCTCTGATTCAATGCTGCGCCGAACGTCCGCAGCTGCTTCTGCCTTTCGTGAAGCAGGCTGAAGGACCGCTGCGCGAAGTCTTGGGACGAGTGCTTGGCGAAGTTGCCGCTCCCGGGCGGGGATTGGAGTTGCTGCAGTTCGTAGCGGACGAACGGGAAGAATTGCGGGCCGCAGCGGCGCGCGCGATGTCACATACGGCGGATGCAAGGGTGGCCTTCGACGCACTCAGCGAATTGGCCGAAGACTGTACGTGGTTCGTCCGGCTGCGCGCCATCATTGGGATTGGAAATCTAGCTGATCCCCGCGCGATTCCCACGCTACTGAAAGGGCTGACCGATTCGAACCGTCTGGTGCGGTTGCGGGCGGCAGAAGCGCTCGTCCAGTTCAGAGCGGTTATGGTCTCGGTTTTCCAGCAAGTCATCCAACTCCGAGATCGCTACGGTTTGCACGCTTATCTGACCGCCATCGAGAATGCAGGTTTGCGCGAAAGGCTCGAGTCGCAACTGCAGAACAGCACAATCGGCATGGATGAAATGCAGCGCTTACGGAGCGTACTGCAAACAAGCTCGTTGCCGCCCGAGCATTTGGAGGCTCCGGAAGCCGTGACAAGTCCAGCAGGGCCGCGGCCATGATTCGCCTGCTTGAAATCTCGAACCAGACGCTCTTCTGGTTTGCTGGACGTGCTGTGGCCCAACCGGGACATGCTCTTTCGACCGCGCTATGGCAGGATCGGCTGTTTTGCGCTCCCCTATTTGTGGCTCTTTGAATTGTTGGGCCCAATTATGGAGTCGTTGGCATCGCAACCATCATTCTCGCCGCATCGCTCGGCGCTCTCAGCCGCGAATTCTTTCTGCAATTCCTGATTTTCGGATACGCCTTCGCCACAGTGATTTCCATTGGATCTGTGTTGCAGGAAGAAGTCGCATACAAACGCTACAACCAGTGGAAGACGTCGTTCGTTTCGTGAGTTACTGCTTCTTCGAACATTTCCCTACCGGCAAATGCACATGACGTCTGCGGCCTGGGGCAGTGCTTGCGTGGCGATCATGAGTGGAAGCCGTTGAGACGCAAGGGCCTCGCTTCCGCGAGCGCACAATAGAACCTCTGCCTCGCACAAATCAAATTTCTTGGTCCCGCTTCCGAATCGCGACTCGTCTCCACGAACATGAATTATTTCTCGATGTTTGTGCCTTTCCTCGAACCAGTGACCCGTCCAAGACGGTTGAGGGCTTTGAGGGCTTGACAGGCGGAACGGTTCGTTTTATGAAGGATACTCCTAGGGAGCTCGCCCTTCGTAGTTAGTTCTTCGCAAGGGAAAGGGGCATTCACATGAGCTCGACCCGTCGTGATTTCCTTAAGCTTACGACCGTGGGCGGAGCTGCGGCTGCGCTCTTCGGCTTCGATTTGAAGCCGGCACACGCCCAGTTGCGCACGCTGAAAATCGCCCGCGCCAACGAAACGCGTTCGACGTGTCCCTATTGCTCGGTCAGCTGCGGCGTCATCATTTACACCATCGGCGACCGCGCAAAGAACGTCACCCCACAGGTGGTGCACGTCGAGGGCGACCCCGATCATCCCATCAATCGCGGCACACTCTGCCCGAAGGGTTCTTCACTCGAACAGGACATCTTGAACGAGCGGCGCTTGCTGAAGCCGCAGGTGCGGCGCCCCGGCGGAACTGATTGGGAAGATATTTCGTGGGACGACGCAATCAACGAGATTGCACAAAAAGTGAAGAAAATGCGCGACGACACTTTTATCGAGAAGGATATAGCCGGACACACCGTCAACCGCCTTGAGTCCATTGCCTGGAGCGGCGGCTGCACCGACACCAACGAGTTCAACTACCTCGTCGTCAAAACCATGCGTTCGCTAGGAGTCGTCCACTTAGAAAACCAGGCCAGGGTTTGACACGGCCCCACGGTCTCAAGTTTGGGACCAACGTTCGGCCGGGGCGCAATGACCAATGGGTGGGTCGACATCAAGAACACCGACATGATGTTGATCATGGGCGGGAATCCTGCCGAGAATCACCCCTGCGGCTTTAAATGGCCCGTCGAAGCCAAACGCACGCGCAATGCCAAGATGATCGTGGTTGATCCGCGTTTCACACGAACGGCTTCGGTTGCTGATTTGTTCTGTCAGATTCGCGCAGGCTCCGATATTGCTTTCCTCGGCGGCCTCATTCATTACGCCATCGAAAACAATCGCATCGCGAAGGACTATCTGCTCAACTACACGAACGCCGCGTTCGTCATCAAGGAGGGTTTCAAGCTGCCCGAAGATGGACTCTATTCGGGTTTCGATCCCGCTACGCAGACGTACGACAAATCTACGTGGAATTACCAGGAAGGCGGCGACTTAAGCGGGAAAGGCGGCGGCGCAGGTCACGCGTCGCCCGCAAAGGCTCTCGTCGGCAAAGACGGCAAACCACTGCCACCGCATCTCCCAGAAAATGTGGCCTACGATCTGACTTTGCAGCACCCGAACTGCGTCTTCCAACTGCTGCGGAAGCAATACTCGCGGTACATACCGGACATGGTCGAGCGCATTACCGGAGTGCCCAAGGATCAGTTCCTTAAGGCCGCCGATTTATTTACCTCGATTCGCAAGGACGGCGACACCAAGAAGGTCGGGACGATTATTTATGCTGTAGGCTGGACGCAGCACACGTCAGGAACTCAGACCATTCGCACTGCCGCGATGTTGCAACTGCTTCTTGGCAACATTGGCCGCTCGGGCGGCGGCGTCAACGCGTTGCGAGGCCACTCCAATATCCAAGGAGCCACGGACATGGCGGGAATCTTCGAGATTCTGCCGGGCTACCTGAAAGTACCGGTGCCAACGGATACGGATTTCAAGACCTATCTCGAACGCATTACACCAAAGTCCTCAAAACCGCACATGTGGGATTCGTGGAACTATTGGTCCAACACGCCGAAATTCGCCGTCAGCCTCATGAAGGCGATGTACGGCGACTCGGCCACCAAGCAAAACGATTGGGCCTTCCACTACTTGCCGAAGGTGGACCGCAATTACTCGTGGACGTACATCTGGGATGACATGTACCGCGGCAACGTCAAAGGCCTCTTCGCCTTCGGCATGAACGGAGTGGCCATCGGTCCCGACTCGAACAAAAACATTGAAGCCCTGAAGAAAGCGGATTGGTTGGTCGTCGGAGAAATTTATCCGGACGAAACGAGCGAATTCTGGAAGTCGCCCGGAATCACTCAGGACGAGATGAAGAAAATCCAGACCACCGTCTATCGGCTGCCGTGTGCGGGCTTCGCCGAAAAGGACGGCGCGTTCGTCAACTCCGCGCGGTGGCTGCAGTGGAAAAACGCAGCCTTGCCTCCGCCGGGAGAAGCCAAGCTGGATCAAGAAATCTTGGCGCGCATCTTCCTCAAAGTTCGTGAGTTGTACCAGAAGGAAGGCGGCAAGTTCCCCGATGCGATTTTGCATGCCGCGTGGAGCTACACGAATCCGCAGAATCCTGCGCTGGCGGAAGTTGCGAAAGAAATCAACGGCAAGGCGCTCGCGGATTTGCAAGATCCCGTTACCAAGCAGGAGATCAAATCGGGCCAGCAGCTTCCCGGCTACGCTTGGCTGAAAGATGACGGCACCACCTCGTGCGGGAACTGGCTCTATTCAGGTTCCTTCACCGAAGCGGGAAACATGATGGCCCGCCGCGGAACAGAAGACCCTTCTGGTCTGGGAATCTATCCCAATTGGGCATTTTCGTGGCCCGCCAACCGCCGCGTCATGTACAACCGCGCCTCCTGCGACATCGAAGGCAAACCTTGGGATTCGTCGCGCAAGCAAGTTTGGTGGAACGAAGCGACCCAGAAGTGGGTCGGCAATGATGTGCCGGACTTCAAGGCAGATTCAAAACCCAAAGATCACATGGGGCCCTTCATTATGAATCCGGAGGGCATCGGGCGCTTGTTCGTGCCGCTCGGTGCCGTGGCCGACGGCCCGTTCCCCGAACACTATGAGCCCATCGAAAGCCCCATCGAAAATCCGCTGCACCCGCAGCAGTCCAACAATCCCATTGTGAAGAAATTCAAGACCGACGCGGACAAATACGGCACGGCGAAGGATTACAACATCATCTGCACTACCTACCGCCTGACCGAGCACTACCACTACTGGACAAAAAATAATCCGATGAACGTGCAGCTCGTTCCTGAACCGTTCATTGAGGTGCCTGCGGAACTCGCCGACAAAATGGGAATTCGCGGCGGCGAACTGTTGAAAGTCACGAGCGCACGCGGCGTTTATAAGGCAAAAGCCATGGTCACCAAGCGCATTAAGCGAATGATGGTGGATGGCAAGGAGACCTTTCAGATTGGCATCCCGATTCACTGGGGCTATCGTGGCATTGCCGAAGACGAAGATAAAACAGCTAGGACTGCTGCGAATCTGCTGTCACCGACCGTCATCGACCCCAACGCATGGACGCCCGAGTTCAAGGGCTTCCTCGTGAAGGTCGAGAAAGCGTAGGAGCCGAGCCATGAGCCAAGCCACACTACGCATTCAGAAAATTTCCGGTCACGCCGGCAGCGTTCCCGGCGAAGACACGCAGCGCGAGTACACCGTTTGCAAACTCATCGACACTACGACCTGCATCGGCTGCAAAGCCTGCGAAGTGGCTTGCGTGGAGTGGAACGACCTACCCTTCGGCGAAACCGTTTTCGGCAACACTTATCAAACGATGCCGGAGACACGCTGGAATTACTGGAACTTGATCCTCTTCAACGAACACGAGCGGGAAGACGGTTCGCTCATGTGGCTCATGCGCAAGAATCAGTGCATGCATTGCGCGGAGCCCGGCTGCCTCGCCGCCTGCCCTGCCGATGGCGCCATCGTCCAGTACACCAACGGCATCGTGGATTTCCAGCAAGCCAATTGCATCGGCTGCGGCTACTGCATCACCGGCTGCCCGTTCGACATCCCGAAGATGAATCCGAAAACGCATCGCGTCTTCAAATGCACGCTCTGCACCGACCGAGTGAGCGAAGGGCTCGAGCCTGCGTGCATCAAGTCCTGCCCGACCGGCTGCCTGCATTTCGGTTCGAAGGACGACATGCTGGACCTCGCTGAAAAGCGCGCGAAGCAGCTCCGCGACCATTCGAATTTCCCAAATGCCGGTGTGTACGATCCTCCAGGCGTGGGGGGCACCGGCGTCGTTTACGTTTTGCATGACGCTTCAAATCCAGAAGCCTATGGCGGCCTGCCGAAGAATCCTCACGTTCCCCTGTCCGTCAAGCTGTGGAAGGGCCCGCTGAAGTGGCTTGGCAACGTGGCCATGATCGGCGGCTTGGTCGGACTGTTCGTGCACTATTTGCGTTACGGCCCGAAAGAGCGCGAAGAGGAAGACTTGGCCACGAAGCCGGGAGGTGGAAAGTCGTGAGTTCCCCAGAACAAGTCATTCCTCACGGCCACGTCCTACGCTACAACTTGCGCGAGCGCCTGACGCATTGGGTCGCCGCGGCCGCCTACATTTATTTGCTCTCGACCGGACTCGCGTTCTGGTCGCCCTGGCTTTTCTGGGTTGCCGCGGCGCTCGGAGGCGCGCAGGTTTCACGGATGCTACACCCCTGGGCCGGCCTGATCTTCTTCGCCTCGGTCTGGAACATGTATGTCATGTGGGCGAAGCAAATGATATACACCGACGACGACCGCAAGTGGTGGAAAGCAGTGAAATACTACAGCACGAATCAGGATGACAAAATGCCGCCTGCCGGGCGCTACAATGCCGGCCAAAAATTCCTCTTCTGGGGATTTTTCTGGAGCACCGTGGCGTTGCTGCTCACCGGCGTAGTGCTGTGGTTCCCGGAATACATTCCCTGGAATCTTCGTTTCCTGCGTTATGTTTCCGTGCTAATCCATCCGGCGGCCGCGCTGTTCACCATTGGCCTTTTCATGATTCACCTGTACATGGGACTCTTTGCAGAGCGTGGCGCATTCGGTTCCGTTATCCGCGGCGATGTTTCCATTGCATTTGCCAAGCGCTACCACCCCGCCTGGTATAAAGAAATCGTTGGCGAGTCTTCCTCGCCGCGTAAATGACGCGGCCACAAACCGGTGGGTCGGAATACGACGCGCGATTGCGTCGCGCCGAACGTTTGGGTTCGCCGCATTCCGCAGCAACCGAATTCCTCGGGTTCTACAAACACGTCGCCTCGTTTCAAAGGCTGCTCCGCGCAAATATCGCGGCCACTCATCAAATCAAACCGAGCAGCCCCTCCTCAAACAATCTGCGGGACGAACTCGACCTCACGGTGCTTCTTCCCCATTTTCGCGGCTACCTGTCCGTCATCGAGAATCACGCTCCTCCGGCGCTTGCCGAATCCGCGCGGCAGTTCGCGCTGCTGCCCTCGGATTCCTGGATCGCCAGCCTCGAAGCCTACTGGCAGTGTGCAGGCGTATACGACCAGCAGGTCGGAGCCTTTGCGCAATTCCTTCCACGCGCGTTCTTGCAGCCCTATGCGGAGTTGCAGGTCGCTCTGGCGCCTCGTGCGCCGCAGGTGACAACTCCGCGTCTATGCCCGCTATGCGGCTCGCGCCCGCTCCTTGGCGTACTGCGACCCGAGGGAGATGGGGGCAAGAGATTCCTGCTCTGCTCGTTCTGCTCACAAGAATGGGAATTCCGGCGAATCTTGTGCCCCACGTGCGGCGAAGAGGCCGAAGACAAGTTGCCTGTCTATATTGCCGAGGATTCTCCTCACGTGCGCGTCGAGGCCTGCGACACCTGCAAGTTCTACATACGCACGATCGACCTCACCAAGGATGGAAACGCCATCCCTACCATCGACGACCTCGCGGCTATTCCCCACACCCTTTGGGCCGGCGAACAAGGCTATTCGCGCCTTCAACCCAATCTGCTGGGCACGTAGAAGGAGACGATTCCGAGTGAGCCTCGTCAAACTGCAAAAGAGGGATGAAATTCCTTCATTCTTGGTCTCAGCCACAGGTCCGCCGATTGGGGAAGGATCTAAAAAAAGGAGAAGAACTGTGAGAAAAATATTCTTCTTGCTTCTTTTGTTAGGGTTCGCCGCGCGGCCCTCGGTCGCGCAAGATTGGTACGAGGGGCTCTGGCAGGGTTATGACGGAGAGTGGCGTCACGTTTCCAGGCAACTAATCGCGCTCGCCGAAGCGACACCGGAAGAAAAATTCGCCTGGCGACCCGCCCCAGGCGTGCGCTGCACCAGCGAAGTTTACATGCACATAGCCATTGCGAATTTTGGCCTGCTGGCCGTCACAGGGCCCAAAGTGCCGGCAGATTTGAAGGAAGGCTTGGAGAAGTCGGTCACTTCGAAAGCAGAGGTGATCAATTGGCTGAAGCGTTCGCTCGACGCCGTAAAGCAAGCGCATCTTGTGGAAACTCCGAAAGACCTTGAACGCAAAGTCCGCGTTAACGGGCGCGAAGCGACCGTCGACGGCATGTATCTACGCATCATCGTTCATGCCAATGAGCACATGGGCCAGCTCGTCGCCTACGCGCGCATGACGGGCGTGGTGCCGCCCTGGTCCGGGAACTAAGAAACTGCATGGCTATTTCGATTTGTAGGTGAACGTCACTCTCGTTTCTTCATCAAGCACCAGCGGCCTGACGAAGTGATAGGAGTTCCCCGCGCGGGGTACATCCACGCGCACCGGCAGCACACCCGAAACGCGCTGCTGCAGGCTATACACATTAGCCGACGCTGCCAGCTGCTGCTGCGCGGCCTGCTTCTTGATGTCGCGCTCATGGCGCTGATACTCGGCCACGGTTGGCGCGCTGCTTGTCACGATGGCCGTTTCCATTGCTGCCATCGTATTTAATGTGGTAACAAACGGCAGGGGCTGGCTACCGTCATAAGCAAATTTGCGGACCATGCGCTTGAACCCTGCCGCAGAAGCGCTTACCTCCACGCTTCCTGAGGACAAGTTAGACACAACCCAGCGGCCCGAAGAGTCTGTCATCACATGTCGAACCGATCCTGTCTCCGTCTGCGTCACCGTGACTTCTGCGTTGGGTACTACGGCTCCCGATGGATCCACCACAACTCCGCCCAATTGTCCCGGAAGCAGCGAAGCCATTTCCACCTCACTGAGGGAGGTAAATCTTCCCAGGTCTCCGTCGTAACGTTCCGCTCCCGAAACATTCTGCGAAGCGGGCGGGAGTAAATTCGTAGCGATCGCGTCACCTCCGAAGTCCTTCACCTTGTATTGTTCCGGTAGAAACACTTCCCACTGCAAAAGGTCAATGGGCACATCCATCTTTGGCAGAGAAATATCGGAGCCGCCCTTTTTGGCGAATGGCGCCCCTGAATGCATAAATACAAATGACACGTTGTAAGCGTCGCTCGGCCGAAATCCCGTGCGCAGCAGCGGCACGCGGTTGCCATCTGTCCCTTCTACCGGCTTCACCTTTTCCCCGGCAACTTCCGCCGAAAGAATGCTCGCGCCTTGCGGCAACGCGACCTTCAGAAACGGCTGCGCTTGGTTCTTCACTGTGAGCCTCACTTCCGTAAGCGAGCGTCCCTCATTGGTGACCAGCGTCGTCACAATCGCGCGTTCCACGACCGCCGCGAGCACGCTGCTATCTGGGAAACGGGTCCACGCCAGTGCCAGACTGGGCTGCTCGTTCGGCTGCTTGTGATAACGAAACGCAGCCTGCAACGGGAACCTCGCGAGCGACCGCAAATAAGGATTGGTCTCTTTGAAATCCATCCGCTTCAGCCAGCCGCCTTCTGTGGCGGTCAATTCAATTGTGCCGGTGCCCTCCACGAGCACTTCGCCGGTTTCGCGTTGCGCGTTTTGGAAACTGAGAAACGGTGCGTTCGCTTTCGTGTCGCTGAAGGATTTCTCCATAGCAATCAGGAATTGATGGCTCTTCTGTGCGGGCGCTCGCACTTTCAAGACTAATACGCCCGATTGCACTTCCGCAGACTCCACCGACGCTCCGGTCGCTCCTGTGACTTCGTATCCCTCGGGAATCGCCAGTTCAAATTGCGAAGGTTCGCCTTGCACCACAGAAATATCCGCGAGCGCGGCAACGCGAAGCTCCACTTCATTCACCGTAACAAGCGTCTTTACGTCCGAGAGGAATCGCGCCTCCTTCAGGGCTGCAGGCTTGACGATTTCCCGCGTCGTCCACCAAATGCTGGCATTTTGTCCTGGAGCCAGAGTGGCTTCGACCATTGTCTGCCCGTTTTCTGACGCTCGCGAGATTATTAACCCCGGGCTGATCCGCACATTCGTGTGATCGCCGGGAAGACTCAGAGCCAAGCGAACACTCCCTGCCGACGGAACAGGAAGCGTGAACGAGGCGCGCCCGGCTTCGATGCTCAACGGCAGTCCCGCCTCCAACGTCACAGCAAACTCCGCCGGTCCTGGCAGCACCGCTGTATGGGTTCCGCCTTCGAGCTCAAGCGGTAGGCTCTTGCCTTCTTGCCGCGCATCGAGAATGGCCATGCCCGTCGTAAGTGGCACTTTGGTCAGGCCTTTGCGCAGAATTTCTCCTTGCAACTGCACCGTACCTTGGACGGATTCACTTGCCACATGAAACTTCAGATCCGCGCGCTTCAGAGTGTAAGGAACAGGCGGCGTTTCGATTTTTCGCGACGGCTTGTTTGCTAGTTCCAGAAGCCGGTTGTAATCATCGAGCGGAAGTGTGACGTTCCCGCTCGAAGGCACCGGCGGAACAGAGCCGGATTTTTCGTTGGCCAAGACGCATTGCGGAGACAGCAGTAATCCTGCCAATAAAGTGCTGAGAATCTTTTTCATTTGCCACCTGCCTTTTTGTCGCGTTGATAACTGACTACTGCGGACGGCGCTTGATTTTCTCCAGTGAGTTCGGAAACCAGGAACAGCGAAGGCCCAAAAGCCGGGAAGGAAACGCGAATTGGGAGAATCCCGGCGCGCTTCCCGGCTAACGAGTCCGTTTTGAATTTGTCCAATAGAGCCTCGGTTTCACTCTGCGGCCGTTTGAACTTCTGCTCGTCTTTTAAGTCCGAATCCGGCGGTTGTGATGGCCGAGGTTGAACAACCGCCATGTCGATGATCCCTCTATCTGCACCGGCACCCAATCCCGCGACTGCATTTGTCGCGGTGAGCGCCGCGGAAATCGGATTCTCATACGGCGCGGACCGGAAAGTGCCCGGCTCGGCCGTCACCTTGAAGAGCGGCGGATGATACAGCCGCAGTCCGGTACGCGAGACTGGCAGATCGAGCGCCGGCAATGCCAAAGCGAACTGGCCTTTGTCACTCCACGCAGTTCCGCGCATCAGATAGACAACTTCGACCGCGAATGGCGGAGCTTCTTCGCCGGACCGCGCTTTATCGAGCGGCAGCAACACGCCGCCATCCGGCGATTGACCAGGCCGCACCGCTCTGCCGGAAAGCGAAGCGCTCCAAAGCGTGGCGCCAGCCGGCAAAGTGATTTTCAGGAAGTTGCGCTGGTTATTGCGCAGGGCGTAGCGCGCTTGTACGAACGTTTTCCCTTCGCTCGAAACCAGAACCTGATAGCGCGCCTCTTCGACGTTCGCCATCAGCACGGCCTGCGGCGTGTACCGCGCGATGTTGACGTTCAGTGACCGCGTAATCTTCTCGCCGGTGCGAAACCGGAATGTAGCCAGTGACGGTGATTGCCGGTTCGCCACTATCTCGCCGAGGTCCGTGGCGTCCGCGCTCTCTAATCCTTCTGTCTTAATGTTTTTGATTTCTCCTGCCCCGAGCACGTCGACCGCCACACCGCCCGTCTCGCGTTCCGCATTTAGCAAGCGCAATAGGGGAATACAGATTCCTCCTTCGCGCGGGCTACGCGTTTCTCCGGTAATCACAAACCTCGCGCTCTGTTCTACCGGCTCCAGGAAGGTAATCGAAAGTTCGCCGCCTTTCACTTCCCAATCCGCTACCATCGCACCCAAAACCTGGTTGACTATCACTTTATCGGGAATCTGGACTTTCACTTCGCGCGCCGCTCCTTGTGTGATCTCCAGATTCACTTCCGCATTGATGGAAGTCGCATCTTCGCCGAGCCCCAGAAGCTCCGTAAGCGACCCACGCAAGCGCAAAGGCTGCGAGGCGCGGTGGTCCTCCGTTTTTCTTCGCCAGGTAAATGCCAGCGCTTCATTGCCGCGCCCATACGCCACCCATTTGCTTTCTGCTCCGGATTCGGATTTCTCCGAAAGCAATCCGCCCGTTAGCCGGATGTCCACGCCCTGCCGCGGCAACTGCACCGAGGCACGTGTCACGCCGGAAGCGGCCGACGGAAGCGCAATACTCTCTTCGCCCGCGGATGACGCCACGGGCAGCGCGATATCCAGCAGCAACACTGCGCGCCCCGCATGCGAAAGCAAAGCGGACAGTTGGTTGCCGCCCTTGCCCCCAGCGCCCGTAACCAAGGAAACCAGCTTGCCATCCAAGCGTGCCTCCCGGACCAGCAGCCCCGCTGGAATCGGCATGCGCACCCAGCCATCCTTTAAAACGTCGATGGTCAGCGTGGCGCGGCCTGACGCGAGTTCTCCGCCTCCCGCTGCCTCGCCGTTAATTCGCAAGTCGTAGTCCACACGCGTTAGCGTCGCCTCCACGGGCGGCGGCTCCGGCTCGCGGTCGGTCGGATACGCCCGCTCATGCAGCGCGCGATACTCTTCGACCGGCAGAACCACCCATCCCGGCGAATGTTCTGCGTTCTGCGCGGCAGCATTCGTAGCAAGAACCGAGAGCGCGACGAGTGCAAAAACGCAGAAAACCCCAAGATAAGGTCCGTTTTTGACGGTGCGAACAATTTCGTATTGCTTGGACAGCGTGGACATACACGTAGCCCCTTTCTCTCGAAGAGTAGCCGGCACGGTTGTTTTTCTTGCGACCCGGGGACGGAGTGTTAACCGCTTGAGATGACGCTCTTGTCGAAGAAGGTTGTCCCGTTTGCCCCATTTTGCGCGTTCTTTGCCTCGTGGGCCGCAGAACAATGACTACTCCTCGGCAAAATGCGTCCCACTTAGAACGAAACGCCGGACCTTTCTTGCAGGCGGGTTTCACCGTTGGTTCGCTACCCCTAGCCCTACCCGGATGGAACCTTTTCCACGATCCCCGGTATTCATCTTTGCAAGGGCAAGTTCAGCTGTTTAGGACCATAATTTTCGGCGATGACTTTGGCTCCCGACGAGGATCTGATGCTCCAAGTGCGCGATGGCGCAGGCGAAATGCTAAGCGTGTTGTTTGACCGTTACCAGACGCCTCTTTTCAACTTCTACTCAAAACTGACGGGCGATCGCACCCTCAGCGAAGACCTGGTCCAGGAGGTTTTCCTACGCATCCTCAAATACCGCCAGAGTTACCGCCCCGGAACTCCCTTCCGCGCCTGGGTCTACCAGATTGCTCGCAACGCCCGCATCGATCACTTTCGTAAGTTCCCCCGCGAACGAGCTTTCGAACCGGAAATGCTTCCACCAATTCGTCCCACGGATTCCGCCCAGGAACAGCAGGAAGTGGAGCTTCTCCAGCGAGCGCTCCTCCAATTGCCGGAAGACAAACGGGAAATTCTGTTGCTCTGCCGCTTTCAGGAATTGAAGTACGAGGAAATTGCCGACCTCCTGGGCTGCGAACTCAACACCGTTCGAACGCGCATCCACCGCGCTCTGCAGGAACTGCGCAAATCCTTTAACCAGCTCACGAAAGGCCCGGGGATGAAGCAAGCCCATGCCGCTGCCGCAGAAAATCTCCCTCCCCGAGGAGGTCGCCATGAAGTGTGAACAAGTCTCTGAGCTTTTGCCGGACTACCTGCAAGGGAGCCTGAGCCCCGATCAGCACCGCAGCGTCGAAGCCCATCTCGAACAGTGTGCGGACTGCTCCGAAGAAGTCGCGGTTTGGAGAAAGCTTTCGCTGCTTCCCGTCGAGCAGCCAAGCCCCATGTCTCGTCTGCGATTTGAAGCTATGCTGCAGGCATATCAAGCCGGCCGTTCGAATCAGCCCGCGGACGTCTCCGCATCGAAAAAGCCCGCATCCTCCTGGAACTTCTTCCATTGGCTTCGTTCGCCCCTTGGCGCTGCAGTCTGGAGTACCGCCCTGCTCGCCATCGGCGTTTTCGCCGGCTTTCGCCTGGCTGGCCCTAAGGCTCCCTCGCCGGACATAGCTGAAATACAAAAGCAACTCGAGAGCACGAAGCAATTAGTTGTTCTCTCCATGCTGCAGCAACAATCGGCCAGCGCGCGCCTCGAGGGCGTGAGTTGGAGCACCCGCGAGCAGCAGCTCAATCCCCAGGTGCTTTCGGCTCTCCTTCACACATTGCGATACGACCCGAGCGTGGACGTTCGCCTGGCCGCGCTCGATGCGCTCAGCCGCCACTCCGCGCAGCCGCAAGTGCGCAGCAGCGTGGTGAGCGCCCTACAGGAACAGCAATCGCCTTTGGTGCAAGTGGCGCTGATCGATCAACTGGTGGAATGGCATGACCGCGAAGCCAAGCCGCACCTGGAAAAGCTTCGCCAGTCTCAGGATCTCAATCCCGCCGTGCGTCAGCACGCCGATTGGGCCATCAGCAAATTGAATTGAGGAGGAGACCATGCGAAATACACGTTTTCTCACAGCTCTGACGCTCTGCAGTTTGTTCCCGATTTCCTTGACCCCTCAGTCGGTATCGCCGGTTCCAATACCGGAGCCGATGCCGATCCCGCACCTCGTCATAAACATCTCCGTGCCTCACATAGAGCCGTCCATTCACCCCGTGCTTCCGATGAGTTTTCCTGAGTCCGATCGCGACCTCCCGGTGCAAGAGCAGGAAACCATTCAGAAAACCTTTTCCATGTCGGGCACCCAACACCGCTCGCTGGAAATCGACAACGTTTGGGGCTCTATCGAAGTCGTGGGAACAAATTCCGACCAAGTGCAACTCACGGTGAATAAATCCACGCGCGCTGAAACCAAAGACAAACTCGAACAAGCTCGCAAGGAAGTCACGCTTGACATCACCGAGCAGAACGGCTTGCTGAAGCTTTACGTCAACGGGCCTTTCCGCTGCCACTGCGACGATGGTTGCGGTCGCCGCGAGTTTGAAGGCTACATCGTGAAAATGGATTTTCAGCTCCGCGTTCCTCGCGACATCGACATCAAAGTCAAGACGGTAAACGAGGGCCACGTCGTAGTACGCGACATCAACGGAAATTTTCTCGTTCGCAACGTCAATGGTGACGTCGAAATGACCAACATCGCCGGATCAGGCACAGCGCGCACCGTCAACGGCCCTGTGAAAGCCTCATTCCTGCAGAATCCGCGCGAAGCTTCGGACTTTCAGACCATCAACGGCAACGTGGAGCTGCGTTTCGCGCCAGGCCTAGCCGCCGATTTTCGCTTCAAGACTTTCAACGGCGGCATCTACAGCGATTTTCCGGTCACCGCTTTGCCGGTGCGTGCCGTTCAGGAAGAGCGTTACGGCGGGAAGTTCGTTTTTCACGCAGACCGCTATACCGGTGTGCGCGTCAGTTCCGGCGGGCCGGAGATCAAGGTTGAAAATCTTAATGGAGACATTCGCATTCTTGAAAACCATGAATAAGCAAACCCAGCGGTTCTCACTTCTCATTGTAGGTCTCATCTCGTGCGCGGCGATTGCCGCTGCGCCCTCACGCACGCAGGCGCAAGAGCCATCGGGCCCGGACCGGGTCGCTGTCACTCTCACTGATCCTTCGCGGCCCGCTTTGGTGAAAGCGAGCCTCGTTAACGGCGGTATCACCGTGAAGGCATACGAAGGCAAAGAAGTGGTTGTCGAGGCGCGCGCGCGCACGCGCGACCGTGAATCGTCGCGTTCCGAGTCCAACAACATGAAGCGCATCGTGGTTTCTTCCACCGGCCTCTCCGTTGAGGCGGAAAACAATGAGGTGCATATCAGCACCGATTCCTTTGCGCGACCCGTCGACCTCACGATTTCTGTTCCTGTTCATACATCGCTCAAACTGAGCGCCGTGAATGACGGCAACATCGTGGTGACTGGCGTGGACGGCGAATTGGACGTCAACGACGTGAACGGCTCCGTCACGCTGAACGACGTCGCCGGCAGCGCCGTCGCGCACGCGCTGAACGGCCGCCTGCTGGCTACGTTCACGCGGGTTAATCAGAAGCCGATGGCCTTCAGCTCTTTGAACGGCAACATTGACGTGACCTTTCCCGCCGATTTGAAAGCCAACCTCACTCTAAAGTCCGATCGCGGCGAGATTTTCAGCGATTTCGACGTCCAGGTTCAGGCGTCCGCGCCGAAGCAAACCGTCGAGGATGGCCGTAAGGAGGGCGGCAAATACGTAGTCAAAATCGACAGGGCCGTCCACGGAACCATCGGTGGCGGCGGCCCTGAAATGCAATTCACGAATTTCAACGGCAGCATTTATATCCGCAAGACTGGCGCGCCACGTTGATACCCACCTGAATCCAGGTAGCGTGCGGTGCCGATGGCCCCGGCAGGCTCAAAATCTACTCCTCACTTTTTCACGAATAGAACGCAATAATCGTTCTCGGGCCAGTCGTTCACAACTTTTTCCATTTGCAGGCCCGCGGTGGTCAGTTCCTCGATCACGACTTTTTGTGGAATGCCGTGGCCGCCGCGGTTTGCGGGAACGCCTTCCACAGGCTCCAGGCCGGAACGCGCCGGGAAATCAATAATCGCCAGCCGCCCTCCCGGCTTCAGCGAGCGCACCAGGTTTGCGTCAAATTCCACAGGTTTCGTCAAGTGGTGGTACACGCGCCGCAAGAAAATCGCGTCGCAGCAGGCTGTCGGCAAATTCGTATCCGCTTCTTTGCTTTCCACAACGACCATGTTCTGCAACTTTCGCTTCGTGACTTCGGCCTTCAGTTCCTCAAGCTTTTTTGCGTCAATTTCGGTCGCGTACACTCTTCCTGTTGCCCCGATGTGTTCAACAGCGGCAAACGAGTAGATTCCATCGCCCGCCCCGATGTCCGCCACAACGGTTCCCTGCTTCCATTCCATCAATGCCGCAAGCCGCTTGATTTCGTCGGCGGCATTGCCTCTCGCTAACGCGGCGAACATTGCAGCAGCAACGCACACGAAAGCCAGCAAGCCCAGCTGTTTCCAATGTTTTTTGTTCATCGTCTTGGCCCCTTTAGGCCTCTAGCCTTCTGACGCACGCAGGGAACTGTCGTTTCACTGGCTCCATTTGGTGGGAGTGCGCACCCAGCGGTGAGGACGCAGTTGCGCGTGGAGGGCGGCCGGCAGCGCACCTTTGTCGCTGGCGCCGAGGTTCGATTCGACATTTTTGCGTTTGCGCATGCCGGGAATGATGGTGTGCACGTCGGAATTGTTCAGGATGAAGCGCAGCGCCATTTCCGGCATGGTCATACCGTCGCCCAAGAGGGGCTTGAGAGCATCGGCGCGCTCGACGCTGGCTTTGAGGTTCTCTGGAACGAAGTAGGTGCTGCGCCAATCATCCTGGGGCCACTTGGAATCGAGCGTGAGCGTGCCGGTAAGAGAGCCTTCGTCGAAAGGCACGCGGGCGATGACAGCGACGTCTTTTTCGCGGCACACGGGAAACAGTTCGTCCTCGGGATTCTGATCGAAGATGTTGTAAATGACCTGAACCGCATCAATGCGGCCGGTGCGAACGGCCCCAATGCCGTTGGCAGGCTCCCAGCGATTAAGGCTGAGGCCGACGGCGCACACCTTGCCGCTGCTGCGCAACTTTTCGATGGCGAGCGAAATTCGGTCGTCGTCAAGCCAGCTATCTTCCCAGGTGTGAAGCTGAATGAGGTCGAGCGTTTCAAGGCCGAGATTCTGGAGGCTCTTGTCCACGTACTCGAAGAGGTAGTCGGGCGGGTAACTGTCGTCGAGGGAGTGTTCGGGGCGAGAAGGCCAGCAGCGGTTTTTCGGCGGAATCTTGGTGGCGACGTAAAGTTTGTTGTCGGGCCTGCCGGCAGCAGAGTTGTCCTTGTTCGCGCGAAGAGTCTTTCCAAGAAGCTGCTCGCTGTGGCCGTCGCCATAGGCCCAGGCCGTGTCGAAGAAATTGCAGCCGAGGTCCACGGCGCGCTGTAGCGAGTCGAGCGATTGCTTGTCATCCGAGCCGGTCCAGCCGCCCATGCCCCACATGCCATAGCCAATCTCGCTGACGTTCCATCCGGTGCGGCCGAAGCGGCGGTAGCGCATTGCAGGAGTCCTTTCACTCGATAGGGACTCCGATTATAAGCGCGAGAATCCGCAATTTGTTAAAAGACGGACGTGGGACATCGCCTCAACCAATTTCGGAAATTGGCGCGTTCTATTCGGACACCCGGCAAGCCTTGATCACCCAATCGTGGACCAGAGTGGTTGGCGGCCTCGTGGTCTCGTGAAGAATCAGCGCCAGGGCGCGCCGCTTTTCCGACCCGGTAGCGGCAAGGTGCATCGACAACCCAACGGGCAAGATCAAGGGCGGCCCACCGGCGCGCCCGACATGAGCAATGCCGTCGGAGGTCTCTAAGCAAGTTTCTCCGGTCATGGTGTACCAAGCTTCCGGTGCCGAATGATTGTGCGCGTTTGAAGTCATTCCCGGTATGAAGACTGCTTCCATATATTGCGCTGAGTATTTCTCGCCGGGGGTAATCGCCAAGCGGGCCAATCTTTGCGATGCGTTGCCCCCTCGCTGGCCTCCAGACATCTTCGTCAATCGTCGCCAGCCAGATCTTTCCCAGAGACTCCAACACCGTGCTGCGCGGCCCTTTGTCTGCCTGTGCCGTTGCAGGCGTCGGGTAGACATCAAGATGCCAGAACACTTGCTCTTTCGTGAGCCGCCCCATGGGCTCGTCCGACATAATCCAACATCCCACTTCACCTGTCCGCTGGCCAATTGGTTTGCAAACGCTGCCGGGCATACTTTCCTGCGCCAGAGATCGGTCGGGCGACGAAACTGGAAACGACAACAATAACGCCGGCAGCAAAGGCCAGGGGGATGTTTGATCTTTTCATCGGTCTAACTCTCGACATTGAACCAGTATCATGGCAAGAATCTCTTCAGGCGGTTTGCTTCAAGGCGCGTTCGACGAGAGTGAGGCAGCGTTCGGCTTGTTCGCGGAGCATTTCCTCTTCGTCGGTAAGTTCCGTCTTGAGGCTGTGGAACTCGTCGGCGATGGCCAGGGCCGCAAGCACGGCGAGCTTCTGCGTATCCACGATTCCGGTGGCTTCGGCGATGGTGTGCATTTTCTCGTCCACGTATTTGGCGAGCTTTTGGACGTACTTTTCTTCCAGTTCTCCGCGGATGGAGTAGACCTGGCCGAAGATTTGGACTTTTACCGGTGCGCTCATGGGGCGGCATTGTAGCGCAGAGTCAGGCTCGGGGGAACCTCAGCCGATTTGTGGGCGCGCAACAACGTATAAGTTGAGATGCTTTCCAGTAGGAGCCGGAATCTTCGATCGGGCGCAAAAGGCGCGCCCTCAGGATGACACTCGAGGTGGGCGTTCGCCGAGCATTCAGCGATGTGGAGCTAAAAAAACACAGCTTAGCTCGCGCGGAGCTGGGCGCTGTGGCGATGTTCGAGGATGGAAATAATCTTGGCGACGAAATGATTGATTTGGCCTTCGGTTAGCGTGGCTTCGCGGCTTTGGAAGGTCACGCGAACGGCCAAAGAATATTTTCCGGCGGGAAAATTCTTGCCGCGGAACAAATCGACGGCTTCGATGGAAGTGATTTCAGGGATGTTGAGCGAGCGGATCGACTCGGAGATCTGCGCGAAGGTGATTCCGTCCGCGAGCAGCAAAGAAAGATCGCGTTCAACCGCGGGGAAACGCGGAAGCGGCTCGTAGCGGCGCGAGCCTTTCGCTGCCTCCATCGCAACATATAGTGGTTCAAGCTGAATCTCGGCGAGGAAGACCGGTTGGCGAAGTTTGAGTTGGTCAGCAAGGCGTCGTGCGAGTTCTCCTGCTTCGCCGAGGAAAGCCGCGCCTCCTTGAGCATCGAAAAAGGAGCTCCTTCCCCCGGTCGGAGCGATTTCAAGGGAGACTTGGGCCCGGCGAGCGGCATGAAGCCACGTTGGGGCGGCTTGGGCTGAGCCGCTGCTCCACTCGGCACTCCAGCAAAGACCGCCGGCAGGTTCGCCGACGGTATCTAGGTCGCCTTTGAGGTCAGCGAAGGAGAATTCGCGGGCGGATTCGTAAAGGCCTTTTTCGCGGGCCTCGCCGGTTGCGCCGAGGGTGAGGACTGGCGTCTCGACAGATTTGTCTCCCTGCAGGCGATAGTGACGGCCGATTTCGAATAGGCGGGCGTTGCGCTGGCCGTGGTTGAGGTTCCATTCGAGAGCTGCCGCCATGGTGACGATGCCGGTGGATTTCAGCACGCTGGCTTCCTCGGAAAGAGGATTCGCAAGACGCGCTGGAGAAACCCCTGCGGGGCGGAAGAGCGCGTCGCGCTCCTCGGAAACGTGCGGAATCGTGACGATCTCACGGTAGCCCAAGCCGATGAGGCGTTCGCGCAAGCGCGATTCCGCTTCGTGGTGCGGTAGGTGGGCAGCTCCCTGGCGGGCGGCTGGAAGGCGCGGAGGAAATTTGTCTAGGCCGTAGATGCGCGCGACTTCTTCGATCAAGTCGATTTCGCGCTCGACTTCGGCGCGCCAGGAAGGTTGCGTGCATTCCCAGGCAGCCAGGAGCGAGCCTTCGGCGCCGCGATTCAGATCCACGCGAACGGGAGCGAAGCCCAGCGCGGCGAGGCCGGCTTCGATTTGCTTGTCAGGAACATCTGCGCCCATGATGCGAAGAAGTTCCTTGCGAGTGACCTGAATTTTCTTCGCCGCACGCTTTCCGGGATAGACGTCTACGACGCCAGCGAGTAGCTCGCCGCCCGCAAGCTGGAGAATCAGTTCGGCGCAGCGGCGCGAAGCCAGTTCCGCCATTTCCCGGTCGGCGCCGCGGCCAAAGCGTGTGGAGGCTTCGGTGTGTAATTTCAGAAAGCGAGCGGCGCGGCGAATGGCCACGGGATCGAACCAGGCGCACTCGATCAAGACGTTTTTTGTGGAAAAAGAGATTTCGGTTTCTGCGCCGCCCATGATGCCGCCGACGCCGATGGCGCGCGAGCCGTCGCCATCGGAAATCATGCAAATCCCTGGGTCGAATTCACGCTCGATGCCGTCCAGCGTCCGCATCTTCTCTGGAGCTGCTTTGCCGGCGGCGTCTATTAGCTTTGCATCACGAACGACAATTTTGTGGTCGCGGACTTTATCGTAATCGAAGGTGTGGAGCGCGTGGCCGAGCTCGAGCATCACGTAATTCGAAATGTCCACCACATTGCTGATGCTGGCGACGCCGGAAGCCTCGAGCCGGTCTTTCAGCCATTTTGGGGAAGGCTGAATCTTCACGTTGCAAATGACGCGAGCGGTAAAGCGGCCGCAGAGTTCGGGCGCCCGAATTTCAACTTTGATGGCCTCGCCGGCTTTGGCGGCACTTTCTTTGGGCTTTGGTGAAACAGGTTTCAACGGGAGTTTGTAAATCGCGGCCACTTCGCGCGCGATGCCGAGGTGACCCAGGCAGTCGGGGCGGTTGGAGCCGACTTCGGCGTCAATGACCGCGCCGTGCGGGCCGTCTTCGACGCTGCCGACGTTGGTGCCGGAGAGTGCGAGGCGCGAGGCGAGTTCCTGCGGCGTCGCGGTGACGTCGACGAAGTCTTTTAGCCAGTTGTAGACGACTTTCATCGAAAGTTAGTTCTAAGTTTTGAGTCCTCGGTAAAAACCAAGAGCCAGCAACTGTGTGGATGCCTGCCATCCACGAAAAAGCCTGCCGCGAGGCACATCAAAGTCACGGTCTAAAGACCGGCCACTACAAAACCTAGGCGGCTCCGACGCTTCATGGGAACTGGTTCAGGAAGCGCACGTCGTTTTGGAAAAAAACCTGGATGTCGTCAATGCCGTACTTCAGCATGGCCAGGCGGTCGATGCCCATGCCGAACGCGAAGCCGCTGATTCTTTTGGCGTCGTAGCTGACGAAACCGTAGACGGCGGGATCGACCATGCCGGCGCCGAAAAGTTCGATCCAGCCCGCGCCCTTGCATTTCGAGCAAACGCCTCCACCGGCGGCAGTGCCACTACCGCCGCAGAAGATGCAGGAGACGTCGAATTCGACCGACGGTTCGGTGAACGGGAAATAGCTGGGGCGGAAGCGCGTTTTCACGCCCGCGCCGAAGAATTGCTTCACGAAGTATTCGATGGTGCCGGTGAAATCGCAGAAAGTGATGTCCGTGTCTACGGCGAGACCTTCCACCTGGTGAAACATGAAGGAATGGGTGGCGTCGGGATTGTCGCGGCGATAGACCTTGCCGGGAACTATGACGCGCACGGGTGGCTTCTGCTTCTCCATGGTGCGAATTTGCATGGGAGAAGTGTGCGTGCGCAGGAGAAGCGGCGCGGGCGCGCCTTTGGGCAAGTCGATGTAGAACGTGTCCATGTCGTCGCGGACGGGATGAAACTCGGGGATATTCAGCGCCTCGAAATTGTAGTAAGGCGTTTCAATTTCCGGGCCTTCCACAATGGAAAAGCCGATGGAAAAGAAAATGTCCTCGAGTTCTTGAAGGACCTGCCGGATCAAGTGATGCGAGCCGATGGTATGAATGACGCCAGGGAGAGACAGATCCACGCGCTCGCGAGCGAGGGCGGCTTCTTCGGCGCCGGATTCGATGGCGCTGCGGCGCGCTTCGATTTGCGATTCGACGTGAGCGCGAAGCTCGTTGAGGTGTTGGCCGACGACTCGCTTGAGTTCAGGAGCCGCGGGCTTTAGCCAATTGTCGGTAATTTGGGTGAGCACGCCGGATTTGCGGCCGAGCCAGCGGTCGCGGAATAGTTTCCAGGCGGATTCGTCGTGCGCGCATGCGCAGTCATCGTCGAAGGTCCCTCGCAGATCGGTGAACAGAGCCGTCAGCTCCTCGGGTCGAGTGATACCGAGATGGACGAGAGGCAGCGCCGTTTTGTTTTGGTTTTCCGTCATCGCATCCGGTCATGAACGCCGAGGACCATAGTCGACCATGCTCCTACTGCGAAACGAAAGACTACACCAGGAAGGACATGGTGTAATCGGCCAAAGAGCGAAGAGAGATTTCTCCGGCCAGCAAAACCCGCTGACCGCCGAAATGACAGTACGGGCTTAGGCTTTTTTCGCTTTGGCTGGCGGCGCGGCGGCTTTAGCTTTTTCGGCGAGCTGCGCGAAACCTGCGGCGTCCTTGACGGCAATGTCCGCGAGGATTTTGCGATCGAGCGCGGCGCCCGCGGCTTTGAGGCCGTGCATCAACTGGCCGTAGGTCAAGCCGTTGAGACGCGCGGCGGCGCCGATGCGCTGAATCCACAAGCGGCGGTACTGGCGCTTTTTATTTCGGCGGTCGCGGAAGGCGTAGCGATCGGCGCGGTTGGCCGCTTCCTGGGCGGACTGGTAGAGCTTGCTCTTGGTGAGGAAAAAGCCCTTCGTCCTTTTGAGGTACTTCTTGCGCCGAGCCCGGCGCTTGGTGCCGCGTTTTACGCGTGCCATGGGTTTGCTCCTTCGATTTTGCCGGCTTCATCCGCTTCGTGGCGCATCGATTTGCTCGGCGCGGCTAATGCCCCGCCTCTACAAAAGCGGCGGCGACGAAAGCACCGAGCCGGCTACAGATTTTTAATGGAAACAACACGAGTTGCGGAGACGCGCAGCCAAGCGCGTCGCGCAACGGGTTTGTTTCCGGTTAGTGCAGGTAGCGCCGCGTTTCCGCGGTGCCAGCCTAAAGGCTGGCGCTACGTTGCTCCGGCAGAACCGGAGCAAGTCGGCCGGCAGGCACCCGTGAAGCGCTGCCTGGCACGAAAATCAAAGTTTGCACGTCCGAAGGTTTGAAGGTTCGAACGCTACAAGAAAAATCTAGCCGTAGGGCAGCATCTGCTTGATGCTGGCCAAATCTTGCGCGCTGACGGTTGTCAGCTTCTTCAGCTTGCGCATGCGGCCGGTGGCCTTGAGGCCGGTAAAGTGGCGCTTGGCGGTATGGCCGCGCAAGATTTTGCCAGTCGCGGTGACCTTGAAGCGCTTGCGCGCGCCGCGATGCGTCTTCAACTTCATTTTTGGTTTTGATGCGTTACGTGGCATTGCGAAAATCCTCTCTTAAGTCCCGAGCGAACAGCCTTAAACACCATCCCGACAAATTCTTCGCGTGGCACTGAGCTTGACTGCCAACCGGGGAGCAGCCATGTTGCGCCCCCACAAAAGCCTTCCAGAAAACCCCAGTGGTGCCGAAGCAAATTGCGCGGTGAAACGCGCGGGTTACTGCGACTGCTGCGCGCCGGAAGCTGCCTGTCCCACTGACCGCGAAGCGCCGGTACCTTTTTTGGGCGCCAGCAGAGCCACCAGAACGTTGCCCTCCATGCGCGGCATCGTTTCGATCTGCCCTTGATCCCCAATTTCCGTGAGCAAGCGCTCCATCTTCGCGCGACCGACTTCCTGGTGCGCCATTTCGCGGCCCCGATGAAAAATCATAGCGCGCACTTTGTGGCCTTCGCCGAGGAAGCGGATGATCTGATTCTTGCGAACCTGATAGTCGTGCTCCGCGGTGTTGGGCCGAAACTTGACTTCTTTCAATTGCGAACCGCGGCTGCTCTTGCGCTGTTCGTGAGCCCTCTTGTTCTGCTGGTACTGATATTTCCCGTAGTCGGTGATTTTACAGACCGGCGGGTCGGCGGTCGGCGAAATCTCCACCAGATCGAGCCCCCGTTCCCGCGCGAGCTTCATGGCCTCGAAAGGCTGCATGACGCCGAGCTGCGCACCCTCTTCGTCAATCACCCGGATTTCGCGCGCCCGGATGCGCTCGTTCACGCGCGTGCGGTCACTCGGCCGGAAGTTGCGTTCAGCGATAAATCCCCCTCAAGAGCGATAGGCACCCGCTTTCCCCGGATTGACCAGGAGCCGGCCCCAAAATGCACAAACACAGTCCCCGGACCGAACGGCACCGGGGACGGGTTAGAAAGTATAGCATGGCGTATGCGCTCGACTGCAATAGGGCGCAGCGGATCAGGATGTTAATTTGAGTTCCTTCCCGGCACACTTTATGACTGCGCGAATTTGCGACTCGGCGGATTTTGAGATCCCGACGCCGAGCCCGAGTTGGTCCACTCTTTTAGTGAGGGCATCGGCATCCGGAGTACAGAGTTCGAAACTTTCGAGGTGGCAACCTCGAGGAGCGTCGACAGATGGATGCGTTGTGTCGGAGCTCCATTCGATGAAGAACGGAAGCAGCCCGGCGTGATCGTCTTTGAGACGGAGAGCCGTCCAGCGAAGGACTTTGCCGTCCGGACGCTGGCGCGAACCCGGCTGCGGACCTTCGACTTCAATTCCATTCCTGCGCAGCCGCTCCGCGAATTGGTCCAAATCGTCTCGATGTGTGGCCCAACCAATGAGGCGCGGCTCCTTCAGCTTGGTAATGACGGAGTATTGTCCGACCCCTGATTGCTTGGGATCAGGGGCGATGATTTCGAGATAGCGGCGCGGATTCAGCTCCTCGCGACTGCGCTCACCGAGGGAGATGAGGGCGTTTTGCGTGCCGCGGCCGGGATGGACGCCGCCGAAAGCGGCGTGGATTCCGGTGCGCTCCTCGACGAAGGCGACGCCGCGCTCAAGGTTATTGCAGCCGAGAAGAATGTGATCGAGCAAAGGAGGGACCTGCTCCGCTGACCATGATAGGGACGGCGCGAGGCCTGCGCCTACAGTGAAGGCGAGAAAGGTTCGGCGCGAGATGTTCTCCATTCGGCTTGCTCCTTCTGTCGAAGATTACCTCGATCATCCGAAATTGTGGAGCGCGAACCTGAAGACCTTCCGCTATTTAACCGCTGGTCTGCACGCACGAATGTAGGCTCGGCGGCTTTGATATTCGACTTCCGGCGCATAGGGATCGCGCTCGAGCGAATCTTCAATAGCAAAACCGGCGAGGCCGAGATAGCGTTCGACCTCTTTCCTAGCGTAGAAAACCACATCCAGAGAGACCTGATGGCCCCAAAGATTTTCTTCGCGTAAAACCTCGAGGCCGATGTGAAAAGCGAGAAAAAGGAGGCCGCCCGGCTTCAGCGCGCGAAACATTTCGCGAAATGCCTGGAGGATGTCCATTTTCGGAATGTGGATGATGGAGTAGAAGGCCACGATGGCGGCCCATGCGCCGCCTTCCACATCGAGCGTGAGCATGTTGCCCTGTTGAAATTCGATGGCGGGATTCAACTTGCGGGCCTGCTCGAGCATGCCGGGTGAAAGATCGATCCCGAAAACGTCGACGCCGCGGTCGTGCAGGTAGCGAGCCACGTGGCCGGGGCCGCAGCCGAGTTCGCACACGCGGCCGGCATTTTTGACGCGCGCCGCGAACTCGTCGAGCAGCATGCGGTCGAGCGGCTTGTGCTCGAGTTCGCCGGCGATTCTCGCTGTATATTCCTCGGCGATGCGGTCGTAGCTGGATTGACAGTCCGAAAGCTTTTGAGGATCCATGGGCACCCGTGATAGTGGAACAAACGCGCGAGATTATCTCAGATTTGTTTAGAGACTCACAGTTGCGCTTTTCAGGCCGCGCTTGCAGAGATAGGCGTGCCAGAAAAGACGGGCAGCGACGGCGCGCCAGGGTCGCCAGGGTGCGCTGAGGGCTTCGAGCTTTTCCGGTGAGGGGCGTTTAGGGAGGCGCTTCACTTCCTGAACGGCAGTGGCGAGAGCGAGATCGCCCGTGGGCCAGATGTCGGGGCGGCGTAGCGCGCTCAGGAGGTAAATGTCGGCTGTCCAGCGGCCGATGCCCTTGAAGGCGACCAGCATTTTGTGCGCGGAGTCGTCGGGCAGGTCGTGGAGGTAGCGCAAGTCGAAGTGACGGCGCGCCAGGGATTCGGCGAGCCGGCGCGTGTAGAGAGTTTTCTGCCGGCTGAAGCCGATGCGCAGCAACTCGCCGTCGGTAAGTTTTAGAAAGCGAACGGGAGTCAGTGATCTTACTGCGGCATTCAACCGATCGAAAGCAGCCTTCGCCGAAGCCAGTGAAACCTGCTGTTCGAGAATGATGTAAACGAGCGTCGGAAAGCCTGGTTCGCGCACCCACAGGGGCGGTTGCCCATAATTCTGCACGACTGCCGCCAGGTGTTCGTCGCGGTCTGTGAGGAGACGCACGCCTTGAGAAAAGACTTCTTCGTTAAGAATCGTTTGTGAATTTTCCATGGCTGGAAGACAGCGAAGTCCAGTAAGAATTCAGCTTATTGCGCGGGAAGCGACTTCGCGCTGGAAGCTTTCGACGACTTCGGCGAGAGGCTTGGGGCCGAGGTCGCCTTTGGAGCGATGGCGGACGGACACGGTGCCGGCTTCGGCTTCTTTCGCGCCGACCACTAGCATGTAGGGAATCTTCTGAAGCTGTGCGTCGCGAATCTTGGCGGGCAGTTTTTCGTTGCGGTCGTCGAGATGGACCCGCAAATTGTGCTTTTTGAATGTTTCGGCGACATGCTTCGCGTAGTCGACGACCTTTTCGCTGACGGGACAAATCTCCACCTGCACAGGAGCAAGCCAGAGAGGAAACGCTCCAGCGTAGTGCTCGATCAAAATGCCGAAGAAGCGCTCGACGGAGCCGAGCAGTGCGCGGTGGACCATCAGCGGCTGGTGCTTGGCACCGTCTTCGGCAACGTATTGCAAGCCAAAGCGCGCGGGCAGGTTGAAATCGAACTGCACGGTGGTGAGCTGCCAGGGACGGCCGATG
This sequence comes from Candidatus Acidiferrum sp., assembly GCA_035280065.1. GTDB lineage: Bacteria > Acidobacteriota > Terriglobia > Acidiferrales > UBA7541 > Acidiferrum. The sequence continues at coordinate 46,385 of DATEGO010000164.1, forward strand.
GCGTCAATGAGCTTGACGTCAATCTTCGGGCCGTAGAATGCAGCTTCGCCCTGAATTTTCTTGAACGGGATATTCATTTTTTGCATGGTGTTGGCCAGCGCAGCGCTGGCGCGGTGCCAGTCTTCTGGCTTGCCCGCGTAGTTTTCCGGATGGGCGGGGTCCCAATCGGAAAGTTCGACTTCGAATTTGTCAAAGCCAAAGTTCTTCATCACTGCGAACGCAAAATCAACGCACGCTTCAACTTCCGATTCAATTTGCGACGGCATGCAGAAGATATGTGCGTCGTCCTGGGTAAAGCCACGCACGCGCAGCAAGCCGTGCAACACGCCGCTGCGTTCATAGCGATAGACAGTGCCAAGCTCGGCGAGGCGCACGGGCAGATCGCGATAACTGTGCAGTTTGGACTTGTAAATCAAAATGTGGCCAGGGCAGTTCATGGGCTTGAGCTGGTAATCGGCCTTTTCCACTTCGACCGGCCCGAACATGCTGTCTTTATAAAAGCCGGTGTGCCCGCTGGTTTTCCAGAGGTCGAGCCGCATGATGTGCGGTGTGTAAACAAGGTCGTAGCCACGCTTGAGAAGCTCGTCGCGCAGCCAGTCTTCGACAATCTTTCGAATCAGGCCGCCCTTGGGATGCCAGAAAATCAGGCCGGGACCGGCTTCTTCCTCGATGCTGAAGAGATCCAGCTCGACGCCGAGCTTGCGATGATCGCGCCGCTTGGCTTCTTCCAGGCGATGGAGATGTTCGTCCAGCTCTTTCTGAGTGAAAAACGCGACCGCGTAAATACGCTGCAGCTGCGGATTGCCTTCCTGGCCCTTCCAATACGCACCCGCAACGTTCATTAACTTGAACGCCTGAATGCGTTTGGTGGACGGGATGTGTGGCCCACGGCAAAAGTCAGTGAATTTGCCGGTGGTATAAAACGAAACCATTGGCTCGGTCGCTTTTTCTTCCACCAGCTCACATTTGAAAACCTGATTGGACTTCTTGTACAGGTCTAGAGCTTCCGGCTTGGGAATGAGCTTTCGCTCGTTCGGCAAGTCCTGCGCAGCCAGCTCATGCATCTTCTTCTCGATTTTCGCGAGGTCTTCCTGAGTAAACGGCTCGTCACGCAAGAACTCGTAGAAAAATCCAGTGTCCACGGGCGGCCCGATGCCCAACTTGACGTTGGGGTACAGCTCCATGACCGCAGCGGCAAGAAGATGGGCTGCCGAATGGCGGAAGACAAACAGCGCGTCAGGATCTTTTTCTGTGAGGATTTGCAGTTTCACGTCCCGCTCGAGCGGACGGCGCAAATCGACGAGTTCGCCTTCACCGTCGTTCGGCTGGGCGACGCGCGCGACCAGCGCAGCGTCCGCAAGCCGCGGGGAAATGCTGCGCGCGATGTCCGCGGGGGTAGTGCCCTTGGCGACATCTTTGACGCTGCCGTCCGGCAATGTGATGTGAATCTGTTCCATGGCGCCTTCGCACGAAATAAGAAACATTAAGCTTATCGGCGCTGTGTAGCGAGGTCAAGCAAGTGAAATATGCAAACGAAAACGACAAGAGCGGACCGGAACCGTCTAGGACTCGAACGTCCACCTGCCGCCGGCCATCGTGCGCTCGACTGGAATGTTGACGAGCATTGAAGGATTCTCTTGCAAAGGATCGCGGCCGAGAACGACCAAATCCGCGAGTTTGCCAACCTCAATCGAGCCTTTGATGTTTTCCTCGTACGAAGCGTAAGCACCGTTCAGCGTGCCTACGCGAATCGCTTCTTCCACACTGATTTTCTGCTTCGGCCCCCAAACGTTGCCTTTCCTGTCCGTGCGCGTGACTTCCGATTGCAGCGCCATCATCGGTATGAATTCCCCTGGCGGATAGTCCGATGCTTGTGTGGGGCGAATGCCCGCGTCAATGAAACTGCGCAGCGCAAACATGTGGTTGAGGCGTTCGGCTCCGTAATAACCCATCTTTTCTCCGTGATAGTAAACGTAAGTGGAAAACGGCGTAGGAATGGCGCCGAGAGCTTTTATGCGCGCGATGAGCTTGTCGTTCACTACGGTGCAATGTTCGAGACGAAAGCGCGGGTCGCGCCGTGGGCTTTCTTTTTGCAAGCGTTCGTAAACCCGCAGCGTCGTGTCAATGCCCACGTCTCCGTTGGCATGCGTGCCGATCTGCCAACCCGCCAAATGAGCCTTTCGGCCGTGCGTGTAGAGTTCGTCCTCGGTCATGACCAAAATGCCGTAGTCGTTGGGCCGGCCCTCGTATGGTGTGGAAAGTCGCGCGGTGCGCTCGGAGATGGAGCCGTCACAAACCAGCTTGACTGCCCCAACGCGCACCCATTCATCGCCCAGCCCCGTGCGATTGCCAGCAGCGATCATGACGTCGAGGAAATGAAAATTGATGAAGCAGTAGGCGCGATGCAGCAGATCGCCGGACTCGCGCGCGTCCTGGTAGGCACGGAGGTCGGTGGGAGTGCCTTGGGCCTCGGTAGCGGATGTAATTCCCGTGCGCGCCATCATTTTGGAGATCAGCTTCACTCCGTCGCGATGATCGTCGCGCGTGAAATTCTGCGGAATTGCCTTATCGAAGAGATCGTTCGCGCTCTCAGCCACACGGCCGGATGGTTTTCCGGTTGAGGGATCCCGATCGATCCTGCCGCCGGGCGGATCCGGAGTCTTTTCGTCAATGCCGGCCTTTCGAAACGCGCGTGAGTTTGAATACGTGGTGTGGCCGCCGCGATGCCGGATGTGCACGGGATGATCGGGAACAGCGGCATCCAGGTCGGCAACCGCAAGAGGCCGGCCTTCTTCCGTCTTGGTGTCGTCGTACTTAAAGCCGAGAACCCATTCTCCTGGAGGCGTTTTCGCGGCGCGCTCGCGAAGCGCGGCTTGGATTGCTGAAATCGAGCGCAGGTCGCAATCCACCATGCGCAGATGCATCAAGCCGGCTTCGGCAGGATGCGAATGCGCATCAATGAAGCCGGGAGTGACCGTTCTCCCGCCAAGATCGACCTTCTTGGAACCTGCACCGGCAAGGTTCAACACATCTGCGTTACTGCCAACGGCAAGAAACCGATCGCGCACAATAGCCACAGCCTGCGCCCGCGGTTCCCTATCATTCACGGTCAGAATGGCGCCGTTGTAGAGAATCAGGTCCGGCTTTTCCTGTTCTAGTGGAAAAAGGGAAAACGCAGTGAGCGCGCCGAGAAATCCGCGTCGCGAAGCTCCATCGTTCATAGCAATCCTTTGCAATCGTGAACAGACTGCTGCGGATGCTACGACGGCGTTCCGTTAACGTCAACGTGGCCTTGGACAAAAGGATTTAGAGGCTGCGGAGGAGTTTGTAGAGTTCGTTGGCGGCGTCGAAGTCGGCCTCCAGATCGCGGGAGGCGAGGCGTTCGCGGAGATCGTCGAGCCGGCGCGCGAAGAGATCAAGCGCAGCGGAGAGCACTTCCTGATTGGTGAGCACGATGTCGCGCCAAGTGGCATAGGAGCTGCCGGCGAGACGCAACGAATCGCGGAGCCCCGGACCAGCGAGCGTGATGGGCAAGCCGTTTTCGTCGAGCCGATCGTACAGGAACCCGGCCAGCGCGACCGCAGCGAGCTGCGGCAGATGCGAAGCAAGACCGACCCCGTAGTCATGCTGCTGATCCCCTAACCAGAGCGGACGCGCGCCTATCTTCTCGAGGATTTTCACGAAAGCTGAGATGCGAGGATCCTCCTGAGAGGACGATGCGCCGATAAGCGCGTAAGTGTTGCCGCGGAACAGGTCAGCATCGGCCTGCGCAATGCCGGAAAGCTCTTTACCGGCCATGGGATGTCCGCCAAGGAAGAGCAGCCCATGGCCCGCCGGAAACGCTTCTTCCGCAGCTTGCGTAATGCGCGCTTTGGTGCTGCAAGCGTCGGTGACCAGGGCATGCGCGGGAGCGCGCCGCGCGATTTCAGGAAGGAGGTCAATGGTGGCCGCGATGGGCAAAGCAATGTAAATGAGGTCGGCGTCTTGCAGCGCGGGAGCGAGGTCACCGTAGAAAGGCGCGTCAATGGCGCCTCGGGCGTGTGCATCGGAAACGACCTCCGTACGATCCCAGCCGGAAACGCAAGTGTCCGTGGTGTACTTGCGGAGCGCTAGCCCGAAAGAGCCGCCGATCAGGCCGGTACCGAGAATCGTAACCCGCGAGATGAGGTGGCCTGGCGGCATGGGTTAGGCGACGCGGCGGCCAATTGCGGGGGCGATGATGCGCAGCTCGGCCATCAATTGCATAAACGCGGAGGGCTCAAGCGACTGCGCGCCATCGGAAAGGGCATGATCGGGATCGTTGTGAACCTCGATGATCAGCCCGTCGGCGCCGGCGGCTACAGCGGCGCGGGCCATGGGCGGCACTTTGTCGCGGCGGCCGGTGGCGTGCGAGGGATCGCCAATGATGGGCAGGTGCGAGAGTTTTTGGATGACAGGGATCGCCGCGAGATCGAACGTGTTGCGCGTGTAAGTTTCAAACGTGCGGATACCGCGCTCGCAAAGAACAACGTTGTAATTCCCACCGGCAAGGATGTACTCGGCGCTGAGCAGCAACTCTTCCATGGTCGCCGAAAGGCCGCGCTTCAAGAGCACGGGTTTGCGGCTTTCACCAAGAGCGCGCAGCAAATAGTAGTTCTGCATGTTGCGCGCGCCGACCTGGAACATGTCCACATATGGCAGCATCATTTGAATTTGCGACGGGTCCATCACTTCGCTGACGGTGCAAAGGCGGAATTTGTCCGCCGCTTCGCGCATGAGTTTCAGTCCCGGCTCGCCCATCCCTTGAAACGCATAGGGCGATGTGCGGGGTTTAAACGCGCCGGCACGAAGAATTTTTGCACCTGCTTTCGCAACGCTCTCCGCCACGCAAAAAATTTGTTCGCGCGATTCGACCGAACACGGACCCGCCGCGACAACCACTTCGGGCCCGCCGATTTTGACGCCACGCCCAAGATCGACAATTGTGCCTTCGGGCCGGAATTGGCGGCTCGCGAGCTTGAACGGCTGCGTGATGCGCATAACTTCGCGCACGCCTTCCAACAACTCGAAGTCGCGATGATCAAAATCGCGATGCACGCCGACCGCGCCAAGAACCGTATGTGACTCGCCCGTAGAACGGTGCACATTGAAGCCGCTGGCGACCAGCCGATCAATCACATGCTGGATTTGGGCTTCCGTGGCCCCTTCTTGCATCACAATGACCATGAGTGTGCCGTTTCCTTCCCTGATAAGCTCAATCTACGCCAATTTCAATGGAAATCCGAATTGCCGCGCCAAAGCCCCGCGGCTAAGACCAAAACCCTGAGCACTGCCCTTACACAAGCGTTTCTAGCCCAGACTGCGAAAACCGCTTATTCATTCCCTTCCTGGCCGCCGGAACCGTCACGATGCATGGCGGCTCGCTCGGCGGCGCGCGCCTCGTCGATAATGCGCTCGAATAGCCGGCGCATGGCTGCGTCGGTCAGCGGGCCGGTATTGTTGCTTTCGGCGTTCGCCAGCACTTCGTTTTCGCGGTCCGGTTGATACAGCGGAATCTTGGCCGCCTGTTTGAGCTTGCCGATTTCCAGAGCGCACTGCGAACGCTCGTTGAGAAGCTTCACCAGCTTCTTGTCGATTTCGTCGATGCGGCGGCGCCAGTCGGCGAGGTTCATAGCGTTTCCTCGCCCCAATCAGGCATTGCAGGCCATCGACGGTGTAGGTTCATGGCGCCACCTCGCGCCGAGAGAGCCCATGGCGTGCAGCTTCTTTCAAAGATCCGACTCTTCCTGCCAGCGCCGAGGCAGCGGCATCGATGGTGGTTCCCGATACGCCCGTTTTTGTGGCCTTCTCAATTTCGGAGACCAGCGCCGAGCCCACGACGCCGGCGTCCGCAAGTCCGCCAAGAACCGAAACGTGCCCTGGAAGCGAAATGCCGAATCCTACAGCGATGGGAAGCTGCGTAACCGCTCGTGCGCGGCGTAAGAGCGCTGGAAGATCGTCAGGCAGTGCGGTCTTCGCACCCGTTACACCGGTGCGAGAAATTAAATAGAGAAAGCCGGACGAGCAACCGGCGATCTTTGCCAGTCGCTCATCCGTAGACGTAGGCGCACCGAGGAAAATCGCATCGAGATGGTGAGCGGCCAAAATGCGCCGATACTCTTCCGATTCTTCGGGAGTGAGATCCGTCGCCAGAACGCCATCCGCACCCGCTGTTTCAGCAGCCGTCCCAAATTTTTCCAGCCCCATCTGCAGAATCGGATTGTAGTAGCTGAACAGCACCAAAGGCACTTGCGAACTCTGACGAATCCGGCGGATCAGTTCAAGAACGCCGGCAAGTGTCGTCCCGGACTTCAGCGCGCGTTCCGAAGCTCGCTGAATCGTCGGTCCATCCGCCAGCGGATCGCTAAAGGGCACGCCAAGCTCGATAACATCCGCGCCCGCTTCAGCAAGCGCGAGCACAAATCTCAGGGTCGCGTCCAGCGAGGGGTCGCCGGCAGTGATGTACGCGACGATGCCCAGTTCGCCCGCTTCTCGCAGACCTCGAAACCGTTCTTGGATCCTCGTCTTCAATTCAGCCCTCGTAGGAATTTTTCGCGCCGGCTGTAAACCATCAATAATGCCACGTACATCCGTTGACGTCCTTCGCCTCTTCCCATCTTCCGGCATTCCTCACGAGGAGATGATAGGCGCCCCATCCGCAGAGGTTGCCGCAGAGGTAGTTTTCGTAGGCGATGGCGTGAGTGTGGTTGGCGTCAAACCCCACCGGTGAGAGGTAGAAAGTTCCGCTGGAGATTTTCTGCGAATTATCTGTTCCCGTTGCAGGCGGCTGCCTGACGCCAGTCCCCGTAATTCGAGTTTCTCCAGCAAGATCGTATGGCAACTTCATCGTGAATTTTTTCTTCAGCACCAGGGCCCTTCCTGCTCTTCGCTCGTAATCATTCGCGGCTTCGCGGAAGTCTTCGGGGACTTTCATGCATTCCTCCAAAGAATGGGCTCCGCTCACGGACTCCACGTGTGTGACCATGTTGATTCGAATCACTGTCGCATGTGTTTCCTGGCTTGCGCTGTCCAACAGCATCGACAGCACCGCGTACCCTTCCGGATCGTCGTAAACCCCCGAATTCGCTGGAATGTGATTTTGAACTCGTTCATGCGCGCTACAGCCGCAAAGAATGAGACTCACAATAAGGGCGCTGGGAAAGGCGATTTTCATGGCAGCTTGCGTCTGAAAATAGTACACCAACCATTTCGTTTTCTCGCGCGTTGATTGCGCGACTAGAGCAGGCGGGAATACGTATCCATGTCCTTGTCGCCGCGGCCCGAGATGTTGAGGATGACCAGGTCGTCTTTGGTCAATTTCGGCAGCCGCTCAACCAGCCCCGCGATCGCGTGCGCCGACTCAAGAGCTGGAATGATGCCTTCAGTCCGCGCGAGCAACCGCGCCGCGTCGAGAGCGGCTTGATCCGAAGCGGCGGAATATTCAGCGCGCCGTTGATCGGCAAGCCAGGCGTGCTCGGGGCCAATCGCGGGATAATCCAGCCCCGCGGAAATCGAATGCGTCGTGGCGATTTGCCCGTCTTCGTTTTGCAAAACGTAAGTGTACGTTCCCTGCAGAACTCCCGGACGCGCGCCCGTAAAGCCCTGATGCGACGCCAGCCGCGCCGCATGTTCCCCAAGCTGGCCCCCGCGCCCGCCGGCTTCGATGCCAATCATCTTGACGCTCGCATCGCGCAAAAATTCATGGAACAGCCCGATGGAATTCGAACCGCCTCCTACGCAAGCAATCAAGTACGTAGGCAAGCGCTTTTCCGCCGCTAGGATTTGCTCACGTGCTTCGCGGCCAATCACCAAATGAAAATCCCGCACCATGACCGGATAAGGGTGCGCGCCCAGTACGGAACCGAGCAAATAATGAGTTGACCGCACGTTGGTCACCCAATCGCGCATGGCTTCGTTAATGGCGTCCTTCAGCGTGCGGCTGCCGGAATCCACGCCCACGACCTGCGTGCCTAGCATCCGCATGCGCGCCACATTCAGCGCCTGCCGCGCCATGTCTTCCGTGCCCATGTAAACAACGCACTCCAGCCCCAGATGAGCTGCGACTGTTGCCGAAGCCACGCCGTGCTGCCCCGCACCTGTCTCCGCAATGATGCGCGGCTTGCCCATCTTCACGGCAAGCAGCCCCTGCCCGATCGCGTTGTTGATTTTGTGCGCGCCGGTGTGGAGCAAATCTTCGCGCTTCAGATAAATCCGCGGCCCGCCCAGCTTTTCCGTCAACCGCGAAGCGAATTGCAGCGGTGTAGGTCGCCCTGCAAAATTCCTCAGCAAACTCTGGAATTGCGCTTGAAACGACGGGTCCGACTTCGCCGCTTCGTAGGCCCGCTCCAACTCGAACAGCGGCACCATAAGCGTCTCCGGAACGTACCGCCCCCCGTAGGGGCCAAAGCGCCCCGGCGCTGTCGTTGGTGATTGCAAAATCGTGGTCATGGAATTCCGAAATCTTTCGAGCAAAAAATTACTTTCGTTCCGCGCGCCGCACTTCTTTGATGAACTCGCGCAGCAAATCGTGGTCCTTCTTCCCCGGACTCGACTCCACCCCACTAGCTACGTCAATCCCATACGGGCGCACAATGCGAACCGCCGCCGCCACATTCTCGACCTTCAGGCCGCCCGCCAAAATAATACGGTGCTTCAACGACGCGCGGCGCGCCACATCCCAATCCGTCGTCCTGCCCGTACCACCATATTGGTCGGTATGTGCCGCGTCAAACAAAAAGGCAAAGGCGCGCGAATATTCGTCGAGGGTCGTAATCGGGAACTCAGGTTCAACGCGGAAGGCTTTGATGACGGGCACTACGGAGGCGATTTCGGCGACGGTTTCGGGAGTTTCGTCTCCGTGAAGCTGCACGGCGTCCAGCTTCAGCGAACTTCGCAGAGTAATTACGTCTGCCGGCAGCCCATTCACGAAAATGCCTACCGCTTTAACCTTCTTGGCCAGCTTCAAACAGATTGCCGCAGCTTGGTCCTCTGAAATACACCGCGGGCTCTTCGGGTAAAAATTAAATCCGAGCAGATTCGCGCCTGCCTCGATGGCTGCTTGGGCATCGGCTGCGCTCGTAATCCCGCAGATTTTTACGCGAACCATCGGCTCCTATTTCCCCTGAGCCGTAGCGCGGCCCAGAAGTTCCCACAGAACGACTGCGGGATCTGAAGAAAGCATGAGCCGCGTGCCAATGAGGAACGCATCAAATCCCGCGGCGCGAAGTTTTGATAATTCTGCGTGAGTGCGAATACCCGACTCGCTGATGGCTATGCAATCTTCCGGAATTGCCTCAATCAGCTCAAGGGAGGTATCCGTGCGAACCTCCAGCGTTTTCAAGCTGCGATTATTCACGCCGATGATTCGGGCTTGCGCCGCGAGCGCCCGGTCCAATTCCTCGCGCGTGTGGACTTCCACAATTGGCTCCATCCCGAGTTCCCTGCCCAGAGCCAACAACTCCTTCAACAAACCATCCGGCAGCGCGGCAACAATCAAGAGAAAGCTGTCAGCGTCGTTCGCGCGCGTTTCCCACACTTGCCAGGGATCAAAAATAAAGTCTTTGCGCAAAACGGGGAGCTGCACGCTCTTTCGCGCATCGCGAAGGTTCTTGAGCGAGCTTCGAAAGAATTCCGGTTCGGTCAACACGGAGAGCGCGGCGGCTCCGGCTCCTTCAAGCGATTGCGCCAGCGCGACGGCATCGAACGGCTCGCGCAAAACGCCGCGGCTCGGAGAAGCCGGCTTCAGCTCGGCCATGACATTAATCCCCGGCCGCGAAAGGGCGCCAGCGAAATCGCGCAACGGCGAGGCCGCCTGCACGCCGTACTTCAGCGCCGTTTCCGGCAGGACTTTCTTCCTGCGTTCCACCTCGGCCCGCCGCGATTCCAGGATGCGGCCGAGCACGGTTTCAGCGTTGGCCTGAGCACACATGGGGTAATTTTTGTATCCTAGAGAGGAGGACGAACAGTGTCAAATCAGAAGAAGTCGGAGAGTTAGAGGATTTTATGAGTAAGACAGCAGGATATGTTGAGGTTTACAGCGCCTTGCTGACGGAAATCGCCGAGGAAGCTGAAACAATTGCCATGCGCTATTTTCGTTCCGATACGCTTTTCGTGGAACGAAAGAGCGATGGCACAGCCGTAACTCCGGCAGACCGCGCCGTGGAAGAGATGGCGCGCAGCAAAGTCGCGCATAGCGGACTCGCTCTGGATGTGTTGGGCGAAGAAATGGGCGGAAGCAACGCGAAATCCGCCGCCAATGGCGGGCGCCCGCGAATGATTATTGACCCCATCGACGGCACCGAGGAGTTTTCGCGCGGCATTCCAACCTTTGGAACACTCATGGGTATCGAGGAGGACGGTGAAATCGTCGCCGCGATGGTCAGCGCCCCGGGATTGCGTTCGCGCTGGTGGGCCTATCGAGGCGAAGGCGCCTACCGCGACGGAAAACGACTCCACGTTTCCAATGTGGAGAAGCTGAAGGACTCCATGGTGTTCACCACCGGCACGGGCCCAAGCAAAAATGCCGCCGACCAGGCAAAAATCCGCAGGCTCCTCGATGCCTCGCGCAACAGCCGGTCGTTCGGCGGTTTCTGGCAACACATGCTCGTGGCTGAAGGCGCGATCGAGGCCGCTCTGGATTGGACCTCGAAGCCCTGGGATCTCGCGCCACTGGGAATCATTGTCGAAGAGGCGGGAGGCCGCTCCACAAACGCCCGCGGCGAGCGCACCATTTACACCGGCCAGCTGATCAGCACGAATGGAAAGATCCACGACGAAGTTCTCGAGCTCCTGCAGTGAGCGAAAAATGATCAGGATCAAGCGGGTCTACGAGCCGGCGGCGAAGGAAGATGGCTACCGTGTGCTTGTGGATCGCTTGTGGCCCCGTGGCGTGAAAAAAGAAGCCGCGAAAATTGATTTATGGATGAAAGACATTGCCCCCAGCGACGCGCTGCGTAAATCCTTCCATCACCACGCATTGAAGTGGCCCATCTTCGAGAAAAAGTATCGAGTCGAGCTGACAGAAAAAAGAGACTCGCTTGTGAAATTGAAAAAACTGGAGAAGGAACATGGCAAACTGACGCTCCTCTTCGGCGCCCGCGACCCGGAGCACAACCAAGCCGTCATCATCGCTGAGACCCTCAAGAGAAGTTAACCAGCGGATTGCCCTAGGTAGTGTCCTGCTTTTTGGGGCGTTTGCCGGAAGCACTTTCCAAATTGGCCGTTTCTTCTGCCGCAGAGAACGCCTAGCTTCAATAACCCAAAGGCGGTATGCCTCGTGGAGGTTTAATGGACATTCGTGCCCAAGCCCAAAAAGCCGAGCAATTCCGCAAGATGCATCACGGCCCGCGAATGCTAGTCCTGTCCAACGCCTGGGACGTCGTCAGCGCCCGCATTTTGGAAGAATGCGGACACCCCGCGATCGCAACCAGTAGCGCCGCAGTCGCATTTTCCCTTGGCTACCCCGACGGCCAGCACATCTCGCGCGCTGAAATGCTCGACGTCGTCGCCCGCATTGCGCGCGCCGTGCGCGTCCCCGTCACTGCCGATCTCGAAGCAGGCTACGGCACCACGCCAAAGGACATGGTTGACACCACGAAGGCGGCCATCGAAGCTGGAGCGATTGGCATGAACCTGGAAGATTCAAGCGATGAAGAAGGCTCGTTGGTGGACCTCCCCCTGCAAGTAGAAAAAATTCACGCCATCCGCGAAACTGCAAAGTCGCTCGGCGTTCCGTTCGTATTGAATGCGCGCACCGACGTTTACTTGGCGCAGATCGGCCCCGAAGCCACGCGCTTTGAAAGTACGGTTGAACGTCTCTGTGCTTATCGCGACGCCGGCGCCGACTGTTTGTTCGCTCCCGGCCTTCACGACAAAGAAATCATCTCCAAGCTGGTGAAAGCTGTAGCCGCGCCGCTGAATATCCTCATCACGCCGCAATGTCCCACTTTGACAGAACTCGAAGAGATGGGCGTCGCCCGTGTGAGCGCGGGCTCCACCGTGATGCGCGCGGCTCTCCGCGTTGTCGAGCGAATTGGAAAAGAAATGCTGGAGTCGCGCTGGACGGAAACGTTGTTCGACCGCGCCATTCCCTGGGCCGACCTAAGCGGCATGATGAAGCGCCCGCCTTCCTAGGGTCGCCCTTAAATCCGCCTAATAGACCGCGACGCCCTTTCGAGCGCGGTTTAGCGACCCGCGAAGGATAGCTCTGCTGCTTTCACTTTGGAGTTCGGTAGCCGTGCTGCCGCTTTTCTTCCCGCTTCCAATGAGGGCAAAGACGGGCATCACCTCTCTACACCTATAGACATGACACTGTTTTCCGTTAGACTGCGAAGGGCATGCCGAGAATCTCTGGCCAGCTTCATGTCTTGAACGAAGAAATTGTCGCGTGCCGCAAATGCCCTCGCCTCGTCAAATACCGCGAGAAAGTCGCCCGCGAAAAGCGCCGGGCGTATCGCGAATGGGAGTACTGGGGCAAACCGGTCCCCGGATTCGGCGACGTCCAGGCGCAACTCCTGATTCTTGGCCTCGCTCCCGCAGCACATGGCGCGAATCGCACCGGCCGTATGTTCACCGGAGACCGCTCCGGCGATTTTCTGTATGCCGCCCTACATAAGGCGGGCTTTGCCAACCAACCCACTTCTCTTCACCGCGAAGATGGACTTCAACTCAGCAACGCCTACATCACCGCAACCTGCCGCTGCGCTCCACCCGAAAACAAGCCCCTCCCGAGAGAAATCCTGAATTGCCGCGTTTATCTTGAAGGCGAAAGCGAAATTCTGAAGCCCAAAGCAATTTTGGCACTCGGCAAAATCGCCTGGGACGGCTACCTCGACATCCTCAAACAGCGCGGCGTGATTGCCTCCCGCGCGCCCTACAAATTCGCCCACGGCGCCGAAGCCGAAGTCGCTGCCGGAACTCCGCGCCTTTTTGGCGTCTACCATCCTAGCCAGCAAAACACTCAAACCGGCCGCGTCACCCCCGCCATGTACGCTGCAGTTCTCGCTAAAATCCGTGGCTTTCTCGAATCTTAGCTCCACTCACGTTCGCACCCCACCTCGCGCAGGGGCGCAGCACTGCAGGCGCCCTTCCCCTGGTGGCCCTGTCAACGTGTCGGTGCAGCCTTACGCCCGTGCTGGGAATTGCTGACACTCCGGCAAGGCTTGCTTGAACGATGAAAGAAACCTCTTACAAGTGCATGCCTTTTCAATCCCTTACCGCTCATGCGAAAGCGGCCGTCTGGCGTGTGGGGTGCAATAGTCAGACAGACGGAGAAATATCCCCGTGGGAGGGAAAAACATGAACCACCTGAGAGTCCGATCCTTCTTTGTCGTCACACCAATCCTGGCCGTTGTTCTGGGCGGCACCCTTGCCTTGCGTGCGCAAGAGCCTCCGCAGGAACCAATCAAAGAGCCCGTCCCGCAAGCACCCGAGCAGCTGCGCCACCGAGCCGACGGCGAGCGTCACGGCATGCCGCTGGAAACTTTTGCCGTCACTCCCGGCACTAAATTCTTAGTCGGCCTGCAAGACGCATTGAGCAGCAAAGGCACGCAGGAAAACGCCGTATTCAAAGTAAAGACGCTCGAGCCGCTCGAAGCAGGCAGCGGCATCTACTTGCCTTCCGGGGCCGAGATCATCGGCCATATCAGCCGCGCCGAGCCCGCTGGCGTCGCGGGCCGCGCCAAGCTCTGGCTCACCTTTGACGAAATTCACACAAAATTTGGAGATCTGCCAATCGTCGCCGAAGTGGCAAGCATCCCCGGCGATCACAGCGTAAAGCCTGTCCCCGACAAGGAAGGCTTGATTCAAGGCCGCACCAGCACGCAACAAGACGCCGCGGCCGCCGCAGCCGCAGGCGCAGCCATCGGCGCCGTAAAAGGCGTCAAAGATAAAGACAAAAAAGAAGCCGCCGAAGGCGCAGCTCTCGGTGCGATCACCGCCTACCTAATGGAGTCCGGCCGCGGCCACGAACTTAATCTCCCCAAAGGCGCCAAACTCGAGCTCGAACTCGAACGCGCCCTCTATCTGGTCAAGGAGTGAAGCCCGTTTTCGAAGAGCCATCAAAGAACCCGCTCACAGAATTGCTTGAGCATTGCAACAGCCTTGCTGTCGCGTTTTCTTGCATGCGCCACTCCCTGGTTAGCCTATATCGATGATCCGCTAAACAAAAATGGGCCGGCTCTCTAGTGTTGCTCCGGCCGTTTCGTGTTGAGCGAGCAACCCCGTAGTCACGCGGAACTGCCCGACTTGGCATCCTCGTTGGGGCTTGCTAGAGTCAAACAGTCCAGCAAAAATACTCCTGGCGTGCTTTATCAAAAGAAAGCCCGTGAGAGGCTGAGATCCATGGCGGAAGAAACCCGGGCGGCCGTGAGGGCCGCCGTTGAAACCTTGGAACGCAAAGACCGCATCCTCATCGTCGAGGACGAGGACAACGCGCGCAAAGGTTACGAACAACTGCTCCAACGCTGGGGCTATGACGTTTTAGGCGTCGCTTCCGCCGAAGAAGTCCTCGCCAAGTTCGCCGGATACCAGCCGGACACCCTCATCGCCGACGTCGAGCTTCCAGGAATGAACGGCCTCGACCTCTTGAAGCAGCTCGGCCCAGATCTTCAGGGCGTTCCCGCCATCATCATCACCGGCAAAGGAAGCGAAGAGCGCGCGGTCGCCGCCATCGAAGCGGGCGCATTTTGGTACATCGAGAAGCCGCTAAAAGGTCCAGTCCTTCGGGCGCTTCTCGATCGCGCTCTGAGCAAAGCGCGCGATTCCCGCCAACTCGCGGTGCTGCAACGGCAGCTCCGGGAGACCGGCCGCCTCGGCGATCTCGTCGGTGCCACCAAGCCGATGCAGGAAGTCATGCGCATCGTCGAGATGGCCGCGCCGAGTTCCGCTTCCGTGCTCATCACTGGCGAAACCGGCTCCGGCAAGGAAATTGTCGCGCGCACAGTTCATCGCCTCTCCCCGCGCGCCAGCGGCCCGTTCGTGGCCATCAACTGCTCCGCGATTCCCGAATCCCTCATGGAGAGCGAAATCTTCGGGCACGAGCGCGGCGCCTTCACCGGAGCCGCCGAGCGCCGCATCGGCTGCTTCGAGCTCGCCGACGGCGGCACGCTCCTCCTCGACGAAATCGGCGAAATGCCGGCCCCCACGCAAGCCAAGCTCCTCCGCGTTCTCGAAGACCGCAAAGTCCGCCGCCTCGGAAGCAAAACCGAAACTCCCATCGACGTTCGTGTCGTCGCCGCCACCAACAAAGATCCCGAGCAAGCGGTGGGCAGCGGCCACTTGCGCCAGGACCTTTACTTCCGCCTCAACGTTTTTCATATCCACCTGCCGCCGCTCCGCGAACACAAAGACGACATCCCCATTCTCGTCGACTACATCTTGCGCGACGTCAACACCAAGCACGGCAAGCACGTCCGCGGCATCGGCGCCGAAGTAATGGACATTTTCATGGGCCACACCTGGCCGGGCAACATCCGCGAACTGCGCAACGCCCTCGAGCGCGCCGCCATCATGTGCGACAAGGACCTGATCACCCGCGCGTGCCTCCCGCCCGAATTCGGCAAAATCGCGGCGAAGGGTCCGAGCGATCTCTCGACCATCAAGTTTCCCGTCGGCACCACCGTGGACGCCATGGAGCGCGAACTCATCCTGCAAACTCTGAGCGCCACCGGAAACAACAAGACCCGCGCCGCCGAACTTCTCGGCATAAGCCTGAAAACGCTCCACAACAAACTCAAAGAATACGGCACCGACCGCCCTGACTCTGAGTAGAATCACTCCCTTACTTCCCTTTTTCTTTTTCCTGCTGTGAGAATTCGACCCGAGGTCCCCGGCCGCCAGTTTATCCACTTTGCCCAAACGCTCCTCCAAATTCCGCCCCAGTAGGCTGGCGCCTGCGGAACAACCTTATTTACTAAAGATTTTTTAAGCCGCTTGTTCTCAATCACTTGGATCGAGGCGGATCGTTCTTCTCGTTCTTCGCTGGTCGCCTGTCGAGGAGTCAAAAATGAGGTAGAATCCCCTCGCCCACCGGTACTCGCGCACCCAGCCTCCCGCGAGCATTCCTCACTAGGGAGGTCTTCATCAATGAGACTTAGCTTGCGTGCAAGTGTCCTGATTTTGACGGGCGCCAGCGTCGCAGCCGCCCAAACGAAGGCACAGGAAACTCCTCCAAAGACACAGCAAGCCCCCAAGACGCAGGAGACCACTCCAACCCCTCCTGCCACTCAAACAAGGGTCACGGAAAGCAAGGTTCCAGCGGCCGGTCATCCGGTTGCTTCGCCGAAAGAAGTGAAGAACCTCTATATCGAACCGATGGTCAATGATCTTGACCAGTATCTGAAGGCGGAGTTCTCGAAGCAATTGGCGCGTCGCATCGTGATCGTGTCGAGGCCAGAGGACGCCGACGCCGTGATGACTGGAATAGGCGAGTGGCACAATGGAACAGCGCAGGCAGCCACTGGACGAGGCGCAGTGCAGGTTCTATCAAAAGGCAGCCTGCTATGGGCCTCTGAAGCCTGGGGTCTTTTGAAAAGCGGCAGTCAGCGCAAGGTAGCCGATCGAATCGTACGCAATTTCAAGAATGTGCTTGAGACGGAAAGTGAGAAAGAAATGAGCGAGACCTACTACTGATTCCTGCTTCGATACACGAAGCTATCCACCTCGGTATCGCGTATCTCCGTTTCGAGAAATTCGAGGCATTCCAACCTATTTCTCTGGTTCGCCACTGGTTTTTCCTCTATGGACTTTGTGCCGGTGCCTCGGTGCTCTTCTGGGTTACGTCTTTGTTTCCGTTTTGACTGTAAGCTGTTAGCTGTAAAATAGGGCGGAACACGGCACCGTTCGCGCCGAAACGGAGTAGAGTCAGCTCATGCAGCTGCGGCTGCGCACGAAATTCACCCTCGTAATGACCAGCCTTGTGCTGTTCGTCGTCGCGGTGTTGTCCGTGGTGTTTGCCGCACAACTTCTCGACCAACTGATTGAAGAAACAGACAAACGTGCGAGTGACCTCACCAGGCAGGTCTTTAACCAGGCCCAAAATGCGATTACGGAAGCCAATCAACTGGGCTGGCGCCCGGAATCCGATTCTCCTAGAGATATCCATGATTATGTGCGCCTTGCTTTTGAAAAGAGCGAAGGCTTGCAAACACAATTCAAGGCAGCCAAGGAAAATCCTCTGATTTATGAGGTCTCCATCACCGACACAGACGGCTTGGTGCTGGCCTCGAGCGACCCAAGCCTCCCGGGAGCTCTTCTGGCCCATAGAACACCCCTCTCCCAGCTCGAGACTCGAAGTTTTCTGCACCAGGTGGGGGTTCTCCTGCGCGCCATAAGAGGCGCCAGCAAGGGTCCTCAGTTGTTCGAAGTCGACTATCCTTTTAGTATCAACCATGGGAAAGCCTTCGGCGAAGTGCGCGTGGTCGTGGACTCGGCCCTCCTCTTGAGGGAGATCCAGTCGAGCCTTAGCACCGCCGAAGTGGTTGTGCTCGCGGCCCTGGCGCTCTCCGCGTTGCTCGCCGCCCTCGTCAGCAGCATCACTCTAGCTCCCTTGCGCGACATCACGGCGCAACTCGACCGCATCTCCTCCGGCCAATTCGACATGCCTTCCCTTATGGCAAAAACTGCCGAAACCAGCAGCGATGAGCTAGGCCTCATGAGACGAAAAATCTCTCAGGTCGGCCAGCAGCTCCGAGGCGTGCATGAAATTTTCAGCACCATGCGCGAAAACATGAATTCCGTCCTGGCCGGCCTCGAAGACGGCCTGCTTCTCTTCACCCGCGACGCGCGCGCCGTGATGGTCAGTCCCGCCGCGGAAAAATTTCTTGGAGCTCCCGCCAGCGAATTCCTTGGCCGCCGCGTCACCGACATTTTTCCTCCCGGCCATCCGCTGCGCGACGCGCTGCGCATTGAGGGCGACGAACTCAGCGAAATCACCGCCGACGCCGACCTCGAAACCAGCGAAGGCCCCAAGCGCGTCAACGTCAGCGTGCAGGCCATCCAGGAAGACGGCGAGCGCATGGGCGCGCTCGTCACGCTGCGCGATCTCGATTCGCTTGAAAGCATTGACACGCAGCTCAAGGTCAGCGAACGCCTCGCCGCGATGGGCCGTATTACGGCCGGCGTCGCTCACGAAGTCAAAAACCCCCTCAACTCCATGCGCCTCTGGCTCGAAAACCTGAAAGAATCGTTGTCCTTCGATGGCGAAAGAAGATCCGCAAGGCGGGCCATGCTGGACCTCGACAGTGAAATCGACCGCCAGGCCGCCAAGCAAGCCGTGCAGGTCCTCGATAAAGAAATTGATAGACTCGACCAAGTAGTCAAACGCTTCCTCGATTTCACGCGCCCCATGGACGTTCGCCTCGAAGCCACCCAGCTTGCCGACCTCCTGAAAGAGGTCCTCGAAATCGCCAAGCCCCAGTTGCTGAAGTCGAACATCGCGCTCGCTACGCTCTTGCCCATCGATGTCCCCGAAGTCTATGTTGATCGAGCCCTCCTGAAACAAGCGGTGCTGAATCTTGTTCTAAACGCGGCGGAAGCGATGCCGAACGGAGGACAATTGCGCCTGGTGCTGAGCCGCCGCGGCGAAATGGCGGAAATTACCGTGGGCGACACGGGCAACGGCATTCCCCCGGAAAATCAGCAAAAGATTTTTCAGTTGTTTTTCACGACCAGGCCGGGCGGCAGCGGAATCGGACTGGCTAGCACGTTTCGAATTGTGCAGCTGCACAACGGTTCGATAGACTTTAGTTCGGAGGTTGGCAGGGGAACCACGTTCCGGATCGAATTGCCACTCGCGGCCTAAATCGTTCACGTTTCGAATTGTGCAGCCGCACAACGGTTCGATAGACTTTACTTCGGAGGTTGGCAGGGGAACCACGTTCCAAATCGAATTGCCAGTCGCGGCCCAGAAACCATGCAAAACCCAGCTCAGTTCAGTGCTCGTCCTCGGCACTCGCTGCTCCGTCGCAGCGCTCCGCTCTTTGTTTCTCTGACCTCCTTCTCGCTGGCATTTTTGACCAGCGGATGCGCTGGCTTTTTTCATCGACGCCCGAAAATCCCTTGGGCTACCGCCGTGCAAGTACGTCCAACGCTGCAGGCGCATGCCGGCGGCGGTGATGGAGGGGACTTGGACGGACCCGAAATTGGCCTCAACCTTGCCCCGCTTGTCGCCATGATGGTTCCTATTCGAAGCGCGCCTCCTCGCCCCAGAGTAAGTCCGTCTCCTGCACCTGCCGCCACCGCTCCCGCGACCGACTCCGCAAATGCTCCGGAAGCCCCCACTATTGCCGCGCAACTTTCCAAACAAGAAGTTGCCGCCGCGCAGCAAGAAACGAATCAGAGCCTGGACACCGCGGAGAAAAATCTCGCGTCCGCGCGCAGCAAGCGTTTGAATGCCGCGCAATCCGACCTCGTCTCCAAGATTAAGGGATTCTTGAAAGACGCGCGCGAAGCGGCGGAGGCCGGCGACTGGGCCCGCGCGCGCAACCTCGCCAAAAAAGCCCTGGTCCTCTCCGAAGAACTCGTCCGCTCGGCGTAGCGTAGAAACTGCAAAAGAGAAACTGGAAAATGGAGCTCCGGCACTGAAAGCGCTGTAAGCCGCCTACTCCAGGAATGCCGGGCCAAAAGTCCACCCTCTACAAAATCGATGGCTGTGATGCGTGGCTGCCCGATGGGATAAGATGGCGGCATGAAGAAGTGCGACGTGGCGATTGCGGGCGGTGGCGTGATTGGCGGCGCGATTGCGCTGGAGCTCGCGCGCGCGGGCTTGCGGGTCTGCGTCTACGACCGGCAGAAGCCGGGGCAGGAAGCATCGTGGGCCAGCGCGGGAATTATTTCGCCAGCGCCGGAAAATCCCGGGATGATCGCTACGGTGGAGCTGGCGAAGCGCAGCGCCGCACTGTATCCGGGATTTGTCGCGCGGGTGGAGGAACTTTCCGGCCGGAGCACAGGCTACCGCAGCAAAGGGACGCTCGAAGCGATTTTTTCGCGCGACGCCAAGGAAGAACTCAGCACGATTATTGCGCTGCATCATGGCCTTGGGCTAAAGGCGGAGCCGCTGCGCTCTGAAGACGCGCGCGAACTCGAACCGGCGCTGACCGACGAACTGGAAGCCGCGGTGCTCCGGCCAGAGGAAGCCTCAATCGACAACCGCCTGTTTACGGCGGCGGTGTTCGAGGCCGCGCAACGCAGCGGCGCGGATATTGTTCACGCGAACCGCGTGCAGGGCATCTGGCGTGAGGGCGCGCGTTGCCGCGGGCTGCTACTCGAAAACGAAACGGTTGAATCGAAATGGACGGTCATCGCCGCGGGCTGCTTTTCTGGAACGATTGAGGGCGCCTCCGCGTACGCGCCGGTGAAGCCCGCGAAGGGGCAAATGATTGCCTTCCGCGCGGACGATTTGGAAATCGAGCGCGTGCTGTGGTCGGAAAAAATCTATCTGGTGCCGCGAAATGACGGGCGGATTCTCGCGGGCGCGACCATCGAGTACGTCGGCTTCGACAAACACGTGACGGCGGGTGGCATGGAAAAAGTTCTGGCGGGAGCCATGGCGCTGGCTCCCGGCCTGAAGGACGCGCGCATCGAGGAAGCGTGGGCAGGCTTACGGCCGGATTCGGCGGATCATTTACCGATTCTCGGGCCAACGGATTTGGAAGGCCTGGTGATGGCCACGGGACATTTTCGCAGCGGGATTTTGCTGACGCCGGTGACCGCGCGGCTCGTTCGCGAATGGATTACCGAGCAAAAAGTCAGCGTGGATTGGGAGCGGTTCAGCCCGATGCGGTTTCAAAGCGAAGCTGCAAGGACCGCGACGAAGTAAGGACGTAAGGAAGTCCGTTTCTTCAATACAACAATACCCAGTGCCGGCCCGATACACAACTTTTGGCTTGGCTAAAAAACTGCCCGCCATAACCTGAGGACCCTCGAGATGAACCTCGATTTGGTCATGGTCTTAGCGTGTCATCGGCGGTCAGAGTTGTGGTGTCGAAAGGAAGCGAAAGCAAGAGTCTACGCATACCGTCAGGAGTGTAGCACTTCGGACTGCGCTCGAAGGATGCACTAAAGCTCGCCATTATAGGGCGCCATTTATTATGGGCGGTCGTCGGGCCGGCGGACTGGCGGCTGCACGACGGAATTGAATTGGCCGAGGTTCGTGAATTGGATCTGGCTGCCGTCGAGGACGAGCCGGTGCTCCAGGACTACGTCCATAGTGGAGCCACGCGGGAGCTCGGCTTCGGGGCCGCGGCTCAGCAAAACAGCGGCGAGGCCAACCGCCGCGCCAATTCCGGCGCCGATTCCCGCACCTTTCCCAGTGCGGCTGGCAATAGCGCCGATGCCTGCTCCCTCCGCGGTCGTCGTTGCGATGGTGCCGGCGTCTTTGGCTTTATCGCCTGGACCGGTCACCTTGCCTTCTTCATCCATGGTTTCCCGGCCGCCGGAGTCGGCGCTGCGCGGAGCGGCGTTCAGGTCCACGGTGTAGCCCGTGGGAAAGATCAGCGTGTTCAGGCGCATGCGAAATTCGCCGCGCCCCTTGATGCGGCCAGGGCGCTTGGACTCGGTCAGCTCGCCGCGAAGATACGAGCCGACGGGAATCACGATGCGGTTGTTGATGGTGATGGGAAACGAGGTTTGCAGATAGACGGAGTCGCCGGGCTTGGCGCCACGCGTGGAGATGCCGTTTTGCAAGACGACGCCGACGCGCGTGCCTGCGGGCACGATGACTTTTTCAGCAGAGCCCGCTTGCGGAGCCGGCGCGGGCTTTGGCGCGACGGGCGGGGGCGCTTCGGTTTGCGGGCCTTCCTGCTGCTGGGCCGGAAGCGATATGGCACAGAGCAGACTTGCGGCAAGCACGAGCATGAGTCTGGCGCCGACACCGGACTCGCGGGTGTACTTCATAACTGCCTCCGTACTGGCTACTCCGATGCGCAGCATAACCGGAACGGATGCCTGAGTACAGCGCGAAGAATCTTTCTCTAATCCTGGATGACGCCAGTCATGCCGAGAACGAGGAAGAAGGGAGCAAGAGCGATGCCAAGGGCAACGAATCCTGCCCACTCCGCGCCATTCTTCAGATGCGTCCCGACCGCGGCCACAGGCCGCGGCGCGGCGGCCAGATCTCGGTAAGATATGGAATGCCCAGAGCCCAGTATTCCCGTCTTCACATAAAAGCCCTCTTCACCGATTGAGCCAATCGCGCCCGTGACTTCAGAACCATTCTTCAAATCACAAAGAACAAAGTGGTGCGGGTCGGTGCCGAGCGATCGCACGGATTCGCGCAAGGACACGTCTGCAGGCGTAAGCGGATGCCGAAGCTTTCGAAAGAAATAGCGATGAGCCCGCCGGGGCGAGGCGTCTTGCTGCAATGTTGCCTCCGTGGAAAGCGACACGAGCGCCGCCATTTTTTCCTGCGAGACCTGCCTGGGCCGCGGCGCGATTTCCTCAAATGGAACCCGCGCTCGCACGGCGGTTCCGCAGAGAGAAATAGAGACCAGTGCGGCAATCCGAATGATCTTGGGCCGTAGCATGGGCAGCTCCTTCCACTTTCATCTGAGTCCACCCCTCAGGAAGGCACAGCGGCAGCCAAAGTCCTGCCGGAGTCGCGCAAGAGGGACGTCCTTGCAAGTGCTGTAAAAACAAGGATTTGCGGGCGACTCTCGTCTTCACTTGGCCGGATTACGTGGGCTCATTTCCGCGAACGAGTGGTGGAAGTGCAAGAATTCCGCGCCAGGTGCAGGATGTTGACCGCCGATTTGACGCGAAGGAAGACGGGAGCTAGGCTCTGCTTAGTTCAAGGAGAACGAAATGGCGAAGCTGGCGTTGATTTATGGGATGAGGCTGTTGCCGGAAGAAGACTTGGGCGAAGTGAAGGACGCGACCGTAGTGCTGAAAAACGGCAGGAGCGCACGCGTTACGATGCATTTGATCGAAGGCAGCAAAGAAGAAATTGAGAACACGTTTCGGCAATCGATTGAAGCGTTTTTTGAAATGTATCCGGAGATTTGATGTAGCGCCGGGCTTTCGCGGTTTTTGCGCTCCGGTTCCTACCGGAAGCCCGGCATCTTCGCTTTCGGGACTGCCCAGTTCCTATGTGCCATACTGAGCGAAGCGAAGCGACTCAACTTTACACTTACAACGGAAAACGGCGAGCTTGATATTAGCGATTCCCGAAGTTTTCGGGGTCGGCGGCGGGATCGCCAAGGTTGTCGTTAATAAGCACGGTGGACTGGCCGGTCAATTCAAATCGCTTGCGGCATTTGTAGCACGCGACGAGGTCGTCCAGCCGAACCATATAGGAAGTGGCGTGATCGAATTTCTTGCGGTCTTCCGCGCTCATGCCGCGGGGCGCCTCTTTCTTCTTGCGGCAGACTTTCCAGCGCACGGGGAATTCAAAATCTTTGTGGCAGCTCGGGCAAACGAGTTTCGCCTTCCTGACTTCTTCCTTCTCGGTGTAAAAAGCGCGCTCGTCCATGGCTATGCAGCGGCCCTTTCCGACCATCAACGCACCGCTTCATCCATTGTAACAAACTGGAGGCCGAGGTCGCGCCAGCGCGGAAGCCAATGCTCAAGGGCTGTGAGCGTGCGAGTACGGTCGCAGTTCATCTCGCGGTGATAGCCATCGTGGAGGCAGAGGACGTCGCCGGAACCGCCAGGCGCGCTTCCTGAGCCTTTCTCTGTCATTCCGAGGGCGGTGCTTGCCCGAGGAATCTGCTTTTCGCCGATAAGATTTCCCTTCGCATGACTGGCGATGGGTTGCATGCGGCGGATCAGCCATTCCGTGGGCCGCTCGAGCCAGTCGCCAGGGATGAGCGTCCACATCGCGGTCTTGCAGCCGAGTTCGGTCGCCGTTGGAATGACCCAGGGATTGCGAAACCCATACGGCGGGCGGAACCACTTTGCTGGAACGCCGACGGCGTTTGAAATGGCGCGGTGGCACAGGCGCAATTCCACGGTAACTTGCGCCGGGCTGAGCCAAGTGAGATTCCGGTGCGTGTCGGTGTGATTGCCGATGACGTGGCCGCGCCCGGCGGTTTCCTTCACAAGCTCCGGGCATTCGCGAACGAAGCGGCCAATGACGAAAAACGTAGCTTTGGCCTGGTAGCGGTCCAGCAAATCGAGCAATTGAGGAGTGCTGGCAGGATTCGGGCCGTCGTCAAACGTGATCGCCAGCTTGCGGGCAGAATTGGTGCGGCAAACCGTCGGGCCAAAAAGTTGCGCCCGCGGATACACCGCGCCGTATGCAGCAACGCCGGAAGTCGCAAGCACCGCCGCCGGCACGGAAATGAGAAACGGATTCACGCCGTTATTCTCGCACGCGCCTATATGCCAGTGTAGGGGCGCGCTAAATCATGCCCTCGGGTGCAGCGCCCGCCGTTTTACGCTGAGCAAGGCGAATGAGTGGGCGGGCCCTCTGCGGTTTCTGGGCGCAGTTATGACTTCGGTTGATTGCGCCGCCAGAGCAAATACCCTGTGGCGCTCCCCACCAGTACGGTGGCCGCAAAGAACCAGCGCCATTCAGGAATGCCGATTAAACCAACGAGCAGCATCCCCAGGACGACCACCAATTCAATGGGGTGGCCTGTCCACACGCCCGCTCCGAATCTCCCGAAAGGAACAACTTGCAAAGGAGGGCGGTCGTCATTCGTGTGACGAACCACTTCGCCGAGGGGATGGCGGCGGAAGGTAGCATACGGTTTCATGAGTTTGTTCTCCTTTCCGTGCAGGAAAATAGCTTGAGACACGCCGCTCTTTTCTGGGTCACCACTTTTAGACGAACCGGTTGAGCTTTCGTCTTGTGATCTCCTCAGAACCTTCAGCTGGCGGTTTCCGGCAGGCCGCGGCGGGCCTTCAGTTCTGCCAGGAGACGATCCACTTCGGCGTCACGGTCGAGGCGCGTCAGGCGCTCGCCCATGTCGTCGGTTAGCAGGTCGACTTCGGCGGTGGCTACGGCTTCGCTGTGATGCACGCGGTCCTTCAGCCGTTCGAACGTGGCGCTTTTCGAATTGTCGCCAAGCATCGTTTGCGCGTGCGCTGCTTTGCCGAGCGACAAACTGCGGCGGTGCCGCGCCAGAAGCAAATCGCGCTTGGACTTCGCCTCATCCAGTTTCTGTTCGAGTTTCATGAGCGCTCCTTTCAGCGTTTCGACCTGCAACTTCTGGTCGTCCACCTGTTCGCGGTAGCTCTGCGCAAGCCGCTGCGAAGTCTGGAAGCGGTCCAGCGCCGCGCGCGCCAGGTCGTCGTGCAATTTGTCCACGGCAGTTTCCGCTTTGCGCATCCAGTCGCGCGCTGTGTCTTCGTTCTCGCGCAATTTTTTCTCGAGCATGTGCTGGTCTGCAATCGAAACCGCCAACTGGGTCTTCACCTGTAAAAACTGATTTTCCATGTCGAGGATTACCTGTTTGATCAGTTTTTCCGGATCTTCGGCGCGATCCACCAGATCGTTGAGGTTCGCGCGAATTAGAGTGCTTACTCGTTCCAAGAGTCCCATGATGAATCTCCTTTCGAATGACTTGCTCCTACCAACCACTCGAATGCCGGTGAAAATCTTTTTGGTTCTTCTCTCGAAGTAAGAGGTCTTGCTCCTCATGAGAGAAGTTCTGTATTACAACCTCTAGAGCAAAAAATGAATGCCGGTGATCCCCGCTAGAAACTTTGAAAATACGAGCAAAACAAGGACTCCGGCAGCGACTGCTTTTCCCAAGGCGCAAACCGCATGGCTCCAAAAGTCGCCCACGAAGAAACTTAGCGCGGCCACAAGCATGAACCCGATGATCAGGAACTTCTTCTTGCCGTTCATGTCCATCCCCCCGAAACATCTAGCGTCCTCGGTGAGCGCCTGCGCGCTCACCGGAACGGAAGCTGCATTAGGACTTTTTGGGTGCCGGTAGTGGCGGCTGCGAAAATTCCGCTGGCTTTGGCGCTTTGTCGCCGATCATGCGCACTTTGCTGAGCAGGTCGGACACTTGCATTCCCGAGAGTGCTTCGAACAACGCGGGCACCTGCGCGGCGATTTTGGTGATGTCGCCGGTTAGCTTGTATGCTCCGGCAGCGTCGCCGTTACCGGTGGAAACGATGGTCACTTTGTCCACTTTGCTGAGCGGCTCGCTCAGAGCGCGCACGACCTCCGGCAAGCCGGTGATCAGTTTGTCGACCACAGCGGCCTGGTTGTATTCCTGGAACGCCTCGGCCTTAATGTTCATGGCCTTGGCTTCCGCTTCGCCCTTCTTGAAGATGATTTCGGCTTCGGCTTCGCCCTGCGCGCGGATGGAGGAAGCGCGGCCTTCGGCTTCGGTGATCAAACGCTGGCGTTCGGCGTTGGCAAGCGTTTCGATGCGCTGCCGCTCGATTTCCGCCTGCTTGAGGACGGTGGCGATGAGTTCGCGTTCGCGGCGCGCGATTTCCGCTTCCTGGACTTTTACCTGGGCTTCGCGCTCCACCTGCTGGACCCTGACGGCTTCCGTGACAACCTGCTGCTGCATGACGTTCGTTTCGATTTCGTATGCTTTGTCGGCAGTGGCTTGGGCTTTCTTAGTCATCTCGAGGTAGTTGGCTTTCTTGATGTCCAGGTCGCGCTGCGCTTCGGCTTGCTTGGCGAGCGAAGCGGTTTCGGCCGCGACGCGTTCCTGGTCGGCCTGCGCTTTGGCGACAGCCGAGGCGCGCTGCGCTTCGGCGCGCTTGATGGCGATATCGCGCTCGGCTTCGGCGGTAGCGACTTCCGCGTCGCGCTTGATGCGTGCGACGTCGGGACGGCCCATGTTGGTGATGTACTCGTTCTTGTCGCGGACCTCTTTAAGCGTGAAGCTGACGACTTCCAGCCCCATCTTGCTCATGTCGTCCGCGCAGGTGGAGCGCATGCGGTCGCCCACCATTTCCGGTTCCTTGACGATTTGCTCGACCGTGAGCTGGCCGATGATTCCGCGGAGATGGCCTTCCATCACCAGGCGAATCAGGCCTTCACGCTGGTTTTGCTCCTTGCTCAGGAACTGTTCCGCGGCAGTCAAGATCGATTCCTTGTCGGATTTCACTTTGATTTGCGCCACCGCTTCGACCGTGACGGCAACGCCTTGCTTCGTGTAAAGGTTTTGCTGCGGCGCTACGTCGAACGACATGAGTTCGAGCGACAGATCGCGGCAGGTCTGCACCATCGGAAAAATGATGGCGCCTCTCCCGCAGTAGACCTGCGTGCCACCCATGCCGTAGCGAATTAACGCTTCGTTAGGACCGACTTTCCGGTACATTCGGGCGATGACGACCATGAGCATTACGAGCCCGAGGACCAGTGAGCCTGCGATGACCACCACTTCTGTTGGCAACCCAAACATAACCGCCTCCCTTTGTTCCACCCGTACGGACTGATCGCGTCGTACTTCAGTCCGACAAACTCAATGCGCCGGTTACTTCGAGAACTCTTCCCACTTCTTCACGTAGGCGATTCCCTTTTCGTACCGCTCAATAACTACCTCCGTGCCTTTCTCGATGGGCTTGCCGTCGCCGCTGCGGGCGCCGGCGCAGCGCCGAGTTCCGCCAAGAACGAAAATGATTTCGCCGGTGCCTTTTTCGCGAATGGGCATGCTGATGGTCGCAAGCGCGCCCTCCACGCGGCGGTCGTCACTGGTCAGTGGTGCGTCGTCAACTTGGACCAACTTCACCATGAAGCGGAAAACCACCCAGCCGGCGAACAGACCGGCCACGACCGCGATGGCCAGAGAAAGCACCGTCCAGAGGTGCGAGTGGCGCGTGAGTAAGTAGCCGGTTCCACCGAACCAGGCGAGAAACGCCATGATCGTGGAAGCGTTGAACCAGGAAAGGTGCCCGCCGGAAGTGCCGCCCTTGTGCAGGCCGCCCTTGGCAAACCCTCCGCCATGATGCCCGCCATGAAACGGCAGATGCCATTTGAACGGCAGATGGACGTGGACTGCGCCCGCGAGAAACGACAGCACGCTTAGCGAGAAGCCCACGAGGAAACAGAGAAGATAAAAATCAGACCAGGTCATAACTCACCTCGAACGCAACTCCCCCGCGCCCGACTCAATTCCGAAGCGGCGCCGACTTTGACAAACCCTTGTTGCCAGACCCGCCGTCTGCGCCGCCGCTGGGACGCAGTACCTCGGAAAGGCGCTCGAACAGCCCGGGTGTCCGGAGAATTTCTCCCAGGAGCAACAATGGCGTGCGCGAATCGGGCGTTTCCGCGACGGTGATCAGCGCGCGCTGCAATTCCGGGTCGCTAGTAAACTGCTCGGCCCCGGCAAATAGCCACGAATCGATCTTTGCGTCGATGGCGCGCAGCTCTGACTGCAAACCCGGCGTGTAGCCTTCCGGGTCGTCCACAAGAAACCCCGGATAGACTCGGAAAAAGCGCGCGAGCAGATCGCGGGTCTTGTGTGTCAGGTGCGGACGGGCTCCGCTTTCAATCTGCGAAAGGTAGGCTTGGCTCAAACCGCGGCCAATTTCGCGCTTCATCGCGGAGGCCAGTTCCTGCTGCGTGAGCGCGCGGCCGAGTCCGCGAAGCGAACCTTCCACCGAGCGGAGGGAGCGAAGCTTGTCGCCGAGTTTCATGGTGGGCTCCGTGATATTGCGATATGCAAAATGTATATTGCAATATGTAATCTTGTCAAGCGAAATCGGAAGCCTGGCTCAGAATTCTCTTAACCATCTATTTTTCATTAGTTTAGGGGAAGTCGTGCAGGGCGATTACGCTGCACAGGCCGGACGAAGTGAGGTAAGTCTTACCCGACTGAGGATTGTAACCTGGTCCGCGGGACTGAATTGGCGGGCTGCCTATTCTAGTTCGATACTCGCGTGGTGACCAGGGGCCGTGGCGATTTGGCCATCACCGGTGAGGCGTCTGCCGCGGGTATACCAGCGCTTTAGAGGGGTCGGGATTGGCTCGGGGTTACTCGGGTTTGCGGAGGGATTGGAGGTCGATGCCGAGTTGCTGGCACTTCTTGTAGAGGTGGCTGCGTTCGAGGCCGAGAACGCGAGCGACGTTGGTCATGTGGAAATTGTGGCGGCGGATTTCTGCCAGGAGGACTTCCCTTTCGAACGCTTCGGACCTTTCGACCAGAGTACCCGAACCGGCGCCGCCTGAAAGTGACGCCCCGGCGGAATCGGACGACGGCAGAGCGAGGCGAACATCGGCGGCGCTGACGGCAGCGTCTGAAGCGAGTAAGACGAGGCGTTCGACGACGTTGCGCAATTCGCGGACGTTGCCGGGCCAACTGTATTTTCGTAATTCCGCAATCGCGTCTGGGGCGAAGGCTTTTTCTTTCCAGCCGTTTTGCGCGGCCACCTGACGCGCGAAATGCGCGACAAGCTCGGGAAAATCGTCGTGGCGCTCGCGCAGCGGCGGCAGGGTCAGCGGAAAAACGTAAATGCGATGAAAGAGGTCGCTACGAAATTCGTTGCGTTTGACCAATTCCTCGAGATTGCGGTGTGTAGCCACCACTACGCGCACGTTTACCTTGATGGGTTTATCGCCGCCGACGCGCTCCACTTCGCCTTCTTCCAGCACTCGCAGCAGTTTAGCCTGCATGGCCACGGGCATGTCGCCAATTTCGTCGAGGAAAAGCGTGCCCGATTCGGCTTGTTCGAACTTGCCGAGATGGCGGGAAGCGGCTCCGGTAAAGGAGCCTTTTTCGTGGCCGAAGAGTTCGGACTCGATCAGTTCCGCGGGAACGGCGGCACAATTCAGAGTGATGAAGGGATGGTCGTGCCGCGGGGATTTTTCGTGAATGGCGCGGGCGACGAGTTCTTTGCCCGTTCCGGTCTCTCCCAGAATGCAGACTCGGGTTTCGCTGGCGGCCACGCGGTCGATTTGCGCGAGGAGCTTTTTCATGGCCGCGCCAGAGCCAACCAACTCGTGTTTGCCGAGGCGCTGGCGGAGTTCGCGATTTTCATCTTCGAGGCGCGTCAAGCGCAAAGCGTTTTCAACAGTGACAAGCAGCTTGTCGGTGGAAAGCGGCTTTTCCAGAAAATCGAGCGCGCCGAGGCGCGTGGCCTTCACAGCCATTTCGATGTTGGCTTGGCCGGAAATGAGAACGATCGGCGTCTTGACCCCTGTTTTCTTCAAGTCTTCGAGCAACTCCATGCCGGTCTTGCCGGGCATGACCACATCGGAAAGAATCAGATCGAAATTTTCGTTGCGGAGAAGCTCGATGGCGCGGTTGGCGCTGTCGCAAACGGTGGCCTCATGGCCGGCAAGACGGAACGCGCGCGAAAGAGAGGCCAGGGTGTTCGGATCGTCGTCAACGAGGAGGAGATGGGCTTTGCGGGGCAAAAGTCGTCCTTTGTGGCGCTCTAGTCCGAGGCGGCGGCCATGGTGGAGGCGGAAGATGTGTCTTTCTTGGATTCGGAAGCCGGTTCGCGCGGAACCGCTTTCGGGCCAGGCTGGCGTTCCGGCAAGTCAATGCGAAACGTGGTGCCGCGTCCTTCTTCGCTGGTGACGGAAATG
Organism: Candidatus Acidiferrum sp.; assembly: GCA_035280065.1. GTDB lineage: Bacteria > Acidobacteriota > Terriglobia > Acidiferrales > UBA7541 > Acidiferrum. Next base: position 76,845 of record DATEGO010000164.1, read on the forward strand.
TTGCCTCGATGGTCGCTGACCACGGACTGAACAATGGCGAGTCCCAAGCCGGTTCCCATCTGCTTCGTCGTGTAATACGGCGTGAAGAGGCGCTTGCATTCTTCCTGCGTGAGGCCTTTGCCCGTGTCCGCGACTTCAATGCGCACGTGGGCCTCCTGTTCCGAAGTGCGGAGGGTGAGGGTTCCGCCAGCGGGCATGGCGTCCATAGCATTGAGGACCAGATTTTGAAACGCGCGGTGGAGCAAGTCGGGATCGGCATCAATGTCAGGGAGCGGATCGGTAAGGAATGGTTCCTGCGTGATGGTGGGCTTGCCGACGGCCGTGAATTGCGGTTCGAAGAGGCGGACCGCGTTGCGCAGGACTTCGTTGACGTTCACGCGGACGAATTTCGGCGCGGGCATTTTGGAGAAGTCGCTGAAGCGGCCGACGATGGTGTTCAGGTTGGCGAGTTCCGCTTTCAAAGTGGCGGTGGATTCGTTGAAAACTTCGAGGAATTGCTTGGCGTCGAGCCGACGGGCCTTCTGGAGGTTCTCGATGGTGATTTGCATGGGGAAAAGCGGATTACGGAGTTCGTGGGCGAGGCGACGGGCGAGTTCGCGCCAGGCGGCCACGCGCTCAGTTTGCAGGAGGCGCTCTTTTTGCGAGGCGAGGGTTCGGGTCATGTCGTTGAAGGCGATGGCGAGCTGGCCGACCTCGTCGCTGCCGCGAACTTCGATGCGCGTGTCCCATCTTCCGGTGGCGACTTCGCGGGCGCCTTCGGCAAGCTCTTCGACCGGCTTGGTGATGCGCGCGGAAATCCAGAAGCTGACGAGCAGGCCGACGAAAAGCGCGGCGGCGGCAACGACGGCCGAGGTCTTCAAGATTTCCTGGGTCAGTTGCACGAGCTCTCTGCGCGAACTCCCGACGAAAAAGATACCCAGAAGTTCGTTGTTGCGTCCGGTCAAAGGAATGGCGTGAAAGGTCTCCGCGTCGGCTGGGTCGCGGGTCCATTCAATTGTTCGAACGAGAGGCTGCGGCTCTTTTTGCAAATTCTCGACAAGAGGAGCGAAGCGATCCGCCTGGCCGGGTTCGATTTTTTCGCCGAGGAGGGAACTGGTCGTAAAAGCCGGATCGAGATTTGTGTAGATGAGGGCGCGCATCCCCGCGGGAAGAACCAAAGAAGCGAGAAAATTTTTGTCGAGGCGGCGGCCGCCAATAATGTAGAAAGGCTTGGGCGCATTGGGCTGTGTGCGGACAGAGCAGAGAGAGAGAGCGACTTCAGTGGGTAATTCTTCGCGCTTCAAGAACGCGGGACTGTCGGTCCAGTCGTTCTTCGAGGTGACCCAGTCGACTTTGTAGCCGACGCGCGACGGATACTGAGCAGAGGAAATCAGTGTGCCGTCGTAATTGACTAGCTCCACGAAGTCCAAGCCGTGGTCCTGCGCCGCACCGTTCGCGTCGTGAACGTAAATGGAGAGATCCGCGTTGGGGCGCGCGGCGTCCAGGGCTGTACGCAAAGTGATTTCGGCGTTGGCGATATTTTCGACCTGGCGGGAAATCTCTTCGCCGCGCTGCGCAAATTCCTTTTTGAATTGCTCCACCAACGCGTCGGTGCGCTGCTGATCCATGGCTTCGAAGGACGAGCGCGTGTAATACGTCACCGCGTAAGCCACGACGGACACCGACGCAAAAATGGTCAGCAGGACGACGAGCAGCAGTTTGGTGCGGAAGCTCATGATTCAGCTTCAATTCTAAATGAAATGCCTAACCAGATGGATGCAAAAGCCCTGGAAAACCGTTTTCTGTGGCGAACACGGCAATCTGGGTGAGATGATACCACGGCCGTAATGGATGGATTAAGTACCGGCGCGGGCCCTCTGCCGCCGGGAACGAACTCGCATTCTTAAGTCCCCGGTTTGCAGGAAACTTTTTGGCAACTGGCACGTCCATTTAAGAGGCCGGGTGTCCCAAAGCAAAAATCAATCTTCAGGAGAGTCCCGATGAAGCCCATGTCCTGTCGAAGGAACGCTGTGTTGTGGCTGAGTGTGGCCGCGATGCTATGGCTGACGGCGTTGTCAGCGAAAGCGCCGGCACAGCCAGCCGAAGAGGTTCCTCCGGGGCCAACCAAGCTTCTGCGGTACGGCGACATTTCGAAGGACCGAGTGGTTTTTGCCTACGCGGGCGACCTGTGGATTGCTTCGCGCGAAGGTGGAGTGGCGCGGCGGCTGACTTCGCATGTGGGCGACGAGCTGTACCCAAAGTTTTCGCCGGACGGAAAATGGATCGCGTTCACAGGCGAGTACGATGGCAACCCGGATGTTTATGTGATTTCGGCGGAAGGTGGCGAGCCGAAGCGGCTGACGTTTCATCCTTCGAACGACATCGTGCTGGGCTGGACTCCCGATGGTAAAAATATTTTGTTCCGCTCCGACCGTTACAGCGCGCCGCCGGTCCGCTTCACGAAGCTTTTCCTAGTGTCTCCACAGGGAGGAACGGCCAAGGCACTGCCTGTGCCGCGCGGCGATTTGACTTCGTTCTCTCCCGACGGGACAAAAATCGCGTACATCGAAACCGCGCAGGAATTCCGTACCTGGAAGCGCTATCACGGCGGCTGGAATCTGCCTATCGCCATTTACGACCTGAAGAACAACATCTACGAAGAGTTGCCCAAGTCCAAAGGCATGGATATGTTCCCCATGTGGCATGGGAACGCGATTTACTTCATCAGCGACCGCGACGGCGTGATGAATCTTTACAGCTATGACCTCGGCTCAAAGCAGACGAAGAAGCTCACCGATTACAAAGAGTACGACATCAAGTGGCCGAGCCTGGGGCCGGACGCGATCGTGTATGAAAACGGGGGACTGCTTTACGAATACAACCTGGCGAGCAGCAAAGCGCGCGAAATTCCGATCGTGGTGCATGCGGAAGACATTGAAGCGCGAGCGGAATTCAAGAACGTTTCGCAGAACATTGGGAGCTTCGCGCTTTCGCCTTCTGCGGCGCGCGCCGTGATGGAAGCGCGCGGCAACATTTTCACCATTCCCGCAGAGCATGGCAGTGTCCGCGCGCTGACCACGGAGCATTCGAGCATTCATGAACTGAATCCGGTGTGGTCGCCGGACGGCAAGTGGATCGCGTATTTGTCGGACAAAACCGGAGAGTATGAGGTGTACACAAGGCCGCAAATGGGCGGCGAGGAGACGCGCATTACGAGCGATGGAGGAGTCTATCGCTATGGGCCTACCTGGTCGCCGGACAGCAAGAAGTTAGTGTATTGGGATAAGTTGCACCAGTTGTGGTACGTCAGCATCGAAGAAAAGAAGCCGGTGCTCGTGGATAAGTCGGAGTACGGAGACATCAATGACGCGAGTTGGTCGCCGGACAGTTTGTGGCTTACGTATTCGAAGCCGCATCGGCGCGGGTCGAGTGACGTTTTTCTTTATTCGCTCGGCACAAAGAAGGTCACGAAAATTTCCGGAGGCTTTTACAACGACAACAACCCGGTCTTCGATCCCAGCGGGAAATACCTGTTTTTCATCTCGACTCGATACTTCTATCCAAGCGCAGGGCAGCTCGATCAGCGGTACAACTACTATACGACCGACGGAATCTTCGCCGTCACGCTAAAGGCGGAAGAGGCTTCGCCTTTCAAGCCCGAGAGCGATGAGGAAAAGGCGGGCGAAGAAAAGAAGGATGAAAAGAAAGACGAGAAAAAGTCCGCCGAGGCGAAGAGCGGCGAGCAAAAACCAGAAGAAAAGAAAGAAGAGAAAAAAGAGGAGAAAAAAGAAGAGGCGGTCAAGCCGATTCAGATTGACCTCGTGGGCATCGCCAATCGAATCGTGCCTGTGCCGATTAAGCCGGGAATTCTGGGAGGCCTTGCGGCGCGCAAAGACAAACTCTTCTACATTGACGTTCCGCAAGAGACCCGCCAGTTCGTCCCAGGAGTTCCGCGGCCGCCAAGGAACGTCCTGCACCTGTATGACATGGCCAAGCGCGAGGACAAAGTTCTGCTCGAAGGAATCGACGGCTACGACCTGGACAAGGAAGGCAAAAAGGTCATTTACAAGGCGGGGCCGGTTTACGGCATCGTGGAAGCTACGCCGGGAAAAGCCAAGGTGGGCGAAGGCAAACTGAACCTTAGCGAAATGCAAGTGAAAGTGGATCCGCGCGAAGAATGGCGGCAAGTCTTCCACGAGGCGTGGCGCATCGAGCGAGATTTCTACTGGGATCCCGCAATGACGGGCCACGACTGGAAAAAACTGGGCGCGCGCTATGAGGCCCTGTTGCCCTGGGTGGCTCACCGCAGCGATCTGAATTACCTAATTGGGGAAATGATTTCGGAACTGAGCACGTCGCACACGTATGTGGGCGGCGGCGATCAGCCGGACCGGCCGCGCGTCAACGTCGGGATGTTGGGAGCGGACTTTGAGCCGGACGGCGGCTACTTCCGGATCACAAAGATTTATCACGGCGAAACCTGGAATGAGAATACGCGCTCGCCGCTGACGGAACCTGGCTTGAAGGTAAAGGCGGGCGACTACTTGATTGCGGTCAACAGCGTTGAAGCACGCTCCGATCGCGACGTTTATTCATATTTTCAGGACCTTGCCGGAAAGCTGGTCACGCTGAAAATCAGCAGCAAGTCGACTCCGCAAGGCGCATGGGAAATTACCGTGAAGCCAACGAGTAGCGAGGCGGGGGTACGCTATCTCGACTGGATCGCGGCAAATCGTCGCAAGGTGGAAGACGCCACGGGCGGGCGCATCGGCTACATGCACGTTCCGGACACCACTTTTGGCGGCATCATTGCGTTCGACAAGCAGTTCACCGCGCAACTCGACAAAGACGGGATCATTGTGGACGAGCGGGACAATTCTGGCGGCCAGATTCCCGATTTTTATACGGAAAAACTGAAGCGGCAATTGTTGGCTGTGGTCGCGCCGCGCGACACGGCGGATGTTCCCTGGCCACCAGTGGCGATTTATGGGCCCAAGGTGATGATCGTGAACGAACTGGCAGGCTCAGGCGGCGACGCGTTTCCGTGGTTCTTCCATCGAGAAAAGATTGGGCCGATCGTGGGCACGCGCACGTGGGGCGGATTGGTAGGCATCGGAAACAACCAGCCGCTGCGGGACGGCGGATTTGTCACTGCACCAGGATTTGGCTTCTGGAGCACGGACAACGGCGGCGGATGGATCGTCGAACAGCACGGCGTGGACCCCGATTATGTCGTGGAGCAACGGCCTGACTTGGTCGTGAGCGGACACGATCCGCAACTGGAAAAAGCCATCGAACTGGCGAAGGATGCCTTGAAGGACTACAAGGGAGTTCCGCCGCGTCCGAAGTATCCTTCGGTCAAAGAATAAACGTTCCCCAAAGCACGAAGCGGCAGCTCATCGAGACCTCCCTTGACCTCTGGCTTTTGTCCGCCAGCCGGGTGGCGCGGTGCGCGGTTGCCGGATGAAGAGCAACTCTGGCGAATAGCGAAGCGCGGCGGTGCTTGCTCTTCGGATCATGATTGCTTCTCCTTTCCGGCGTCGCGTCCCGAGCCACCCACAGGGGTTTTGGCTAGCGGAGCCCTTGCCCGGCGCCGGCACCGGGAAATCCCATTTTGTAAGTCACTTTCCATGCCCGGGTGCGGTCCCTTGGCTTGCGGGGGAGCAATCGACGGAGCTGCGTTGCAAGAAAGATGTCGTAGGCAGCCAGGGCGCTGGCACTCCCAAAAAGACCGAGTCCCATAATCATCAGCAAGTATTTCAGCATGGCGTTCCCCTTTCCCCCAATTTCAGGCACGCCTACCGATTCGCAGCGTAGGCGCGGGCCAGTTGTGCGGTTCCGCGGACCAACTCCGTACGCGGAGCAATCCTGCGGGCCGTTGCCGGGTACATCAGTGCGAAGGCGGCGCGAAGAAACATCCAAGAGAGACCAGCGGCGGCGGCGACGGCAAACATCGTCGCGGTGGCGAGTATGACAAAATCGAGCACGGTAATCATGGCGTCTCCTGCAGTGCGATCCGAAGAAACGCATGACCATGCCCAAAACCTAACGTGTTGAAAACAAATAGCTTATTTAAGGCCTAGAAAGGTAAATGTGTGTTTGCGATTACACGTTGTTCGCACTGAGACGCGCTTATTCCGCAGCCTGTGGAAGCTCCACACGAGGAACGTAGTGGCAGGAGAAGGAATCGATCGCCGGGTAAGGGAAGTCGCTGGCCTTGCCATCAGTGAAAGAGATCTCTCGTCTCCAGGGAGAAGAAAATCGCACCCGGTCCTTCACCTGGCCGGTGTTGCGGATTCCAGGCGTATCCGAGGGTGAAATTGACGGTGCTTGCCAGGCCGAACCGGATGCCTCCCCCGGGGCCGTAACGCGTACCACCTAGGCCACTGGTTGCCGGACCAATGTGCGCAACGTCGAATACCACCACGGGGCTGATCGAATAAATGTTCACTTCTTTGATCAGCGTGTCCAAAGTCCGATGAACAAACGCCATGTCCTGCGTCGCTTTGCGATTTGCCAGCCCTTGATCAATCTGTTGGAAGTCCGCTTGCACCGACTGGAATTCAGAATCGAGACTTGCGATGGAGGCCGCAACCTCGGGACTCTTTAGCTGGCTATTGAGACTGTCGCGGCAAGCGCGCAAGACGCCTCGCAGGCGATCCTCCTTCTCGTCCACGGGGAGAAGCGCCGCGACGTCGCCGTACTGCGAACCATCTTTTGAGCATAAGGCTGACTTGACTCGTGAATTCGCGAAACCGATTGCGCGGGCGCAGGCCTTGAATTCAACGGCAAACTGGTCCCCAGACGCAGTCTCGGCGGATTGGACGACTGTTTTCAACTCGTCGAGATCTTTCTGAACAGCCGGAAGGCGGCTAACCAACCTCTTGTAGTGCGGGTCTTTCGAAACATAGTAATTCTGTTCGATGGAGGTAGCCGTAGTGATCTGCCCGTTCAGCAAGCGCGTGAAGCCCGCGTCGCGCGAAAGGTCCGACGGAAACAGCGGTTTCCTCCAGACGGCCCACGCCGCAGTAAGGTTATAGCTGACAAAACTCTCAGCCCCCGCCCCGTCAGCGGCTAGGTAGAAGCGATTCGCAGGAATGGCCCGAATCACAGGATTGGCGCGAATTTTCCAGGAATCACCGGAAAAGAAGAATTCTTCGTGTCCGCCCCCAAAGAAGCGTTCGGAAACCGGGACCAAAACGGGAACCTGCAGGGCGCCAACCGTGAAGTGGGACTCCAGTTCGAGGACGTGATGGTCGCCCACGGGGTACCAGAACTCGTGTTGCACATCACCGATGTGCTTGCGCCAGTCGATACCTGCTCCCGAGGTGGAGCCGAGTTCCAAGCCATAGGAAGAGGCGAATACGTTGTGAGCGAGGCGTGAGCTGATCCCAGCATAAACTTTTGAAGAGAAGTAGCCAGTGTTGGGCACCGCGTTTGGGGCAATGCTCACGTTCTGTAACGTGCTTTGGAGATTTCCTCCCTCGATGAGGAAGCCAAACCGCCCTGTCAAATTGCCGTTTGCGAAGGCCTTTGTAACGGCCGAGAACTGGCCGGAGAATGTTCCGCGGCTGAAATTCCCAGCGTTCGTAGGGAATGAAGAGCTCTCATAATTGAGTATCCATTCCGAGTGAGCCAGCCAGGCTTGCGAATCTTTGCCTCCCTTCAAACCTGCCGAAACAAAGCGCATGGTAGAGGAACCTTGCCCTTCTACCGTCAAGGAGCGGAAGGGCAACCAATCGACGCCTCTTGGCTGAACCTCCAGGTGCCCGCCTCCTGAGGCCCGCTCTGAAGCGTTGTATCCGCCTGAGGGCTTGAGATGGATTGGGCTGCCAGCTTCTGCCTGGCCCGCCGTTTGTTGAGGCGCTCTCTTTTCGGTGCTGCGCGATTCCGGCGTGCCGCTCAGCACTTGGGGAATCTGGGTGGAGTAAACGTGGTAGACCAAATCGAGTCGGAATCCCTCGCAGTGCTCGACCGTCAGGAATTCGAGCGAGACTTGAATCCTGACATCGGCGGAGTCTGATAAGAACCTTTCCACTTCGATCAATTGGAGGGCCTGTTCGACCGCCACTTTGTAGCGGAATGGCTTCCCATCCACGAGGGAGCTGATCTTGGCCGACAGGTCGCTTTTCTTTCTTCTGACGAGCCACAGGAACGCAAAAGGATCTTCAACCCGTGAAGACCGCACAACGTAGTTCTCGTTCTCAAAATTCGCGGTTGGTGAACAGCCGTTGAACGCGCTGATCTTGCCGGGCGCAACGTCAGTCCGGGCGAGGCAGGCTGTGCTCGCCACAAAGCACACTGCGACCGATTGAACAAAGTACAACGCAGCACGTTTCATGAGCCCTGCTAAGGAGCTTGCCTACTCTGAGTCAGAGGCTGTCAGAGTATTCTGCACGGTCTGTTTGGCGTCGTCTGTATCCATTTCGCCAGCTTGCGCCGCTTTTGCGTCGTCGCATGCGGGCCCGAGCGCGTGCGCACTTTGAGCGGGCGTCAAACCGTTCTGAGCGGCCGCTTCCGCATTGGCGTGAAGAGCGGTATCTACCTCAACGTCCAAAGTGACAATGGCATCGCCGAAATCGTCCGTCTTGTTGTCGCGTTCGAACAACTGAAAGCTGATTTTCCAGATGACTGTATCGGCTTGAGTGTCCTTTTCCAGACCGAAGATCACTCGACGCAAACGATCGGGAGTGTTCAGCGTAAAGTTGATCTTGATCGCAACCAAGACACGGCTAGAACTGTCGTCGGAAGAGGGAGCCAGCGCTGGACCATTAGACATTGCGTCCTCCTCGGGGATCAAGCTTTCGCCGGAAGAATTCCAGACCAGAAATCCGAAGCCAGGATTCTCCCCGATACAATGTAGTGACGCAAGGCGGGAATCCGTTACAGGAACATGTTTATCTAGCTGGCCCTTCCTGCGATGAGGGTGTATTTTATTGAGACATTGAACAGCGAAACGCTACATTGCCAGGCCTCTGGTTCCTGTCTCTCTAACTGCAAGCGCTCTTCTCAGGGTGGGGACTCCGTTAGCCGCGCCTGCCCTTGGATTTCTGCAGTGGCCCTGCTTTCCTCCTTGCTCGGAAGCTTGTGCTAGGCTAGTCATCGAGCAGCTATGAACCGTGTATCCGGCTTTCGAATTGCGAAAATTCTAGGTATTCCTGTTTACCTGGATCCCACCTGGCTGCTCATCTTTGGCCTGATTACCTACCAGCTTTCTAAAATTGTCTTTCCGGGAATGCATCTGAACTGGACGCAGACTCAATACTGGACCGTGGGCCTCGTCGCCAGCTTTCTGTTCTTTGGTTCCGTACTTTTTCACGAGCTGGCGCATAGCGTGGTGGCGCTGTATTACAAGATTCCTGTGCACTCTATCACGCTGTTCATCTTTGGCGGCATTGCACGCATTGGGCGGGAACCTTCAAAACCCATACAGGAATTCAACATCGCGGTGGCAGGGCCGCTTGCCAGCTTCTTCCTTTCCGGCGTGTTCGGAGCGATGGCGGTGGCTTTTCCTGCGAATCCAACCATAGTTGCGCCCGCCAAAATCCTTGGCGGCAGCAACTTCATTCTTGCGGCTTTCAATCTAGTTCCGGGTTTCCCTTTGGATGGGGGAAGAATCTTTCGCGCGATTATCTGGGGCGTCAGCAAGAATTTCTCGCGCGCGACACTTGTGGCCGGGTCGAGCGGCAAAGTAGTCGCGTACGCGATGATGGGAATCGGTGGCTACCTGGCTTTCTACAAAAACGACTGGTATTCGGGACTATGGCTGGGAGTGATCGGGCTGTACCTATTAAACGCCGCACATCAGAGCATCGCGCAAATGACGATCCGCGACGCGCTGTCGGGGCTGCATGCTTCCGATGTCATGAGCCACGAAGTTCCCACAATAACCGGGGACATGGCGTTGGAGGAATACGGCGCCGAGGTTCTGCGGACCGGGAGGCGTTGCCATTTGGTTCTTTCCGGAGGCCGTTTGGTCGGGATGATGAACGTCCACACCCTGAACGCCGTACCACGCACGGAGTGGGCCAATAACTCGGTCCAGGCGGCAATGATTCCGCGAGACAAAATTCAGTGGACGTCACCGGACGAGCCTCTACTGCGGCTGCTTGAGCGACTGTTGAGCGCGGACATTAACCAGATGCCGGTCGTAAGCGGGGCTGCGGACGAAGCGCCGCAAATCGTGGGCATGATCACGCGGGATTCGATTCTGCGCGTGATGCAAACGCATTCTGAACTGGCTTCGCAATTCTCCAGCAAGTAGCGCCGGTCTCGCACGGCGACATGGCCCGCCTATCACAATAATGTGTCATTCTGAGCGTAGCGAAGAATCTCAACCGATCGGATGAACGGTTGATGCTAGTCGGCGCTCATGACTTGCGGTCTAGCTCGGCTTGCCTGCGGAGGAGTGTCTGATGTGCGGAGCCGGCGCGCCTCTAATACCACACGCACTCCATACCGGGGGCGCAGCGTAATGGACGCCAGTGGAACCACCGGATGGTTCGGCACCAGGCGCAGCTGGAATTTTTGCGCGACGGTCGCAAGGATCAGCGTCGCTTCCATCAATGCAAAAGAGTTGCCGATGCACTGGCGCGGCCCGCCTCCAAACGGGAAATAAGCAAACCGCGGGATTCGTTTCGCGAAGTCCCCTTCCCAGCGTTCCGGCCGAAATTCCTCAGGCGTGTCGTACCAGCGCGTGTCGCGATGGACCACCCATTGCGCCATCGCCACGCCCATCCCTTTTCTCACGGTATACCCGCCAAGTTCGTGGTCTTCCACAGCAATGCGCGCCAAGCCCCACGCAGGAGGATAGAGGCGCATGGATTCCGTGATGACGTTTGTGGTGTACGGGAGGCGCGCGAGGTCGTCCATCGAAGGCGCGCGCCCTCTGAGAACTTCATCGAGTTCCGCGTGCAGCTTTGCTTCCGCCGCGGGGTTCTGCGCAAGCAGCCACCAAGTCCAGGAAAGCGAGCTGGCCGTGGTTTCATGCCCCGCAAGGAAGAGGGTTAGGGTTTCGTCGCGGAGTTGTTTGTCAGTCATGCGCGAACCGTCTTCGTCTTGCACATGAAGAAGCATGGAGAGCAGGTCACCGGCATCGCGGCCCGAAGCGCGCCGCTCGTTGATGATGCGGTAGAGGATGTTTTCGATGAACGCAATCTCGCGCTTGATTCGGAGATTGGTGGGCGTGGGCACCCAGTGCGGAACGAACAAAGTACGCCGGAAATCGGCGCCAAGTTCCAGAAGTAGCTCGAGCGACTTGCCGACTTCTTGTGCGTCCCGGGTGACATCCGCATGGAAGAGCGTTTTCACCACGATTTGCAGGGTGAGCCGCATCATTTCCTGATGAATGTCGCGCTCTTCCCCAGTGCGCCAGTTTTCCATGATGCGTTGCGCGTATTCGACCATGGTCTCCGCGTACGCAGCGATACGCGCGCGGTGGAACGCAGGTTGCACGAGCCGCCGTTGCCGCAGCCAGAAATCCCCTTCGCTGGTGAGCAGCCCTTCCCCAAAAACATGCCGGTTCGCCCGCAACACACGGCCCTTAAAGTATCGGCGCGGATGACCGACCAATACCTCTTCAATGAGGTCAGGATGATTGGCGAAAATATTGCGAAAATTGACGACGCGGATGCCGACGATGTCCCCGTAGCGCGCCAGTTCGGTGAACATTTCCAGCGGGCTTTGGTTCAAGGCGCGGAGGGACCAGCCTTTGAGCCCGTTAAAGGGGCCGGGTGGAAACTTGTCGCTGCGAAACCACATAGTCCCATGCTAAGCCGTGGCTTGCTGCGGGTCAACGCAGGTGAACTCTGCAAGGGCAAAGACTACTTTGTACGCATCGCTCGGATCCGGAAACCTCCGCTACGGGAAACCATGGTGACTTCCGCGAGTCCTGTCGCTGTCAGGCGTTGGATTGTACTCGCCGGATCCAAGGGAACAAAAGTACTTTTGATGTGAGCGACTCGATGAATCCAGCCGTTCGGAATATCGAAGGCAAGAAAAACGCCGCCGGACCGAAGCACGCGGTGTATTTCTGAAAAGGCCTGATCCTGTAATTCCGGGGATTTCAGATGATGCAGCATAAGGATGGCGATCACGGAGGAGAATGTGGCGTCGGGGAAAGGCAATGCTGCAGCGTCCCCCTGGATTACGCTGACGTTGCTACAGATCGTGCGGGTACGGAGCTTCAGGGCACTCGAATGATCGTATTCGAGGCTGGTGACACGAGGCGTGCGTCGCGCCAACTCCATCGTTGCCGGTCCGGCCCCGGCGCCCAGCTCCAGAACTTGTTCACCCAAAACCGAGCCCTGCAGCATCCACGGCAGCAATTCCCGGCGCGTGAGATAACGCCAAAGCGCTGAACCACAATACCAGTTTTCGAAAGCGTTCATCAGTCCCTTAGAACATTCCAGGTTTCTAACCACTCTATCGCGGGGAAAGGACTATTGCAGCAGAGAGCGAATGCGGCGAAGGGCGGATGCGAATTGGTCGGCGTTGTAGGCGGACGGATTCTCGAGCTGCTGGAAGAGGCCGTTAATCGCAGCGCGGACTTCGGCGGCATTCGCGGGTTTGGTTTCGCGGCTGTAAGCGATGTACAGAGAATCCATAGCCATAGTAGCCTGCTCCGCGGCACGCTCGTCGGTTAGGGCGATGTTCTCCGCATCGTCGGGAATGCGCTGCAGCATCCGATGCACGATAGCTTGATCGTATTGCATGGTGGCGAGCCGCTCCGCGATGCGTTGTGTCAGAGGTGCTGCGGCGGAGGCTGCTGTCGCGACAGCGTTTCGATCGGGATTGAGTTTGCTCATCTCGTCCGAAACCAAGGCCAGTTGCCGGTCCAGCTCCTGTGAGTTCGCCGAATCGATCTGCTTTGCCAGCAGGCGAAACACCACATAACGTGAGGCGTTCCACGCCGGATCACCAGGGCGCCGCCCGACATATCCATGTTCTTGGCGCCAACTATCCTTTGCTGGCCCTAGCGGGTGGTGGCACGCAAAGCAAGAAAGTTCCGAGTATTCGGGCCAAACGTCCTTCTTGTCGAAGCGCTCGCTCTTTGCGCGCCAGGTTAGCCGCTCCATCGCCGCGCGCAATTGCACTGCCTGACCCGCGGCCCACTCGCGCACACCAACCCAAGCCGCATCTTCTACGGGTTTTCCCGGCTCCGATTCGCGCGGAACTTTCCAGTGCCGCGGCATAACTGCAGAAAAGGAGTCCAGCTCGAAATACAAGTCGGGATGTCCGGCGGCAATCATTTCGTGGTCCACAAACTTATTTTTTGCTCCCAGATGGCATTCCAGGCATTTCTCTGTGCGATGAATCACATTGCGCGTGTCGTACATCCCCAGCGCAACGGATTTCTCATGCTGCCAGGAGCGTGTTGTATGCGGGCCAAGCCAAGCTGAAGCGGGCCCGTGGCAGTTTTCGCAGGAGACGCCTTCGGAAATTTCAAACGCGCGCCCGCGCTGCTCCGGCGGGGTGTAAAGCGCGTGGCATGCCAGACATTTTGGAGTTTCCTCGGCCTTTGCGCCCAGTTTCAGGATGCGGGCCATCCGTTCGCCAACGTCGCCGGTCAACGCCTGATACGCGCGGCTGTGCTTGTCTTGGAGGATCCACGTCGAATACTCATTCTGCAAAATGCGGCTGCCCGCGATAGGCTTCACGCTTCCGTGGCAGCTCGTTGCCGCGCACGATCCCGGACCAATATATTTGACAGGCTCTTTCTCCTGCCCTTGCAAAGCAGAGGGAAGCAGGAGTGATAAGCAGGCAATGATCCGCAAATGGAAGCAGTTTGTCGCGTCGCGCATTCGCTGTGCCGGAAGAACCTGTTCGCTTATATCGTTTGCGGCGCGGAGAAGTCAACGGATTGCGTTGTCTTTTTAGCGACGCGCCGCGAAAACCAAACCTGGCGCTATTTACACCGCGCTTTACGCTCAGTAGTATTCAGAAGATTCATCACTCCAACCTGCGCCGCGCATTTTTTCGCATCAAGCGCGGGTTTGTGCGCGAGACGGGACGACGTGATCTTCGACGACCTTCGGGCCATCCAGCTTCGCTACGGCTTCCTGCCCAAAGCGGAACTCGAAGGACTTTCCCAGCGCACGCAAACTCCGCTCTACCAGATTCACAGCGTCGCGAGTTTCTATCCGCATTTTCACCTCGCCCCTCCAGCCAAAGCGGAAATTCGCGTTTGCGCGGACATGAGCTGCCATCTCAATGGCGCATGCGAACTGCGAGCCGAGTTGGAGCGGCGCTTTGCGGGTTCCCGGCCCGAAGACGTGCAGATTCGTGACGTGTCCTGCCTCGGCCGCTGTGACCATGCGCCGGCTGTTTCGATCAACGATGAGATTTTCACGGATGTCACCGCTGCGAGCGCCGAGCAAATCGCGCGCGCCGCCCTTCGTGACAAAGAAGTTGCCGAGCCGCATCATGAGCAATCGCGGGTGAAATGCAAAGCCGATCCTTACGAGAACGGCGAAAACTATGGCGTAATGCGCAAGCTCGTGCAATCGCGCACCTGGGACGACGTCTTAGCGCAACTCAAAACCGCCGAACTTCGCGGCATGGGCGGCGCCGGTTTTCCCGCGAGCATGAAGTGGGACCTCGTACGTAAGCAGCCTGACCCCGTGAAATACGTCGTCTGCAATGCCGACGAGAGCGAACCCGGCACGATCAAAGACCGCTTTATCATGACCAACCTGCCGCACTTGGTCATCGAAGGCATGCTCATCGCCGGGATTGTCACAGGCGCCAAGCGCGGCATCCTCTACATTCGCCACGAATACGGCATGCAGGAAGAGATCCTCGGCGAAGAGATTCGCCGCTGCTATCACGCGGGCCTGCTTGGCAAGAAAATTCTTGGCAGCGATCTGGATTTTGATTTAGAGATTTTTGTAAGTCCCGGGGGGTACATCTGCGGAGAAGAAAGCGCGCTGATCGAAGCCATCGAAGGCCACCGCGCCGAACCGCGCAACAAGCCGCCGTTTCCCGGGCAGATTGGTTTGTGGCAGAAACCCACCGTCATCAACAATGTGGAAACGTTCGTCAACGTGCCGCAAATTCTCGCGCGCGGGGTGGACTGGTTCGCTGCGCAGGGTGTGAACGGCTCGCGCGGTCTGAAATTCGTCGGCGTCAGTGGACACGTCGAGCACGCCGGCGTTTTCGAAGTGCCGATGGGCACTCCTATGCGCGAGGTGATTTACAAACACGCGGGCGGAATTCGGGGTGGCCGCTCGTTGAAGGCCTTCGCTCCTTCAGGCCCGTCGTCAGGTTACCTGCCGGCTTCGATGGGTGACGTCCGGCTCGATTTCAAGGCGCTGGCCGATGCCGGCTCGATGCTTGGCTCCGGCGCTATCGTGGTTTGCGACGACACCACGTGCATGCTAGACATGGCGCTGAATGCCGTGCGTTTTTATCGTAACGAATCCTGCGGAAAGTGCGTGCCGTGCCGCATCGGTTCGCAAAAAATGACCGACCTGCTCGCGCGCTGGACGCAGGGCGCCGTTCCCGAGGCGCAATATCGCGCCGACCTCATGCTTCTCGAGGATCTTTCGCAGGCCATGAGCCAGACGTCGATTTGCGGCCTCGGCCAGATTGCTCCCGCCCCGATTCAATCGGTGCTGAAGCATTTTCGTCCGGAAGTCGACGCGCACGTCCTGAAAGGCCAGTGCCCCAGCGGGATTTGCTTCACTGCCGCGTCGCGCGCAGGAGAATCGCAGCGCGTGGGAATCCGCCCCTAACATGGCCACCACTGCCTCACCTCCGGGAATGATCGATATCACAATCGACGGCAAATCCGTGCGCGTGCCCAACGGAACCACTGTCTTCGACGCAGCGCGCATGAATGGCATCAGCATTCCCACGCTGTGCCATTTGCAAAACCAAACTCCGGTTGGTGTTTGCCGCCTCTGTGTCGTGGACACCGGCGCGCGCGTGCTTTCCGCCTCCTGCGTGCGTCCTGTCGAGCCCGGCATGAAGGTGGTTACCAATTCAGAAAAGGTTTTGAAGGCACGCAAGATCCTGCTCGAATTGCTGATGTCAGATCATCCTTCCCCTTGCGAGCGCCAGGAGAAATCCGGCGACTGCGAACTCGAGGCCCTCGCAAAAGCCGCAGGCATTCCTCAACTACGTTTTGACAAGCGCACGGTCGCCCGCGGCGAAGACGACTCTTCCCTCGCAATCGCCGTCAATCACGATGCTTGCATTCTTTGCGACCGCTGCGTCCGCGGCTGTGACGAAGTCAAGAACAACTTCGTCCTCGGACGCATGGGCAAAGGCTATTCCGCTGGCATCGCTTTCGACCTGAACGCGCCGATGGGCGATTCCACCTGTATTTCCTGCGGAGAGTGCATGGTTTCCTGTCCCACCGGCGCGCTGACCAATAAAGGGGTCGTTGGCACGGCGGTTGCCGCCGGCGCTAACTCGGATATCCTAAAAGTTGAAGAGCTTTTGCAGATTCCTGTCTTCAAAGGCGTTTCCGGCACATTCCTCGAGCTAAATCGCGGCGCCATCGTCAAGCGCCGCTTCCGCAAAGGTGAAGTCATCTGCCGCGAAGGCGAATTTGGCTCCACTGCGTTCTTTATCGTCGAAGGCCGCGCGCGAGTTTCCATTTCTTCTCCGATCGCCCACGTCAAAACGCAAGGTGGTGCCAAAGGTTTTTTCAAACGCCTGACCAGCACGCTCGTTGGCCGCGACGAAGACAAGCGCGAAGACGAAGCGCGCGACCGCACTATCCCCATCGATGCTTCCGTTGATCTTTCCTACGGCAATCCTGTCGCTGAACTCGGTCCCGGGGACCTCTTCGGCGAAATGACTTGCATGAATTTCTATCCGCGCTCCGCCACCGTCGTCGCCGAGTCCGACGTGGTCGCGTATGAAATGCTGCGTAATGTTCTCGACATCATGCTCAAAAACAAGACATTCCGCGCGCAACTGGACGAAACGTACCGGCGCCGCGCTCTCGAAAATCACCTTCGCGGCGTCCCAATGTTCGCGGACCTGTCGGCAGAGTTTATCGCCCACCTCAAAGAAAGCGTCGAGCTTCAGCGTTTCGCCCCCGGCCAAACCATCGTTCAACAGGGAGAAGCCGCGGACAGCTTCTATCTCGTGCGCATCGGTTTCGTAAAAGTTTCGGAGAACTATCCCGGTGGCGAAATGGTCCTCGCTTATCTTTCCCGCGGTGACTATTTCGGCGAAATCGGCTTGCTTGGAGGCGGCGTTCGCACCGCCACTTGCACGGCGCTCGACCACGTCGAACTCGTACGCATCTCCGGCGACGACTTTCGAGAAATGGTCTCGCGCTTCCCCAGCGTTAGAACCGGTCTCGAAGCCATCGCCGCCGAGCGGAGCGCTGCCAATCAGCAGCGCCTGCAAATGGTCCACAGCGTTCCCATCGATCAGTTTCTTTCGCAAGGATTGATGGAAGCGCAAAGCCTGCTCATTCTCGACCTGCAAAATTGCACGCGCTGCGATGCTTGCGTGAACGCCTGCGCCGACGCTCACGACGGCGTCACGCGCCTGGTGCGCGACGGTCTGCGCTTTGACCGCTATCTCGTCGCTACGAGTTGCCGCCAATGCCGCGACCCGCTGTGCATGGTCGGTTGCCCCGTGGGCTCGATTCGCCGCCGCAATTCGCTCGAGGTCATCATCGAAGATTGGTGCATCGGCTGCGGCCTCTGCGCGCGCAATTGCCCCTACGGCAATATAAATCTGCATCCGTTTGAAGTGTTGGCGGACGATCCCGAAAACGCCGGCCGCAAAAAAGCAGTCATCAAGCAGAAAGCCACTTCCTGCGATCTCTGCACGCATTTGAAGGAACCGAGCTGCGTCTATGCATGCCCGCACGATGCAGCGCATCGCGTGGACCCAAAAGCATTTTTCGCCGAAATGCTCGGCCAGGGCGGCGCGAAGTGAGAATCGACCGCACGCATCGCGTTTGGGCCGTCGCATCGCTGGCAATTCTTGCAGTCTCTTCGATGGTGTACCTCATCTACGCGCTCAACGCGCCGCAAGGCCCCCGTGGCGGAAGCGCAATCGGCCTGCTGTTTGGCATCGCCGGTTTCGGCTTCATGATTTTTGCCGCGCTCCTCGGCGCAAGAAAGCGCGTGCCCACCTGGCGCTTGGGACGCGCGCAAGCCTGGATGCGCGGCCACCTCTGGCTCGGCTTCCTGGCGCTGCCAATGATTTTCTTTCATGGCGGCTTTCATTTTGGCGGCACGCTCACGCGTCTGCTGATGTGGTTGCTCATCATAACGGTTGCCAGCGGCGTCTTTGGCGAGGCGTTGCAGCATTACATTCCGCGTGTCATGACCAGTGATGTGCCGCTAGAAACGATTTACGACGAGATTGGACACGTTCGCTCACTCTTGCGCGAAGAAGCCGATCGGGCGGTAGAGGCTGTGTGTGGGAGTCTCGGTCTTGCGAAGTCTTCGGGTGAAGAAACCCAGCGTGCTGGAGGGTTTACGGCCCTGCGTCCGATAGCCGCCACTGCCGTTCCCTTGCGAACTTCTGCAGCAGTCAGCGCCGGTGCCAGCGCCGCCGTCGCCGCCACTCCGGAGAGAATCTTATTGAGTACAGAGCAAAGCGCTCCGCTTCGCATTTTCTATTTGAGCGAAATACGGCCCTTTCTCGAACACGCCAAAAAGACTAGCCGGCGGCTCAGCGATCCCGCAAGTGCAAACAGTGCCTTTGCCGGTCTGCGCACTTTACTGCCCGCTGCGGCTCATTCCACGCTCAGCGATCTCGAAGATATTTGCGACGAAGCGCGCCAGCTTGCTCGCCAAGAGCAACTGCATCGCTGGCTCCACGGCTGGCTGCTGTTGCACATTCCGCTTTCGCTCGCGCTGATTCTGCTCGGCGCCGTCCATGCCGTAATGGCATTGCGTTACTGAGAGACGCCGTTTCTGTCTCCGGTATTGATTTTTTGTCTTAGTTCTTGGTTCTTAGCGTTTGGTTCCAAGTTTTAGTCGTTATTTTCAATTTAGAGGTCTCAGCCGTTGATTCCGACCGTCCAGTGCGAAACCTCGATTATAGGTTTTGCTCTGACTAACGACTAACAACTAACAA
Organism: Candidatus Acidiferrum sp.; assembly: GCA_035280065.1. Classification (GTDB taxonomy): domain Bacteria; phylum Acidobacteriota; class Terriglobia; order Acidiferrales; family UBA7541; genus Acidiferrum. The sequence goes on from DATEGO010000164.1 coordinate 95,883, forward strand.
CTGACAACTAAGAACTATCTACTGTTCCAATGGCTCGCACACGCACAACGAAAAAGCTCGCCCAGCGCATCGATCTGAATTATTTCAAGGGGCCGACGCCGCTCAAGCGCGCCAAGTTTTGGCTCAGCCTCGTGCTCTTGTTGCTGGCCCTCCTTTGGATCACCGAAAAAAGCCTGTCCCGCGATTCCCGCGTTTACAGCAGCGGCCGCCTGTCCCGAGCCCACGCCGTCCTTGAAAAAGAGTGTTCCGCCTGCCACGTGCGCCAAGCCGAAACATTTTCTGCGAAAGCTGCCGACGGCGCCTGCCTCGCCTGCCACGATGGCCCAGCCCATCATCCCTCCCAAACTCCCGCACCCAGCTGCGCGACGTGCCATACCGAACATCGCGGCGCCGCCAACCTTTCCGCCGTTAGGGATCAAACATGTGCCGGTTGCCACGGTGAATTGAGAATCAGTCACCCGGATACGCGATACGTCACTCAAATTAATAGCTTCGAGAAAGGCCATCCCGAATTCGTCGCGCTGCGTTCTGTCCCCGGAGCCCCGGCGGGCGATCCCGCCACCATCAAGCTCAATCACGCGATTCACATGAAACCAATTCGCCGCGGACCAAACGGCACTCTCGTGAACCTCGAATGCAGCAATTGCCATCGCCCAACCGCCGCTGCCCCCGACTTGACTTATTCGGACACTAGGTATCGCGCCGCTGCGGTCAACTACAAGGACAGCGACGAATTTCTTCCCGTCTCCGCGGAAAGTCTCAAGCCTCCTAAACCAATCACTGGCCGCGAACTGATGGCACCCGTAAAATTCGCCAAT
>DATEGO010000165.1:0-3707 GCA_035280065.1 Candidatus Acidiferrum sp.
TGTTACATCTTTTCCGACCCCGCACGGCAAGTGGCAGGTTTCTGTTGGAGGAGGCGAACAGCCACGTTGGCGCCGTGACGGAAAGGAGTTGTTCTACCTTTCTCCGGATAGCAAGATGATGGCCGTTCCTGTAACGACTGGGGTCAATTTCGATTCCGGAACACCAGTAGCACTTTTTCAGGCCACGCCACGGCAGCCAATCCCAATCTATGACCTGTTCGTTTATGACGTGAGCCGGGACGGCCAGCGATTCTTGATCATTACACCTGAAAAGGAGGCCGAGACTGCGCCCATGTCCGTCGTGCTGGATTGGACGGCCAAGCTGTACAAGTGATGCTGCCCTGAACGCGTGGACCCCTGTATTGCTAAGACCCTCGAATGTCGCGTCGACTCCCGAATGGTCGGCAATCGGGAAGGTATTCGCGAGTCCTGGGAAACGTTAGCGCTTTACCGGATGCGCGTTCTGGCTGAGAACGCGAACGTGGCGGGGAGTTTTGCGCGCGTCCGGTAAAGCCGTTTGGACGTGGCCGCCCGTGGTTTCGGCGGACACGGACCCCTATGCAAATTCAATTGAGGGAAGGGGTACGTTTGAGGTGTGCCGAGGCCGTGCAGTCGAGCGCAACCGATGACACGGCACGCTCGGAAATTGGCTAGAACGAAAGAGGATCGCGAAGACGGTCGTTGAAGGGGCAGCGAGAAAAGATCTGTTTGGCTGAGAGTCAGAGAGGTACGTAGCGCGCCGAAGCACGCCGAGTTTTTGCGCTGTAGAGTGTGGCTTCATGCGGCGACGGTGACCGTTGGTGGAGAACGAAGCTGGAGTTCTGCAGCGGTGAACCGTTCGATGACTCTCATCGGTCCACCGCATTTGGGGCAGTACCGAGATTGGGGAGAGTCTTTGGTGCCGGAGGCGTGTGAGTCGACTTGCGGGTGTGGTGTTGCGCCGAGCAAGTGAGAGCAAAGCGGCAGGAGCTTGGCGCGTTTGCGGTTGGCCAGGAAACCAAAGTTACGGATGCGCACGAAACCTTTCGGCAGGGTGTGCAGTAAGAAGCGTCGCAAGAACTCATCGAGGGATAGAGTCAGTAACTTCTGTTGGTTGTGGTGAGTCGAATCGCGCCAGCGGAAAGTGACTCGACCGTCGGTGAACGAGACCAGTCGGTGGTTGGAGATGGCCACGCGATGGGTGTAGCGACCGACTTCTATCTCCCTCTGCGAATTTGAGTTACATGACATCAAGCGGCGAGCACGTGTCCCTCATTTTGTAGCCCACGTAGCCCAAATAGGACGGCCTTGCACACCCTTGCTCGGCGCTGACCTGTGTGCGCCACCAGTCATTCGCCGCCGTGCTGTTGAATTTGTGGGCCAGTCTCCGAGTTGCCGACCAACCCGTCATTGGAGGTGAGAGTCGTCGATTTCCGGAGTCCACAGGATGGTCCGATTTCAATGGAGGTAGCGCGTAAGCACTGTTTCGAGCACTGGATCACGTCCTGCAAGGTAATCACGGGATGAAAGCCCCACCTTGATTTGAGGCTCGATCCACTGGCGGTTATCGCCCGGCATGCTCTCGTGATGCCGGTTTGAAATGCTGCCCATTGCACCGCTCCAGGGAAAAAGAATCTGGTTTTCTTCACCCACGAAGTTGGGCTTGGAGCTGCTGGGTTCGCCCGCGAAGATTGCCTTCGTGTCACGGTTCATCAGATTAATGAAAATCTGCGCGGCCGAAAAGGTATTGCGGCCAGTAATTACCACTATCTTTGCCTGCGGATTGTTGCTCTCGAACTTCTTCACGCCGTCCAGCAACTGCGGAAGCAAATCGGCGTTCCCGCCGTTGTTGTGCCGGACGTCGATGACCAGAAGCTGGGGAGGGTTCGCGGTCAGGGCTGCGCCCAGACGATTCGCGCACGCGCTGAGGCTCTCATCGTCGGCATCGGCGACCTGATTAAACTGAAAATATATCGCGCGTCCATCGGAGAGTTCTTTGAACCAATAGTTTGTTGAGACATTTGAGAGATACAGCGGCGGCCCTTCGGCATGTGGTGCCTTCGACGCCATCAGCTTGGGCAATCCTCGCATCTGCGGCACAGGCACATATGGCAAGGACGCCTTTCGCCTCCGGCCGCTCGCATCTACCAACGACAAGTCAAGAGTGTTCGACGCGGAAGTAGCTTCTACGGCTTCGAGAACGCCGCGAAAGCGAAGCAATATCGGCCCGATCCAGACCGTCCCCATCGAATTGTCCTGGCTTATCATGACGCCGACCCGCGACATCGCCTCCGTCGCGCTGATACCGCCAAGCCGCACAACCTTCGCGCCGATCCAATTCTCGTATCCCGGCTGCGCGTCAATGATGAACAGACCGTCGGAAAGAAGGTAGAAGCGCACCGGCAACCAGGTCGCATGAACGTGCTCCGCACCGAATGGGAGAACATAAGAGTGTCCGTCTCCCAGCGTCGAAATCAATCTCTGCAGTTCGGCGAGCATTCGCTCGTCGCTGAAATTCGGGATGTTCTTCTTCAGGGAAGCGGCGCCTTCGACCATCCTCTCTGGCAGTGGCTTCGACTTGTACACGTAGTGTTGTTTGCTAGCCTGGTCGAGCAGAAAGTCAATGTCTGCGCTCCATCCTTGGACTCTGTCGTTGGGCTGTGGGGCCTGCGCATAACTCAGGCCGGTGAGTAGGTTTAGCGTCAGCAGGACGGCGATCAAGATGCGGGCGTTGAGCATTTGGCTTTCATCTCCTTAGAGGCCTTGCATTTAGATTCAGAGACCCAGAACAAACTACGAATCTTGACTCGGATCAGTTCCGCAGAAATACTGCGGCTGAAGTCAATATCCAACACATTGCACGCTGGAAGACTTGATCCAGGAGGACTAATGCTTCCTTCAAGCAAGAGAGGACGTCCAAAGATCTGATCAACGTCCCACAGCCTGGCCATCTTCTCGCCCGCAACTCTTCCTTCCAACCATTTCGGCTAGGAAATGGGTGCGACTCGATCCCCAACCTTATCCGAGAGACGCCTTTTCCGACATCCGCGACGATGCCCACCCGTCAGACAGCGGAACACGCCCGAGAAGGGTCTTCCATCGCCCTGCGCCAATCAACGACAAGCAAGGCCCGATAGTTGATTGAGAATGCCTTCATCTTAAGTGGCACTTGCCCAAGGCCGAGGCACCGGTTCGGGGCGCTCGACGAACTGCCAGCGTCCACACCGAAATTGTCGCGAATTTCGATGGCCTTCATTACGGCGTTCAGTCCTAATCTGCCCGAAGCATTGCAAGGGAATCAATGTTTGCGGCACGGCGAGCCGGCACAAGGAGAGCTGCAAATGATACGCCGCCGAACAATAATGTCACCAAGGCCAAAGTGGCCGGGTCTGATGCAGCTCACCGCAAAAAGCAGGCTCGCTACCACTCTCGTGAGAGCAAACACACTCAAGATACCCAGTGCCAATTCCACCAGGACCGGCTTCAATCCGTGTGCTCCGCAATAAATCGGTACACCGAGAACTGATGATCGCAGACGGTCGCTGAAATGTGAGAATTGCTCTCGGCAACGCACCCATGGCAAGCTTCAATCCCATGAGAGCTGGTCAAGCCCTGTTTCGGTTGGTCGCCATCTTTTTTGATCTGGTCCAGGACGTTCTGCGATTCCTGCTTTTGGGGACGCGTTCGAGCGCTGCCCTTAAAGCGGAAAATATTTTCCTGAGGAAACA
>DATEGO010000166.1:0-41930 GCA_035280065.1 Candidatus Acidiferrum sp.
CTCAACCCGACAACGTGAACAGAGCAAGTGCGCGGTGAGTGATTGGGGACCCATGACACACCAAAGAACAGCTAGAGCTCGATTCTTACTCTGGATTTTCGCCGGCCTCCTTGCGCTTTCGACCGGGCAAGGCTACGAACATCGACGGCTTTGGTTGCACAATAGTTGCACAAATGCTCCCAAACAGGGATGTCTTGCACCGAAATAGGGCATCTCATCCGACCATAAGCTGTTGATTCCGAACACCAGGCCGTGGAATCGGGAATTTGCTAAACCGTTGCTGAGACGGGATTCGATGGCAATTTTGCTGTGCCAAAACTGTGCCGGAATGCAAAGTTTTCAATCCATTCGAGTTTATCTTTGAGCGAAAAGCAGATTCCCCAAATTACTGAAAACATAGAGAAGCCAAAGTAGGGAATGGAGCTGTTGGAGTCGGATGGTCCGCGCCCAAGGCAGGCGCGTCCCCCGCTTAACAGTCTGCTTCGGCCACGAACCGAACGCTGACTTGGTATACGGAAGCGTGGGGAAGCACTTAGCGCTCTTCCGGGCAATACGCGCGGCTCCGCTTCCGTACACCTGCTCTTTATCTCCAAGGCTCCAGATTTTCTTTCCACCTCCAAACCGTCCATAGGCTTTGTTCTGCGGGTCGAGATATTCCTGAGGACCAAGGTCCTACACCATGGTTGTTAGAGCTACGCTGCCTCGGAACGGTCGGTTTGCAGAGGCATCCGGCCAAACCGAAAGTTGGCAAATAGTTGGCAAAATGGTTTTTGGAGGGAGGTCCCCGGATAAGGGAAAAGTGAGAATGGCCGCGTATTTACTGGTGATTTGAATGGTGGGCCTGGGTGGACTTGAACCACCGACCTCGCCCTTATCAGGGGCGCGCTCTAGCCACCTGAGCTACAGGCCCTGCCAAGCATCTGAGGAAACGACTTACAACTCTTTCAGTTTACGATGCCTTAGTTTCGTTTGCAATTGCGTACGAATTCGATGCTCAGGTGGCCAAGATTCTTGGGGCCGGGCTTGGCGATCTCGTGCCGGTCCTTCCGACGTTGAGACAACCGCCCGGGCTTTGGCTCGAAGGAATTGGAAACCGCGATTGATTTTTTCTTAAAGATTCGGGCACGTTTTCCGATACCGACGGTTCCCGAGCGAAGTGCTCCACTCCTGCAGCGTAAGGTTTCGATTCGCGATGCGACACGCGCGGCTGGCCCAGCCGTCGAAGTCCACTTCCCAGAAAGCGATCAAATCCGCTTCGCCGACCGAAGCCAACAAGCCTCCTTGCGGACTAAACGCGACACTCTTGATCGCTTTCTGTTGCGCGCTAAGAGTTCCGAGCAGTGCGTGGGTCTCCACGTCCCAAAGCCGGACATCACCATCCTGACTCCCGGACGCCAGCACCCTTCCCTCCCGGCTGAAGTCTACGCTCGTCACCAATTCCGTGTGACCATACATCTCAGGCGGGAGTGCCTGTCCACTTCTGAAGTTCCAGATGCCCACCGATTTCTGTCGGGTGCCCATTGCCAGAAGCGCCCCGCCTGGATGGAAACTGACTCCCGCAGATATCACCAGTCCAAAACGGCCAGTGGCAGCCGGCGCTAAAGTCTGGATGGGTTGGCTTGGCTGACCCACCTTCCAAATCGCCACGGTGCGCTCGTTTCCAGCCGACGCCAGATATTCTCCGTCTTTGCTGAAGGCAAGTTTCCAGATGCGATCCTTTTGTGACGTAATGGGCTCTCCCACTTGCTTGCGCGTAGCCAGGTCCCAGTAGATCAATTCAGCGTCCCCTCCCGAAACTACGGTCTTGCCATCCGGGCTGCATGCCAGACTCCACACCGGAGACCGATGGGCTTTGATGGGCCCGCTTAGAACCGCGCGCGCGTTCATGTCCCAGAAAATAACGCTCCCATCCACACTTCCGGACACAAGCACCTTGCCGTCGGGGGCATAAACCAAGCTGCTGACCTTTCGACCATGATCCGATAGGGGTTCACCGTTAAGGTCGTCGCGGGCAACATTCCACTCCAGAATCTCACCGAACTCTCCGCCAAAAACAAGAACGCGGCCATCTGGGCTGAAAGCCACATTGGAGAAGCCGGCATCCGGCGACGCCTTGATCCGATGGCCCAGAGGCGGATCATCGTTAACGTCGAGAACCAGGACTCGTTCGTTATCAAGCGCTAACGCCCTCGCGCGGCCATCAGTACTCAGAAAGATCGACGAAATGGCCGTGCCAAGCTTCTCGACTGGAGTCCCTATAGCCTTCATGGGTGCTAGGCCCCACAGTGTGATTGTGCCGTCCGCACTTCCAGAAAGGAGATCCCTCCCGCTTGGATCAAAGAGCAAACAGTTCACGGTCGAGTCGCCTTCAAACGTGCTCAGTTGCCTCTGGTTTTGCGCCTCCCACAGAACGATCGTCTGGTCTTCGGCGCTCGCCGCTACAAATGTTCCATCCGGGCTGAAGGCGATCGTTGCGATGTTCTTTGTATGGCCGGTCAAATGCCGTTTGATTTCACGATGCAACCGGAGATCGTAGAGAATGACTTCTTCATACCGCCCAATCGCCAGGAACGCGCCATCCGGACTGAAAGCGAACGTGCTTCCATCGATCGGTTGTTCCGCCAGCTTGTGACTGACCACGTCCCACACGAACACGTGAGCCGGATGACCGCCATAGGCCTCCGTGCTGGCGGCCAGAAGCTTCTCATTCGGCGAGAAACCAACATGTACAAAATCTTCGTGAGCGTCGGTGAAAGGTTCGCCTGCCCGCTGGCGTGAACTTGTATTCCAAATCGTCACCGATCCGCTTGCCGTCGTAGCGAATCGCGAACCGTCGTGGTTGATGGCCAGACCTACAAGACCTTTGGGGCTTTCGATCGCTTGACCTCTCTGCTGGCGCGTCGATGCGTTCCAAAGGATAATGCGATTGTCCCATCCCGCGGACAGAATCGTTTGCCCGTCGGGACTAAACACCGCTTTTGTCACCGCACCGGTATGTCCCCACAGAATCGTTTCGGTGTGAGGCAAACGCTGAAGAGCGGTGAGCAGGGCGCGCCTGGACTCAACTGTGTCGGCGATTCTCCGAGATTCCAGGCTAAGCAGCAGCGCCAGCGAGCGGTCGTCCGTTTGCTCCGACGCCGCAGAGGCCAAAGCCCTAGACGCGGCGATCTTCTGCCGTTGCCGTGCCAAATACGTGCTTGCTCCCGCGGCTAACCCGAGAACTACGATCAACACAGCGGCTGCCCACGCGATGCGCTGGGCTTTGCGATGCAAGCGGATGTCTTCGCTGTCCAGATTGTCTTTGGGCCGTCCCAGCAACGGCGCGGCAACGTCCAGGAGAGCGCTCCGGTAAGCCGGATCTGATTCGATGTATCTCCCCCGTGCCTTTGCAGCACGGAAGTCCGCATACAGCGGTTCGGCGGGAAAAGCGCCTTTCAAACCGGGAGGAAGAGCAGTTGTTTTTGCCCAATCAAAGTCCCGCGCCTCGCCGTCCCAAACGATTACTCCATCAGCGACGCTGATCAACATCTTCTCGGCAGGGCGGTTGTGCAACCACCATTCAACCTCCTTCTGCACCCACGGCGACTTGGCAGACGAGGGAGATGCCAGGAGCAAGAAATACTCAGACTTTGCAAGGGCCTGTTCAATCGAACGCCAAAGCGCCGGGTTCGCAGAGAGGCTGGTCTTATCTCGGAAAATCCGCATCGAGCGAAGGCGATACCAGGGCTTAGCGAACCGACCGAGCGATGATTGAAGTAATGCAGCCAATCGTTCATCGGAGTCATGGCTGTATGACACAAAGGCCTTGTATATCGCCTCAGTGACAGCGAAATCCATCGCGTTCTCTCCGACGTCCTTTCAGTACGAATTGAGTCTGGCCAGCATATACGGGCGACGTTGCCAGCACCAGCAAAATGGATCACTCACCGGTCCACATGCGAGTCTCTAAAACATTAGAAGTATCTTTACCTGGGGAAAGCGGGTCCTTACGCAAGCTCACCCGAAGCGCATGCGCTTCTTGCCGAGAGGGTCGAGGCATTGGTTTCCCAGGAACACGCTTCATCAAGCAATTGGGAGAATCTGCGTTTCACAACTGCAGCTGGTGTTTGCCGACCTTCCGTTTTGCGACGAAGGTCTGTGCGGGGGGCGATCAGCGACGGTCGTCCCTACCGCGACTAAGTTGTGCCTCTAGAGGCTTCCGCCGTGACCCGATACAGGAAGTGAAATGACAGGAACATCGCTGCGATCACAGGAAACACGAACAAGCTAGCTTCGGGACCAAGCTTTCCTCCAGTCAGCCCGTCCGCGCCGTGAAACGTGGCTGTCAGTAAGCGGTCTGGGGCGAGCCGTCCGCCGTTGGGCCCGGAGTAGACAAAGATAGCCGCGAAATCGAATGCGGCGTGGAATCCGATGGCGAATCGCAAATCGCCGGTGCGGCTAAGCGTCAGGCAAATGAATAAAGCGAGTAGGCCCGTCGAAGCAAAGTCGGGCCATCGCTCGTACGGCTTGGTGAAATAGTGAAGCGCGCCGAAAAGAAATGAAATTAGGAATGCGGCAGGCCAAAAACCCATTCCTTGCGCCAAAATGAATTGTGGGTAGCCGCGGAACAGATATTCTTCCGCGAAGCCGATCGCGAGCGAAGCCAGCAGCCAGAGGAGCGCCGCGCGAACAAGAGCTCCTCCGTGGAGCGCCAACGAGCCCGCAGTATATCCGCCCGCCAAAAAAATCAGCAGAATCAAAACAGAGACGCCCCCATATCCGAAGACTGCCCCTTCCCAGAACCTGCGCCCGAAGACATTCTTTCCCGGCAAGCCGTAACTAGAAAGCCTGCGGCGCTCGCAGCGCGCCACGATCCACGTGGCGATTACGACGGCAATCAAAGTAATCGCGTCCTGGACCAGAAACACGAGGGGGTACAATCCTTCCGGCGCAACGATGCGGCGCGCCTTCAGGATAACCACTACGACTTCCTGAAAGAGGGCCTGCAGGGCGATGACGATGGCCAGAAAAATCAGCAGGCGCCAGCCCGCGCGCAGCCCAAATGGTCCGACGAATATGTTCCGTGCTCGCATTGAGGAGGTACGTCTGCGAGGCGCTACGATACACTACGAGAGTGCAGGTTGCCACGAACTCCGCAACGATTGTGCTAAGTCCCAGCAAGTCGCGGAATCGGACACGTACGATTAGTGCGTTCTACCAGGACACTTGAGGCGGCGGAGGTAACATACAGACGAGCCTGAATCACGGAGGTGTCGTCTAAGCCAATGCTTTGGACGCGGTTTTTGTTCATATTCGTTTTCCTGCTTTGTGTCGGAGATGCTGGCTTTTCCAGTGAATGTGACAGTATTCCAGCGAAGGAAGTGAATCCCGACCTGTGGTCGACGCGCTCGCTTTTATCGCCAGACTTGAGATGGAAATTTTTGAGTGTCGGCCCTCATTCTCCCGAAAAGAAGACACCTCTATACATTCAGAGTGCCGAAAGTTCGAGGAAATGGCTCGTCGGATGGATAGAGCGAAGCGGGACGGCATTTTGGAGTAGCGACAGCAAGCGGTTGTTTCTGCGCGACGAGTACGCAGCTGATGACACGAAGATTCGGGTGTTTGATGTAACAGGAGCGGTACCTAAAGAAATCAAAGGTCTCGACGACAGAATCGAGAAAGCACTCTTCGCACATATCCCTCAGAACAAAACAACTCAATGGCTGTACTACCCTGAGGTGTGTTTCGCGGCCAATGATTCATCAACGATAATCCTGGTTGCAGACGCTCCCCTCGTTCCGAAGAAGGAAAGTGGCAGCGGCACCCCATTTGGTCTCAAGCTAACGGTCGATCTCACTACTCTCCAGGTTGTCGAGTCAGTGTCAGCAGCCCAGCCGATCGAAAGCGGTCGCAACGAGGGCACTACTCCGAGCAGTTGGCACAAACTAGATGCGGGTCCCTTTTCGATTTTGACGCCATCTCGGTGGGAGTTTCACCAGCTAACGGGCGTTGATTCATATGTTGGTGAGTTTGTCGGTGACGGTATCGTGCTGAAGTTTGATTTTGGTGGATACTCAAACCCTCTTAAAGAACAAAAGAAACCAGCATACTTCGTCGTTCATAAGTCCATCCACGGACATCGCGCAACAATAGTGAGTCCAAGAACATCGGGCCACGGGATTACGGGCGTATATTTCCGCAACGCGGGTAACGCAAGTGCGCTGACTCTTTTTGGACGCGACCTCACCGACACGCAGCAGGAATTGGTGTCGAAGATTTTTGAAACACTGCGATTCGGAGGCCCGCCTACCCGGTATATCCTTCCGCCGCCACCTGCCAAGAACGTTCAATGATGCGCCAATCGACAGGAAAACCTGTTCTTTGTGCCTGATTTGGCCAAACCGGTAATCAAGTCAACGGATAGGAGGACTCGGCGATTAGGGCGTTACCAGGCATCACTGACCTTTACTCGTGAACGTCATCATGAGTTTTCGCCTGTTGCTGAAGCATTTCTCGCCAAGCATACTTAGCTGAACCTACGCTCCAAGGGGTGCGAAAAGCCGGGAACATCTCCACCGCCTGTGGAGTCTGAATGGATATGCGGAGACCCCCTACCATATTGGTGGGATGTGTCGTTCTCCTCTCTGCCATCGTTGGGTTTCTCTGGTCAACGTACTGGATTGAGTCTCGAACGTTGCGAGCGGTTGACATGCCCGTATCGCTGGCTCGCGGAACGATTACCACTGATTTTGACTTAAACATCCACGCTTTTTACTCCATCGACATTAGTCTTTCTCAAGGCGGCAATCTCATCTGTGCCAATGGAGCCGGGTTGCGAACACGACGAATATCTTCTATCGGCAAACTTCCCGTCTACCGCTATCAGTGGGTCGAGGATAAGAGCCGCGCCATAGGGAGAGATACAATAGCTGGTTCGTTCCTGGGAGGATTTGAAGGCAGGCGCGGCCACTACAAACTTCAAATTGAGGTTCTTTCGGACACCGGCTGTCTCGATGTGGATAATCCGCGATTGTATATACTCGCCAGCAACGCCGATTTCATTCGGTGGAACAGGTACTACCAGAATGCATCTTGGATTTCATTTGTTTCGGGCTCCATTGGCTTCGGCCTGCTGATTGTAGGCATACGAGAGCGTCTTCGGAGTCGTTCAACCAAGGACTGTGGCCTCAGCTTCTTTGAACCGCGCTGCACTGACTCTTATGCAGCACGCCAAAGAGAAAGAGCCACGCCTTGGATTCCCTTCTTCTCTCAAGTTGGATTGCTGTACTCTCAAATCCTGCTTCTGCTAGGTATCTGGGGGGTTCTTATCTTCCATTATGCGTTGGGATACCACCGCTCTCACGGGCTGTTCGTTCTCACGTATTTTCCAGAGTCGTCCTTCTTCAAACATATCCCTTGTGCGCAAGCATGGGTGGTGCGTGTGGAATCTAGCAAAGCGTGGTATTTGAATTCCGCGAGAATCGGGCCGGACGACCTGCCGGATACTTTGCGGGCGCAAATCGGGACAAGGACAAGCTGCATTGTGTTTTTTGATGCTGAACCCGAGGTCCCCTATGCCGACGCAATTCGCGCAATTGATTTAATTGAACAATCGACGGACAGGGTAGTTCTCCTCACGCCGCACACAAAACGTGTTCACATACCCAAGTGAAATACTGTCGCCAAGTGCCCGGGAAGTTCGGGTAATCGGTACTCAGGTTCCCTGCGCTCGAATCAACTCCGACGATTAGTACCGTTTATCAAGCATGTGGCTATGCTAGTATCGCGCTATTCAAACAGGTGAGGATGAACCAATGCAGGTTTACGCAAACTCTCCGGTTAGCCCCGTCGCAGCACCCTCCCGGATCATTGCTGGATTCTGGCGACGCCTTCTTGCTTTTGCGTTGGATGCATTTATTACCGCTTTGCCGTGTGGAGTCTTCTAACTTCTGCTCTGCAACCTCGGACATCTGCCTATTGTACGAACCCCACATTAGGCATTGGCCCGCCCTCCGGAGCCTCTTTGATGGCCCCGAACTGCGCCTCATACCGGCTCAAGTTTTCCCCCAGCGCCCGCCAGATTCGCTTGGCGTGCCCCGGGCTCACGATTGAGCTGCTCAGGAGCTTCCCCTGCGTCCCGTTGGGAAAAACGTAAATAAAATTCAGCGTGAACTCTTCCAGATTGTGGTGAATCATCACCAGGTTGCTGTACTGTCCTTGCAACTCTTTTTCATCCGCCTTGATTTGCACTTGTCCTTGTGCTGGCTGCTGTTGGTCCATCTCATTTCGCTCCCGAAATGCTTCCTCGAAGTTACCACAAGCCCTGCGCCCCTGCTTGGCTCCTTTGGACATCGGGCCTGTTTTGTTTCTGTGACTAAAAAACCAGCAACGTCCTATTGACACGCGCCTGTATTAAGTGTAGTTTAGGAATGTTATTTAGCATAGTTAACTTCGGCCATGGAACCCGTTACGACGCCACAACTCGAGTCGGACCCGCCCCTCACCGCAGAATCCCGCCAGCGCCTCCTGCCCACCACGGCGGATCTCCGCGCGCGCATGGCTAATCCCTCCCTACCCGAAGCCCATCGCTCGATTCCCATCGCTTCCGGCGCACACTGGCTCCGCAAAATTCTGGCGTTTGCCGGGCCCGGTTATCTGGTCGCCGTCGGCTACATGGATCCGGGCAACTGGGCCACCGACCTGGGCGGCGGCTCCAGATTTGGGTACACACTTCTTAGCGTCATTCTCATCAGCAATTTGATGGCGATGTTCCTGCAAGCTCTGTCCGCAAAGCTGGGCATTGCCACGGGTCGCGATCTCGCGCAGGCCTGCCGTGAGCACTACTCGCGTCGGACTTCTCTTTTTCTTTGGGTAGTCTGCGAAATCGCCATCGCCGCTTGCGACCTTGCCGAAGTTCTTGGCTCCGCCGTCGCCCTGAAACTGCTTTTCGGCCTGCCGCTTCTTGCCGGCGTTCTCATCACGGCTCTCGACGTTCTTCTCGTTCTCGCGTTGCAAGGCCGCGGCTTCCGCCTAGTGGAAGCCTTCGTGATCACGTTAATCGGCACTATCGCCGTTTGCTTCGCTTATGAAATCTTTTTTGCGCACCCGCTGTGGCGCGAAGCCGCCATCGGTTTCCTACCCCGCGCGGAAATTCTCCGCAACCGCGAAATGCTGTACATCGCCATCGGCATCCTCGGCGCTACGGTCATGCCGCACAATCTCTATCTTCATTCCAGCATCGTGCAGACGCGCGCCTTTGGCGCCTCTTCGCGCGACCGGCGCGAAGCCATCCGCTACGCCATTTTCGACTCGACTGTGGCTCTAGGCTTCGCTCTCTTCATCAACGCCGCCATTCTCGTTCTCGGCGCCGCGGCTTTCCACACGCGCGGCTTGAACAACGTCGCTGAAATCGCTGACGCTTACAAACTTCTCAGCCCCGTCCTGGGAGCCAGCCTCGCCAGCACGCTCTTCGCGTGCGCCTTGCTCGCCTCCGGCCAGAACTCCACGCTCACCGGCACGCTCGCGGGTCAAATTGTCATGGAAGGCTTTCTGAATCTTCGTTTGAAGCCCTGGCTCCGCCGCCTCATTACGCGAGCGATTGCGATTATTCCCGCAGCTCTGGTGATCGGTTTCGCCGGCGAGGACAAGGTTACTTCCCTGCTTATACTCAGCCAGGTCGTTTTGAGTTTTCAGTTGCCCTTTGCGGTGGTCCCTCTCATCCGATTCACTTCCGATCGCTCAAAAATGGGTGAATTCACCAACTCACGCCTCGCCACAGTCCTCGCCTGGATCGTCGCGGCCGCAATCCTCTTCTTCAACGCCGAACTCCTCTGGCTTATCTTCCGCTCCGCTTAGCCTGTTCTCTGTGTCCTCTGTGTTGAAGTCCCCTTTAAGATGTTAGGCACAACGCTCCCTTTCGCCTCAGACATTGATATGCGAGAATTTTTTCTGTTCCCATGTCCGCCAACTCGTCGCTCTCCCTCCAACTGCGCAAGATTCTTTTCGTCGCCCTCCTCATTCTCATTTGCGTCCTGGTCATCCATTGGGTGACCGAGGAAAACAAACCGTGGATCGTCCCCCCGGAATACAAGAGCCTGAAGAATCCCCTGACGCCCACCGAATCCAACTTAAATGGCGCTCGGCAAATCTACGCAGACCAGTGCGCGCAGTGTCACGGCGACCGCGGCAAAGGAGACGGCCCGGAAGCTCGCTCGCACTACCCGCTTCCCGCCGATTTGACGGACCCGAAGCTTCTGGCAAACGCGCCCGACGGCGATATTTTCTATCAAATTACTCAAGGCCGCCGTCCCATGCCTTCGTACAAGCGTCGTTTAACGGAGTACCAGCGCTGGCAGCTCGTTCTCCTCGTCCGCTCTTTCTCCCAGCCCGCGGGTCCTAGCGATAGTTTCGCGCCCTTGTCCAAGGCCGAAGAGAAAAAGTAGTCGCATTTTCATGAAACGCTGCCACGAATCACCAGTCACTACTTCGGCCACAACCACCCAAACGTTCCCGCAAGCAGCAAGGAGTACACCAGACCATCGAAGACGTGCTTGGCCACGTTAATCCACGGGTGGCCTCCCCAGATGCCACTAACGATTTGACCCACGCCATACGCCATGAACGACACCGTCCCCGCCACGCGAAACACCGCCAGGTACGCCGTCCCTGGCGCCAACACGCGCCCCGTCAGATACGCGGTAAAAACGCCCACGACCAAGCAGTACACAAACCACTGGCCGAGATATTTCCCCATATTCATCGCTCCCGGCGGAAACACCGTAATCAACCCCACCGGCCCCTGCTTGAACTTTTCCTGCATTTCCGGTGACTTCATCTCTTTGTGGGTGCAGTACGGGAGCGAGTACAGCCCGCGCATCGCTCCTGACGAACGCAGAGCAGCCGCGACCTTATCTTCGTCCGGCAGTTTCTTATAATCGCTGCGGTGATACGGCAGGACCATGTGCAGAATCGAGCTGGCCACAAACACAATCACCGCCGACAGCAAAATCGGCAACCAAAGCGTGTGAATAGCAACCATTCGCGCCCTCCTGGCTTTTTAAGGAATGCGGGCCGCCCACGGGGTCGCGGGCTCGCCCCGATTTTGCCCGCAGCCTATCCTTACGCAGCGCCAGGGTCAAGACCATGCCAAGACCCGGTCGCGTCATTCCAGGAAAAATCGGGTTTCGTCAGGGAGTGAGGCTCTGCCTGGCGCCTAGTTCCAGCCAGGATTCCTTGTTGCGCTCGGAATGACAACTTAAGACGGCGATTTTCCCTGCTAGAATGCCCGCTACTTCAATGACGTCCTCGCCCACAACAGCACCTCGCGCGAAAATCCCGCGCGCGATGCTGCCCGTCTTGATCCTCCTGGCGCTCTCGGCGTTCATCAACTTTGTGGATCGCGGAAACCTGTCGGTCGCCGCGCCGATGCTTCGCGACGAACTGGGCTTTTCTCTCCCCCAGCTAGGCATTCTGCTTTCGTCCTTCTTCTGGACCTATGCGGCCTTCCAGCTCGTTTCCGGATGGCTCGTGGACCGGTTCGATGCCAGTTGGATCATCGCGGCGGGATTTTTCTTGTGGTCCGCGGCCACAGCCGTTACGGGCTTTGCCCACAGCTTTGCGCTGTTGCTCTTCTTGCGGTTGGTGCTCGGCATCGGCGAGTCCGTCGCGTATCCATCCTACTCCAGTATCCTCGCGCGGCATTTCCCCGAGTCGCAGCGCGGCTTTGCCAACTCCGTTATCATCACTGGCTTTTACATGGGACCGGCGTTCGGCTTGTTTCTGGGCGGAATCTTGATGGGCCGGTATGGATGGCGCCCGTTTTTCATCATCCTGGGACTTGCCAGCTTCGCGTGGCTTTTGCCGTGGCTTCGCTGGATGCCGCGCGGGCCAAGTCTTCAAGCCGGCGCGGCGGCAGCCGCTCCCAGCATTTTTCAGATCTTGAGCGTGCCTTCCGTCTGGGGAACTTTCGCGAGCCTGTTCTTCCTGAACTACCTGCAATATTTCTTCATCACCTGGCTGCCGTTTTACCTGGTTCGTGGGCGCAACTTCTCGGTGTATCGCATGGCGGTCATCGCCGGCGGGTCCTATCTCTCCTGCGCGGTCACTGCGGCAATTTGCGGACGCCTGTCGGATTGGTGGATCGCCCGGGGAGCCTCTCCGACTCTTGTGCGCAAGGCGTTTACCGGCGGCGGAATGACCGGCGCAGCCATTTTTGCAATCGCGTGTGTCTTGACCGGCCCGGCCTGCTCCACGGCAGCGGTGATTCTGACCACTTCCTCGCTGGGGGTGAGTTCGTCAAACGTCTGGGCCATCACGCAAACGCTGGCCGGACCGCGAGCCGCTGGCCGTTGGACCGGGCTGCAAAATTTTGTCGGCAACTTCGCAGGCATCGTCGCTCCGGCGCTGACCGGCTTCGTGCTGGACCGCAGCGGCAATTTCTTCTGGCCTTTCGCCATTACTGCGGTAATGTGCCTGCTCGGAGCCGCGTCCTGGATTTTTCTGATTGGGCCCGTGAAGCCAGTCGCCTGGCCCTCGCTGGTTCGCGAGCAGGGGCTGTAGGGGCGCCCTTTCGCGCGTCCCGGTGTTTTCGAGCCTGGAGTTGGCATAGGCTGCAGGGGGATTGCAATGAAGAGTGCGCTCGCCAAACTGAAGTTTTTCCTGCGGACTTGCATCATGCTTCTGCTGATTGCGCTTTCCGGTGCGATTCTTACCTGCGCCCAAACTTCCAGTTCGCCATCTTCCGGCGCCGACCTGCTTCTCCTCAATGCTCATGTCGTCACGATGAATGACAAACAGCCTGCAGCGCAGGCTATCGCCATCCAAGGCGAACGCATTGTGTGGGTTGGCAATTCCGAAGAGGGGAAAAAGTCATATCCCTCGGCCCGCACGATGGACCTTCACGGTGCTACGGTTCTTCCAGGCCTAATTGACGCACACACTCATCTGATCAATCTCGGAGAGAGCCTTGTCCGACTGAACCTCAAAGACATTCCGACGGAAAAAGAAATCATCGAACGCGTGAAGCAGCGGGCCGCTTCCGCTGCGCCGGGCGAATGGATTCTCGGCTGGGGCTGGGACGAAGGCAAATGGGCGTCCAACTATCCAAGAAATCAGGCATTGAGCGCGGCGACGCCGAATAATCCCGTCTTCCTCGTCGGCCTGCACACTTTTGCCGCGTGGGCGAACCGGCGCGCGCTCGAACTTGCCAGCGTGAACAAAGACACCAAAGATCCCGAGAACGGGAAAATCGTTCGCGACGAAAAAACCGGCGAACCCACCGGCATCTTGCTGAATCATGCTCAGGATTTGGTCGCGAAACAAATTCCGCCGGTGACTCTGGAGCAGGCGAAGCACGCCATGCAACTTGCGGCTCGCGAATGCGTCCGCAACGGCCTAACTTCCGTCCACGAAGCCAAGGTCACGCCGCTCATGGTCCAGGCATTTCGCGAACTGGTGCGCGAGGGACAAATGCCGCTCCGCGTTTACGTCATGCTCGACGGCGCGGACAAGAATCTAGTGAATGACTGGCTCAAGCGCGGCCCGGAAATTGATCCGCATCATCAACTGACGATTCGCTCTTTCAAGCTCTTTGCCGACGGCGCGCTCGGCTCGCGCGGCGCAGCACTTCTCGAAGCCTACAGCGACGCGCCGCAGACCAAAGGCGTGATGACTACTCCTGAAGCAGATGTTTACAGCCTTACGCGACGCGCGTTGCAGTCCGGTTTTCAAGTCTGCACGCACGCGATCGGCGATGCCGCAAATCGCAGCGTGCTGAACGCCTATGAACAGGCCGAAAAAGAAGTGCCTAGGGCGCATGGTCCGAGGCTGCGCATCGAACATGCGCAGGTGCTCGCTCCTGAAGACATTTCGCGCTTCTCGAAGCTAGGCGTCATCGCTTCCATGCAGCCCACGCACGCCACATCCGATATGCCCTGGGCGGAAAAACGCGTTGGGCCGGAACGCATCAAAGGCGCTTACGCCTGGCGCTCGGTGAAAGATTCCGGCGCGCATTTGCCGCTGAGTTCGGACTTCCCGGGCGAGACGCTGAACCCCTTCTACGGAATCTACGCCGCCACCACCCGGCAGGATCCGCAAGGCAATCCGCCAGGCGGCTGGCATCCCGAGCAAAAACTCACGCTCGAAGAAGCTTTGCGCGGCTACACCGTTGAGGCCGCCTACGCGGAGTTTGAAGAAAACGACAAAGGCACAATCGAAAAAGGGAAGCTCGCCGACTTAACGGTCATTGCGCAAGACATCACGAAGATTCCTCCGCCGGAGATTCTTTCGATCCATGTCCTCAAAACGTTTATCGGCGGCAGAGTGGTCGACGATGCCGCCACCGACTACTGAGCGTCTGATGGAAAGCTCCTTTCGCACACGTCGGCGGCCAACTGCCACATGTCGTTCCGAGGAGCGAAGCTCGCCGCAGGCGAGCGTAGCAACGAGGAATCTGCTTTTTCTGTCGCTTTTTACAAAAGCTGTTTGCTGGCGACGGTTGATGAGATTCGGTAAGATGTTCAAGACATTTTGCGACACACGGGAGGAAGGATCATGAGCATTTCGGTAGGACAGGCGGCGCCGGATTTCACGCTGCTGAATCAGGACAAACAAGAAGTGAAGCTGTCAGATTTCGCGGGAAAGAAAAACGTCGTGCTAGTGTGGTATCCGCTGGATTGGAGCCCGACATGCACTAACGAGCACGTCTGCTTCGTGAACGACATGAAAAAGTTTGAGACGTTGGATGCGGAAGTGCTCGGCGTGAGCGTGGACAGCGTGTGGTCCCACAAGGCCTTCGCGGACAAAATGGGCATCAAGTATTCGTTGCTGGCAGATTTTCATCCGCGCGGAGCGATGAGCGAAAAATACGGACTGTATCTGGGCGACAAAGGCATCACCGGCCGCGCAATTGCCATCGTCAATAAGGCGGGCAAAGTGGCGTGGTTCAAGAATTACGACATCCCGGTGGTTCCCGATCTGGCGGAAGTCGCCGGGGCGCTGTCGCAGGTCAAAGCCGCGACGGCTTAGTCTGCGGCGTCCGCACCCGGCTCGGGATTTTGGGATTTTTAGCGGGTCCCCGGCTGCACACTTTGCCGAGGAGAGTTTCATGAGCGCCGAAGGTGCGCGACGCGCTCTCAACATGACGTTGAGCGAACTGGTTCGCCACTATCGTTCCCAGGCCGGTGAATTTGGCCGATCCGTCGCGCTCTTCGCGTTCCCGCTCGACCACGCCGAAATCGAACGCCTGTTTTCCTCCTACGACGAGGATTACCATATCAGCCGCTTCTTCCATTTTTCCGAAAGCGAGGGTCAGAAATTCAGCATCAACGGAATCCCCGCCACCCACGTCTCGCTCGACGCAGAAATCGAGACCATTCTTTGAAAGCTTTCTTCTCGGGAGGAGTTTCGCAAGCCGTGGATTTCAAGGATAGCTCTGCCGGATTTTCACCGTGCGGTCCAGTTCATCCGAAACTTCCAGGATCTTGAGCTGCACATCTTTGTCAACTGTTGCTGTCCTTAGAAACTCATAGACTTGCGCCTGCGCCGCGGCAGATTGCTGGCCGCCAATGAATGCGTTGAGCCACCCGAGCGCGAAGAAGATCTTGCGCTCACGCTTGATCTGCGGCAGCGCTTCGAGAGCAAGCTTCAAGTACGGCAGCGTCACTTCGGATTGGTTCCAGTAGTTGAAGGGGCCGAGACTCTGCTCGATCCAGTCTTCGGGGCGCGATGTGTCGTGGAGATAGTCATCGAAGTAGCGCTGTTTGGAGGCGCTCTCCGGGCGGGCTGCTTGCGCCATGTAGGCATATTTCTGGCCGTCCCCCGTGGTGTCGCGCTTCTGTTCCGCGGCGAAGAGCGCTTCTGCATCCGAGTCGTGCAAGGCGATGAGCACCGTGATGATGAGCCAGCGGTCCAGAGGACGAAGTTCAACGCTGGGAACCACTAGTTTTCCGCTGAGAAGGTCTTTAAGTTGAGCGCGCCCCTGAGGGCTTTCCGCGATACCGCGGAGGGCCCGAAACCAAATGATGCGCAAATCCTGGCTTGGCGAGTGGAGCATCTGGCTCAAAGCGAGCGCTTCAGCTCGGGGAACAATTTCACCGCGCATGTTCGGGTTTACGTAGCGATGGAGAGCCATGCTGACATGCCCGATAAGATTTTGCGCCAGTGATTCGTCGGTTTCAGTGGGGAGGAGGCGCATCGCGAGTTCCACAAAGTTGCGCGGCGCCAGATCGGCCTCCCGCACGGAATCCCAGAGGGAGCCCCACAGTAAAGTCCGCTCGAAGGCGTCGGAGACTTCTCCCAGCTTTTCGATGACGGTTTTGCGGCTGCGTTCATCCAGCAGAAAGCGTCCATAGGCGAAATCCTGATCGTTGAGGAAAACATAATTTGGGCACGGTTTCCCGATGGCTTCACGCAGGTCCGACTTTTCCGCGTTCAGTTCGGCGCGAAGATGAAGCGGCGCGCCGTCATTGTAATGAAGTCCGACTTGCATGGCGATGGGCCAGACGCCGCCTTCGCCAAGCACGTCGCGCCGCGTCAATGAAAAGCGGTCAATGCGATCTTGCGCGTTGCAGGACCAGGCAGCCTCCACTTGAGGCATGCCGCGACGGCGAATCCACGAGGCGGCCCAATCTTGCAGTGATCTTCCGGAGACACGCTCGAACGCGCCAACAAGGTCGCTCCACTCGGCGTTGGCGTAAGCATGTTCCTTGAGATAAAGGCGGAGGCCTTCGCGGAAGTGCTCTTCTCCCAGGACAAACGCGAGCTGTTTGATGACGCCGGGAGCCTTGGAGTAAACGATGGCGCCATAGGCGGATTTCGCGTCCTTGAGATTGGCAATGGCTTGATAGATCGGCGTGGTGCCCTTGGTGGAGTCAATTCCGTAAGCAGCAGGTTTGATGAACTGATAGAAGCGCTTCCAGATATTCTCATCGGGCTTGAGAGAAGCCAGCGCCTGATAAGCCATGTATTGAGCAAAGCCTTCCTTGAGCCAGAGATCGTCGAACCAACGCATGGTGGTGAAGTCGCCGAACCATTGATGAGTCAATTCATGGAGCAAAAGGATGTCGCGATTGAGATGGTCGCTGTGAGTGGGGGCGGCGCGAAAGAGAACAGACTCTTCGCGCAGAAAAGTGGCTCCGGCATGCTCCATTCCGCCGTAGGCAAAGCCGGGAATCATGACCATGTCGTATTTTGGAAAGGGGAAAGGTTGCGCAAAGAATTTGGAAAGATAATCGATTCCCTGGGCAGTGATCTGCTGCACTTCGGGCGCTTCTTGTTGTGCTTTCTGGAATTTCGACTGCCGGACATATAGTCCGGGTAAGCCGGGCGTTTCGTGCACTTTGCGAAACGGGCCGGCGGCGAAGGCAAAAAGATAAGTACTGATGGGGCGGGTCTCCGAGAAAATTGTTGTGCGCTGGCCGGAGCCGGCAGGCGATTGCGACTCGATGGCGGTGTTGGAAAAGACGGTCCAATCTTCCGGGGCAGTGAGTTGCAGATGGAAGCGGCCTTTTAAATCGGGCTGATCGAAGCAGGGAAAGGCCATTTCCGCGTCCATGGGAACGAAGAGCGTGTAGAGGTACTCCGTGTTGTCGTCCTGGTCTTCAAATCGAGTGATGGCTTTTCCGGCGGGAGCCACGGGCGCGGTGAAATCCAGGCTGACAACATTCTCGCCGGCATGAATGACACTTGCGGGCAACTCGATGTGGCCGGTGTCTATTTTTGCGGGAACCGGGACGCCATTGACGGTAAGGTTCGCCGCGGTTCCTTCGCGGAAGTCGAGTAAGACGGGGCCGGAAACACTGGCGTGGAAGTGGAGTTTTTCGTGCCCGGAGATGAAAGGCCCGTGAGGAGTAAGGGTAAAGCCAACCTGATACCGAACTTCGGAAATCTGGGCGGCGCGCTGGCGCGCCAAGTCGCGCGGGATGCCATCGGGCGACGCCGCCAAGATATTGCCAACAATCCAGAATCCGAGAACAGCGGTAGCAAGCATGCGCATAGAGGAAGGAATTTACACGAGGGGCAGGCGCGTGGGAAGGCTTGAGTGGATTCGCGCGCATAGAGAGTATGTTAGGCTGGCTGATTTGTGAACCGAGTTTCGAGGAGCCGATTGTCTCGGCTCGGCACTTCGAGATCCGCTCAGGGGAACTTATGAATAAAATTGTTTTTGTCGTCTGTCTTGCTGTAGTGCCGTCATGCCTGGTGGCACAGACAGCCACAAATCCGGAGGCGGGGCGGTGGGAACGAGAGGCGCGGAACGTCACGATTGTGCGCGACGACTGGGGCATCGCGCATGTTTACGGGAAGACGGACGCGGATGCGGTGTTCGGCATGATCTATGCGCAGGCCGAGGACGACTTCACTCGCGTGGAGACGAACTATATAAATGCGATGGGGCGGCTCGCCGAAGCGGAGGGCGAATCGAAGATTTATCAGGATTTGCGGATGAAGCTTTTTATTAACCCGGAGGAAAGCAAGAAAGACTACGCGAAGAGTCCGGAATGGCTGAAGAAGCTGATGAACGCGTGGGCCGACGGGCTGAACTACTACCTCGTAAAGCATCCTGACGTGAAGCCGAGAGTGATTCAGCGATTCGAGCCCTGGATGGCGGTGACCTTCAGCGAAGGGAGCATTGGCGGCGACATCGAGCGCGTGAATCTCGCGCAGCTTGAAGCGTTCTACAGTAAAGTCCCTGTGAGCCAGAACGCACCGGCGTTTGACGACGACATCGAGGAGCCTGGCGGCTCGAATGGCATCGCCATCGCGCCCTTAAATACTGTGGACCATCACTCGTTGCTGCTCATCAACCCGCACACTTCTTTTTTCTTCCGCAGCGAATTACAAATGGCAAGCGAGGAAGGCCTGGACGCTTACGGCGCGGTGACGTGGGGCCAGTTTTTCGTTTACCAGGGATTCAACGAGCACGCCGGCTGGATGCACACTTCGAGCGGCGTGAGCCAGCTTAGCTTTTATCTCGAGACGGTGGAGAAAAAAAGCGATCGCTTCTACTACAAATACGGCAAGGAAGAGCTTCGGGTAGCCACCAGCGAAATCACCGTGCCGTACAAAACAGACCATGGCATGGCAGAGAAAAAGTTCACCGTCTACCGCACGCAGCACGGCCCGGTGATCGGCGAGTCCGATGGCAAATGGCTGACCATCAGGTTGATGAACGAGCCGGTGAAGGCGCTGACGCAGTCGTACACGCGCACGAAGGCGAAGGATTACAAATCGTTTCGGCAGACCCTAGAGTTGCACACGAACTCGTCGAACAACACGATCTTCGCCGATGGAGATGGGGACATTGCTTATTTTCACGGCAACTTCATACCGCGTCGCGATCCTAGCTTTGATTGGACAAAACCCGTGGATGGGACCAATCCGGCGACGGAATGGCACGGACTCCTTTCTGTGGATGAAACGCCGCATCTGCTGAACCCCAAAGCCGGCTGGCTCTACAATTCGAATAACTGGCCGTGGTCTGCAGGGGGACCGGACAGCCCGAAAAGAGAGGATTTTCCTGCGTATGTCGAAACCGGCGGGGAGACGGCGCGAGGACTGCACGCCATACGAGTTTTGCAGGACAAGAAAGATTTTACAGTCGACTCGCTGATTGCCGCGGCGTACGACAGCTACCTGCCGTGGTTTGAAAAGCCGATTCCGTGTTTGGTCAAGGCTTGGGACGATGCGCCCGCTGACAATTCGCTGAAGACAAAATTGGCCGAGCCGATAGAAGCTTTGCGCAAATGGGATTTGCGTTGGGGAGTGAACTCCGTGCCGACGTCGCTGGCGGTGTTCTGGGGTGACGTTCTGCAGCGCCGATTTGGCCCGGACGCTCGGCATGCAGGCATCTATCTCGGCGACTACATCTGCACAAAGGTTCCGGCCGATACTCTCCTGCAATCTCTCGCCGAAGCTTCCGACATGTTGACTGCTGATTTCGGTACGTGGAAAACACCTTGGGGCGACATCAATCGCTTCCAACGCTTGACCGGCGATATTGTTCAACCGTTCAGCGACGCGGGGTCCAGCATTCCGGTGGGATTCACCTCGTCGTTCTGGGGCTCGCTGGCTGCTTTTGGAGCGCGCGCGTATCCGGGGACGAAGAAATGGTATGGCACGCGGGGGAACAGCTTCGTGGCGGTGGTCGAGTTTGGCCCCAAGATTCATGCGAGGGCCGTCACGGCTGGAGGCGAGAGCGGCCATCCGCCATCGCCGCACTTCAACGACGAGGCCGTGCGGTATAGCACGGGAAACTTGCGCGAGGTGTATTTTTATCGCGAGCAACTGAAGGGGCACACGGAACGGGAATACCATCCGGGAAACTGAAGTCTTACGTTGTAAGTTCTACGTGTTGAGTGTGAGCTAGATTCCTGGCGTCACAACTCACATGAGTAGAAGGGCTCCTCGACTTCCAGTTCGTTCGCCTATTTGAGTCGCGTAGTGGTGGCTCCTAGGCGGTGACGAGGGGTTCAAAGCGTTTTGCGAGTTTGCCGTGTTCTTCGCGGATTTCGCGCGGCAGGCGCGCTCCGAACTTCACCAGGAACTGCTTTGAATCCTCCAGCTCATTTTCCCAGTCGGCGGGATTGACGCGAAGCAATTCGTTCATGGCTTCGTCGGAAATCTTGAGGCCGTCGAGTGTCAGGCCTCCCTTAGCGGGGACATAGCCTATCGGCGTTTCCTGCGCCGCGCCGCGGCCCTCGACGCGCTCCAGAATCCACTTCAACACGCGCACGTTTTCGCCGTAGCCGGGCCAGAGGAACTTCCCATCCGCGCCTTTGCGGAACCAGTTGACGTGGAAAATCTTCGGAGGCCTCGGGATTCTCTTGCCCATTTGCAGCCAATGGCCAAAATAATCCGCCATGTTGTAACCACAGAAAGGCAACATGGCCATGGGGTCGCGGCGAGTGATTCCTACGTCGCCGGTGGCGGCAGCCGTAGTTTCCGAGGCCATCGTTGCGCCGACAAAGACGCCGTGCTGCCAGTCAAACGATTCGTAGACCAGTGGAGCGACGCGCGCGCGCCTTCCGCCGAAGATGAACGCGGAAATGGGCACGCCTTCGGGCGCTTCCCATTGGGGCGAGATACTTGGTGACTGTTTGGCGGGGACGGTATAGCGCGCGTTTGGATGCGCCGCGGGGCCTTTCGAGGAATCCCAGACCTCGCCTTTCCAGTTGGTGAGGCCGGCGGGCGGCTCGCTGCCGATGCCTTCCCACCAGGGTTCGCGGTTCGAGGTCATGGCGACGTTGGTGAACAAAGTGTTTTTGTGCAGTGCCCCCATCACGTTGGGATTGGTGAGCATTCCGGTGCCGGGGGCGACGCCGAAGAATCCTGCTTCGGGATTGATGGCGTGCAGATAGCCGTCATCGGCGGTCCGCATCCAGGCGATGTCGTCACCCACGGTCCAGACTCGGTAGCCATGGCTTTCGAGAGCGGACACCATCATCGCGAGATTGGTTTTGCCACAGGCGCTGGGAAACGCCGCTCCCATGTAGGTGACTTTCCCGCCAGGCGATTCGAGGCCAAGGATGAGCATGTGTTCGGCCATCCAGCCTTGTTCGCGCGCCAGCACGCTGGCGATGCGCAAGGCGAAGCATTTTTTCCCAAGCAGCGCGTTTCCACCGTAGCCCGAGCCGACGCTCCAAATCAGTCTTTCTTCGGGGAAATGCACGATGTAGCGGCGCATGGGATCGAGATCGCCCAGGGAATGCAACCCCGGAACAAATTCATTGGAAGGACCGAGGCGATCCAGTGCGACCTGGCCCATGCGGGACATGATGCGCATGCTAGCGACAACGTAAGGGCTGTCGGTTGCTTCGACGCCTACTTTGCTGATGGGCGAACTGGTGGGCCCCATGATGTAGGGCACGACGTACATGGTGCGGCCGCGCATGGCGCCGTCAAACAATGCGCCGACTTTGCGCTTCGCGGCGTCTAGGTCCATCCAATTGTTGGTGGGGCCGGCGTCATCTTTGTCGCGCGAGCAGATGAAGGTTAGGTGTTCGGTGCGCGCCACGTCGTTTACGGAGCTTCGGTGCAAGTGGCAGTTGGGATAGGTTTTTTCGTTGAGATGGAAGGTGTCTCCGGCGCGAAGCAGCAGGTCGACCATCCGCCTGTATTCTGCCTCGGACCCATCGCAATACACGACACGATCGGGCTTGGTCAGCTTTGCCGCTTCCTCAACCCAGCTTTCCAGTGGAGTTGCCAATCAGCTCTCCCTACCAGCAGACTCTTTCACTGCAAAGTTCCAGCGCACGGCGCATGCGGTGCTTGCGACACCGACGGCCGCAGCGTTAAACCCCTCGCAATGCGAGGTCCAGGAGCGAATGGATTCGGCCCTGCCAACAGGCCTTTCGAAAGGCGGGAACTCACGGCCGAGGCTGGCAGGCGCGATGATTCTACCCGAGGACAGTCTATGTTAGGGGTCGGCTTTGTTGCAACTCGGGGTATCGTTGAATACCTTCAAAGGGTTGAGGCGCGGCGGCTGGAGCGCATTTCCGGCGGTCCGTGGGCATAAATTTTGTTGGCGCAGATTAGAGACCCTTGACCAGAGAAACCCTGTTTCGAGAAAACGAACTCGAACGGCTGTGCGTGGTGCTGGTGAATACGCGGAATCCGCTGAACATCGGCGCAGCGGCGCGCGCGATGAGCAATTTTGGGTTTTTCCGCTTGCGGGTGGTGAATCCGTTTGAGGTGGCCTTCCGTGAAGCGCGTTCCGCCGTGGGAGCCGCTCCTTTGCTTGCACAAGCGAAGGAATTCACATCACTCGACGAAGCCGTCGCAGATTGCTCGTTGGTGGTTGGGACAACGGCGCTGAGCCGGCGCGACCCGCAACACGCCGTGCGCGATTTGCAACTCGGAGCGCGGTTGATTCGAAAGCGGCTTGGTACGGGCCGCGTAGCCCTGCTCTTTGGCTCGGAGAAGCGCGGCCTTTCGAATGAGGACCTCAGCCACTGCCATTGGTTACTGAGCATCCCTACGCGCGAAGAGCACCGCTCGATGAACCTCGGCCAAGCCGTCGCGGTCTGCTTGTATGAACTAGCCCGAGGTCCGAGGTCTTCTTTCGCCCCGGGGAAACTGGAGCATGCCACGGCGGGCGACCTCGAACGCCTCACTTGCCTCTTGCGGGAGGCGTTGCGGGGGAGCGATTATATGAAAGGCTTCCAGGGCCACGCGAAATCGCGTTCTGCCGCTCCGGCCGAGGAAAAGGTTCGCCGATTGATTCGGCGGATGAACCTGTCCGGCGCAGATGCAGAACTGCTGCTCGGGATGTTGCGGCAGGTCCTGTGGAAACTAGAGACCGGGAGCAAAACCAAGCTCGATAAGTAGCCTAACGTCGCATAGCGAGCGCCTGGGCAACCGGGACGCAGCATGCTGAGCCCCTACAAAAGAACTGTCGTAAGCGCCAGTCGTGTGAACGGGCCTGGCACCTAGTTGGAAAATTCCGGTTCACTGTTTCCACAAGTTTTTCATAGTTTCCAAGCACGGCGGCACGGACAATGTTATTCTGGGTGTTGTCCTTTCACTGAGCGGGCCAGGTTTACCAGCGCCTTCAATTTTACAGATCGTCGGAGAATACATGGAAACTAGCTTGACGCAGCAAGCGCCGCAGACGCATCCGTGGGAGCGGCCGTTTTGGAAGCCGGTTCACGGCAAGGAAGGCGTTTTCACTTACTTGATTCTCGTTCACGTTCTTTCCGTCGTCGGCCTGATTCTTTTTCCCATCCCAAGCCTCAAAGTTTTGGGAATGACGGTGCTGTTTACAGCGTTCGGCGGCCTGGGAACGACGGTTTGTTATCACCGCATGCTGGCGCACAAGACACTGAAGACCCATCCGGTCGTGGAACAATTCTTGATTTTCTGGGCGGTCTTTAACGGCTCCGGGCACCCGGCCAGCTGGGTCGCTTATCATCGTTTGCATCACGCGGTGACCGATTTGCCGGACGATATTTCGAGCCCGAAACAGGGCGGCTTTTGGTGGGCGCACTTGCGCTGGCTGTACCAGACCCAGCCTGCCGACAAGAAGCGCTGGGCGCCCGAAATGACTGGCGGGATTTACAAGATCTGGGGCTGGGCAGAAACACCGGTCATCGTGCTTTCCCTTTTTATCGGAGCGATTCTTGGCTTCGGCTGGATGGGCTTTTTCTGGATGGGCGCTATGCGCTTGGCCTACTCGCTGCACATGCAGTGCTTTGTGAATAGCCTGACGCACCTCGGCGAGCAAAAAGAAGGCGGGGATTCGAGCATCAACGTCTGGTGGCTTGGCCCATTCCAACTCACGGCGTGGGGCGAGAATTGGCACAAGAATCATCACACGCATGCCGGCTCTGCGCGCCTGGGACTGCGCTGGTATCAAGCCGACATTGGCTGGTATTTCATCTGCCTGCTGGAAGCCTTGGGCCTGGCGCATTCGGTCAAGCGGCCGCGCGTTTCCTAAAAAGCTATCCGAATGAAAATCTTGGGACCTCGTCGGCGGTATTGGGCCGTTTTTGCTTTGGCGTTCCTGTGCGCAGGCAGAGTTGTCGCGCAGACCGCTCCCGAACGGAGTTGTAAGAGTGACGACTCCGCAAAAATTGTACGAATTGATGACCGAAATGAGAGAATTTTTGTCATAGCCAGAGTTGACGAGATCAATTCGACCGCCAAGGCGCGAAAGTTACTGCTCCCTCTCCAAGCATCTCTGAAACAATGCCGGCCGGGCTGGGGGAGAACGTGGGCGGTGAGCTTTTTTTCGGACCCGAAGTACGCCGGATACAAGTCCGATGAGAACATGGCGGCGCTCGTCGCAAATGGAAGCTGGGCCAAGGCCTATCTGGGAGAGTACGAGCGGCTAACGCAAAGACTGATCCTGAACCCGGCGGAGCACGAGAGAATCAAGTTTCTGAGGGTCCTTCTGCCTTAGTTAACGGCCCTTGGGCAAGCTTATATGTACGCGCAGAAATTCGATGTGAATGTGATCGTTCGAGGCAAAGCGGAGCCTTGCCCGCTTGAATGGCTGGATCAATTCTGTATGAGGAATTTCACAAATTCTGCCGACTTCGACGACACGCTGCCGGTCGCTGCTGGAAAGATCGAGGCGAGCTTTCGCCTTACGCCGGAACGATTCGCGGAAGGACTGGCCGCGTGGCTGACGCAGCGCGGGAAAGGCCATGGGCAACCAGTGGTGGTGAAGGTGACGCCGGCGTAGAAAACCTGTGCAAGGGATCAGCGGCGATCCTTCGGCCACAAAAGCGCGGCCTCAGGGTGACGAATCGAAGCGAGGGGGCTTGAAATTGCGTTTTGAACTGAATTGAAGTCTACTTCAGGCTGGCCGGAGAGAGAGTGCTTCCGGGAGCAGCGTCGTGCTTTTCGCCGCGTAAAGCAGCGCGAATCTGGGGCAAGGCGTGGAGAGCGGCAATTTCGCCCGCTGCCACCATATCTGGAGTCTTGGTAAAATCATCCCATACAAATTGCTTCACGTCGGGCTCGATGACGATGTCCGCTTGGGTGCGCCAGGCGAGGTCGGCATGGCGTTGCATGATGTTGAACGAGCGGCTGAGAATGTCGGTAAGCGTGCGCGGCTCGCCGAGATTCCCCGACTCCAGATAAACGGCAATCACAAGATCGGCTCCCAGCAGGAGCACGCCCTCGATTGGCACCGGAGCGGTTAGAAAACCGTCGACCAGCGTACGGCCTTCATACTGAATCGGCACAAATAACCCCGGATAGGCGCAGGAAGCGCGAAGCGGCGGAGCAATGGGGCCCGTAGAATAGTAGACGCTCACACCGTCAATGATGTCGGTTGCGGCGATGGACAACGGGGTATGCAATTCTTCGAAGGTCTTTAAAGGCGTGAACCGCGACAGAAATTTTTCCATGCGCTGATTGGTGGCGAGGCCAAGCCAGGAAGGCGTCCAGCGGCCGAAATCCGCGAAAGTGGTAATCGTGCCAATTCTTTCCATCTCTTCGAGCGGCGCGCCGCCGCAGTAAGCGGCGCCGATCAGGGAGCCGACGCTGGTTCCCGCAACGCAGTCGATCGGAATGCCCGCTTCACGAAGCACTCGAATGACGCCGATGTGCGCGATGCCGCGGGCAAAACCGCCTGCCAATGCCAAGCCCACACGCGGGCGCTCTTTCCGCTCCGACTCGTTGCCGTACGCAAAAGCGCGAATCTTGTCTTTCGCGCTTTTGAACCAGGCAAGAGGTCCCGAGGCTTTTTCTTCGTCCGACATTCTATCTATTTTAGCGCGATAGCTAGGACGCGTGCGCGCGTTTGACCGTTGCATGCCGGTTTTGTAACCTCGTTCCGAGAATACTTCGCGGGAAAAAGGCGGGTTATGGAACAGCGCATTGAAAAAGCGGTGGTATTGGGCGCGGGGACGATGGGTTCGCGGATCGCGGCGCACTTCGCGAACGCGGGATTGCCGTGCGTTTTGCTGGACATTGTGCCTCCGAATTTGCCCGCTGACGCGCCGCCCGCAGAACGCAACAAGATTGTGCGCGCAGGGCTGGAGGCGGCGAGAAAGTCCAGGCCTGCGGCGTTTTTCACCTCTGCATTGGGGGATAAGATCGCGATTGGAAATTTTGAGGATGATTTGGGGCGGTGTGCGGAGGCGGATTGGATTATTGAAGTGGTCGCGGAAAAACTGGAGATCAAGCGGAAATTGCTGGCGCGCGTAGCACAGTTTCGGAAGCCCGGCGCAATTGTCACGACCAACACTTCAGGATTGCCGGTTCACCTGATTGCTGAGGGCATGAGCGAGGAATTTCAGCAGCATTGGGCAGGCACGCATTTTTTCAACCCACCACGTTACCTGAAACTCGTCGAAGTGATTCCCGGGCCGAAGACTTCGAGCGAGGTCGTGGCAGCGCTCAGCGATTTCTGTGACCGCCGGCTCGGCAAAGGCGTGGTCGTCGCGAAAGATACGCCGAATTTCATCGCCAACCGCATCGGAACTTATTCGATGCTGAATGCGCTGCGGCTGATGGAGACGCTCGGCATGACCGTCGAGGAAGTGGATGCGTGCACGGGACCCGCAGTGGGCTGGCCGAAATCTGCCACGTTTCGCACGGCCGATATCGTGGGGCTCGACGTGCTTGTTCATGTGGTGAAAAACATTTACGAAACTGCGCCCAACGACGAATCGCGCGAGCGGTACAAAGTTCCTGCAATGGTCGAAGAAATGGTCAAGCGCGGCTGGCTGGGCGACAAGACGGGGCAGGGCTTTTACAAGAAAGCTCGCGGCGAAGGTGAAAAGGAAATCCTCACGCTTGATTTGAAAACCATGGAATACCGGCCGCGGCAGAAGGCGAAATTCGCTTCGCTTGAAATGGGCAAAGCTATCGAAGACACGCGCGAGCGGATGCGGGCTCTGGTTGGGCCGCTGCTCGAAGGGCAAAAGGGCGACAAGGCGCAGCAGTTCATGTGGGGCGGGCTCTCCGAGATGTGCTTGTACGCGGCGCGGCGCGTGCCGGAAATTTCCGATAGCGTCGTGGACGTGGACCGCGCGATGCGCTGGGGCTTCGGTTGGGAACTTGGACCGTTTGAAATGGTGGATGCGATTGGCGTGAAAGCGTTCGCCGCGCAAGTACAGAAAGAGGGGCGAGCGGTGGCGCCCGTAATCGAAAAAGTGCTCGCGAGCGGGCGCAAGGGATTTTACGAATCGGAAAAAGGTTCGGCGACGGTTTTTGATATTTGCACCGGAGGAACGAAAAAAGTCGAAGAGCCCAAGGGCGTCATTATCCTGAAAACGCTGAAAGAAGCTGGGCGTGAAATCGAGAAGAATTCGGGAGCAAGCTTGATTGACCTCGGTGATGGCGTGGTTTGCTGCGAATTTCACGCCAAGATGAATGCGATTGGCGCGGAACTGATCGCCATGCTACACAAAGGCCTGAAGCGGCTGGAAACGGACTTCGATGCCATGGTGATTGCGAACCAGGCAGTGAATTTTTCCGTTGGCGCGAATTTGATGCTTGTGCTCGTGGCCGCGCAGGAACAGGAATGGGATGAGCTGCACATGGCGGTGAAGCAATTTCAAAACGCAAATCTGGCCATCAAATACGCGCCGAAGCCGGTGGTCGCCGCCCCGCAAGGAATGGCGCTTGGCGGCGGATGTGAAGTGAGCCTGCACGGAGCGAAGATTCAGGCCGCAGCGGAGGCGTACATCGGCTTGGTGGAAACTGGCGTGGGACTGATTCCCGGGGGCGGCGGAACGAAAGAAATGCTGATTCGCGCGAACGAACATGCGGCAGGCGGAGAAGACTTGGATTTGTTTCATGCGCTGAAGCCGGTATTCGAGACGATTGCCATGGCGAAAGTCGGCACGAGCGGGGAAGAGTGCCGCGAGCTGGGATACTTGCGACGGGAAGACGGCGTTTCGATGAACCGCGACCGGCTTGTCGCAGACGCAAAGGAGGCTGCTCTGGCGTTGGCGCGCAGTGGCTACAAGCGGCCTGCGGCGAATTGGCAGGAAGGAGCGCAGACGACGCAAATCAAGGTTTTGGGCGAACAATTCCTCGCCGGAGCAAAACTGGCGATCCACATGATGGTGCGGGGGGGCTACGCTTCGGAATACGACGCGCATGTTGGCCGCAAACTCGCAAATATTCTTGCTGGCGGCCCGCTGAGCTCGCCGCAGGTGGCTAGCGAACAATATGTTCTCGACCTAGAGAGGGAAGCGTTCGTATCGCTCTGCGGAGAAAAGAAAACGCAGGAGCGCATCGCTCACACATTGAAAACCGGCAAGCCCCTGCGAAATTAAGCGGCTATAGAGCACGCGAAGCGAATCATGCGCAGGGAAAACCACGCCGCGTCCGCAAAAAAGATCTAACCCGCAATGGGAACCGAGAAGTGTTCGTGAAGGATGTGCATCTTGCCGTGTGCGTCTCGTTGAAAAACGTGCGTGGCGCGGATTAAGTCGAGTTTCTCTTCCGCCCGCTTGCCGCCACCGACATCGCGACCCGAGGCTTGAAAAGAAAAAGTGTAACTTGCTACCCCCGCGTCGTTGCCGATCAGCACGACGTCGATGGGGCCAAGTTTCATCTCCATCCGCGTGTCGGGGCCAAAATATTCGCGGGAACGGCGCATCGCGCCGAGCCGGCCGGGTTCAGACCTCCCCATGGCAATCTGGAAAACCGTGCTTCCCGGAGCATAGTAAGAGTTCAGTGGCTCTTCCGATTTCGCCAAAAACGTGGACCAGAAAAGCTCGAGCGCCTTCCGTATCTCTTCGTTTGTCACCTTTTGCAAGGTACCCTCGCCCATAGTGCCCCGAGATTCCAATCGCCTCAGGGTATTGTAATCGCTGAAGCGCCGAGGCTGAATCTGATGTGATGGGAACCTTACCACACGCGATCGTCTCCGTCGGGGCTAAACACACAAATCTGTATAAAAGCGTGTTGCCTACGCGCTTCTATCCATACTATTATGTTGACCTCGGAGCACATCGTGCAAAAGCTGCTGCCGCCGCGCGAGGCGGCGAACATTCTTGGCATAAGTTACCCCACTCTGAAGCAATGGATTTACCACGGGAAACTCAAATCCGTGAAGACGCCCGGCGGCCATCACCGGGTGCCAGAAAGTGAAATTGACCGGCTGATTCCCAAAAAGTTCGAGCGCGGCGACTTTGCCGCCCGGCGTTTGCATTTCCGCAAGATCAGCGGGCGCAACCAATTGATTGGGCGCGTGGTAGCGCTCAAATTCAGCGGGCTGCTAGCTCAAGTGACGCTAGCCATCGGCGAACAGCACATCACGTCGATTATCACCGCAGACGCTGCGAAAGAGCTGCGGCTGAAACCGGGCGACCGAGCGGCGGCGCTTATTAAATCCACCGAAGTGATGATCCTGCGCGTGTGAACGGCGACCGTGACTCGCCCTTGGTGACTCGTGACTCGTGGAAAAGCAGAACTGTGCGCGCGGCTTGTCTGCTGTACGATTCTTATCTTGCTGACGGTTGTTTCGATGCACTTGCGGGCGCAAGAACGGAGAGTTGTGCGCATTGCTGCCGCGGCCGATTTGAAATTTGCGATGGAAGAGTTGTCCAAAGAGTTTGAGAGCAAGACGGGGACAAAAGCAGACCTGACCGCCGGCTCCAGCGGAAATTTGTTTGCGCAGATTCAAAGCGAGGCGCCGTTCGATGTGTTCTTTTCTGCAGATATGGATTACCCGAAGAAACTGGAAGCTTCTGGCCTCACCGAGCCCGGAACGCTGTTTGAATACGCCTTGGGTCAGATCATCATTTGGGCGCCGGCCAATTCGCAGGTGAACATCACACGAGACAATTGGAACGCATTGTTGGACGCCCGCATCCAGAAAATCGCGATTGCGAACCCCGCGCTAGCCCCGTACGGCCGTGCAGCCGTTTCCGCCCTGCAAAAGGCTGGAATCTACGAGCAAGTCAAAGCAAAGCTAGTGTATGGCGAAAACATCTCGCAAGCGGCACAGTTCGTGCAATCCGGAAATGCACAAGCCGGAATCATTGCCCATTCCCTGGTGCTTTCTCCCGGAATGAACGGCGGACACATGTGGGTGATTCCTGCGGACATGCATCCGCCCATCGTGCAGGGCGTTGTCGTTCTAAAGAACGCAAAGAACAAAGCTGCGGCGCTTGAATTCTTGGATTTTGTAAGGAGCTCGGAAGGGAGAGCGATTTTGGAACAACACGGATTTGCTATCCCTATGAGCAGGCAACAGGCAAGCGGCGTGCGACTTCTCATGCAAATCGCAAGGTAACGAAGCGCGAATGAATTCACTGACGTTGTCATTCGAACTTGCCGCATGCGTCGCCGCGATCTTGCTGTTGATTGGGTTGCCGGTCGCTTATTGGCTAGCATTCTCGAACTGGCGCGGCAAATTCCTGCTTGAATCCGTCGTCGCGCTGCCGCTGGTCCTTCCTCCCACGGTTCTCGGTTTCTACGCTTTGCTTGCCATGGGACCGCGCGGTCCTCTCGGCAAATTATGGATCGCACTTTTCGGCCACGGCCTGGCTTTCACGTTCACTGGACTAGTTCTCGCTTCCGTCGTTTATAGCTTCCCTTTTGCCGTGCAGCCGCTCATTGCTTCCTTTGAAGGGGTCGACCGAAAACTCTTAGAGGCCTCCGCAGTTCTGGGTGCGGGAAAATGGCGGACGTTCCGACGAATTATTTTGCCTTTGTCCCTGCCAGGCGTGGTCACAGCTCTGGTGCTGAGCTTCGCGCACACGCTGGGAGAATTCGGCGTTGTGTTGATGGTTGGCGGAAACCTTGCCGGCGTGACGCGCACAGTGTCCATTGACATTTACGATCGCGTGCAGTCGCTCGAATACGGCGAAGCCAACCAACTCGCGTTGCTTCTCCTGGCGACTGCGTTCGCCGTGCTTTGCTTCGTGTACGCCGTTAATCGCCGCGTGTGGACGCCCGGGTGGACGCGATGGACGGCGAAGTGAGTTCCTCCATGCTCGTTGCGAGCATCCGGAAAGAACGTCGCGATGCCACTTCCTTCGTTCTCGATGTATCCTTCGATGCGCCTCCAGGTATCACGATACTGTTCGGCCCCTCGGGCGCGGGAAAGTCCACTCTCCTTGATTGCCTCGCAGGCCTGACACGCCCGAACGCTGGCAAAATCGCGATCGGCGGGAATGTTTTGTTCGATACCGCGATGCAAATCAACATTCCACCACAGAAACGCCGCATCGCTTATGTTTTTCAATCTCTTGCGCTTTTTCCGCATCTGACCGTTGAGCAAAACGTCGCGTATGGACTGGGAGGCATCACCGAACAGGATCGTCTCGCGCGAGTCGAAGAAATTCTTCAAGCCTTCCGCATTGCCAACTTGCGAAATCAGAAACCGTCTCAAATCTCAGGCGGAGAAAAACAACGGACCGCTCTGGCCCGATCGCTGGTGACCGAACCTGAGCTCCTGCTGCTTGACGAGCCACTAACTGGCCTGGACGCTGAACTGAAAGCCGCGATCGTAGAGGATTTGCGCGCCTGGAACAGCGCAAAGCGCATACCCATTCTCTATGTCACGCACAGCCGCGAGGAAGTAGACGCTCTCGGCGAGCGCGTGATCGCGATCGATCACGGCCGCGTCGTGAGCCATGGCGCGCCAATGGAGGTTCTCGACGCGCCGCGGCGAAAACGACTGGCACAGGCTGCTGGATTCGAGAATCTGCTGAGCACCACGGTTCTTGACCTTCGCGAGCCGGATGGCGTGATGCGCGTCCGGCTCGGCGAGAGCGCGTGCGAAATTGAAGTACCGCTCGCTCACGCCTCCGCCGGCGATCGCGTGCAAATCGCCATCCGCGCCGGAGACATTTTGCTGGCGTCGGAGCGTCCGCACGGACTAAGCGCGCGAAATGTTCTGGAAGGCAGAATCCTCTCACTTGAGCAGCGGGGCGCGATGTGTATTGCGCGTGTGGATTGCGGTGTGACCCTCGTCGTACACGTCACGCCGGGAGCAGTCCGCTCACTGGAACTGGTGGCCGAAAAGCAAGTGTGGCTCGTCTTGAAAACCCACTCTTGCCATCTCGTTGACTAGAGGAGTCGGTCGGTTATATCAAGCTGAATCCCGAGCAAACTTGCTCAGGACTTCGACTTCGCCGCCGCAGCCACCTTGTTCGACTCCGGCACCGAGAATTTAACCTCGTCGGCTTCCAGACTTCCACTCTTCGGCGTGGCGTGAATCACGACGGCATCGCCAACCGCAAGGTCCGCCAGTTTGGCTGGTTTGTTTCCGGTATCGGGCGGGTCACCCGGTTTTGCGGCCACATGCTGTATGTAGACAGTGGAAGCCACCAGCTTCACCTCCACAGATTTGCTGTCGGTCGTTTTCACTTGCAAGGAATCGGCGCCGATCTTTTCAACCTTCCCCCTGACGTGCACTTTGTTCCCGTGCGCCAAAGACGCTCCCGCGGCAAACGCTAGAGCAAGCGCAATCGTGATCCATTTCAATTTCATACTCGTCTCCATCATCTCCCTAGCGGTTGCTGATTCCGCTTCATTTCTTCTTATGAGGTTGTGATTCTGGCCGAGCCTTAGGCGTTGCTTCATTCAAGAATTGCTCCTCTTTCTGTTCTTCCGCCCGATCTTCCGGCCCCTTGGGATTATATTGCTCCATCTCCATGCGCTCCGCCACCGTCAAATGGGGCAGGTGGCGGATGAAATGGACCAGCTTCCAACTATCCTGCCCGCCGCCGTGATTTCCGCTTGAATGATCGTGATCCGCGTTATTGGAGAAAGCCGGCATCCCGGTGAACCGCACGCCATTTTCTATAATCCAGAACAATTCGCAATCGCTCAATTCCTGCGTCGCGGGTTTGCGCAGATCGGGAGGCTTTGGATATAAGCCGTTCCCCATCGGCGTATCCCCGCTTCCGTCGTTCCCGTGACAAATCGCGCAGTGATCCGCAAAATGCAGCCTAGCATCTCGCTGAATCTCCTGCGAATCCAATACCGGGTTCTGGGCAAGACGCGCATTGCCAGGAATCGCCAGATGACGCGCATTGCGCGCCACAAACACTTCCAGCCTCGTGGGCGTGGCCTTCGCGCTCAACCCGTCGTGCAGAACGGAAGCTGCCATTCCCACGGCGATTCCAACAAGCGCGAGGCCGATCACAATCAGAAGTGTGCGGCGTCTCATAAAGAACAAACCTGTTGACCGGACCTTCGCTACCTCGACCCGAGGTCATTTTGGACACAGAAACGATAGCAGATTTGCGGGCCTAGGCTCAGCGCACTCCGGTATAGCGTAGACCGCCGTTTGTGCCATTTTATTCGGTGTTCTTCCCGCTCCTCGTCAAGGTAGGGCTGGAAAGACCATCGGCATTTCGATTGATAGCCTCGCTCTGATAGGATGGCCTCATGAGAAGGAGAAGAATGCCAAGAAACCAATCGAATTTCGGCCAAAGCCGAGTTCTAAGATAGGTCGTAAATTTGTTAGTGAAAAATGAATCGGTAACGCAGGAAACGATGGAAAAAGCATTGGCGCAAAGTGCACCCGCGCTGCGTGGCAATCTTGAAGCCGTTCTGCGTGGCGCAGAGCCTTCCTTCGAGCAAGGATTACAGTTTGCGAAGGCGGAAGGTCCTGATTTACATGCGCTGGTGGCCGTCGCGGATCATTTGCGTCGCGAGACGGTTGGCGAAGTGATCAGTTACGTCGTCAATCGCAACATCAATTTCACGAACGTCTGCTTCGTAGGCTGCAGTTTTTGCGGATTTGGTCGTGGGCCGCAAGCTGATGATGCTTATTCCCTTTCGTTTGGCGAAGTGGTACGCCGCGCTCAGGAAGCATGGGATTGCGGCGCCACGGAAGTTTGCATTCAAGGCGGACTGCCCCGCGATCTCGACGGCCTCTTTTACCGCGACCTGTTGCGCGCTATCAAGCTCGCTATTCCCGCCATGCACGTTCACGCTTTTTCGCCGATGGAAATCGATTACGGCGTTCTGAAAACGGGCATGCCCTTGCGCGATTACCTTCAAATGATGAAAGACGAAGGCCTCGGCAGCATCCCGGGTACTGCCGCGGAAATTCTCGACGATCGCATCCGCCGGCAACTCAGTCCCAATAAATTGCCCGTCGCGCGTTGGGTCGAAATTATCAGCACGGCGCACGAACTCGGGATTCCCACGACATCCACCATGATGTATGGCCATGTCGAAGAGCCTGCCGACTGGGTCCGCCATCTTCTTCTGCTTCGTTCGATTCAAAAACGGACTGGCGGCTTCACAGAATTCGTGCCGCTTGGATTCATTCATCAGAACACACGCTTGTACAAACACGGTGGCGCGCGGCCTGGAGCCATGCGCGAAGAGCATCTGCGCGTTCACGCCCTTTCCCGGATCCTGCTTCATGCTGCCATCCGCAATATCCAAGTGTCCTGGGTGAAGCTTGGAATCGACGCCTCCCTAGCCTGCTTGCAAGCCGGCGCTAACGATTTCGGCGGAACGCTCATGGAAGAAAATATCTCCAAGGCGGCGGGAGCCACGTTTGGCGAACACGTTACAGCGGAAGAATTTCGTAGCCATATCCGAAGGCTTGGGCGCATTCCCGCGGAGCGCTCCACAACCTACAAGCTTCGTCGCACGTTCGAACAGCCCGAGGATGATCCTCCTTCTATCCTCACGGCGCTACGCCTTGCTCCGGCCGAGACCCACGCTCCGTATAGGGAAGGCACTTACTAGCGAAACTTATGCGCGCGCTCCTTTTACCCGTGAAAGACTTGAGAAACGCGAAGAAGCGATTGACTGGTGTGCTTAGGCCGGAAGAAAGATTTGGATTGGCACAGGCCATGCTCGCAGACGCGATTCGAACGGTACAAGGCGTTCGTTGCGCTGAAAAGATTTTTGTCATCACCAATTATCAGCCGGCTCTGGATATAGCACAGGAGAACGGCTGGGCGATTCTCCGCGAGGACCGCCAGATCTCGGAAAGCCACGCCGTGGATTTCGCCTCGCGCGTGTGCGAGGAACGCGGTGTGACTGGATTGCTGCGAGTGCCGCTGGACGTACCACTGGCGCAGCCCGGCGACATCGATGAACTCTTGGCGATCGAATGCGCTAACCCCGGATTGGTCATCGTGCCGTCACGCGACGGAACGGGGACCAATGCGATTCTTAGAACTCCACCAACGCTCTTTCCATCGCATTTTGGGGAGGGAAGTTTTGCAAAACATCTTGCAGAGGCCAAACGCGCGGGCGCACAGATTCTCATTCGCCGCAACCCCCGGCTTGAAATGGATGTCGATGACGAGTCCGATTTGCGCGCTCTTTCGGAGCATGATTTGACGGGTACGGAAACCGGCCGTTGGTTGCGCGAAACCGGTTTGGATGTAAAGTTTCAAAGTGGCAAGCAGAAAGAAACCGCCACTGCCGCCGGAAAGCCTCTCTAGGAGCGCGATTGAAAAAGAAAGTTTATCCCAGTCTTGATGAAGTCGTGGCCGACGTCCCCGACGGCGCGCGCATCATGTTTGGCGGATTTGGCGGCGCAGGTTTTCCCAACAATTTAATCCAGGCGCTGATGCGCAAAGGCGTCAAGAACATCACCGCCATCAGCAATAATTGCGGCACGCGTGACGGTGAACTCGGCCTCATGTTCAAGAACAACCAGATCAAGCATGTCATTGCTTCCTTCCCCGGTCCGCATGCAAACCATTTTCAAGAACGTTTTGCCGCTAAAGAAGTCACGCTCGAACTGGTTCCCCAAGGCATCCTTTGCGAACGTATGCGCGCAGCCGCCGCGGGCCTTCAGGGATTTTACACCACAGTTGGAGTCGGCACCGAAGTTGCCGAAGGCAAGGAAGAGCGCTCGATCGAAGGCAAGCGCTGCATCTTGGAAATGCCGATTCACGCGGACTACGCTTTCATCAAAGCCCAAAAGGCCGATGAACTCGGCAATTTGACCTATCGTCTCGCCGCGCGCAATTTCAATCCCATCATGGCCATGGCTGCGAGAACGACCATCGCCG
Organism: Candidatus Acidiferrum sp.; assembly: GCA_035280065.1. GTDB lineage: Bacteria > Acidobacteriota > Terriglobia > Acidiferrales > UBA7541 > Acidiferrum. The sequence goes on from DATEGO010000166.1 coordinate 36,390, forward strand.
AAGTGGAGGAACTGGTGCCCGTCGGTTCCATCGAGCCGGAGAACGTGATGACTCCTGCGATTTTTGTGCACCGCATCGTGCAGGCGAAAGGCCTCCATTATGTCGGCTGAGAGCATTCAAGAGAAAACCCTGTTGGATAAGCCGCGCCTGACTCGCGAGCAAATCGCGCGCCGTGCAGCGCTCGAATTACCTGACGGCGCATTCGTGAATCTCGGCTGGGGCATCCCGAATCTCATCGCTGATTATCTCCCGAAAGAAATCACGGTTTACTTCCACAGCGAAAACGGAATCCTCGGCATGGGACGCCGTGCCCAGCCCGGCGAAGAAGATTACGACCTGGTGGACGCGATGAAAGTTCCCGTGACGCTGATTCGCGGCGCATCTTTTTTTCACCAAGCCGATGCGCACCTGATGACCCGCGGCGGCCACCTTGATGTTGCCGTGCTTGGCGGCTTTCAAGTCTCCGTGAGGGGCGATCTCGCCAACTGGAAAATTCCCGGCGCGAAAGGCTCCGGTGGCATCGGCGGCGCCATGGACATTTCCGCGGGCGCAAAAAAGCTAATCGTGTGCATGGAGCATATCACCAAGGACGGCGCTCCAAAAATCGTGAAACAGTGCACCTATCCTCTCACCGGTCTCGCATGCGTAGACACCGTCGTCACCGATCTTGCTGTGATCGACGTTAGGCCAAAAGGTCTCCTACTGCGCGAAGTTGCTCCCGACTGGACGCCGGAAGAAGTGCAGAAGTTAACGGGCGCCCCTTTGAACGCTGATGGACGCGTTCCCGAAATCTGTTTGCATTAAGCTTTCCCGTTTGGGAGGAGAAAATGAGCGAAGTCATTCCAGAAAAATACGCCGACCTGTTTGAAAAGCAGGCCTTTGGCAGTCTCAGCACGCTGATGAAAGACGGCAGCCCGCAAGTCACTCCCGTCTGGGTGGATTTCGACGGCAAGCATGTTCGAGTCAATTCCGCCAAAGGCCGCGTCAAGGACAACAACATGCGCCGTGATCCGCGCATAGCTATCGCGCTACAAGACCCTGCGAATCCCTACCGCTACCTCGAAGTCCGCGGGCGCGTCGTGGAAATCACCGAGAAAGGCGCCGACGACCACATCAACAAACTCTCGCAAAAATATCTCGGCAAGCCGGTTTACCCGTTCCGCCAACCGGGCGAAGTCCGCGTCATCTACAAAATCGAGCCCCAAAAAGTCAGCTCGATGGGCTGAGTTGCCCTGGAATTCGGGCTTCGGAGATTCTCTCGACTAGACTCCCATGCTGAATGTGAAAAGCGTCCGTGGCTTGTTTCGATTCACCGTATCTCTTTTACTTTTGCTCCTTGCTGCATCGCTCGGCTTTGCGCAGGAGCCTGCTCAGACTTCACCCGAAAAGCCTTCCGCGCCGGATACAAATCAAACCACAGACCCGGATAACCAGCGTGTCCGGGTCACGCGCTTTGTTATCACGCCAAACCAAACCCTGACCCTTCCGGTTCTCTCCAACGAAAGTCTGGTGATCTGCCTGCGCGGGGAATCGCTCTCCCGAATCCCCATCCAAGGCCCTGAGGAGAAATGGGCCTGCGGTCCCGGCAACGTTCTTTCGAACCGCAGCGGCGCCCCTTTCATGTTGGCCAACTCCGCCACAACTCCCGCCGAGATTCTCGCCGTGGAATTGAAAGATTCTTTCGCGATTGCCCAGCTGCGCGTGCCGTGGTCGGTCCGCGAACCGCTTAACGAAGATCCCGGCCATTTTCGAGTCGTGTTCGAAAACTCGCATGCGCGTGTCCTGCACCTCCATTTGAACCCTCGTGAGGGCACCGTGGAAAGTCAGTTTGCCGACCGCCTCGAAATTGCTTTGAGCAATATGCACGAATCTTCCACCGATGTAGATGGCAAGAATCATGATGTACGCCACAACGCCGGCGCCGTGGGCTGGAGAAGGTCCGTGATGTATTCCACAGTGAACATCGGCGATCAGCCGCTGGATGAATCGATGGTCGAGCTAAGGCATCCCTTCTGTTACGAGCTTCCCGAGAATGACGTTGAAATGCCGGGAGCCACGCCAAGCATGAAAGCTTATGTAGAAAAGGTGAAGGACGCGATTGGCAAAAAGTGGATGAAGCACATGCCGAGTGGTGTCCGCGGCGGAGACGACAAAGGTTTAGTGCTCCTACAATTCAAAATCGAGCCGGGTGGCACTCTGATCGAAGACAGTCTTCTCTTTCGAATCGTATTTGCAAACGACTCGCTAATGGAGAAAGCGCTCACCGCGGTGCGCGAGGCTTCCCCTTTTCCACCAGTCCCTGCCGATTTCAACAAACCGTTTTTTGGTGAGCGCTACGTGTTTATGTATAACCTGCCGCGGCATCCTCCCGGCTGTCATTAAAACTCAGAGCCGGGCGGCGACGCGCGCCGCGATGCGCCCTTCCGGCGTGCGGAAAACGAAGGCCAGGCTGTCCAACAAAGATACGCCGGCGCTGGGAACCACGAGTTCAAACGACCATTCGTAGCGCGCCGGCAAGTCCGCCGCAAGCGACGTAGCATACGGCTGGATACGGTCCACGTGCGACGCAATTTCCTTGGCGTCCTTCACCGGTTTCAAATCCACGCCGTGCTTCCAATACAAGGAAAGCCGCAGCTCGTCGATCATTTTCTGTGTCATGTATTTGCGCGTTCCCACTTGTTGTATTCCTGGGGGGCAGAGCTGGTCGCGAATGGTGAACGCAACCGTGACGGAGTCAGGAAATTTCGTCACCGTTTCTGTGCCGCGGCGGAATTGCGTGCCCTTGTCCGTATCAATGCGCTTGAGGCCGTCGAAAAACTCGCCGCTGTTCATGATGCCGTATATGCGGAAGCAAACGCCGTTGGGAAGCGATCCATCCGTCTCGAAAAGGACTCCGCCGTCATAATTCCAAACCGTTTGGTCGTGCCCCTCATGCTTTCCGTGCCGGGATGCCTGCGCGGAAACGCAGGGAGCCAGAACAAGGAAGAACAACGGCACAAGCAAAACCGGCTTTGAGCGAGCGCACCGCATTTGAGATAGTTCTCACTACTAATCTAGCCCTTTCGAGGGTGCGGCGAGAAGAAACTTGAAGTCTTGAAACGTGTGCATGGCCTTGCCAGCTCCCGCCGCTTTCACTTCGCCTTTTCCGGAGCGCACCGCCTGAATCGCATCTACCAGCTTTGGCAGCACGTTGGGCTGCGCCACAGGAACGTTATGAGCGCCGAGCACCAGTTTCACTTGCGGAGCAAGCGCGGCAAGTTTCTTCGCCGATGCGACGTACGCGTCCATGTCGGTCTCTGGCCGGTACAGCCAAATCGGCGCGGGATAATACGTGTCGCCAGTAAAGAGCAGGCCGTTGCCGCTATCGATCAGCGCAATCGCGTCCGGCGTATGCCCCGGCGTGGCAATAATCTCAAGTTTGCGGCCACCCAAATTGATGGTGAAGCCATCGTGAACGAACCGCGAAATCCTCCACGGCTTCGTCGCGTACGTCTTTGGATTGAATCCCGGCGGCAAATTCCCGCAGATTTGGTCCGGGGCAATCTCCGCCTGCGCGTCCGCACGCGAGCCTTTGGCATTCTTGCGCGTAAAGTCCGTGTCCATTCCATAGATAAACGTAAATTCCGAGTTCCCACCGACGTGGTCGTTATGCGTGTGCGAATTCAGCACGACAACGGGCTTGGCCGTCAATTGCCGCGTGACCTTGCTGATGCTGCTGATGCCCATGCCGGTGTCAAAAATCACCGCCTGCTTGGTTCCCACAATGAGATACGAAATAGTTTCTTCGGCTTGATGCGGCTCGTAAATTGCGAACGTTTGCGGCGCCACCCGGTACACTTCAAACCACGGATCGTTGACCGGCATGCGGAGCAGCGTTTTGTATTCCGGACGCGGCAGAGGCTTGCACCATTCCGGAATGCCCTTGGTCTGCGCCGCCAGCGACGCGGGAAGCAAACAAAACAGCAACAGCCGTGCGAGTCTTGTGCAAAAGCTCACGATTCTCCCCCGGTTGTGACTCGTTGGATTGTGCTGGGCGGGTTGAAGTATCGTATAGCGTCCGGCGCAGGCGCGCAAATTTTCCTGCGATTCATTTGTCGGCCTTTCCCAATTCCTTGCGGAAAAGCACGGACCGCTCGACTTCCTGAAATCCCAGACGTTGGTGGACTTTTTGAGAAAGCACATTATCGATCACTGCATCCGAGGCTATTTCCGTACACCTCTGGCTTCGCGCCCACTCTTCAGCCGCCCTCAAAAGGCTCTTGCCGATCCCTTTTCGGCGATGCTCCCTGGCAACGTACCAGCCTTCTGCGTATCCCACGGGGCGGGACGGATTGCAGCTTTCAGCATGGGAACGGAGACCGCATTCCAGAAAGGCAACGAGTGTTCCATCCCTGGTTTCAGCGACGAAAATAACCAGCGGCAGCGTTCCTGGTGCCTTACCTGCAAGGATGAGTCCCAACTCCCTAGCGTGGTCTTCGGCGGTGGATTCTGGCCAAAGGGAATGAAGCAGTTGAGCCAGCGGCTCGCGATCCGAGTGTCGTGCAAGCCGCACATGGAAATCCCTTACCATCAAGCATCATCACTTCGATGTACCGGAAACGAAAATAGCTTTCGGAATTATCATGTGCACGCCTTTGTTGCCGTCGACCAATTCGGTGATGTGCAAATCGGCGGCGACGCTCGAAAGCATGTAGGCGTCATCGCGCGAGAGATGCTTTTCCGTGACAAGAAAATCGATCATCTCGCGCACTGCGAGCGTGGTGCAAGCGTTCAAATCGTCGTTCAGGCCCATCGTGATGTAGTGCGTCGGAGTTTCCGCTCGCGGCCACTTCAGGTGCATGTCTTTGCGCACGATAAACTGAAACGTGCCGATGAGCGAAGTTTCGAGCGCCGTGATGTCTACTTCGCCGTCGCCCTGCCCCGCGTGGCCGTCGCCCACTTCAAACAGCGCGCCCGGGGCGTGCACAGGAATGTACAGCGTCGTTCCGGCGACGAGGTCCTTGTTGTCCAGATTCCCCGCCATAATCCACGGCGGCGCGCTGTTCCACTTGCCCACGCTTTCCGGCGGCGCCACGCCCATGCTGCCGAAAAACGGATGCAGCGGAATCTCGATCCCCGGCGCAAACTTCGCCACCATGCGCCTTTCGTCCAGCGGAATGATTTTGATTTTCGAATAGGGGTAATCATCCGGCAGATAGCCGCGGCCCGGGCCGAACGCGTTGTACGCATAAGGAATCGCCAGCTTCGCGGCGAGAATGTTCACTTGCAGCACGTCGCCGGGTTCCGCGCCCTCAATGTAGACCGGCCCCGTAAGGATGTGCCCGCCCGGCCCTTTGTCTTTCACCTGGTCGGTGATGTCGCGCAGCGCTTGCTCGACCTGATTCGCCGGAACGCCTGCCTCTTCCAGCCGCTTCGGGCTGTTCGTAATCAGCGTCTGAATCTCCACCGTATCGCCCGACTTGATGCGCAACACCGGCTCGGCCTTCGCGTCGTAATAGCCCCAAGCCACCGTCTTCGGCGTCGGCTTCAGTTGATACGTCG